>NZ_NWTB01000019.1:0-83801 GCF_002531875.1 Sinorhizobium sp. FG01
CGAAGGGCCGCGTCAACAAAGCTGTGGTGCTGGGCGATGACTATCCAGCGCTTCTGCGCGCACGCCGCCGCCGAGAACGCTGGTCAGACGAGGATCGAGCTTTGTACCAGCGTCACCGCTGGCGGTCAGAGGGATATCACGGTGAAGCGAAGACTTGGCACGGGCTATCGAGAGCGATCCGGCGCGGCCTCATAAATATGAAAATCCAAGCCTATCTCACTGCCGCCTCTGTGAACCTAAAGCGGCTAGCCGCCGCATTCTTCGCGTTCCTGCTGGCGTGCTGGGTAAGCGTTTCGGGAAGAATCCAAGATCTCCAAGGCGACAATAATTTCCTTTCCACACGAACGTCGCGATAATGTTGAAGACGCATTACCGCATTCTTCAACAGCCCCACCCGGCAGCGCTGCCAGGTTGCGTTGAGCACCTTAGTGACGGCGACCTTCAGGCCTTCGTGGGCGTCGGAGACAACCAGCTTGACGCCTCTGAGGCCACGGCGGGTCAGCTTGCGTAGGAACTCCGTCCAGATCGGCTCGGCTTCGGAGGTGCCGACCTCCATGCCCAGCACCTCGCGGCGACCGTCGCTGTTGACACCAACGGCGATGATCACGGCAACGGAGACGATGCGGCCGCCGCGGCGGACCTTCAGGTAGGTGGCATCGATCCACAGATATGGCCAGTCGCCCTCGATCGGCCGCTCGAGGAAGGCCTTGACCTTGCCGTCGATCTCCTCGCACAGCCGGCTGACCTGGCTCTTGGAGATGCCGCTCATACCCATGGCCTTGACCAGATCGTCGACCGAGCGGGTCGATATTCCCTGCACATAGGCCTCTTGAATGACCGCCGTCAGCGCCTTCTCGGCCATGCGCCGCGGCTCCAGGAAGCCCGGAAAGTAAGAGCCCTTCCTGAGCTTCGGAATGCGCAGCTCGACGGTTCCGGCGCGCGTCTCCCAATCCCGCTCGCGGTAGCCGTTGCGCTGGGCCGTCCGCAGCGGGTTCTTCTCGCCATAGCCGGCACCGGTGGCAGCGCCCACCTCCAGCTCCATCAGCCGCTGGGCGGCAAAGCCGATCATCTCGCGCAAAAGATCGGCGTCGGGGGACTTCTCCACGAGCGCACGCAGGTTCATCATGTCGTCGGTCATCGGTGGTTCCTTCGAATCAGGTTGGTGTCAGCAACCCGACCCTACCGAAGAACATCGATGACCACCGCTTCGCCGCCCGCTCACTACGGCGCTGTTGAGGGCGCGCTCGCGAGCGGCTTCGCTACCGCCGAGCTACACCACCTGTAGGGACACGACCCAGCAGAGCCTCGCGAACCGCGCGAGCGAGCCCTTCCGCACGCGGTGTCGGTATAAATTCGCGGCCAACCATCACAAACAGATCATCGCGAAAATAGGTGCGTAACCGAGCGACGGCCGCGCTCATCGCCGGCTGGCTCAGGTTGATACTGCGTGCTGCCGCCGTGAGGTTACGCTCGGTCATGAGAGCGTCCAGCACAACCAGGAGATTCAGATCAAGACCATTGAACCGCATATCTTTACCCATTTATAGCGTGTAGCCGCCCAAAAACAGCTATCCACTATATTAGAAAAATATAATTTGCTCCAAATCAAGTAGACGGCTGGCAAATCTGCGTGGGTTCAGCCACGCCGTCGGATGACCGTCGCATCGCGGCTGGACTCCAGCAGGCAGCACACGAGAATGAGTCTGTTGTGGGACACGTTCCTCTCACAGCTCCGGGCCGAGATACCGCTGCGAGGTCGTCTTGTGTCCAGCCGTTAACCGCTTTCGCGTTGGACACGTTCGACGACGGCGGTGGTTTCGAAGTCGTGCGCTACCATCGCGGTGCACGCTTCGGGGATGGGCCGCGCCAGCGGCAAGGACAGCACTGGTCATTGGGCCCGCACCAGAACGAGTTTCTTCATGATGATCTCCGAGACGTGGTGGTGGGTTAGCGGCCGTACACGGCTGTAAAGGATGCCTTGCCCAGTACTTTGTCGCCCAGCCCCTTGTTCAGCACAAAGCCATGCAGTGCTGCCGTGCCCGTCTTGGGAACGCCGGCCGCCGCGTCGATGTCTTCAACCGCCAGTGCGTAGAGTGAGAATTGGTAATGATGCGGCTTGTCGCCCACCGGCGGGCAAGGGCCGCCATAGTTGCCGTTAACGCCGGTCGCACCGGTGTCCTGGTAGTCGTTGCCGCCGCCATAGGCGCCACTCGGCAGATTTGCCGGGGCATTGCCGGCTCCTTCGGCCAGCTGCGTGACGGTGGCTGGGATGTTATAGACGGTCCAGTGCCAGAAACCGCTGCCGGTCGGTGCATCCGGGTCGTACAATTGCAGGACGAATGACTTCGTGCCTGCCGGCGCGTTATTCCATTGCAGGGCGGGCGAGATATTCTTGCCCTTGCAGCCAAAGCCGTTCAGGACGAACTTGTCGCCGATCTTGCTGCCGGGAGCGATGTCGGGACTGGAGAGTGTGAACTTTTCGGACGGACCCGCAGCTGCCGGCACCGACGCCAGGCTTGTGACGCCGACTAGGACCGCCGCAAGCACGGTTGGTACATTCAGGCTCATGACATTCACTCCTTCACGTTAGGGTCGAGGGGTATGACTTGCCCTCACACGATGGTCAGTTTTCGGTTGACTCGTTCTTCAGTCCCAACACTTGGATCTGCTCAATGGCCGGCGGCACAGAAAACAGATCCGGTGCTTTCGCTATCAAGGCTTGAGCAATTGGACCAGACAAGTGCTCTTGCCGTGCCCTATCGTCGTGGAACGCGTCGAATATGCCAAACGTCGTGTTCGACAGTCGCAGTGCGAACCAGATTGGGGTGGAGCGCTCTTCATGCGCCATTTCGAGTGCAGATCGCAGAAATTTCTCAACATCAGCCTCTTTGCCGGGCTTGGCTTCGAGGCGGGCAAACAGGGCATACTGGATCATGGGACAATGCTCCTTCGAGGGGCGCCGAACATCCGACGAAGGCCATTTCTAAATCCGGCTTATTTCATGAGGTATTGCCGCAAATGACATTTTCGGTATCATATACGCCATGAGGCTCGTCGTACTCGCCATCAACGATGTGTTCGACACCGGCTTGGCGGCCGTGCTCGACACGCTTGCCACCGCCAACGAACTCGCCGCCCTGGAATCCTTTCCCGTGCCGCGGTTCGAGTGCGTGGTGGTCGGTGTAAGGGAGGCGGTGCGCACCTCGCTTGGACTAAGCGTGCCGGTGCAGCCAGTCGGTACAATGAGGCAACCCGACTGGGTGATTGTTCCCGCACTAGGCACTAAAATGCCGGAACCATTATCTCAAGTGCTTAATGGGCGCGAGTCGCAGGACGCGGCAGGCCACTTGCGCGCTTGGCACGCCGATGGCGCACGGATCGCGGCGGCATGCATCGGCACTTTCCTGTTGGCCGAGTCGGGTCTGTTGCACGGTCGTGAGGCTACCACTGCGTGGTGGTTGGGACCGATGTTTCGGCAGCGCTATCCTGAAGTTCGGCTCGACGAAACGCGCATGCTGGTTCCATCAGGCGACGTAGTTACCGCCGGCGCAGCAATGGGCCATCTGGAACTGGGCCTATGGCTGGTGCGCCAAACCAGCCCTGCGTTGGCCGACATGGTGGCGCGCTACCTGCTCGTTGACCCCCGGCCTTCCCAGGCCCCCTACATGATCCCGACGCATCTGGCGAACGCCGATCCGCTGGTTCAGCGCTTCGAACGCTGGGCGCGCAACCGCTTACATCTCGGTTTTTCGCTGGATGATGCGGCGGATGCCTTGCACGTCAGCAAACGTACGCTTCAACGCCGCATGGAAGCGGTGTTAGGAAAGTCGCCGCTGTCGTATTTTCAGGACCTGCGTGTGGAACGCGCGGTGCACCTCTTGCGCACCAGCCGCACGGACATCGAGACCATTGCCGCAGAGGTTGGATACACCGACGGGGTAACCTTGCGCGTTCTGCTGCGGAAGCGGCTCGGTCGCGGCGTGCGCGAGTTGCGGGACCTTCCCGGCCGCTGAACGCGCAGGGCTGCCCGACGACGCCGCCCGAGACGCGCAAGCCGATCCATTTGCGAAGTCTTCGTGGCAAATCCAAACCTCCGCGTTGCACTTTCATTCGTCGCGCCATCGTCGTGCCTCGCGTACGCCAGCAGACAAACCCGTTTATCGTCGCTCGTGTACGCCGGGATCCTCCGCTGATTATCGAGGCGAAGGCGTTCTTTGATACCCCGAAGGACGCAACCTGGCGCAAAGGTCTTGTTCGGAATGTTCGGTTTACGACTGTCCGGTTCAAAACAAAGTAGGACGCGACGGATAGGCAGCGGCATACTCCCGCCGCTGAATCTGAAGGGCGTTTCCCTTGCAAAACGAGCCTGGTTCGTTTTGGCACACTTGTTGCGTGCGTGCCCGTAGATCGGCACGCGGGGCATCGGGGCAAATTAGGACGGCCCAAAGGAAGTACTTGGCCTGACGATCCTGTCCTAGGGAGAAGATGATGGGTACAGGAATGGATTCGCAGATCAGTACGTTTGCGCTGCAAGCTTTCAGGACCCCGGAAGTGACAACGGCCGCCGGGGACTGGCGAGGCGGCCCCGAGATCGCAAATTTTCTTCTAGATAACGGTATGGAGGTGGTCGTCACACCTGACCACCGGATGCCAACCGTCACGCAGATGGTCTGGTACAAAGCCGGCGGAGCCGATGCGCCTCCGGGGAAATCCGGCATCGCCCATTTTCTAGAGCATCTGATGTTCAAGGGCACGAGAAATCACCCGGCCGGCGAGTTTGACGCGAGGGTCGCGGAAATCGGTGGCAAGCAAAACGCCTTCACGGGGTTTGACTACACCGCGTACCATCAGACGGTCACGCCGGAAGCTCTCGGAACAATAATGGAATTCGAAGCCGACCGAATGAGGCATCTTGTTCTAACCGACGCGGTGATTGCACCGGAGCGCGATGTCGTTCTCGAAGAGCGGCGCATGCGCTATGAGAACAACCCAAGTGCTCGTCGCTATTGGGCGCTGCAAGCGACCCTCTATCAGAACCATCCGTACCGCATTCCGAGGATCGGCTGGATGCACGAGATTGAACAGCTCAATCGTGAGGACGCCGAAGCGTTCTACGATCGCTACTATGCTCCGAACAACGCAGTACTGGTGGTGGCGGGCGACGTGGATGCAACAACGGTGCGCAAGCTGGCGGAGAAGACCTATGGGGCCGCACCGCGTGGCCGGGACCTGCCGCCGCGGGTCAGGCCGCAGGAGCCGGAGCAGAACACCAAACGAACGGTCGTGCTCACCGACCCGCGCGTGACCGTGCCGAGCTTCCGAAAGTCCTGGGTAACCACCTCCTACGGGAGCTCCGAAGCCGGCGAGGCGGAAGCCCTCGATCTTCTGTCGGAAATTCTGGGCGGAGGAACGCGCAGCCGGATCTATCAGGAATTAATCGTGAAACAGGGGATAGTCTCCTCGGGTGGCGCCTATTTCAACGGAACATCGCTCGATCCATCGAGCTTCAGTGTTTATGGCGCACCGCGGGGCGATGCGACGATCGAGGACGTGGAAAACGCAATCGACGCTGAAGTCCAGAAAATCATCGACACCGGTGTTACCGATGTCGAACTGGAGAAGGCCAAGAACCGTTTAGTGCGCTCGATGATATTCGCAGGCGACCGCCAGCGAGGATTAGCCGAGATATACGGGAGGGCGCTTGCGATCGGCCGCACCGTAGACGATTTACACGCCTGGCCCTTGAGGATCCGCGCGGTGACGCCGGCCGAGGCACAGTCGGTTGCCTGGAAGTACCTTAATCCTGACCGTTCCGTGACGGGATACCTGCTGCCACATGAAACTGCCATCTCGGGAGCTAAATGCCAATGACAACGCTCAACCGCATGCTGATCGAAAGCTCCAAGCCACTGCTCGCCGCGCGCATCCTAGACGTTGCGGCGTCGGGCCGAGCCGCCCCGGCGATACAGAAAATCGAGACAACGGGGGGGATCAAGGCTTGGCTGGTGGAAGATTATTCGCTGCCGATCATCACCATTGGGTTCGCGTTCGAGGGCGGCACCACGCAGGATTCTTCCGGTAAGGAAGGCGAGGTCAGGCTTATGACCTGGCTATTGGGCGAAGGGGCCGGCGACCTTGACAGCGAAGCCTTCCAGGAGCGGCTCGACGATGCTGGCGCTGAGATGCGGTTCCGGGCTCGGCGCGATGCGGTCTACGGCTCCATGCGAGTGCTCGCCGATCAGAAGGATGATGCGTTCGATCTACTCCGGCTGCCCGTCGAGCAGCCGCGCTTCGACCAAGCGCCGTTGGACCGCGTCCGCGCTCAGATCGTCACCTCCATCATCGCGGGCGCCAAGAATCCAAACGTTGCCGCAGAGCTCGCTTGGAAGAAGACGCTCTACGGCGATCATCCCTATTCGAGGCGGGCCGACGGCACCGAACAAACTCTCGCGGCAATCACGGCCACCGACCTAAAGGCACTGCATAAGCGGCTTTTCGCACGGGGCAAGCTCACCATCGCCGTGGCGGGAGCGATCGACGCCAGCGCCCTGAAGCGTGATCTAGATCGGATATTCGGCGGGTTGCCTACCGAACCCCGCTTGCTGCCGGTGGCGGAAACCGCCCCTAAGCTCGGTCAGGAAATACACATTCCGTATGACCTCCCTAAGACTGGGCTGCACCTGGCCTATCCGGGAGTTAGCTGCAAAGACCCGCAGTTCTTTGCAGCGCATCTGATGAATCATATTCTCGGCGGAGGAGCGTTCACCTCGAGGCTCCGGAAAGAGGTGCGCGAGAAGCGAGGGCTTACTTACAACATCAGATCTCAGCTCGTGAACAGCGGCCACAGCTCTATGCTCTTGATCGATACGGGGACCCGCCCGGATCGGGCTGCTGAGACGCTTTCAATCATTCGTGCGGAAGTCCGGCAGATGGCAGAGCAAGGCGTAAGTCAGGAGGAGCTTGAAGCGGCGAAGAAAAAGCTCATCGGTGGTTACGCGATTGACAATCTAAACTCCTCCAGCGCGATCGTGAAAACCCTCGTCGAAATTCAGGAGCGAGATGATGACACCGACCATATCGAGCGCCGAAAGCAGTTGATCGACGCCGTAACCGTTGAGGACGTCGGAAGGGTCGCAAAACGGCTTCTCTGTGCCGACCCTACCGTGATGATCGTGGGAGCGCCGCTCTAAAGAAGGAACTGATCGCGTCCAAAAGGGATGAACGAGTGATTTCCAAGATCGGCTTCGGCGTCGGGAGGAGCGGCGGACTTCCGCACATTGTTGCGGTTGCTCTCGGTATGCACGACATGCGTGTTCCGGCGTGCAAAAATTGATGCCGATATCGAGTGCGCCCCTGGGGTGGACAGATCGGGAATGAGGAATTGACCGGCTTACCGGGTTTTCGGAAAGAAGACCCGTACATAGCGCCGTACTCCTGCTCGCAGGCGCGTCCGCGCTATGTGGCGAAAGTCTGTGAAACGATGGCGGCTTACGCGCACCAGGTCTTCCAGCTTTTGAACGATAAGTGAGCCATTTCAGCTGGAATACTTCGACGAGTGCTTAGAATCGAGAGGAGAGCAGGGGGTGAGCTTTCTTGAAATGAGTTTGGAGCTGTTTCATCAACGATATTCGCCAGACCGGCTTCAAGGCACCTTCTCGAGCACGTGAATGTCTGAGCCGGCATTATCCGAGATCACATCGATCGACGCGAGCCCTGCCAAGTGCGCACATTGTTCAAAAAATGCCTTAGAAAAAGAAAACGAGTTCTTTAGGTGCAATCGATCACCGCGTAATAACCTGATATGGCTGCCCTTGAGGCAAAATGATGAATTTCTTTTTACGACGGCGGTGTGCGAAGTTGCCGTCGACAGGCAACTCTGCTTTCATTCTGTAGAAAACATTTAGCTGAAACTCTGGATGCGCTTCATAGTATGACTTTCTAGCATCCCTCCTCAGATCTGAGCCAATCGAGATTGCAACCCAGCAACGCTTAGCGCAGTTCGATATTTTCTTCAGCGCCTGCACGACCACTTCCGCCGGGGGTGCATCGCATATGTACGCAGCAAGATTCCCGAATGTCCGGCCAAAACATGACAACAAAAGCCGTTTCATCATCGAAAAAATAGCGTCGTCCAGAGAATATATCATCGCGTATAAAGTCGATTTTTAACCCAAAGCTGCCGCTGATTCAGCGATGTCCCCAAGGAACTCGTTCGACCGATCGACCAGCACGCAACGTGAGGCCTCGCCGCGCAAGTCTGTCACAAGGGGAAGCGTCTTTTGCTGGAATGCTCGCACTGTTCCGGGGCCATATTCCAGAACCGACACGCCTTTACGGGAGCGCTTGTCTCGATGATACCATTGTACATAATCTCGCACTCTCTGCTTTAGTTCTTGCGCCAACTTGATCTCAGCTTCCACCATATTGGTGGTCCCGGTGTCGAGCGCATTCCTGATCCTCTGAGATTTAGCCTTAGCCCATAGCAACGCGCCACTCATCGAATTACCGTTTCGATCAACTCCGGTGTGTTTAGCGACATGTCCGATTCCCGACAATGTCAGGTATGCGACATATGGGTTTTGACCAACCGCGTTGTATTTATAAGACGTTCTTCTTTGGCACGAATAATGCTTGGGGTATGCAGAAACCCCGCAAACCCGTTAATGACGCCGAGTCAAAGTGATAGCTCAATCTTCCCCACTGATCATCGTGATGCCGATTCAGGGGGTCGGTCTATGACAATGCTCGGTCAGGCTGCGGCTGGGGCGGGAAGTCCATGCCAACTTTGCAATCGACTCGTCAGGTTCTGGAGTGTCCGGAGACTTGTCTAGGCAGCAGGTCCGGATGCGGCGGTTGCGCAACAAAGCGGCCGCAGGCTCCCCGGGGCCCGAACGCTGCTGCAAACCCGCTTTTGAGAGGCGTCGATCAAAGCAAGCGGTAAACGACAAAACTGAAGGAAGTGAAGGGAGGCAAATGGCCATGTTGAAGATCTGGGCTTTAACGCTCGTGCTGATCGTTGAGACCGGAGCAGCCGGCGCGCAGGCACTGCCGAACGGTCCGGCTCCTGGGGATCCGCCGCTGGCGGTGACCGACTTCGAGCGGGCGCTCACGATCAACGACCGCTATCGCCGACTCACCGTCGATCTCCCCGAGGTGCCTTTCTGGGCGAGCGAGGACAGCTTCGTCTACCGCCGCAGCGGCCATGGCGAGCACCAGTTCATATTGGTCAACGCCGCCACCGGCGAGAAGCGGCCGGCCTTCGATCAGGTCCGCCTCGCGGCGGCGCTGACCGAGGCGACCCAGCAGAGCTTTAAGCCCGAAAACCTTCCGTTTGACCGCTTCGAACTGACCGACAATGGTGGCAGGCTCAACTTCGCCAGCGGGAATGAACTGTGGAGCTGTGACCTTGCGAATGATGCTTGCACGCGCACCGCATTGCATCCGAGCGACACGGACTATCAGGGAGTAAGTTACGACTACACGCCGCCAGCAACGAATGATCCCGAGAAGTGGAGCGTGTCGCCGGACGGCAAATGGAGCGCCTATATCAAAAACTACAATGTCTTCCTGCGCAGCAAGGACGGCGCCCAGGATGTCGCGCTGAGCTGGGACGGATCAGAAGGCAATTACTACGCCTTCTCGACGCTGAGCTGGTCCCCGGACTCGCGCCACCTCGCGGCCTACCGCATCCGCCCCGGCTACGAGCGCAAGGTGCACTATCTCAAATCGTCGCCGAAGGAGCAGCTTCAACCCGAATTTTCTTCCATCGATTATCTCAAGGCGGGCGACGTGCTTCCGCTTCCCCAGCCCGTGCTGTTCGACGTTGCCGGCCGGCGCGCGATAGCAATCGACAACACCCTGTTTTCGAACCCATTCCAGTTATCGCCCATCCAATGGTGGAAGGACGCGCGCGGCTTCACCTTCGAATACAACCAACGCGGCCATCAGCTCTATCGTCTGGTGGAGGTGGATGCCGCCACCGGCCGCACGCGCGCGCTGATCGATGAGGCCAGTAGGACCTTCGTCGATTACCTACCGCTGGCGAGGGACCAGAGCTGGACAGGGAAAACCTACCGTTACGATGTCGATGACGGCAAGGAGATTATCTGGGCATCGGAACGCGACGGGCACGAGCATCTGTATCTGTTCGACGGGCGGACCGGCGCGCTCAAGAACCAGATCACTCGCGGCGATTGGGTGGTGCGGGCGGTCGACTATGTCGATCCGATCCAGCGTCAGATCTGGTTCGAGGCAAGCGGTATGAACCCGGAGGAGGATCCCTACTTTGTCCACGCCTACCGCATTGGCTTCGACGGCAAGGGGCTGACCGCGCTCACGCCCAAGCCGGCCAACCACCACATCGAGTTTTCGCCCGACGGCCGCTACTATGTCGATCTGTGGTCGCGCGTCGATCTGCCGCCCCGCATGGTGCTCTACCGCACCTAGACAATGCCAAACTGAGGGATGTCGAGACCGCGGATATCTCCCAGCTCACCGCCGCCGGCTGGCGACCGCCGCAAAGCTTTCGTGCCAAGGGGCGGGACGGCAGGACCGATATCTGGGGCGTCATTCATCTGCCCGCCAATTTTGATCCGAAGAAGAGATACCCCGTGGTGGAGGACATCTATGCCGGGCCGCAAGGCTCGTTCGTCCCGAAATCGTTCTCGACCGTCACTGAGCCGCTTACGCAATTAGGTTTCATCGTCGTGCAGATCGATGGCATGGGCACTAACAACCGCTCGCGCGCCTTTCATGACGTTATCTGGAAAAACTTGAAGGACGCGGGCTTTGCCGATCGCATCCTTTGGCACAAGGCGGCTGCCGCGGAGTTTCCCTGGTACGACATCTCCAATGTCGGGATTTTCGGCGGGTCCGCCGGCGGCCAAAATGCGGTAGGCGCGTTGCTCTTTCATCCCGAATTCTACAAGGTCGCGGCCGCCAACAGCGGTTGCTACGACAACCGCATGGACAAGATCTGGTGGAACGAACAGTGGATGGGGTGGCCGGTCGGCGTCGAATATTCGCAGTCCTCCGACATCGACAATGCCTATCGGCTGCAGGGCAAGCTGATGCTCATCGTCGGCGAAATGGACAGCAATGTCGATCCGTCCTCCACTTTTCAACTTGCCGATCGGCTCATCAAGGCGGGAAAAGATTTCGAAATGGTCTATGTGCCCGGTGCGGATCATGGTGCACCCGGTACGTTCACCGACCGCAAAGTCCTGGACTTCTTCGTTCGCAACATTCTCGGGCAGAACCCGCCGAACTGGAACGCCATTCCGTTAGCGTTGCCGAAGGACAAAGCGAGGTGACGGGGCCGAGGAGAGCGTTTGTCACGGCGGAGATGCAATAATTGCGGTGCTTTCCACCCGGGGCAGGAGGAACACGCGCCGTCGGCGCATGCCTGAAACAGCTTTGTAAAATGTCCACCGCACTAACTGTTTGCTCTTTCGCTAAGGACGGCAGCAATTTTCGGCTGCCTCCTCCAATCCCACACACTATTAGACGTCCGTCCATTCACGCAGATGGCATGAGGCCGGTGAGCTTCAGGACATCCCTGGAATTTTGCAAAGCGCTTCCCCTTCAAATCGGGCGTGATACTCATTCCCTGGATGCGGTGTCGACGGCGAAACGCAGCCGGTGCAATTGCTCACTCGTCCGCGTCACCACCGTTGCCTGACGCCGAGGCCAATGGAACCTGTTGTGACCTGATCGTTGCAACCGTCAAAAAAACAGTAGACTAATCCGATCGCGCGACGATTGTAGAAGAAAAGACCGCCTGGCTGCCGATTCCGAAGTTTCTAAGGTAACCACATTCATGCATGATGCTGTCGTTATCCGTTCCGGTTCTGCACAGGCAGTTATCAACCGCAAAGGAGCAGAGCTAATTAGGTGGCAGGTCGGTGCAAACGACCTCCTTTGGCCGCGAGGCTCCCCAGGTTGGAACCGAACTTGTCCGCTGATGTTCCCTTCATGCGGATGGAGTGAGTCTTCGCTTGTCGAAATTGAAGGGCAATATTATCCGATGCCTGTTCACGGCTTTATCGGGATGCAGGAATTTGACGTGGTTTCCAACTCAGAAAGTGAGGTGATATTAGAAGCATCTGACGATGAATTTACGAAAACAATGTTTCCATTTCGATTCCGGTGCACGATTAAGTTCAAAATTGTGGACAGCCAACTGAGCATTGATATCTCCGTAAAAAACAAGTCATATAGCGCGTTCCTGCCTTATTCCATCGGAATACATCCCGGGTTTAGATGGCCACTACTGTCGTCGCGCAAAGATGGCTGGCGGCTGCAGTTCGAGAAATCAGAATCTCCACTTGTTCCTTGCATCTCTTCTCAAGGGCTAATTCGAGGTAACCAACGGAGAATTTCATTCCACGGAAGGTCTCTCCAGCTAAATGAGACCCTTTTCGAAAATGATGCCCTTTGTTTTTTGAATGCGAACAGCAAAAGGCTGTCGCTTGTTGGACAGAAGGCCACAATCAGAGTTGACGCGCCAGATGCACGTCATTGGGTTGTATGGTCTCTTCCACAGCAGGACTTTCTGGCGTTGGAACCATGTACGGGGCACGGTGACATGGAGGGCAGACGCATTCCATTTGACGAGCGAGAACACAATGTCAATCTCGCCCCAGGAGAAGAGCAACAATTCCGAGTACGATTTGAGTTCTTGCAGCATGAACATTAGTCCTGCACCACCGGGCATGTCAGAGGTCCAGCTGACGGGCCTTGTGATTGTGCAATCGTTATGTACGGCAGACAAATTCCTGCCCGGCAAGACCGTTTTCGCCAAAAACGCCGATATTCCCATTGTTGAGGGCCCCGCCACAGCGAACGATGGCGCCGACAATACCGAAGTGACAACGGCCTTGAAGATGGCGCGCCTTGCAGGCTCACTGGCTTTTTCATTCAGCGGAACAGTGGAGACTTAATCCGCCTCTGACGATGGCTGCCGGTCGGCTGGCTCGCGCCTGCCACGGGCGCTGACATCGGACGCTTTTAAGGATGCGGGTGCACCCGCGGGCTCGCCCGCAGATCCGACAGTCCGAGATGCGACAATCTTGAACATGTTGAATGCCGGTTCGCTCGATCGTGTTGTGTTGGAAGAGTTTCTTCTTTGGCATGCATATTGCTCTCAGGCATTTGCAGAAGTCTGGCCCGGTTCGTCTCGATGTTTGGCACGCTGATGCGTCCGCAAAACACTGCCCCGCGCAAACGTGCGCGGCTCGTCGATCTCCCGAGGTTGTTATGGCCGAGCCACGTCATCTCTGACCATGTCTCTGAGTGACAGCTTGAAGGAGTTCGGCTCGCAACTGTTGAACGCATCCGTTTCCTGCTCATATGTTTCGTTGCATAGCCCGGTACGGCGTGCGAGCCGCTTCAGTGTCTCAAGTAGGTCATCGAAATACGTGAAGATGATGGGGACAACGATAAGGCACAGTAGCGTTGACGTTATCACACCGCCGATCACCACAATGGCCATGGGCCGCCGGAAACTTGAATCGCCTCCCGTCAGGCTAAGAGCAACCGGAAGCATGCCCGATGCCATGGCGATGGTCGTCATGACAATGGGACGCCCGCGCTTATGGCAGGCATCCACGAGAGCATCGAACCGCTCCATTCCCTGGCGGCGCGACACGATCGCGTATTCAACGAGGAGGATCGAGTTCTTCGTAACGACTCCCATGAGCATCAGCAGACCGATGACGACTGGCGCCGAGAAGCTGGTCCCGGTCGCTACCAGTGGCAGCAGCGCGCCTCCGAGCGATAGAGGCAAGGCCATCAGAATAGTGAACGGTTGCAGGAAGTCGTGAAAAAGCAGAACGAGCACGGCATATATGCAGACTACCCCGATTGCCATCGCAATAGCGAAGCTTTGGAACAGTTCCGCGCTGCGCTGAAGTTCGCCTTGCTTCACGAGCGTGACGCCCGCCGGCAGGTGCTCAAGAGCTGGCAGCGCCTTTGCCTCCCGATAGACGTCGCCCAGAATGCGGCCGTTGAGCTCGACGGAAAGAGTTGTATTGCGCATCCGATCGAACCGATTGATCTCGGACGGACTTCCGCCAATACGAATGTCGGCGATTGATCCGAGATCGACACTGCCATGGGCCCCTGCCACCCTTATGTTGCGGATGTCGTCGAGATTTGTGCGCGCCTCGGGTTTGAACCGGACGACGATGGGGATTTGGCGCTGAGGCAGATCGAGCTTTGGCAGGGCGGAAGTGTAATCGCCATGTGTGGCAACCCGCACCGCTTCGGCGATGGCGCTCGAGGTTACGCCCAGTGCGGCTGCGCGTGAAAAGTCCGGCGTGATCTGAACCTCAGGCGCCTGCCTCGAGGCGGTCGAAGTCACCGCTCCAATACCGTTGAGCGTACGGAGTTGCTCCTCAAGCGCTTCGCTTGCCTTGTCGAGAACATCGGAGTCATCGCTGGCAAGGGTGAGGACGAGCTGCGTACCGTTGCCACCATTCCCGACCGCAACCCGCACTCCGGGGAGCACGGAGAGGGCCGAGCGGATATTGTTTTCGATCTCCGACTGCCTACGGTCTCGCTCGTTCAGCGGCGTCAGCAGGACGTCAAGCGTAGCCGTCTCGATATCACCCGACGATGCCGAACCGACGGACGAGAAGACATGCGTCACATCGCGAAGCTTGCTCACGATGTCTGCCGCCTTCCTGGTCGTGTTGTCCATTTGGTCGATGGTCGCGCCGGGCTGCTGGACCAGCGTCACCTGGGTCCGCGCATCGTCGGCAGCCGGCAGAAAGCCCGCTTTCAGGAAGGGGACGGTGGAAAGCGAGAGCGCGACAAAGATTGCGGTCACGAAGAGCGTTTTGTTTCTGTGGTACAAGGACGTCTTCACAATCGCCATGTAGGCGCCCATGATTCGTCCATCCTTTACCTCGGTGGAATGCGGCTTCATGAAGTAGGCAGCCATCATGGGTGTCAGCAGGCGGGCAACGACCAGGGAGGCGAGTACGGCGACTGCGGCGGTGATACCGAACTGGCGGAAGAGCAGCCCTGGTATGCCGCCCATGAATGCCGTCGGCAGGAAGACCGCTACGAGCGCGAGCGTAGTCGCAATAACTGCTAACCAGATCTCATTGGCCGCTTCGAGGGCGGCATCAATCGGCCGTTTGCCCATTTGGAGATGGCGAGCAATGTTCTCGATCTCGACGATGGCATCGTCTACAAGAATGCCGACCACCAGCGACAGCGCAAGCAGAGTAATGATGTTGAGACTGAAGTCGGCGAGGTACATCGCGAGGAAAGTCGGTATGACGGACAATGGCAGTGCCACGGCCGACAAGACAGTCGCGCGCCAATCCCGGAGGAAGAACCAGACGACCACGACGGCCAGGATCCCCCCCTCAAACAACATGTGCATCGAACCCTGGTAGCTCTCGAGGATCGCTACGTCTCTACTGTAGATTTCATCGATCTGTACGCCGGGGTGCTCGGCGGCAAACTGTGCAACCGCCTTGTCCACGTCGGAGGCGACACCGGTGTCCGAGAACCCGTTTGAGCGCTTGACCGCGACAGCGATCACGGGCTGTCCGTCGAGATAGGCCAGCGAGGATCGGTCCGCGAAGCTGTCAGTGACGGATGCGACGTCGTCGAGCCGGACCCGTTGGCCGTTGGCTAGTGGAATTTGCAATCCCCTGAGGCTTTCGACGGACGCGACGGCGCCGAGCGTGCGCAAGGTCTGGCGTGTGCCGCCAATTTCGCCAACCCCACCCGACGTATCGGCCTGGACCGACTTCAACTGTTCTGAAACAGCCGCTGCTGTGACTCCCAGGGGGGCCATCGTTCCTGGATCGAGGTCGACATGAACCTCGCGGTCGACACCGCCGAATCGGCTCACCTGTCCCACCCCCGGTACCGACAGAAGTGCCTTCGTCATATTGTTGTCGACGAACCAGGAAAGCTCAGTTTCGTTAAGGCTGGACGAACGGACCGCGTAGGTGGCAAGCGCGGCGCTCTGCATGGTGATTTTGGTAACGCTCGGTGTCTGCATCTGCGCCGGCAGATCTGGCTTTACACTGTCGACGGCATTGCGGACTTCGTTCAAAACCTCGTCGCTGTTCCTCTCCAGCTCGAAAGTGACGTCGATCGATACGGTACCGTCGGCGATCGTGGTTGCGATGTGGTCCAGATTGCTCAGCGACGCGAGTCGGTCCTCGATAACGCGGGCAACCTCCGTCTCGAGCTGCGTCGGCGCCGCGCCCTCGAGTGTTGCGCTGATGCTGATCCTTGGAAGATCCATGTCAGGGAAGTATTGGACCGGCAACCGCTCGAAGGCTAACAGCCCACCGACAGTGAGCATTGCGAAGAGCAGTATCGCCGGTATCGGATTGAGAATCGACAAAGCAGAGAAATTCATTACCTTACTCGGCGACATTCACGAGGTCGTTGTCCGACAGAAATGCGCCGCCCGATGCAACGATCCTCGAGGTCTGATCTATGCCGGAGACAATCTCGACCTCGCCATCCTTGCGCCGGCCAGTCTCCGCTCGGACCCGTTGCACCCGTTGGTCGTTGCCGACCGTGAAGACGTAGCTTATCCCGTCGCGGAATACGATCGCCGTCTCCGGAACCGTAAGCGCCGAAGTCGTCTTCAGTTCAATGCTGCCGGTGACATAAAGGCCGACACGCGGATGAACATCGCTAGGAAGCGTGACATAGACTATCGCTCGGCCGGTGTCGGTGCTGACAGACGGTCCGACAAGCCTAACCTTGCCCTGGATGGGGCGCTCATCCGGGTTGTTGACCTCAACGCTCAGTCCCTCCGAAATGCGCGGAAGGTAGCGCGCCGAAACTTCTGCCTGCCACTCGACGCGCTGCTGACGGATCAGGCGGAATAGCTCGGTACCAGTCGAAACGACTGCACCTAGATCGGCCGTGCGTGACGTTATCAGCCCGTCGTCAACGGCGGTGACGGTCGTCTGAGCAAACTTTATCTTTTGGCTGTCTAGCGCGGCCTTTTGCGATTCAAGGCTTGCTACAGCCATCTGCTCGTCGGTTAAGCGCTCGGCGATCTTCTCGTCTGAAATTGCTCCCGAGGGGCGAAGCTGCCGGGCTCGGTCCGCGTTCGCTTCGGCCTTTGTTAAATTTGCCTTGGCAGTCTCGACGGCCGCCGCTTGCTTTCGGAGGTCGGCCAGCACGCTCTCCTGGGAAAGCCGTGCCAGTGTCTGCCCCTTGGTAACAACCGATCCGACATCGACCAGAACGTCGGTTACGCGCAGGCCGCTCGTCTCGGAGGCGATAACAGCTTCCTGCCATGGTTTGAGCCATCCGCTTGCAGGAACTGTTTCCGGCCAGTCCCGTTGCGCCGGCGCGACCACTGAAACCGTGAGGGCGGGTGCTGCGGGCTGATCCGCCATGGAACTCCCGAAGGGAAGGAGTGCTGTGCAAAAGGCGATGATGGTGAGTGGGATAGACGGCTTTCTCAACTATAAATCCTCGTAGGTCACGGCATCAGCACATTCCCAAATCCGCCTCAGCGCAATGGAGTTGTTCTTTCGCTCGGTCGCGGTCACGTGTCGGCAGGGCCTCCAGGCGATGAATGTCGCCGTGTTCAGGAGCTGCCGGCCAAACACATCAAAGCGCTGCAGGACGTTCCCGGGCAGGCTGGTCAGCTGGATGTATCTGACTTCCGCGGAAGAGCGGGCGTTGGGCAGTCCGGACTGGCGGCGGGATCTGCGGTAGAGCGTCTGCAGCTCTACCGGGAGACTGGCTGGCAGGTTAGATAACGAGTCATTGGCAGCGTCGTCGTGCCACTGAAGCCTGGCCGGGTCAGTCTCGGACAGGTGCGTCTGTCGGTCCAGGGCGGCATCGAGCCACCGAAGCGAAATGTTACCTTCACCCGACCAGGCCTGACCTGTATTCACCGTTGCCGTCTCTTCGGTTGCGAAATCAAGAGAGTGCATGCTAGTGCCCGTTTGCCCGCTCCCCCCATGCATGCCGCTCCGCCTGCGGATCACATCAATCTTCATGCAAGACGCCGCAGCATAATTACAATCGATTGTTTGGATGGCAGGCATCGATGGCACGGATAGAAGGGTGAGATGAAGTCGCGTTAGCCTGCCAAGGAGGAGGCACCCCTGCTGCGTTCGCGGCTCGCGGCGCCTATGTCGAACCGTTGCCACTCCGCACCACCCGTCCCTGGTGGAACGAGTACATACCGAATATTCAGCTACTGCTCTATCGTCTTGGGGATACCGAAAATGCAGATCGATCCACCCTCTTCCTAGTGTCAGATGGCTTCTCCCCGTAAGTCGCTTTGTACGAGGCTGAGAACCTTCCAAAATGAAAGAAACCCCATTTCAGGCAAATTTCCCTCACAGCCTGATTATTGGCGGGATTGAGCAGGTCCTGCCGCGCTGCCCGCATACGAAGCATCATCAGGTAAGCAGCAGGTGTTGTTTCCCTGAAGGCGCGAAAGCCCAGTTGTAGCGCTCGACTGGTCACACCAGCTGCTTCTGCTACCATCGGCATTGTGATCGGCTGATTGATATTGGCCTGCATGTATTCGATCGCGCGACGGACATGCCGAGGGGCGATCGAGCAAGGCTTCTTGTCGAGCAAGTGCGATAATCTGTGAGGAATTTGGCGCACCACCAGATCGGCCAGTGCCTGCGTCAGATGTGTCATTGCTATTGGAGAGCGCAGCAGTGCGCCGTTGTCCCGTAGGCCGTTAATCATCGTTGATGCGAGATTGCCGATCGTCTGGCCAGTCGGTGTGGCCAACTCCAACTCCGGTAATAGATCCAGAGAGTCGTTGAGCGGCACCTCAAATGTTTGGCCGACAGCATGCAGAATAACGGACCAATCAAGCAACAGCTCGTCTATTATATTTGATTGGCCATGCATAATAACTCCGTCGGGTTCAAAATTATTATAGAGCAGCAGCTTCCCCCTTCCGGCCCCGGCCGAGCGGCCCCCATACGTCACCTCCATGCCGCCACTTCGTGGAATGACAACCGACAAATACTCTGCTGTTTCGGAGGTCGGGGCGATACTGAACTGGAACTCGTTCTGGTGATAACCGCTGATCAAAACTGCATTGTCGCACGCAACAAGATTTATTCCCCAACGAAAGTCGCCAATTTTCCCAATAGGCTCGGCCTTAAATGTACCGAAAGCTCCACCGAGAGCTTCGATCATGCCGTCGAAGGAGGAACCACGAAATGAAAACTTTGGAGAGCCATTGTCTGGCATTGTCAATTCCCCAATTCTGAAGTACTTTTTGCGTTCACCTGGATCGGGAGGCCGTGTTCATTTTTTTCTGTGGTTTGCTTACGACGAACCATCGGATGGCCACCCCACTCGGGTCGGATCCAGTGCAGGGGGCTAAGGCTGCCTCTCGTTTCGCCCCTTAGCTTTGTGCGCCTATGACCAGCAGCTCCTTGATCGGCGGTACGCCGTGCCTGAAGTGTGCCGAGCCCTCGACGAGCAGCGGATCTTCACCTCCGCCCGTCGCAAACGGCACGCTGGCCCGCCGGGGAGCTGGAAGCATACCTCGCTGAGTGGCGGGCAAACCTCCGCCGCCTGGCTCAGCTAACGGTTGGCTTAAAGGGTTCCCGGCCTTGAGTCTGGTCGAAGCTGGATAGAGCCGATTGAATGGAGCCATACCATTTTGGTATTTGCGAAATTTGCGTACTGGAGCGCTGGGAGTTTTCCCGCGCGGTTCTCGCCATATCCCTGAAATTATCGTAATCAGCCACAAGGCGATGCATCATTTCTGCAGCTTTGATCTCGATGTCCGGGGTATCGACGACAACTCCATTCGACCCATTTATGACCTGCCTTTTCAGGCCAAAGGCGGAAGACACTATGACGGGTTTGCCACGGAATAGAGCCTCAGTTACTGTCAGGCCGAAGCCCTCTTCGCGAGAGAGCTGAAATATCGCATGTGCGTTCTGTTGCAGGCGCCCGACAATTTCGGCATTTGCGTCACTGTCCTTCATCGAGATACAGGTGAGATATACGCGCCTCCGCACTTCCTTGGGCAATTGAGAGCATAGTACTACGCATTTCTCGAAATACTCGCGTCCTTCAGGGTCGTCTGCCACACCCAAAGGATCCGGTCCCGCGATCACCAGGCGTGTTTCGGAAATCTCGTCGCGGGCCGTTCCTACAAAGCGATCGAACGCAGCGATGATGCGGTCAATGCCCTTCAGTCCATCCCACCTGGATACATGCAGGAAATACTGGGAGCCGAGAATGTCCTGAAGGGTCGCTTTGGACTCTAATTCATGACCGTTGAACGAAACCAAATTCTCCAGTGCCTGGCTCGGCGGCCCTTCATGGTTGCGGTTCTTGGTCGAGAAGGGGCTGATCGATGGCTGGATGAAATCGATGGGGTGACCGGCATCAAAGGCATATGCCTCGTCACTCAGAACAACGCGCTGGAAGGGACGGAGGTATTCCTTCAGGAGGCCCCAGGTTTTCTCGACTGTCGGAGTGCGCTTCGGATAGCCAATATGGCATCGCCAGATCGCCGGGTGTGGGTGAGAATCCAGGAACTGTGCGGCTGCACAGAGTGGCTGCGGATCATGAATAACAAGGAAGTCATCCAGTCCGATAATCCTTTCCAGCTCCGAGGCGCCCTGCTGCGATGTCTGAAGATAATACGGCAGCAGCTCATTCACACCTGCTGCGATGGTGTCGTGAAGAGAATTGTGGAGCCCTTTGGTGAACTGAAAAAAATGCTCGTCCTTCGGCTTGAAAATAAGCCAGCGAACATCAAAACCAAGTTCCCGAAGGAGGCAAATGTGGTGGGGAAGCATTTCAGCCACCCCACCGCCGAACGCGGTGGAATTTATATGCCAAATACAACGGGCGCCAATCTTGTCACGAGTTGCGTTGGACGAACGAAAGAGTTCATCGAGAAGTTCCCCGTAGTCCGCCCGTTCCTCGGCGTAGCGCTCAAGGACCGACCCTTTTACCAGCACCTCGTCAAATAGAGATGTGCACTGTTTTGTTGTTACCTTCAAATTCTAGTCCTCCTTTTGGTCTGGGAAGCAGGTTCAGCCCGGCCGGTAAGCAAGGAGCTCGCGAAAATTCTCAATCCAGCCCTTGGTGTCAGCGTGACCTTTGGCATCAGGGCCGACACCCACGCAGTCGCAGCCTGCAGCGGTTGCCGCTTCAATTCCGGTTTGGGTATCTTCAAACACCAAGCATCTTTCGGGGGCCATGCGCAGCATCCGCAACAGCCTTTGATAGGGTTGCGGATGCGGTTTTCCCTGACTGACGTCCTCAGCTGCAATCATGATCCTCGGGCAGGAGATTCCGGCCGCCTCGAGTCTGGCGAGGGCCGAAGCCCTTGTCGAAGAGGTGACGATGGATTTCCTTTCATCAGGGATAGAGCTATAGAACTCCGCGGCCCCCTGGATTGGCCGCAACAGGCTCATTGCTTGGATCTCGTAATCCGCGATGCGAGCTGCTTCGTGTTCCGGCGAGAGGCCCGGCGCAATCGCCTTCACCAGCTCGATATCCCTGCGAGCGGCCGACATCCGCATTGCGTGATCCGGACAAATCCGTTCCTCCAGCGCCCACCGGCGGAGTGCGCTTTCGACGACAGCCTGGGAATCTACAAGGGTTCCGTCCAGATCGAAGGCTACGTGATCATAACCTGCAAGCTGAACTTCGATCGTCACTCCGTCTAGAGGATTCGAGCCATTGTGCGAATGGATTGTAGCTCTCGTTTGATCGTTCACGGGTTCCCTCCGTGCATCAGGCCCAATGATGCTTGTTGGAAAGACATGCTTTCTCGGTGGCGTGAAAGGCCTCGGCGCAGTAGTTGACCATCGATGCGTCGGTAACCTGAGCATTCATGTCCTCGTCCTTGCGATAGTCTGCGAGAGCGAGCTCCAATGCTGTTTGCAGAGCTTTGAAAAATGCGCCATTCATGGACGCATTGCTCATGTATGTTCCCGGATAGCCTGTGTAGATGCCGTGTTGCAGACACCTCTGAGCGAAGGCCCTTCCATGCTTTTGCGAGGGCAGAAGGATATCGAACATCGTATCGCTTCCGAGAACGCGCGCAGGTATTTCGCTGCGCTTGAAGGAGGTTTGGAATTGCCTCTTGAGCGCTGAGCCCCTTTCGACGAGGCGATCAACAATTTTTGCTTCCTCAAATATTTCCTGTGTCAGGTTGCCGGCCACGAAGGCCCGGTTCTCGCGCAGATACGTGTTGCCGAGATAAGCCCTATCGGCTCCCGCCATGGCATCCGCGGTGCCGGCGACCGCGGAAAGGCCGACGCCTTGCGCGATCCCCTTGGCCAATGTGATGATGTCGGGTTTCACACCGTGCTTTCGGCAATAGCCACCCTTTGCATAACGAAGTCCGCACAGGACCTCATCCACAATCAGTAGGGCTCCATGCAGTCCTGCCAACGTGGAGATTTCTTGGAGCAATCCCGAAGGAAAGACTGAGGGCTCAGGCGTGAAGAAAATGCCTGCGACTCTGCCCTGGTTCCGGGCCAGTTGCTGTTCCAGAATACTGAGATCGTATTGATAATCCTGGATGTGTTGATCCTTAGCCGGCGGATTGTCCGACCAAGGATGCTGTTGAAAGATGTCGTGCCAGCCGTGGAAGCCAGCCGTCAGGATAACCGGCCGACCAGTTCGGTAGCGAGCGATACGAACGGCCGCTTCCGTTGCACAAGATCCGGTTCTCAGAAAGAACACTCTAGGAGTGTCTGGGAACATATCCGATATTTTTCCGGCAAGTAGCTGGCGTTGCTCGCTCACTGGCGATGGCAGAACGTCAGTTTCTTGCTCCATCGCCTGCGCAAGCCGGGTCGTGAATACCGTGTTATTGCTGCCCAACGGGGAAGCCCCGCTGCATGATGTCATATCCAGGTAGGTCTTGCCATGGATGTCCTCCGCTATTGCGCCATTGGCGGAGCGGAAGACGATGGGCGCCGGAGTGTCAGCCTCCCATTCAGCTAAATGTCCAGTAACTCCAGGATTGAGCATCCAAATTACCCCTCTACTTCAGTGACAGGGCCATTCTCCTCGCGTTGGCCATGATTGTGTGTGTCGGATTGCTGTTCCCCGCGAAATTCATAACGGAGCCGTCCATGACATAGATGTTGGTGAACCCATGGACCTTGCCGCAACTGTCTACGACGGAGCTCCTGGGATCACATCCGGCGCGCATGGTTCCGTGCAGGTGGGAACTGCCTCTTGCATGCGAGGAAGGTTCTCGTTCGATGCGGAATGCGCCCAAGTGGAGCAGAATGTCATCTGCGCGGTCGGCGAGAAAGCCTATTCGGGCTTTGTCATTTTCCGAGTTCCTGTATTCGAAACGGATATAGGGGATACCATACCGGTCAGCGGCGTCATCAAGCACTAGGCGATTGTGCGACCATGGCTCGTCCCCGGCTATATAGTGCAGGCGCACGCGGCCAATGTTCTCACTCGGCAAGAGGAAATTCGCTTCATAAATGAGGCCACCGAATCTGCATGGTACGTCAGTATGTTCGTAGAACTCGTCTGTATAAACGGTTGCATGCGGTCCCCAGTGCGAAGCCATTGCCTCGGAGCCGCAATTAGCCGCATCCACGTAGCCGACGGAGTAGCCGCTGATCTTGAAGGAGAGGCCTCGCCCAACAAGGTCAGATTCATTTCCTATTCCGTGCGGGGCATGCCCGCTCTTCGACCGAAGCATTAATGCCGCCGACTGTATCGCGTTTGCGCAGACAACGATCCTTTCAACTGGGATCCGGATCAGTTCCGATGAGAGCGCCACATAGCACTCCAGGGCTTCGGCCCGGCCGCCGCGGCCAATCTCGACGCGGTTGACGAAACAGCCGTAGAAAACCGAAATTGCTCCTGGCAGTTCGGAGTCATCCAATATGTTTCTTGCAAGCACTGATGCTCTCGCATTCGTAGGGCATACCAGCTCATCGCAAGCTGAACACTTGATACATCCTCTGCTGTCGCCAGGCGCCCGGATTGCCAGGGGGATCTGCTTCGGCCTTATGCCGAGTTCCTGCATCGCATCGGATAACATCACTCCACGGGGGCTGGCTGGGTACGATGCGTGCCCGTTCGTGCCACCGATCTCCAGGAGATGCTCGATCTGAGAATAGCAGGGTTCGAGATCCTGAAGGGTAATGGGCCAATCGACCTCCATGTCGGTCCCAAGATATTGGGAAGCTGACAGATCCGATTGGCGATATCTGAACGTGATTGCGTTGTAGAATTGCATTCCGCCGCCGACGCAACACGCCGTCCACGGGTTACCGTCAGTGGCGCCAGTGGACGTGAATGCCTTGCTGTATGCCGCTTGATGGGGCTCGTGCATGGCACCAGGAGAAACCAGGCCTCCATATTCCAGGACGGCCACGCGGCAGCCTTTTTCCGCAAGCGTTCGCGCTACTATCGATCCAGAGGGCCCGGAGCCCACGATAACCGCGTCGAAGGTTGTGTAATCACAAGAGGTCGCTGCAATGTGTCTGATGTCCGTCATTGGCAACGGTCTCCTGTCCGATGTGAAGTGGCGGGCCAGCAAGCGGTGCTCGCGACGGAGGCCAGGATGTGCTTTGTGCGGGCCACATAGTCGGGAACCGCGATGCCTGCGGGGCCGGTGGCCGGGTGGCGGTAGTTGGCGACGAGGCCGTCGAAGGTCCGCACGAACCAGAGGCATACCTCGTACGGATCGGTGCTGCGGCTACGCAGGGTGACAGCGTGCCAACTGTTCCAGTCCCGGGCGCCGGGGGTACGGCGAAGGTCCATGTACGAGACCATGAAGGGATCGCGGAGCGGCTGGCCGAGGAGATCCGCCACTCGGGGAATAGGTATCCTGGCCAGGTTCTTCGACCACGCCAGGTTGGTGGCCGCCCGACGCACCGCGTCGCAAAAGGAGTCGGTTGCGCCGAGCGGGAAAACAAACGGGCCCATTCCTACGTACCAGCCAATGGAGGACCGGAAGGGAGCTGTCCGGGTATGAAAGGGGACCATGGTTCGAAATTCACCCGAACCGGTGATTTCATGGCCGACTTTGGCGAGGCAGGCGAGCAGACCGGAGAACGAGTCTCCCCCGGCCTTACGGCAGACGGTGTCGAAGGCGCGCGCCGTGGATGTGTCGAGAAGCTCGGTGTATCCGCTTGGCTGGGCCGCGGAGCTGCTTCTCACGTCACTAACTGGTACAGGGAACTCCGGTAGTCGGCCGCCTGCCTCCGCGAGGAACTGCCGCCAATGGGCGATGGATTCGTCGTCCGGGGTCAGCGTGTCGGCCTCGGTTCGTTCGCCCTCCGCGAAATCGAGATAGCTGGATGTGGGGGGAAGAGGAGTCGGGACGGTCTTGCCGTCACGAACGGCAAGTGCTGCGGCGTACAGAGTGCGAATCTCATGCGCCGTTGCGAGAATGGAGTAACCGTCCATCAGGATGTGGTCGGCGACGAGACAGACCGTTATGGCCTCGGGGCGACTGATGGTGGCACAAATATATGCGGGCCACTCGAGTGGGCCGACTTCGGCGTCGAAGAGTTCCTCCAGGTACCGCGCCAGCTGCTGCCCCTCGGTGAAGTCCCCCGCCGCACTGTGGTGGATACTCACGGCTCCGGCCGGTAGCGTCCTGCGTTGGAGACGACCGCCTGGCGTGGAGCGAGGGGGTAGGCTGAGATGGCTCCGCAGGGTTTCGTGGCGGTCTGTCCACCCGCAAAGCGCCGTAGCGAAGGCATTCGTATCAAGTTCGGCGGGCAGATCGAAGACGCAGCCCAGCCAGGACGGTGGCAGGGAGGCCTCATCGGCCGCCTCGAGTGCATATGCGATGTGTGCTTCCTGAACGTGAGACGCCCGACGCTTATCTTCCGCCCAAATGGCCTCGGACATGCAGGGGGCGCAAGCCCGCCAGACGGTGAGGCGGCCCGGGGACAGATCGAGGGATGACATGTCAGTGAGCATGAAATGGGGTACCTGTCTGCGAGGAATGGTAGAAGCTTCGGGGCAGGCGGCGGCGGGGCGCTTCGGGTTCCTCCCGCGTCACCCTGCGCTCCCCGGATCCGGCATCGACAAGTCATAGCCCAGGTGTTGCAGCTCCTTCCCGGCGATCCGCTCGAACTCCTCGATTTCCGCGGGCGTGAGGTCCTGTCGGTACCGTCCCCGACGCCCGGTATCCAGCGGTTTACCCGCGGCTTCCGCTGCGGGATGCCCCCAGGGTTTGTCGAACAGCGCGTGCTTGTGCTCCGCGTGGTGCAGGACTGCCTCGTCCCATGGCAAGCCGAGGTGTTCCAGCATCCGACCGACGGTCTGGCGGGGGTGGGTCACCAGATCTTCATACCTCACTTCCAGATAACGACCGTCAGGAGCAGTCTGGCGGGGCCGGGTGACGATCTCCAGCCAGCCGGTCGCGGCCTGCGCAATAGTCCGGTAGCCCCAACCTGGGACGGTCTTAAGGTGTGAGGCAGCCAGGTCGCGGCCGTCGCGGATTATGTGAATGAAATGAGCTTTAGGCCATATCGCCGCGTACATGCCGATGTCCTGGATTCTCCGCTGAAGCTTCAGGCCCCATCGTCCGGCTCCCGTCTGTTCACGTCGGAATTCGCCAATGGCGTCGATGAGCCGGCAGCGATCGTCGAGGGACGACAGATCGGTACCACGCTCCGCCATTAGGCTGGTCACCAGGCTCCGCACGTCGTCACGGTCGAGACCGAAACGCTCGCACTGCACGACAAAGTGCGCGCTGTCGAACCACTCAGGATCAACGGTGTCCTTCGTGGCACCTGCCAGCCGTGGATCGCGGCGGTCGATCATGTCGCATACCGCGAGAATGTGCGGGCCGAGGTCGACGGGATCGGTGAAATCGATCTCCGGGCCGACGACCAAACCGGGGTAGGAGTCGAGCACGACACTCAGCAGAGTGGTGCCGGAGCGGTTCTCGCCGCCGAGCAGGACAGGGTTAGAAGGCAGAACGAGAGGAGAAGAACCGAGACCGGACATGACTTTCCTGCGGGCATGTGGCGTTCGGTCAATGCTGTACCGGCAAAAATCAATTGCTGCTATTAACACAAATGTAATTGTCCAGTTTATTTCCAAACATGGATAGGTTTTTCGTCAAACGTACAGTCTATTGTTTCTTTGCCGACGCAGTTGTTCGATAGCGGCGACGGTTTGGTCGGGGAAGATCATTGAATTGTCGGACGGAGCGCCCTTTTTGCGACAATTTGTTCGCGGAGATGTCGCGTTCCTGATTCGCCCAAACATGGCCGCGCTTGGGCACACTCTTCACTGGCGGTTCGACAGTGCCGCTGCAGCTTACCAGTACGAGACCTGGGGGGCTGCCAGAACATTCCGCTTCACGCCAAACGCCGGCGCCTGAACAGCATTTGCGACGGGGCAGTCCAGGTTTCGGAGCATCCCGGGCGAGCAACACCTCAAATGTATATCGGAATTGTCCGATGTACGACGATCCAGGGAACATGCCTCATTGTCGGGTCGCCTGGCCGCGTTGCTTTTACAAGAGTTTCCCCTTTGGCACGCTTAGTGCTTCATGTTTGTGGATGTGGCCACAGGCGTGAAGCGGCCGATCTTCGATCAGGGCCCACCTGGCTGCGGTGCTAAACAAAACAATTCAAACCAGCTAACAGGCCGACGATTGTGCCTTTGAGGGGAGCAGATGATGTATGGTCGAATAGATCTGCGTATCCGTGCAATCGCCCTGAGCATGGTTGTGCTGCAGGCGTTTACAACCCCGGAAACGCTGGCCGCCGAGATCCCGCGAGGCAAACCCGAGATTGGATATTTTGTACTGAGCAACGGCATGGAGGTGGTCGTCATACCCGATCACCGGACGCCGACCGTCACGCAGATGGTCTGGTACAAGGCAGGGAACGCCGATGAGCCACCCGGCAAATCCGGCATCGCGCATTTCCTGGAGCATCTCATGTTCAAGGGCACGGAGAAGCACCCTGCCGGCGAGTTTGAAGCAAAGATCGCTGAGATCGGTGGGGAAGAGAACGCCTTCACGTCGTCCGACTACACTGCCTACTATCAGACGGTCACGTCGGAGGCGCTCGGCACGATGATGGAATTCGAAGCTGATCGGATGCGCCATCTCGAACTTACCGACGCGGTCATCGTGCCGGAGCGCGATGTCATTCTCCAGGAGCGGCGCTCGCGCGTCGAGAGGGACCCCGAGGAGCTTCTCGAGGAGGAGATGCGGGCGACCCTCTATCAGAACCATCCTTACCGCATCCCGGTCATCGGCTGGATGCACGAGATGAAAGAGCTCAATCGTTCTGACGCCATAGCGTTCTACAATCGCCACTATGCCCCGAACAACGCCATACTGGTCGTGGCAGGAGACGTGGACGTCGGGGAGGTGTGGTGGCTAGCGAACAAGACCTATGGGGCCGTACCGCGTGGCCCGGATTTGCCGCAGCGCGTAAGGCCCCAGGAGCCGGAGCAGAACACCAAACGAACCGTGGCGCTCACCGACGCGCGCGTGACCGTGCCGAGTGTGCGAAAAGCGTGGGTCACGCCGTCCTACAGTACGGCCGAGCCGAATGAAGCGGAAGCCCTCGAAATTCTTTCGGAAATTCTCGGTGGAGGATCGCGCAGCCGGATCCATCAGGAATTGGTCGTGAAACAGGGGATAGCCTCTCGGGCCGGCGCCTATTTCCATGGAAGATCGCTCGATCCGTCCAGCTTCACGATTTATGGCTCGCCGCGCGGCGCGGCGACAATCGAGGCGGTGGAACGCGCGCTCGACGCTGAAGTCCGGAAAATCATCGAGACCGGTGTTCCCGATTTCGAGCTGGAGGGGGCCAAAAACCGCTTGGTGCGTTCGATGGTCTTCGCACGCGACAGCCAGGCGGGAATGGCCAACATCTACGGGAAGGCGCTTGTGACCGGCAGCACTGCCTACGACTTGGAGGTATGGCCGTTGAGGGTCGGCGCGGTAACCGCGGCGGAGGTGCAGGCGGTTGCCAGGAAATACCTTAATTCTGACCGCTCGGTGGCAGGATACCTGCTGCCGCGGGAGCACGCGGTCTCAGGAGATAAAACCCCATGACATGGTACAACCGACTGCCGACCGGAGCCGCCAAGCCACTGCTGATCGTAATTGTATTGCTGGGTCTTGCAGCGACGTCGGCTAGGGCGGCCATGGCCATACAGGAAGTGGAGACATCGAGTGCGATCAAGGCTTGGCTGGTAGAAGACTATTCGGTACCGATCGTCACCATTCGGTTCGCGTTCCGGGGCGGCACCACGCAGGATCCCTCCGGCAAGGAAGGTCTTGCCCATCTCATGACCGCATTGCTCGATGAAGGGGCCGGCGACCTTGACAGCGAAGCCTTCCAGGAGCGGCTGGACGATACCGGCGCCGAGATGCGGTTCGAGGCCGGTCGTGATGCGGTCTACGGCTTCATGCGAGTGCTCGCCAATCAGAAGGATGATGCGTTCTATCTCCTCCGGCTGGCCATCGAGCAGCCGCGCTTCGATCAAGCGCCCATGGATCGCATCCGCGCCCAGATCGTTTCGGGCATCATCGCGGAAGCCAAGGATCCGGAGACGGCCGCGCAGGGCGCATGGAGGAAGGCGCTCTATGGCGATCATCCTTATTCCTGGCGGAACGAAGGGAGCGAGCAAACCCTTGCCACTGCCACGACCTTCGATCTCAAGGCGCTCCATAAGCGGCTCTTCGCGAGGGGCAAGCTTGCCATAGCCGTAGCAGGAGCGATCGACGCCGGTGCACTCAAGCACGATCTGGATCGGATATTCGGCGGGTTGCCTGCCGAGCCCTCCTTGGCGCCGGTTGCGGACACTGCCCCTAAGCTGGCGCAGGAAATTCGCATCCCGTATAATTTACCCCAGACTGGTCTGCGCCTGGTCTATCCGGGAGTTAGCCTCAAAGACCCGCAGTTCTTTGCAGCCTATCTGATGAATGACATTCTAGGCGGAGGCGCGTTCACGTCCAGGCTCTGGAACGAAGTACGCGAGAAGCGAGGGCTCGCTTACCACATTCGATCTGCCCTCGTGAACAATGACCATGCCTCGGCTCTCGTTATCGCCACGGGGACCCGCCCGGATCGGGCAGCAGAGACACTCGCCCTCATTCGCGCCGAGGTGAGGCGGATCGCGGAGGAGGGCGTCAGCGAGGAGGAGCTCGGAGCGGCGAAGAGAAAGGCGATTGCCGGTTACGCAATCCGCAATCTCAACTCGTTCCGCACCGTCGCCGACACTCTGGTCGATATCCAAATGAAAGATCTCGGCATCGATTATATCGAGCGGCGGAAACAGTTGATTGAGGCTGTGAACGCGGAGGACGTCCGGTCGGCCGCAAAACGGCTTCTCTCCCAAGACCCCGCCGTGATGATTGTCGGACCACCCCTTGAGGATAGGAAAGGGTAAAACGGGTCGGCGGCAGACGGGACCCATCTTCCCTACCGCCCTGAACCGGTTGTTGCAGGACAGGCGTTCTCTGGCTGATCCGGTGGCGGTCGATTATATCCACAGATGCGACAAACATCCCATTCGTCGACTTCCGCTCCTCTGCTGATTTTGATTGGAAACCGACCTCGCGGCAGCTTTGCGCGAACCTCCTCCATATCCCCACGAGCGAAGCTCGAGCGTTGGCACTCTGCTGACATCGTTGATGCGTTCACCCGTCAGGCGAAGATTTTGCCCGCCGCGATTCTAAAGTGGAGGTCAGGCGAAGCCTATCAGCACGCCGCCGACGGCTGAGACGACCACCACGATCCAGGGCGGGGACTTCCAGGACATGAGAAGGACAAAGCAAATCAGAGCGAGCGCCAACTCGTGCGGGCCAACGATCGCGCTGGTCCAAACGGGCTGGTAGAGCGCGGCTCCGAGGACGCCCACGACCGCCGCGTTGGCCCCGCGCATCAGCGCCTGCGCCGCAGGCCTCGTGCGAAATGCATCCCAGAACGGAATGGTGCCGATCAGCAGCAGAAAGCCGGGCAGGAAGATCGCGATAACCCCGATGCCGGCTCCGATCAGGCCGTTGGGCTCGGGGCCAAGCGCCGCACCGAGGTAGGCGGCAAAGGTGAACAGCGGCCCCGGCACCGCCTGTGCCGCGCCGTATCCGGCGAGGAACTGGTCGGCCATCACCCAACCGGGCTGCACGACCTCCGCCTGCAGGAGCGGCAGGACGACGTGCCCTCCGCCGAAGACAAGCGCGCCGGCGCGGTAGAAGGCGCCGAAGACTGCCAAGCCTTGCGACGAAGTTGTCGCGGCCGCAATCGGCAAGCCGAAGAGCATGCCGAAGAACAGGACGAGCGCGATCCAGCCGACGGAATGCGATACCGGAAAGCTGACATGCCCGGTGATTGCCTCACCCTTTCTCCGGCATAACAACAGCCCGGCGACACCGCCGACGACAATGGCCGCGAGCTGACCGACGGAGCCGGGAACGAGAACGACGATCAGCACGGCGGCGAGCGCGATGCTCGCGCGTTCCCTGTCCGGGCACAGCTTACTGGCCATGCCCCAAACCGCCTGCGCGACAATGGCGACGGCGACAACCTTCAGTCCGTGGATGACGCCGGAGCCGAGAGGCCCGCCGAAGGAGGCCGCCCCGAACGCGAAGAGGACGAGCAGGATCGCCGAAGGCAGCGTGAAGGCGGCCCAGGCTGCCGCTGCTCCCAGCGGGCCGCCGCGAAGGAGGCCGAGCGCGAATCCTGTCTGGCTGGAGGCGGGGCCGGGGAGAAATTGGCAGAGCGCCACGAGGTCCGCGTACCCCTTTTCGTCAATCCAGCGCCGCCGGACGACCAGTTCGTCACGAAAGTAGCCGAGGTGCGCGATCGGACCGCCAAAGGAGGTCAGTCCGAGCTTCAGAAAGGTCGCAAAGACCTCGCCGGCGCTGCCCCTCCGGTGATCCGTACGTTGGGCCGCCTTGGTAGCAGTGTCATTCATGGACCGTTCTTCTCTCGTGCTTCTCCGCTTCCATTGCGAGTGTCGCAGCGGGATTGGCAGCTAAGCCAAAGCCCTTCTTTATCCTTGAAATACAAAACTCTGAAGAAGGAGCAAGTGTATAGCTCATCAGCACGACGCGGCCCCACGGCGCTAGTACCGGGAGCGGTCGAGATAAGCGTCGAATGCGGCAGCGACAGATCTAAGCACAAAGCCATGCTCCTGCCGCACGCTGACGAAACCATTGTCAATATCTACGATCCCGTCCTCGACCAACGGAGTCAGACGCTCGGCTCGATCCAGAAGGGGGATCGGATCAAATCCGTGAGCTGCGCAGACTGCGGGCACGTCCACCTCTAAATTGCACATGAGCCGTTCGATGATATCGGCTCGCACGCGATCTTCGACGCTGAGTCGGTAGCCACGCGCTGTCGCCAAGTGGCCAGCTGCGATGCGTCGGCTATACGAACTCTGTGAGATCTCGTTCTGGACATATCCTTTGCCGAGACGACCAATGGCCGACGGGCCGAAGCCGATCAGGGTTTGGCATGTGTCGGCCGAGTAGCCCAAGGAATTGCGCCGCAGACGACCGGCCCTTTGCGCGAGCTCGTCATCCGGCAAGGCGAAATGGTCGAGCCCGATCTGGCGATACCCCGCGGCAATCAGCGTATCGGCAATGGCCGCTGCCTGTTCAGCGCGGGCAGCAACGTCGGGCAGTGCTGTCTCAGCGATCAGGCGCTGATTCTTTCTATAAGAAGGAACGTGCCCGTAACCGAATACCGCAAGCCGGTCGGGGCGCATGTCGACCGCTGTCGTTGCGCTCTGGACACAGGACTGCACTGTTTGATGCGGGAGACCGTACATGAGATCGAAATTGATGCGACTTACTTTATGCCGGCGCAAGTTTTCGACGGCAGCCGCCACTATTGCCTCACACTGGACCCGATTGATTTTCGTTTGAACAGTTAGATCGAAGCTCTGCACGCCGAGGCTCGCGCGGGTCACCTCGGCAACTTCCAAAGCTTCGGCCATTTCCGGCGTGAAAGTGCGAGGATCGATCTCGATAGCAACGGTAGCCGCTTTCTCAAAGGCGAAGCGGCGGCGCAGAATCTGCATTAGGGCGAGAAACTCAGCGGGCGGCATGATGGTTGGCGTTCCACCGCCGAAATGCACGTCGCTTACCGGTAGCGCCTGCGGCGCTTGCTCCGCAACCAAACGGATTTCCTCACTTAACACCGAAAGGTACTCGACAATCGAGGCCTGCCTACGAGTAATTCGCGTAGGGAATCCGCAATACCAGCACATTGACCGACAAAATGGAATGTGGAGATAGAGCGACACCGCCTCGTCAGCTGGCAGCCCCTTCAGCCATTCCTCGCAATCCTCCGCGGCGACCGCCGGGGAAAATTCCGACACTGTCGGATAGATCGTGTACCATGGCAGGCGCGCATCATAATGCTTTGTATGCAGGGAAGTTGGCGGCGCGATGGTTTGTTTCCAGTCGGACCGCGAGGATGTCCAGATCCCACGCGTCTTCTTCCGTTGGATCGAATGCGATTCCGCCGTCCGGATGCTTTCATCAAGGTCAGCCATTGGTTCCCGCCACTGAATGCCAGTCGTCAGTGCCTGTCGCGTCAATAAGGGTTTCAAAACTCATGCCGACTCCGGTGCGGCATCGGGAGAGGAAGATTTTCCGAGACTTATCAGGTGTAATCTTCGACTAAATAAAAACGACAAAACAAACTCGTGTCGCGCATTCGACAAACACGACAGTATCGTGCGCAATCGCCTTCATCTTGCGTGAATGGCGACTAGCCCCTCGACAGTGGGCTTACACAGCCGACGGGTGACGGCGCGGCGGAAAGCATAATTTCCGGTTCGCTCGGAACAATGTTGAGGAAGATCGCTCGAAGGGCTTGAAGACGGGCCCACTTGATAGATTACTCAATCGATGCTCCGCCATACTCTCGCATGCCGATTGAGGACGACGATCACCCATCGTTGGCACGCCACCCCTTCGTTTTCTCCTCTGAACAAAGCCTTGACGAAGACGTGGTCGGCCAACGGGAACCGGTCCGCTTCTTGCACGATGCCCCTGTGACAAAGCGGTTGCCAATCGGGACGTGGTTTAGAACGGATTGCTGGAGGAGCACGATGGCAACTGCTGAGACATTCTACGATGTCATTCGCCGCCAGGGAATCACCCGACGCAGCTTCACCAAGTTCTGCAGTCTGACGGCCGCGAGCCTTGGCTTCGGTCCGGGTGCGGCGACCGCCATGGCCGAGGCGCTTCAGACCAAGGAACGTGTGCCTGTCATCTGGATGCATGGGCTCGAATGCACCTGCTGTTCGGAGAGCTTCATCCGTTCGGCCCATCCTTTGGTAAAGGATGTCGTGCTGTCGATGATCTCGCTCGACTACGATGAAATGATTATGGCCGCTGCCGGCCATCAGGCCGAAGCCATTCTCGAGGAAACCAGGGCGAAATATAAGGGCAAGTACATCCTAGCCGTCGAGGGCAACCCGCCGCTCAACGAGGACGGCATGTACTGCATCACCGGTGGCCGGCCTTTCGTCGACAAGCTGAGGTGGATGGCAGAGGATGCGATGGCGGTCATCGCCTGGGGCTCCTGTGCCGCCTGGGGCTGCGTACAGGCGGCTAAGCCGAATCCGACCCGGGCAACGCCGGTTGACAAAGTGATCCACGGCAAGCCGATCATCAAAGTTCCGGGCTGCCCCCCGATTGCCGAGGTGATGACCGGCGTGGTCACCTTCATCATCACTTTCGACAAGCTGCCCGAGCTCGACCGTCAGGGGCGGCCGAAGATGTTCTATTCGCAGCGGATTCACGACAAGTGCTATCGCCGCCCGCACTTCGACGCCGGCCAGTTCGTCGAGCAGTGGGACGACGAGGGCGCGCGCAAGGGCTATTGTCTCTATAAGACGGGCTGCAAGGGCCCGACGACCTACAACGCCTGTTCCACAGTGCGTTGGAACAGCGGCGTTTCATTCCCGATCCAGTCGGGCCACGGTTGCATCGGCTGTTCCGAAGAAAGCTTCTGGGATCAGGGCAGCTTCTATGACCGGCTGACCAACTTTGAACAGTTCGGCATCGAGGCCGATGCCGACAAGATCGGCTTGACCGCGGCTGGCGTCGTCGGTGGCGCGATCGCCGCGCATGCCGCTGTGACCGTCATTAAGCGCGTAACCACGAAGCGCGGAAGGACCAAAGCATCGCACGGGCAGGAAACACCGCCATGACGATCGATACTCCGACAGGCTACACGCTGGACAATTCCGGCAAACGCATCGTCGTCGATCCCGTCACCCGCATCGAGGGCCATATGCGGATCGAGGTCAATGTCGATGAGAACAATGTCATTCGCAACGCCGTGTCAACCGGAACCATGTGGCGGGGCATCGAGGTGATCCTCAAGAATCGCGATCCGAGAGACGCCTGGGCCTTCACGGAGCGCATCTGTGGCGTCTGCACCGGCACGCATGCCTTGACCTCGGTGCGAGCAGTGGAAAACGCGCTCGGCATCACGATTCCCGAAAACGCCAATTCCATCCGCAACCTCATGCAGCTTGCCTTGCTGGTTCATGACCACGTCGTGCACTTCTATCACCTGCACGCGCTTGACTGGGTTGACGTGATCTCGTCGCTGTCGGCCGATCCGAGGGCGACCTCGGCGCTGGCACAGTCGGTATCCGACTGGCCGCTTTCCTCGCCCGGTTATTTCAAGGACGTCCAGGCACGGCTCAAGAAATTCATCGAGTCGGGCCAGCCCGGTCCGTTCAAGAATGGCTATTGGGGCAATGCCTCCTACAAGCTGCCGCCCGAGGCAAACCTGATGGTGTTGACGCACTATCTGGAGGCGCTCGATTTCCAGAAGGAGATCGTCAAGATCCACGCGATCTTCGGTGGGAAAAACCCGCATCCGAACTGGCTGGTCGGGGGCGTGCCATGTCCGATCAATATCGACGGAACCGGCGGTGTCGGCGCTATCAACATGGAACGGCTGAACATGGTCGGGTCCGTCATCGATCAGCTGATCGAGTTCAACGACAAAGTCTACATTCCCGACATCATGGCGATCGGGACCTTCTACAAGGACTGGCTCTATGGCGGCGGTCTCTCCGGCAAAAATGTGCTCGCCTATGGCGACGTGCCGGAGCATGCCAACGACTATTCGGAAGCGAACCTAAAGCTGCCGCGGGGCGCGATTATCAACGGCAAACTCGCGGAAGTGCATCCCGTCGACCATGCCGATCCCGAGCAGATCCAGGAATTCGTGACACACTCCTGGTACAGATATCCCGACGAGACCAAGGGCCTGCATCCCTGGGACGGCGTCACCGAGCCTCATTACGAGCTCGGGCCAAACGCCAAGGGCAGCAAGACCAATATTGAACAGCTCGACGAGAACGCGAAATATTCCTGGATCAAGGCGCCACGCTGGCGGGGTCATGCCATGGAGGTCGGGCCGCTGGCGCGTTGGGTCCTCGGCTACGCCCAGGACAAGGCCGAGTTCAAGGAGCCGGTCGATAAGGTCCTCAAGGATCTCGGCCTGCCGTTATCGGCGCTCTACTCGACGTTCGGCCGCACCGCCGCCCGCGCCCTTGAATCTACCTGGGCCGGCCACCAGATGCGCCACTTTCACAACAAGCTGATCGCCAGCATCAGAAGCGGCGATTCCTACACTGCCCATGTCGACAAGTGGAAGCCGGAGACGTGGCCCAGGGTGGTCAAGGGCGTCGGCTTTACGGAGGCGCCGCGCGGTGCGCTCGCGCACTGGATCAAGATCAAGGACGGGAGAATCGATAACTACCAGTGCGTCGTTCCCACGACGTGGAACGGCAGTCCACGTGATCCCGCTGGAGACATCGGCGCCTTCGAGGCGGCGCTTATGGATATGCCGATGTCCGACCCTGCTCAGCCACTTGAAATCCTGAGAACCATCCATTCCTTCGATCCCTGCCTGGCATGCTCGACCCATATCATGGGCCCGAACGGGCAGGAAAGGACGAGGGTTCAGATCCGGTAAGGAGGTTTGCTGATGGCTCTCCATGAAAAAAAGGAAGTCGGGCGCCTGAGCGTCCATGTTTACGATGCACCGGTGCGCATCTGGCATTGGGTCAATGCCTCCTCGATCATGATCCTCGCTCTGACCGGCTACCTCATCGCCTCGCCGCTGACGTCCGTGTCCGGGGAGGCGAGCGCCAACTATCTGATGGGCCGTATCCGCTTCATCCACTTCGCGGCGGCACAGATCCTCACAGTGCTCCTGATCCTGCGGGTCTATTGGGTCTTTGTGGGTGGCGTGCATGCCCGGCAAATCTTCTACATACCCATCTGGAGCGACCGCTTCTGGAAGGAGTGGTCGCATGAAGTTCGCTGGTACATGTTCATGGCACCCCAGCCAAGGAAGTATCTAGGCCACAATCCGTTGGCGCGGTTCACCATGTTCCTCATGTTCACCATGCCGCTGTTCTTCATGGTGATCACCGGCTTTGCGCTCTACAGCGACGGTGCGGGCCGAGACAGTTGGGAATATATGCTTTTTGGCTGGGTATTCTCGATCTGGCCGAATAGTCAGGATATCCACACCAACCATCATCTCGGAATGTGGGTCATTCTCATTTTTGCGATCGTCCACATTTATGTAGCGGTCCGCGAGGACATCATGAGTTCGCAAAGCATCATCTCGTCGATGATCTCGGGCGAGCGGCTGTCCAAGGACATGGAGGACTAGACGGTTGCTCCATCATCAAACCCCCATTCGCGCCGCGCCCCGCATTCTCGTGCTCGGAATCGGCAATATTCTCTGGGCCGACGAAGGATTTGGCGTGCGTGCGGTCGAAGCCTTCCACAGGGCCTATGAAGTGCCTGCCAACGTCACCGTCCTCGACGGCGGCACGCAGGGCCTCTACCTGGTGCAGTTCGTCAACGAGCACGACCGGCTCATCGTCTTCGACGCGATCGACTACGGCCTCGCACCGGGGACGATGAAGGTGGTCGAGGACGATGAAGTGCCGAAGTTCACCAGTGCCAAGAAAATGAGTCTGCACCAGACCGGCTTCCAGGAAGTGCTGAGCGCGGCAGATCTCATGGGACAATACCCCGAGCGCCTGACCCTGATCGGTTGCCAGCCGCTTGATCTTGAAAACTGGGGCGGTTCGTTGACAGCTCCGGTCAAGGCCGTCATTCCGGCGGCCGTCGACACCGCCTTCCGGACACTGCGGGACTGGGGCGTCGCCGTTGCCGCGAGGCCTGAAGGGGCAGTGGTTCCGCCGCTTCTCGAAAACGATATCGACATGGAAAACTATGAGCGCCGTGCCGAACGGGTGGCGTCGAACTGGTGAGAAGAGTCCTAAAAACCTCTTCCATGGCTATGCACATGGCGCCAAGCTGCCGGAAAGGACGCGTGGGCGATATGGCAGGCTCCACTGCCGCCATAATTTATCCTGCGTCCCCTCGGCATCGAGCTGGGTTTATCGGGTTCCCCAACGGCAGGTCGCCGCCGCAGACGGCCATCGCCTGTGCGGACGCGGTTCTGCTCGCCTGCGCATCTCACAAGCTGGCGCTATTGGGCTTCGTACGGCAGCGCTGTTCCCGCGCCTGCGGATTCTGCAGCATCGGAAAGGTAGAGGAGGAGCACCATGTGCATAGCGATTCCCATGCGGATCGTCACTGCCAATGAGTTCGTCGCGCAGTGCGAGCGTCATGGCGCAATAGCTACAATCTCCCTCTTGCTTGTCGGCCCACAGCCGACCGGAACCCACCTCCTCACTCATCTCGGCTCCGCCATTCGCGTGCTCGACGCCGATGAGGCCCGCGCGATCGACGACGCGCTCGCCGGCCTCGTTGAAGCCAGCGAAGGCCGGGCCTTCGAACCGCTCTTTGCCGATCTTATTTCCCGCGAGCCCGAATTGCCGCCGCATCTTCGCACCGAGTGAAAGCAACATGTCCAGACTGCCGATGGTGGTTTTCCCCTTCCAGATCACCGCAGCTCGATTTCTTCAGTTTGGCACGGCGCTTGCAAACTACCCCGGAACGTTCGGAGTGCTGATTTGTGGAGGAGACGATGCCATCTATCTTGGTCCGCCCCGCGAGGGAGCGGGCGCTATCCGTCATCGATGAGACGAATATCGATGCGTGTGTCGTACGATCGAAGGGCGAACCCGACAACCCCGCGCTGGTCTTCACCGGTACTCCCGCGCAGCGGCTAGAGGTCGAAGGAGTCGCGGTCGTTCGTCCCCATCTACCGCAGGTCTTTTGCGGCCAGCGCGGTGCTGTGGTCTGCCGAACGGCCAATGGCAAGCTCAAGGGCCGCTTGAACGTGGTTGAGCCGAGCTTGGCCGCTATCGGACGTGAGCGAACGGCAGGCGTGGTCGGCAAGGCCAGCGACCGGTCGGTGAACGTCGAGAAATTCGGCGCCCGGTTTTCTTCCGTCGTGTCAATCAAGGTGCGCACCGGCGGGCCGAACCTCGCGATCACCCGTGCCGCCAAGGCGATCGTGCGATGAAGCCTGGTTTCTGGGCCGCCCCAAAGGGTGAGGCAAGCGTGATCACCTTTGACGCCGAACCTCTCCACGCTCGCAGGCTCAATTTGCTCTCGACCAATAGGGCAGATGAGCTGATCCGCCGATGTTGGAGGACGGCGCTGCTCCTGCCGGCGCTCGCGGATGCGCTGGCGGTTTATAAGTCCGACCGGCCGAGCCGGATGTTCGACATCACCGACTATCCAGAGGACGACAGAGAGCTGATCACCCAGATCCTCGGCGAGGGCGAGGTTGCCGGTGTCGCTGTGCTGGAGAACGGCATCATCGCCCAGGTGCAGGAGGCTGTCATGGCCGGCGTCTGGCGGATCCGCTTCACCGTCGGTGACGGTCGGATCGTTGCCGACTATATCGAGGTGGGCAGCATTCCCGCTGCTGTCAGGCTGGCCTGTTCCCGACTACCGGCATCGATCAGCCACGGCGCTGCGCCGGCTGGCGCCATGAATGTCATGCCCTTGCTCACCGAAATCGGTGATCGGATCACCCGCCATCGCGACAGCGACCCAGCTCATGTCATCACCTTCTCGCTCTTCCCTATGAGTCCGCAAGACATGACCTTCCTGCAAGATTCACTAGGGGTTGGGCCGGTGCGGCTCACCTCTCGCGGATATAGAACTTGCCGAATTGTCGCGACCGGGGCTCGCAAGGTCTGGTCGGTGCAGTTCTATGACGTCATGGACACGATCATTCTCGATACGCTGGAGATCTGCGACATACCCTCGATCGCCATTGCCGCCGAGGAGGATTTCCAGGACTCAAGGATGCGGCTTCGGGAGATGGAGGAGGCCCACTTCAAATGAGCGGCTCCTCAGACAAGTGCGAGGCCGTATCCGGCACGGCGCTGGCGCTCGGCGAACGGGTTGTGGCCTGCTATCGACACATTCACGAAACCGCCATGACTGACGTGCCGATCTGCAATCCGGCGCTTAAGGTCGCGGCTACAGGCTTCCGGACCTATCGCGGCCGCGCCTTCGGCATTGTGACCACACCTTGGTTCATGAATCTGGTGGGCGTCGATCTGCCTGAAGGGACACCTGTCGCGCCTGCCGCCATTGGCACCATCGTTCGAATCGGCCTTCCTGCCGGGAGAGGCGAATTCATTGCCGGCGAGCTCCACGGGATCGGCCGGGTCGATTCCTGCGCGCTGCTCTCGCCGGTCTTCGAATTCGCCACGATGGAAGCGGCAATCGAAACGGCGGAGGAGGCCGCCCGTGCCCTCTTAGGTCCCGCTACGCCCGAGCCTGCGCGGGCACCAGCCGCGGTCTTCAACCGGCGGGAACTGTTGCGCGGGCGGTTCCTCAGGTGCGAGGAGGTGTCGAAATGACGTTTCTTCGCCGGCAGGGCACGATCAGTATTGCGGTGACGGTGTCAGGCGGAGTTGCATCTTCCGTCGCAGTGAAGACGAACCGGCCGCAAGGCCTAACCCGCATCTTCGTCGGCCGCCGGGCAGAGGAGGCGCCCACACTCGCACGGCAGCTGTTTTCGCTATGCGGCTTCTCGCAATCGGTCGCCTCAAGGCTCGCTGTCCTGAATGCGGCAGATCTGCCCATGGGTGAAGGGGAGCGCGTCGCGGCCGCCGCAGGTCTGCACGCCGAACGGATCTTCGAAACTCTGCGGGCGCTGATTCTCCATTGGCTGTCTCCATTGCCGAGCGAGCTTGCGAGGGTCGCCGGCAGATGTCTGCGACAGGCACAGGCTGCCTCACAGGAGATAATTGCGCAGGCGAGTAGCGGCAAGACGAACCCCCAACATCTCGCTTTGGCGGTCGCTCGCCTCTGCTCAGTGGCCAGGGCGATCGGAGTTTCCGACCCGGGCGACATGCCCTTGCCGGGCTCGGCCTGTGCAGCAATGCTGCAGGACATAGTCGACGATCGAGTTTTTGCTGACCGGCGGCTTGATGCGCTGACCGTCGAAGATGACCCGGAGGTCATCGCCCGCCTCCGTGATGAACCCGATTACACCAACCTGCCGGATCTTCCCGGCCGGGTTGTCGAGACGGGGGCCTACGCCCGCCGCCCCGCATGGGGAGCTGCCGCGGGCTCCCATCTCGTGCAGCGCTTCCTGGCCCGGATCAGCGATGTCAGCTACTGCCTCGGGCAATTGAAAACTCTCGCCGGCGCAGGCGAAGCTGACTGGGCAACTCTCGCCTGCGGCGCACCGACGCCGGGCGCGGGCGGCTATGGAGCCGTGGAATGTGCACGCGGCCGGCTTTATCATCAGGCAGAGATAGCCGACAACGGCAGGCTCTCGGCCTATCGAATCCTTGCCCCGACCGCATGGAACTTTCATCCGGCCGGCCCTTTCGTCGAAACACTTCTGTGGTCGCGGATCGGCTCAGACGATTGCGCCCCCCGCTCCGTCTCCCGGCTCGCCGTTCTGTTCGACCCTTGCGTCGCTTTCGATGTCGGCCTCCATGAGGCCGACGATGCATGAGATGTCGCTGATGGAAAGCGTGATTGAGATTGTGTGCGAGACCGCGCGGCTGAATGGCGCAAGACAGGTCCAGTCAATCCGTCTCGATGTCGGCGTGCTGAGCCACGTCGATCCTGACGCGTTGCTCTTCTGTTACGAAGCGGTGCGGCACGGCACGCTCGCTGGACGGGCGAAGCTCGAGATCAATCGCATCGCCGGCGAGGGCTGGTGCCTCGATTGCGGCAAGAAAGTAGCTTTGCAGAAGCGATTCGGTCCCTGCCCCGGCTGCGGGCGGCATCGAATCCAGATAACCGCAGGCGACGAAATGAAGATCAGGGACATGGAGGTGATTTGATGTGCACGGTATGCGGTTGTGGAGCCTCACCCGTCGAAAGCTGCAATCACGAGGCGGGCAGCCATGGCCATAGCAAGGGCGAAGGGCTCGACCGTGACCATCATCACCATCACGGCCATGACCGTCATGCTCACGATCATCTCCACCGCGATGGCGCCCGTAATCACCGCAGCGACGGCCTGGGCGGCGTGCATGTTCCCGGCATGAGCCAGGAACGGATCATCCAGGTCGAGAGGGAGATACTCTCCAAGAACGACGCTTATGCGGCCGAAAATCGGAGGTTTTTCGTAAACCAGGGGATTTTCGCGCTCAACTTTGTCTCCAGCCCGGGCTCGGGCAAGACCAGCCTGCTTGTGCAGGCGATCGGCGAGCTTAAGGATCGTATGACGATCAATGTCATCGAGGGCGATCAGCAGACTTCGAATGACGCGGCTCGCATTCGCGAGGCAGGCGCACGCGCGATCCAGATCAACACCGGCAAGGGCTGCCATCTCGACGCCCATATGGTCGGTCATGCGGTCGAGGACCTTGCGCCTGAGCCGGGCTCTGCGCTCTTCATCGAGAATGTTGGCAATCTTGTCTGTCCCGCCGCTTTCGATCTCGGCGAGGCTTACAAGATCGTGGTGCTCTCGGTCACCGAGGGCGAGGACAAGCCGCTCAAATATCCCGACATGTTCGCCGCCGCCGACCTGATGATCCTCAACAAGGCGGACCTGCTGCCCTATCTGGATTTCAACATCGAGCTTTGCATCACCAACGCGCTCTGCGTGAATCCGCGGCTGCACAGCCTGATTGTCTCCGCGCGCTCGGGCGAGGGGATGGAAGCCTTCTATGGCTGGCTCGAAGCGTCCGCTGCGCGCTCGAGGGTGGTGTGAACAATGGCGCGGGTGCACGCACAACCGGCCGAACGCCAGGTCCGCCGGCGGATTAGGCTGCGGGTGCGCGGCACTGTGCAAGGCGTCGGCTTTCGGCCTTTCATCTACAGGCTCGCGCGCAAGATGCGGCTCTCCGGATACGTCCTTAATGACAGTGCGGGCGTGCTGATCGAGATCGAGGGCCTGGGCGCAGACGACTTCTCCAGGGAGATCCGAACTCAGGCGCCGCCCCTTGCCCGTATCGACGCCGTCGATGTACTGGAACTGGCGCCTGTCGGCGACAAACGATTCGAAATTCTCGACAGCCTCTGCGGCAGGAGTGCGGCTCGTATCGGCGCCGACGCCGCGACTTGCGAGGAATGCCGGCGGGAGCTCAAGGATCCGGGAAGCCGGTTTTTTGGCTATCCCTTCGTCAACTGTACCCAGTGCGGCCCGCGCTTCACTATCACCGGCTCGCTTCCCTATGATCGCGCCCAGACCTCGATGGCCTCGTTTTCGATGTGCGGTGCCTGCGCGGCTGAATATGACGACCCGGAGAACCGGCGGTTCCATGCCGAGCCCATTGCCTGTCCGGATTGCGGTCCGAGGCTCAGCCATCCGGTCGCCGAGTTGGCGGCGCGGCTAGAAGGCGGCGCGATCATCGCACTTAAGGGGGTCGGCGGGTTCCACCTGCACTGCGATGCCCGCAACGACGTGGCGATCGATCTCCTTAGGATGCGCAAGGGTCGGGACCAGAAGCCTTTCGCCGTCATGGTGCGGGATATCCCGGCGGCACGGCAACTCGCGCAGCTGACCGACGCCGAAGAGGAATTGCTGACCTCCGCCGCGAGCCCGATCGTTCTGGTCGAGGCCGTTGCCGGCGAACTCTCCAATCTCATTGCTCCCGGGCTCCGCCGGATAGGTCTCATTCTGGCCTACGCACCCACGCACTTCCTCCTGTTCGATGAGCTCGATCGTTTATCGCCGTTCTGTCCCCCTGCGCTGGTTGCGACCAGTGCCAATCCCGGTGGTGAGCCGCTCGTCGCAGACAATATGGATGTTGAGCTCCGCCTATCCGCGGTCGCCGATCTTATCGTCACCCATGATCGCGATATCATCATGCGTGCCGACGACTCAGTTATGCAGGTGATCGACGGCGCTCCCGCCTTCATCCGCCGCGCCCGCGGTTTTGTGCCAGAGCCCATCGACCTCGGCGAGGACGGACCTTCCGTGATTGCCACCGGTGCAGACCTCAAGAACACCCTATGCGTCACAAGGGGGGACGAGGCCTTCCTGTCGCAACATGTGGGCGGCCTCGACAATAGGGAGGCGATACGCTTCCAGCTTGAGGCGGCTGCCCATCTCTGTTCGATCCTTGATGTGAAGTTGGAATTCGCGGCCTGCGACCTGCATCCAGATTTCCGCTCGGTGCGGATGGCGGAGAGCTTCGGTCTGCCGGTCGTGCGAGTCCAGCACCATCTCGCTCATATCGCCGCCGTCGTTGCGGAGCATCGGCTTGCCGGGTCGGTTCTAGGGCTCGCGCTTGACGGCTACGGCTTTGGCATCGACGGCAGCAGTTGGGGCGGCGAGATGCTTGCAGTCGAGCGACATGACTGGCGGCGCTTGGGATCCCTCATGCCGCTGCCGCTGCCGGGTGGCGACCGCGCGGCGCGTGAACCCTGGCGCATGGGGGTCGCGGCGCTTCAGGCCGCGGGCCGTATCGACCTGGCGCTGGCGCTCGCGCCGGCTCATTCCTGCATGGCGCAATTGACGGCGATGTTCAGCCACCGCATGCGGTCCCCGGTTACGAGCAGCCTCGGCAGGCTCTTCGATGCTGCCGCGGCGATATCGGGCACTCGCCTTGTTCAGACCTATGAGGGGCAGGCGGCGATGGAATTCGAGGCGCTGGTTCGGGCGCCGCGCTGCCTTCCTGGTGGGTATGCCATAAAGAACGGGGTGCTCGACTTTCGGCCGCTTATTCTGCGTCTGACTGAGACAGGCAACGGCGCCGCCGATGCCGCCGACCTCTTCCATGGTACGCTGATTGCCGGCCTTGCAGATTGGGCGGCCAAGGGTGCGGCAAGCCTCGGCACGCGGCAGGTTGCGCTCAGCGGTGGATGTATGACGAACCGCGTCCTTGCGGCGGGTCTAGCGCAGGCGCTGCGGCAGCGCGGCCTTCACCCATATCTACCACGTCTGACGCCGGCCAATGACGGGGGAGTTGCGCTTGGGCAAGCGGCCCATGCGCGCCAAGTCATCATGAACAAGCGTGCGTCGGCGCTGGAGAGCCCGACATGTGCCTAGCCATACCGGTCCAGGTCACCGAAGTCCTGTCCGGCGAGATGGCGAAAGTCACGCTTGACGGCGTCTTGAAGGTCATCTCGACGGCCCTAATAGACGATGTCCGGCCGGGCGACTACGTCATCCTCCATGTCGGCTATGCGCTGACGAAGATTAAACCTGAGGAGGCGCAACGGACGCTCACGCTGATCCAAGAGGCTTCGATCGGTGACGCGTCATGAAATATATCGACGAATATCGAGACGGAAGGCTCGCCAAGCTTATTGCGGATCGGATAGCGGCTCTTGCCGATGCGGCCCGCTCCTATTGCCTCATGGAGTTCTGCGGCGGGCACACTCACGCGATCTCCCGTTACGGGCTTGACGATTTGCTACCTGCCAATGTCCGGATGATCCACGGCCCGGGCTGTCCGGTCTGCGTGCTGCCGATCGGCCGCATCGACGCGGCGATCGCGCTTGCGACCCGTCCCGAGATTACGCTGTGCACTTACGGCGACCTGATGCGAGTCCCGGGCACAAATCGTTCGAGCCTGCTTGAGGCCAAGGCGGCCGGCGCCGATATCCGCATAGTCTATTCGACGCTCGACGCGCTGAGGATCGCCAAGACGGAGCCCGAGCGCGAGGTGGTGTTCTTCGCGATTGGCTTCGAGACCACGACGCCGCCAACCGCGCTTGCACTCAAGACGGCTATCGCCAAGGGCCTCGGCAATTTCTCGGTCTTCTGCAACCATGTAGTGACACCGGCGGCCATGCACCACATTGTCGAAAGCCCGCCTGTCCGCAAGCTCGGCACGATCAAAATCGATGGGTTCATCGGCCCAGCTCATGTCAGCGCCGTGATCGGCACAAAGCCCTACGAATTGTTCGCCGAGAAATTTTGCAAGCCGGTCGTAGTGGCAGGCTTCGAGCCACTCGATGTCATCCAGGCAATCCTGATGCTGGTGCGGCAGATCAACGACGGGAGGCATGTGGTCGAAAACCAGTACATCCGCGCGGTGACCAGACTCGGCAACGAGAAGGCGCAGGCGGAGGTGGCGAATTTTTTCGAGCTGCGCGAGAGCTTCGAATGGAGAGGTCTTGGCGAACTGCCTTTGAGCGGGCTGCAGCTGCGTCCGCAATATGCGGCCTACGATGCCGAGAAGCGTTTTTCGATGGTGACATCCAGGGCCAAGGACAATCCCGCCTGTGAATGCGGCGCCATTCTGCGCGGAGCCAAGCAACCTGCCGAATGCAAGCTGTTTGGCGCGGTCTGTACGCCCGATACGCCGATGGGGTCCTGCATGGTGTCTTCGGAAGGTGCCTGCGCCGCACACTGGACCTATGGCCGCTTGCGCGAGAAGGCAGGGCAGGTGAACGCCCGGAGGGTGATCACATGAACATGATGACCGACGGCTACAATCGAAAGCTCGATCTTGCGGAAGGCCGGGTCGATCTATCGCATGGCGCCGGCGGACGTGCCATGAGACAACTCATCGGGGGTATCTTCCACGAGGCCTTCGACAACGAATGGCTGCGTGCCGGGAATGACCAGTCAGCCTTCGCCGTTTCGGACGGCCGCATGGTGATGAGCACCGACGGCTATGTCGTCTCGCCGCTGTTTTTTCCCGGCGGGAATATCGGCTCACTCGCCGTGCACGGCACGATCAACGACATCGCCATGGCCGCTGCTCGGCCGCTATATCTCTCAGCGAGCTTTATCATCGAGGAGGGCTTTCCGCTCGCCGATCTCAAACGCATCGCCGACAGCATGGGCGTGGCTTCGCGCGAGGCCGGTGTGCCGATTATCACCGGCGATACCAAGGTGGTCGAGCGAGGTAAAGCCGACGGTGTCTTCATCTCGACGGCTGGTGTCGGCAGGGTCCTGGACGGGCTCGATCTGCGCGCCGATGCCGCCCGGCCGCGCGATGCGGTTATCCTCTCCGGCTCGATTGGTGATCATGGCGTCGCCGTGTTGTCGAACCGCGAGAACTTAGAATTCGATGCGGCGATCGTCTCCGATAGCGCTCCCCTGCACACGCTAGTGGCCATGATGGTAGAAGCCGGTGGGAGGCACATCCGGCTGATGCGCGATCCCACGCGAGGCGGCCTCGCCGCCACTCTCAACGAGGTCGCGAGCCAGTCGAAGGTCGGCTTCCATATCGATGAGGAAGCGATCCCGATCAAGCCGCAGGTGGCTGCGGTTTGCGAGTTTCTGGGGCTCGATCCGCTCAATGTCGCCAATGAGGGCAAGCTTGTCGCTGTCGCCGCACCGGAAGGCGCCGAAGCAATTCTGGATGCGATGCGTGCACATCCCCTCGGGCGCGAGGCGGCCCTCATCGGACATGTCGTCGCTGACGACGACTGCTTCGTGCAGATGTCGACCTCCTTCGGCGGCCGCCGGATCGTCGACTGGCTTACGGGCGAGCAATTGCCGAGAATCTGCTGAGAGCAGATAACATCAGCTTCAATTCTCTGTTCCACCGGCTGCATGTCGACTTGCGAGATGCTCTGTCATCCGCGCGTCGAGCACAGCGAGCACTTTGCGGCCAGAGCCCTTGAAGCGCATCAGCGTAATGCATCCGTAACGCAAATGCCTGTTATCCAAACAATCAATTTTCCCGATCCATCGAGCGCCATTAGAAAGTGCTGAAACTAACGAAAATCAAGTCCAGCAGACTTACCTGCCGGCATTTTCGCTCGGCCGATTGACAACAGCAGGTGACGCGCAGCGAAGGCACGATCGCCCGTGCGAGGCAACCGGGAAGCTATCGGCATTGCCCGCTCAGACGGGGTATTTGAGTACGCCGTATCGGCGGGAAGGAACGCGAAGAGGGGATATGTGCGGGATTGTGGGTATCGTCGGGCAGCAGCCGGTCTCGGAGCGGTTGGTCGATGCGTTGAAGCGCCTGGAATATCGCGGCTACGATTCGGCCGGGGTTGCGACCATCGATGGCGGAGCGCTCGATCGCCGGCGCGCCGAGGGAAAGATTTTCAATCTCGAGGCAAGGTTGAGAGAACAGCCTCTGGCCGGCGCAATCGGCATAGGCCATACGCGCTGGGCGACCCACGGGGCGCCGACCGAGCGCAATGCCCATCCGCATTTCACCGACGGCGTCGCTGTCGTGCACAACGGCATCATCGAGAATTTTGCCGAGCTGAAGGACGAGTTGTCCGAAGCGGGTGCCGAATTCCAGACCGAGACCGACACGGAAGTCGTCGCGCAGTTGCTGGCAAGATTTCGCCGTGACGGCTTTGGGCGGCGCGAGGCGATGTTTGCGACGCTGAGGCGGTTGAAGGGCGCCTATGCACTTGCCGTTCTTTTCCAGGACGATCCGTTGACGATCATGGCGGCCCGTAATGGCCCGCCGCTGGCGATTGGTCACGGCGAGGGCGAAATGTTCCTTGGATCCGACGCCATCGCACTCGGGCCCTTCACCAATGAAATCACCTATCTTATCGATGGCGATTGGGCGATCATCGACAAGACCGGTGCCCAGATCTTTGATATCGACGGCAATGTAGCCGCCCGGCCGCGGGAGGTCTGCTTAAACGTCGCCTTTCCGGTCGACAAGGGCAACCATCGCCATTTCATGGAGAAGGAAATCTACGAGCAGCCGGAGGTCATCTCCCACGCGCTCAGCCATTATATCAACTTCATTGACCATCGGGTGCTGCCGGTTTCGGACGCGATCGACTTCGCCAAGGTGCCGAGCCTGGCGATCTCCGCCTGCGGCACCGCGTATCTGGCAGGGCTAATCGGCAAATATTGGTTCGAGCGCTATGCACGACTGCCGGTCGAAATCGATGTCGCTTCGGAGTTCCGCTACCGCGAAATTCCGCTTTCGCCGCAGTCGGCCGCTCTCTTCATCTCGCAATCGGGCGAGACAGCCGACACGCTTGCTTCCCTGCGCTACTGCAAGGAACACGGCCTGAAGATCGGCGCGGTCGTCAATACGCGCGAATCGACGATCGCGCGCGAGTCCGACGCCGTCTTCCCGATTCTCGCGGGGCCGGAGATCGGCGTGGCGTCGACCAAGGCCTTCACCTGCCAGCTTGCGGTCCTGGCCGCGCTCGCCGTCGCTGCCGGCAGGGCGCGCGGCACTGTCAGCGAGCAGGAGGAGCAGGCGCTGGTGAGGAGCCTTGCCGAGATGCCGCGCCTCATGGGGCAGGTGCTCAACAGCATCCAGCCGAAGATCGAGTTCCTGTCGCGCGAATTGTCGAAGTGCCGCGATGTGCTTTATCTCGGTCGCGGCACAAGCTTCCCGCTCGCGATGGAAGGTGCCCTGAAGCTCAAGGAAATTTCCTATATCCACGCGGAAGGCTATGCTGCCGGCGAGCTGAAACATGGTCCGATCGCTCTGATCGACGAAAACATGCCGGTGATCGTGATCGCGCCGCATGACCGCTTTTTCGACAAGACCGTTTCCAACATGCAGGAAGTGGCGGCGCGTGGCGGACGGATCATTCTGATTACCGACGGGAAGGGCGCTGCCGCTTCGAAGCTCGACACGATGCATACGATCGTACTTCCAAACGTCGACGAAATCATCGCGCCGATGATCTTCTCGCTGCCGGTCCAACTGCTCGCCTATCACACGGCGGTCTTCATGGGCACCGACGTCGATCAGCCGCGCAACCTCGCAAAGTCGGTCACCGTCGAATGATGATCCGCCGGAGACGCGAGGGGTTGCGAATTCGTAGTTTCCTAGCGCCAGAAACGATGACGTCCCTGGTCGTTCCGATGTATCCCGACTTTTGGCCGGTCACCTCCTCCATAACAGCGCTCCTTTGGGCGTATAATTGAATCACGCAGGGACGATGTCTGCCTCTGTTCAAATCTCCGTCACGCGGATTGCAATTTTCACGTCGGACGGCCGCGCCTCAGCCGCCCGCTCGAAAAACAGAATTGGTGAGAGGGGCGCAGAGGTGGAACAGAACTCGCAGGTCAGCCCAACCAGACCCGGTATCAAGCCGCATTGTGATGAACGGAGGCGCTGGAGGTAGGGCGAGCAGGCGCGATAGTTGACAATCACGCCGCTTTGTTTAGCCTGAAACAGCGGGGGCGAGACATCAGCTTGCCTTGCTGGTCAAGACTAGACAGCGGGTTGCCTACAAACGGCGCTCGTCCGGTTCAAAGACTGCGGAGTGGCGCATTCAGATGCGTCGTCTTGTGCGAGGATTCTCCTCCCGACTGAGGGGCGGCCCTTCAAAGGTTCGCTGCACGTCCGCTTCAGAATGAAGCAAAGGACGTGGACTCATGAGAAACAGTCGCAAGCTAAGAATGCTCAGGAACAAAGCCGCGCAACGCCAGCGAGGGCGTTGCCACTACTGCTTGGAACCCATGTGGGACGAAGACCAAACCGCCTTCGGCAAGCGCTTCTCGCTGTCATTGAGGGAAACGCTGCGATACCGCTGCACCGCGGAGCATCTCCTCGAAAGAGGCAAGGGCGGGGCCGATGACGAGCGCAACATCGTCGCCGCTTGTCATCACTGCAACAGGACTCGCCATCGCGCGAAACGGCCGAAAGACCCGGTATCCTACGCGAAGTATGTCCAGTCCCGAATCGGAAAAGGGCGATGGCATCCTGACAGGCTGGATCGTCAGCCCGACCCTTGATGCGGTCACGACCCATTCCCTTACCTGAGGGCCGTCCGAACGGACGATGATCGCGGGCGGATTTCGCTCGAAAGCGGAAGCCACAGGCCGTCGCGTGAAGAGCACTCAATATGATCGCCACACTGGTTGTGCCCACGGGGGGTGGAAGGGGGGCCGAATGCCAAGCGCATCCGCATTGCGCGACACTTGGCGAATGCTCTCGCGGACGCGAAAAGTCGTTGTTTCCGGCGAGGTAACCGATGCCATGGGCGCGGAGCCACTGGGATTCCTCCTTATCAGGCAGACGGCCGCATGATGGCATTGGTGGTCAGCCGTGGTCGGCCTGTACCCAAGGCGCCAGGCTTACGAATGACGAGAAAGCTGCTCTTTCGAACTCGTCCGGCCGTATTCGATCAGCGGCGACAGGGCTTTCAATATGACCCGCGTCTCAGCCATAGCTAAAGCAGAAGCCTATTTCGGTTCCGGTAACTTCCGCAGCGATCTCGCGCCACGGGTTGATATGCCTACCCGCGAGCCGAGATGCCGCCTGGACTTCAAAACCTCGGCGAGGAGGTGCCCACATGAGCCTTGTAACAAGCGGGCTCCCATGAGGGAAATGGTACGATTCTGTGCGTTTGCCGGCGTCCTTTTCTGCGCCGCTTTACCTGCCGCCGGATTGTCTCCTTGCGTGGACGTGGCTCTTGTGTTGGCCGTCGACGCCTCGGAAAGCATCGACGACGCGGAATCCTGCAACTTGCGCGCCGGGTGCAACAGCTGTCTCGGACAGAGTTCAACGACACCTCATGCGATGTCTTGCCGGTCGGAGCTGCGGGTCTACTCGCGTACCTCCCGTCTCTTGCCAAAGCCGGCTGCACGCGCGAGCGCGGAGCGTTGTCGAGCATAGTTTGGAGCAACCATCGGGTAGTCAGCCGGAAGGTTCCACCTTGCACGATATTCCTCAGGTGTAAGCCCGTACTTTGCCATCAGGTGCCGCCTCAGCGATTTGAACTTTTGGCCATCCTCGAGGCAAATGATGAATTCGGATGTCACCGACTTCTTGATCGGAATGGCGGGGCGACGTTCTTCAACGGCAACGTCGGCCTTGTCTGACTGAGATGTGCTGCTCAGCGAGGAATACGTCTGCTCGATAAGATCAGGCAGATCTGCGGCTGGAACAACATTGCGGCTCAGATAAGCGGCCACAATTCGGCTCGTCAGCTCGAGCCTCCGTTCCTCATTGCCCGAACTCCATTCGCTCAACGGTCTTCTCCTTTGTTTGCAAGTCGCTCAGATTCGCTCAGCGTGCAGGTATTTCGGTCGGAAGGAAGGCGGGGACAGGCCTAAGATGTCTTTTTTAACAGCTTTGGTGTCGTTGACTCGTCTTGAGCTGACGATTTCATTTTGCCGGGTCCGACGCTCCTCTCACCCTGGTGTACCCGGAGCACGGGAGCCCACGAGGATGGCATTACAGCTTGACATGCTTCATGCGTTGCGTGAGGCGAGCGAACCTGTTCATGAAGCTTCAGCCGTCTTTAAAGCAGACGCGAAACGACCACATGGCGCGACATCAGAGGAGAGCGGAAACTATAACGTATCATCTGTCAGGCTATCGAACACTTCCAACAACGCGTCACTTATGGCCTTGCCTAGCATCACTGCAGTATCCGTCACCGCTTCCTCGTTCATGTCATGAGCCGCCATGGCAAACGCCGCGCCCTCCGAGGTCACAATTTCCTGCGCGCGCTGTATCGCCCACAGAACAAACTCGCTACGGCTGCTGATTTCCACGGTTTCCATGATTTCTCCTGATTGCTGGGGCGGTTGCTGTATAGCGAACCGACGGGGATAACGCGGTCCCGAAAATCGATTCTTGGCCGGTCACTATATTCATCCTAACTTTGCCTTGGAATGGGCCAACTCTCGCGAGATCGAATGCGGGTATCACGTCGCCTTCCCTAGTAAGGCCGCACGGTCGCACAGAGGTTTTCGCGTAAGTCACTGGGCCGCTTGCATCCGGGGCGAGACTAATTTGTTCAGCACGACGATTGCGATGCCGGTGCGAGGGCATCCTCGCGTTATGCCGGTTTCCTCAGCGAGGCATTGCAGCCGATCTTGTTGCTTACGAACTGTAATCCGAGTTGACGGGCATCGGCTGACCGCATGCCGCGCCGTTGCACAGACGCGGGGATGAGTTTCAGCTTGGGTTGCCGGCTCCCGATCCGCGCGTGGTACTAAGGCCATCCCCCTGCAGATAGGTAATTTCGCGTCGATGCGATGAAGATGAGACACGAGGTTCCAATTGCGAAGGCGGAAGTCCTTCTTGCGACATCACTCGACAGCACAGACCCAAGATTAAGTATGCAAAAACTAGGAGTTTGACGGTCTGTTGACTCTGTAGTTCACTCAGATCAAAACAGGTGATGACTTAAGGAGAGTTTAGGATGGCTGACGAGAGTAACACAGGACCGATTTCTGCAGTTGCAGAGACGAATGCTGAAGTGAAAACACCAACGGGTAAGAAGCAGAAGTCGCCAAGACGCCAGAAGGCGGCTGCCGAACCAGCTCGCACCCAATCGACGGCGCCGGCCGCAAAGCCCAGAAGGTATGGCGAACAAGAGAAAGCCGAGAAGCTCAAGCTCATCGAGTCGCAAGTCAATGAAGGCAAAGGCACACTCAAAGACGCCATAAAGAGCGCCGGCATATCGGAGCAGACCTACTATCAGTGGAAACGGACCGCAAAGCCCGCTGAACAAAAGCCCGAGAAGGCTGTTCTGGCCGGTGACGACGAGTTGGCTGATTTCGTTCGACTGGAAGAGGAAAACCAGCGGCTCCGCAAGCTTCTGGCGGAAAAGTTGCGAGCGGAGAATGCCGACCTGCGCAAAAGACTCGGACTAGACTAAGCCAGCTAGGCCCGCGCCGGCCCGTAACCGCTGGCATGATATTGTCCATGATGGGCAATCAGTCACGCGAATGTTCCCGCGGCTCGCGCGCTAGTGAGTTGAAGCGCGAGGTGAGGAGATATATGCGTCCGCAGCCAGGGGCTCACCGGCGCTGGCTAGGAGTGGTTTTTTAAAATGCTTAAGGTTCAGGGTATATGAAAGTACCACAACGGAGCTTCATCGTTGAATTCAAGTCGGGGCGTCGACAGACTAAGGCGAGGACAAACTCCATTTGGGGGGACACAGACCTCAAGGCTTTGGCCCGCGCAGTAGAAGAGGAGTCGTCCCACCTGTTCAATTCGACTGAAGTACCTGTCACGCCTGACGCAAGTGGAGACATGGTATCTCAGCAGATCGATGTTGGTTCTGCAAGCGAACCTTCGGGCGATATCGACGTTGCAGCAGAAGCCGTGCCGTTGGACCTTGCCGCAGGAACTGAAGAACAAAAGCAGCGTGAGGCCGAGCGTCTGCCCGACGAGCGTGTTGCAGTGGTAGAAGAAACCCAGCCGACGTCGGGGCCGCAAGCAACACCAAGGGGCCGTTCTCGAAAGCGTGCCAGGTATGCGCCGGCCCGGGCAATTGGGTCAACTTCAACGCGTCCAAACGAGCGCAAAAACGGGCCATCCGCGACCGCTGACAATGCGAGCTCCCTAGAGGAAGTTGCGGCCCTTGAGGCAGAAAACAAGCGGCTAAAGAGACTGCTGGCTGAACAGCTTTATGCACAGAACTTGCAGCTTAAGAGGATGCTTGCGCGGTTCCACGTGACATGAGGAGGCTGCACCGCCACCGCCGCTAGGCTCCGTGAAAACTACCTGCAATAGGAGCGAGCCAGCTTACTGTCCACCTATCAAAGCGACGTCTCAAAGGACCCGGCGTCCTCCTGAGTGCGCTAAGGAAGGTAAGTCGAAGCCGGCCAGGGTATAAAGGTTGCGACCCTGCCCATTCGCAATGCCTTTTTGGGTACGGCTTTTCTCGCGTTCCTTTCGAAACCTCTCCCGGCGACCAGGCGCAGGCGAGCAGCGCACGGCTTTCGTCCGTTGTTTCACAACTTCTGCTTTGCGCGCTTTGGCATGAAGTAGCTTCGGATATTGACGAGCGCTTCGTCGACGGCAGCAGCATCCTCGTGGGTGGTGGGCCCTTTAGTCTCGCTAAGTTTTCGGGGCACGCACTTTCTCGTTCGGGGCCGCGAGCCTCGCTGGGCCTCCGCTTTTGTACAACGGCTTCGCCCCCGCGACGATCGGTCTCATGCTCATGGCAGCCTTCTGCCTGCGCCGGGGTCGCGGGTCGACTATCGAGCGAGGAGATCTTTCTGGCCGTTATTCGAGCGGCCAGCGGCGACGCAGATTGGGAATCTCGAGGAATGTCCGGTTAGAAATACGATCGTGCGAGTGGCCCTATATATTCGATTCTAAAGCCATCCATTCGCGCCTTTCGGATAAAGGCGTTCGCCCCGGCAAGACCAGTCTCGAACACGTGCCCGTCTCGAGTGCTCCTTGAAAAGTTAGTCTCGAACCAGGGACTTGCCCTTAGCGAAAGAAGGCTGATGCGCCATTTTCGCGCTTCCTTTCTTTCAATGCGGAAATCCGCGGCCGGAGAGCCCTGGTCACTCAGCTCCGCCGTGTCCGTCTTGCCAGGTATAAAACCTCCATCTGCGTGGGCCATAATCACGCTCCTCCTCGTGTTAGCGTTGGAAACAAGCCAGATGCTTACCTTGCCGCGGGTAATCCCAGAAACGCGGCTAGGCCTGCCCTCCCTTGCGCTATGTCACAAAATTACTTTCCGGCTGTGACAAAAGCCTCGACTTTAAAAAGCACCTTAATTGATGCATGCTTCGTCGCCGGTCTTTGAGCGAGATCAAACGCTCCCAAGAAAATATGGGTCGCCGCAAGCGGTGACTGTCACTACCAGGGGATACCCGAATAACAGATCCGCAAGAGCCATTCTGACAGGTGTGAGCGTTTGCAGGTTGAGCTCTCTCGCGATACTTCTAGCCTGTCGAACGAGATCGTCCAGTGGACGTCTGCCAAATGTCCGACTGAAGTCGGTTGACGTTATATGCTGAACAACCTCTCGGTTCACGCCATGCCGTCTTCGTCATCGAAAATAGCTTCAAGCCGCCTTGATGCAGCTTCGCGTCGATACGTTCAGATAGGCATCGAAAGCTGCAGCGACTGCACGGATCAGGAAACGCCCTTCCTCCCGCAACCGTATGACCCCGCCCTCGTTTTCTAGGATTCCGTCGCTTTCCAGCATGGCGAGCCTGTCATTCCCGTCTAAAAGGGCACTATGCTCGAATCCATGGGCGGCGGCGAGTGCCGGAATGTCAACCCGCAAGTCGCACATCAGGCGCTCGATGATGTTTGCCCGCAACCGGTCCTCGGCCGACAAGCGGTAGCCTTTCACTATGGCAAGACGACCAGATGCAATCCGTTTCGCGTAGTCACCAGGGGATACCTCATTCTGAACATAACCGCCTGCCAAGCGGCCAATGGCCGATGCTCCGAAGCCGATGAGCGTCTCGCAGGCGTCGGTGGTGTAACCCTGAAAGTTTCGGTGCAATTGCCCGTTTGCCTGTGCAATTGCCAGATTGTCGCCTGGCCGGGCGAAATGGTCGAGCCCTATGCTGCAATACCCGGCCGAAAGGAGATTTTCCGCAATCGCCTGTGCCTGAGCAAGACGGTCTCCAGCACTGGCGAGCATGGCTTCATTAATCATTCGCTGATGCCTCTTGAGAGTAGGCACGTGGGCATAGCCGAAAACGGCGAAACGATCTGGCTGCATTTCGAGCGCCATCTTGATCGTGTCGATGCAGGATTCGACCGTCTGGTGTGGCAGGCCATAGATTAAATCAAAATTAATGCTGTCTACGCCCGCGCGGCGCAGGTGGGAAACCGCATTTATTGTCTGTTTGAGGCTCTGGTTTCGGTTTATCGCCTTCTGTACCACCGGATCGAAGCTCTGCACCCCGAGGCTTGCACGGCGGACCCCTGCTATGCCAAGAACCGCCGCCATCTCCTGCTCTAGCGTCCTAGGATCAATCTCAATGGCGATTTGGGTGGTACTTGCGAGATCGAAGTGCTCGTTTAGAAGCTCGATAAATGCCAGCATTTCCTTCGGTCGCATGATTGTTGGAGTTCCTCCGCCGAAATGTACATGGTCGATGTTGAGGGGCGCTTTTGTCGTTGCCGATACGAGGCATATCTCCTTACGCAGCATATGAAGGTAGTTGCCGATCGGTAGGTCGCGTCGCGTGATCGTCGTGTGACAGGCGCAGTACAAACACCTCGAGCGACAGAAGGGGATGTGCACGTATAGCGACGCCGGTTTCTCCCGGGGTATCTCGGCGAGCCAGTCATGATAGGCGCTTGCGTCCACGTCGGGTGAGAATTGTAGCGACGTCGGGTAACTCGTGTAGCGGGGCAGGCGCGCATCGCCGTATTTTGCAGCAAGAGCTGATTGCATAGGGAGATCCTTCTCTAGAGGGCGGTGCAAGTACCGCACTCTAGGGCCTCATCTCGCGAGCTCTTTGATCGAAAGCAAGGATTGCTTCCAAATTCACGTAATTATGCGGGGCGATCGAAGTGCGGCAACATAGCCGCGGGATGGCTGATGACTGCGGCATAGCCTATGGAATAGGCGGCGTGCGCTTGACTAAGGCGTTTCCTCGGCGAAAGACTGGACACAGCAACAGTAAACTAGTCCTCTGATGGATCAGGCAAATGCATTCACAAAACGTCTGTGGAACGATCCGCCTTGGCAGATGCTTGCCAGATGGCGAGGGGAGGGGATGAGATCCTATGTAATCGTAACTGCGGTTCCAGTAGCCATTCTCGCACTGAGACTAGCGCTGTCACCGTTCATCGGCGACAGCCTTGTTCTGTCCTCGTTTATTCCCGGTATGCTGATCGCCGCGTTCGTCGGCGGGCAAAAGCCAGTCGTACTTGCAGCCGCAATGTCGATATTGGCAGCTATCTTTCTTCACTGGCTCGAAGATGCTCCTTACCCGGAGCTTGTCGAGTTGATTGTTTTTGGTTTGGCAATGCTTCTCATCGCATGCCTGGGAGAGGTGCTGGAGGCAGGGAGACGCGCCATGGACAAGATAAAGGCTGCCGTCAAAGCCCGTGATGCACATCTTAGGTCCATACTGGACACAGTACCAGATGCAACCGTGGTCAGCGCAGCCAATGGTACGATTGTTTCCTTCAACGCCGCCGCCGTGCGGCAGTTCGGCTATGCAGAAGAGGAGGTCATCGGCGAGAACCTTCGCATCCTGATGCCAGAACCCTATCGCCATGAACACGACGGATATATGCAGCGATACATGAGGACCGGGGAAAAGCGCATCATTGGTATTGACCGCGTCATCGTAGGGCGGAGGAAAGACGGATCAACATTTCCAATGAAGCTGGCTGTAGGCGAGATGCGGTCTGGAGGCGAGCGGTTCTTCACCGGCTTCATTAGAGACCTGACCGAGCGGGAGGAGTCGGCCGCAAGGCTTGAACAGATCCAGGCGGAATTGGCCAGGCTCGCCCGTCTCAAAGAGATGGGCGAGATGGCCACGACGCTTGCGCATGAGCTCAATCAACCCCTATCTGCGATCGCGAACTATGCTCATGGTTGTACGAGGCTGTTGCGCGATATGGACGCCTCAATGGCAATGAGGATGCGCGACGCGCTGGAGGAGGTGGCGAGCCAATCCCTGCGCGCAGGACAGATCATCAAGCATCTCCGGGAGTTCGTTACGAAAGGTGAGAAGGAAAGGGCACCCGAGGACATCCGTAAATTGGTGGAGGAAGCTGGCGCGCTGGCTCTTGTCGGTTCCCGTGAGAATAACGTTCGAACGGTATTCGAGTATTTGCCGGGTGCCGACATGGTGATGGTCGATCGGATCCAGGTCCAACAAGTGCTGATCAACCTCATGCGCAATGCGGTCGAGGCGATGCGCGAGGTAGAGCACCGCGAGCTTATCGTTCGCACCATGCCGGCTGGTGCGGGGGAAATCGCTGTGACGGTAAGAGACACGGGTGGTGGAATCCCAGAGGAGGTCACCGGAGAGCTTTTCAAGCCATTCTTTACGACGAAGCCGAGCGGAATGGGGGTCGGTCTTTCGATTTCCAAGCGCATCGTCGAAGCGCATGGCGGCGAGATGACCTTTTCGAAGAATGAAGCGGGAGGGGTAACCTTCCGGTTCACGCTTCCCGCCTATGTGGAGCGGATTGATGGAAATGACTGACTATACAGTTCACATTGTCGATGACGAAGAGCCCGTTCGCAAGTCGCTTGCCTTCATGCTGACGATGAATGGTTATGCCGTAAAGGTGCACGAGTCGGCTGCCTCCTTCCTGGACTTCGCTCCGAATATCCGCGACGGAATTCTAGTAACAGACCTCAGGATGCCTGATATTTCAGGGGTGGGTCTCATCCGCCAGCTCGGCTTAAAGAAAATAAAGATACCCGCCATCGTGATCACGGGACATGGCGATGTGCCAATGGCAGTCGAGGCGATGAGAGCGGGAGCACTGGACTTTATTGAGAAGCCGTTTGAGGACTCGCTGATCGTGGAAGCTATTGAACGGGCATCAGGACATTTGACTGTTCCCGCGGTGGCCGATGAGATCACAGACATCCAGGCGCGCCTTGACACACTCAGTCCCAGAGAACGGCAGGTGCTCTCAGCGGTGGTCTCTGGCCTCGCCAATAAAACGATTGCATACGATCTCGATATCAGTCCCCGAACCGTGGAGGTGCACCGCGCGAACGTAATGTCCAAAATGAGAGCCAAGAGCCTCCCGCATCTTGTTGGGATGGCTATCGCGGCCGGGTTCGCGCCTTCGTAATTTTTGCCCTCTTGATCTCGCGCAATGCGTCGGCTTGTCGCAAGCGTTCAAATGGCGCTTAGCGGGCGGGCATATGCACGCCAGAACAAGCGGAACACTAAGTTGTCAGTTGCCAGGATCATCGTTCTCGTTGTACCGGACCGGGGCCTCCGGCGATCCCTTGCGTTCGCGCTAGAGGTTGAAGGTTACTTGACGGAGTCCTACGACGCGTTATGGAAGGCGGAGGCTTCCACCGGGCGGGCGCTCTGCACCATCGTCGACGAAGAGATTTTGAAGTCCGAGCAGCAAACGCCAAGGTCCCTAGAGACACCCGATGGTCGTGTAGTCCTCCTAGTTGATGGAATGACGGCGGTCAAAGAACAAGGCGACACGATCGTCTTGACGAAACCGATCAACGGCTCCGATCTCGTGAGCGTGGTGAACGACCTAGAAACGATGGCGGTTCGGAGAGACCGAGCATGACGCGACTGGCGGGCTCTAAGTATTTTTACTTAGTGATATAACCGAGTTTATCGCCGAGGCGCGACTTGGCAACCTTGCCCTGAAACATCAGGGGATATGAGATGAACGCCGCCTCCAGACCTTTAGAGCGGAGCCATGTAGCGCCCAACAACATTGGAAGAGTAAAGATCCCGGGGCCGCACCTTGTTGCGACATACAAGGCTGGCCGGGAAATCTATGCACAAGGTGATACCGTAGCCAAGTACTACCAGGTCAAAACCGGGACTGTCCGCGTATACCGCCTCCTCGCGGAGGGGCGACGGCAGATTGTATCCTTTCACTTTGCAGGGGAGGTGTTCGGCGTCGAAGCGGGCTCGACCCATCGGTTCTTTGCCGCGGCCATTACCGAGACAACGCTGGCTGTCTTCAGGCAACATACGGTGAAGGAGCATTCACGGGAACTCTTGGGGTTTGCCCTGGACGGTATGGCGCGGGCTCAGGAGCACCTTCTGGCCGTTGGCCGACAATGTGCGGTGGAGCGTATGGCCGCATTCCTACTGGATCTCTCAAACCGGCTGGGACGCCTTCGGCAGCTAAGATTGCCGATGTCACGGCAGGACATTGCGGACTATCTCGGCCTGACAATCGAGACGGTATCCCGTGTCCTGACCAAGCTAAAGGAACGAAGCATAATCGCACTGCCAGACACAAGGGCGATAGACATCATGAAACCGGGAGCTCTCCGTTCGCTCTGCCAATAAGCGTCTATCGCGGTGGCGGCACGCGGTGCCGACCCTTTGGTATTGTTGATTGTGAATCGCGTTGAGCGACACTGCAGGCGCTTCAGATTGGGCGCGGGTCTGTCAAACCGGCGAATATCATTGGCGCGATCCTGCCGCAGATGGACCCTTTAATGCTGGAAAGCGCTTCTTTCGCTCGTTCGCCTCGTTAACAACCGCCGAGAGTTCACGGGCCGGCCCGACCCGATCTTGATTTGAATCAAGGTACGCAAGCCCCGCCTCTGACAAATTCTCCACGAGACTTCGGCAGATCTGTGTGTGGAGCCCGCGGCAGCGCTCCGACAAGTTGGAGGTTCAACCATGACATACACAGTCGAGACGATCGCGCTCGCCATCGGCGCCTTTCTGGCACTGGTCGGCGCGGGCTTCGCGCAGGATCGTCTGTTTGAAGCACATATGTGGGTATTATTCTTCGTGCTTCTCGGCGCCACCTTAGTGCTCATGCACCGCACGGATTTTCGTCCGGCGGTTGCCGCGCGTGTCACTCGTAAAACGGAATACTTCGACGAAGTTGTAAAATACGCCGTCGTCGCCACCATGTTCTGGGGCGTGGTCGGATTCCTCGTCGGCGTCGTCGTGGCGCTGCAACTCGCCTTTCCCGATCTCAACGTCGAACCATGGTTCAATTTCGGGCGCATGCGGCCACTGCACACCTCAGCGGTCATTTTCGCGTTCGGCGGCAATGCCCTGATCGCGACGTCCTTCTATGTCGTGCAGCGCACCAGCCGCGCCCGGCTTTTCGGCGGCAATCTCGGCTGGTTCGTCTTCTGGGGCTACCAGCTTTTCATCGTGCTCGCCGCCACCGGCTACCTGCTCGGGATTACCCAGAGCCGCGAATATGCCGAGCCGGAATGGTATGTCGACCTCTGGCTGACGATCGTCTGGGTGGCCTACCTCGTCGTCTTCCTGGGCACGATCCTGGGGCGCAAGGAGCCGCACATTTACGTGGCGAACTGGTTCTATCTCGCCTTCATCGTCACGATCGCCATGCTGCATGTCGTCAATAACCTGGCGATACCGGTCTCCTTCCTCGGGTCCAAAAGCTACTCGGCTTTCGCAGGCGTTCAGGACGCATTGACGCAATGGTGGTACGGGCACAATGCCGTCGGCTTCTTCCTGACTGCCGGCTTCCTGGCGATGATGTACTATTTCATCCCCAAGCAGGTGAACCGCCCCGTCTATTCCTACCGCCTGTCGATCATCCATTTCTGGGCGTTGATCTTCATGTATATCTGGGCGGGTCCCCATCACCTTCATTACACGGCGCTGCCCGACTGGGCTCAGACGCTCGGCATGGTCTTCTCAATCATGCTCTGGATGCCCTCCTGGGGCGGCATGATCAACGGACTGATGACCCTCTCTGGAGCCTGGGACAAGATCCGCACCGATCCGGTGGTCCGGATGATGGTCATGGCCGTTGCATTTTACGGCATGGCGACCTTCGAAGGACCGACGATGTCGATCAAGACGGTCAATTCGCTTAGCCACTATACCGACTGGACCATCGGCCACGTGCATTCCGGCGCGCTCGGCTGGAATGGCCTGATCACCTTCGGCGCCATCTACTATCTCGTGCCGAAGCTGTGGAATCGTAAGCGGCTTTACAGCCTGGGCATGGTCAACTGGCATTTCTGGCTCGCCACTCTCGGCATCATTGTGTACGCCGCAACCATGTGGGTTGCCGGCATCCAGGAAGGTTTGATGTGGCGCGAATACGACGATCAGGGCTTCCTCGTCTATTCCTTCTCGGAAACTGTGGCTGCGATGTTCCCGTACTATGTCATGCGGGCCGTCGGTGGCGCCCTCTATCTCTCCGGCGCTGTGCTCATGGCCTTCAATGTGGCGATGACGATCCTGGGACGCGTCCGCGATGATGGTCCGGTCCTCGGTTCTGCGCTCCTAGCCGTGGCGGACATAAGAGGGCATAGCCGATGACCATTTTCAATAAGCACGCGATACTAGAGCGCAACGCCACACTGCTGCTGCTCGGTTCGCTGCTCGTCATCTCGATCGGCGGCATCGTCGAAATCGCGCCGCTCTTCTATCTCGAGAACACCATCGAGAAGGTCGAAGGAATGCGGCCTTATTCGCCGCTGGAGCTTGCGGGCCGCGACATCTATGTCCGCGAGGGCTGTTATGTCTGCCACAGCCAGATGATCCGGCCGTTTCGCGATGAGGTCGAGCGCTACGGGCATTATTCGCTGGCGGCGGAGTCGATGTACGACCATCCCTTCCAGTGGGGTTCGAAGCGCACCGGTCCGGACCTCGCCCGCGTCGGCGAGCGCTATTCCAACGAGTGGCACGTCCAGCACATGATCGAGCCGCGCTCGGTCGTGCCGGAATCGGTCATGCCGAGCTATGCCTTCCTCAAGGAGATGCCGCTCGAGGTGAAGAACGTTGCCATGAGCCTCGAGGCGAACCGGGCCGTCGGCGTTCCCTATACGGACGAGATGATCGACGCGGCGCTGGCGGACGTCAAGGCGCAGGCCGATCCGAATGCCGACACCTCCGGTATCGAGGCGCGATATCCCAAGGCCAAGTTGGGGGACTTCGATGGCGATCCGCAAAAGCTGACGGAGATGGACGCGCTTGTCGCCTATCTGCAGATGCTCGGCACACTCGTCGACTTCTCCATCTATGACGACGCTGCGGGCTATCGCTGAGGAGGAAAAAGGCATGAAAACATACACGGCCCTGCGCCATTTCGCCGACACCTGGGGCCTTCTTGCGATGGTGCTCTTTTTCCTCGGCGTTACTACGTTCACTTTCCGGTCAGGCCGCAAGAAGTCTGCCCAAACGGCCGCCTCCATCCCGCTTAAGGAGGACTGATTATGGCGGACAAGCACAAGCATGTGGACGAGGTTAGCGGGATTGAAACCACCGGGCACGAATGGGACGGCATTCGCGAACTGGACAACCCTATGCCGCGCTGGTGGGTCTACACCTTCTATACGACAATCATCTGGGCGATCGGTTACGCGATAGCCTACCCCTCCTGGCCACTGCTGACGGACACGACCAAAGGTGTACTCGGTTATTCGAGCCGCGCTCAGGTCGCCACTGATCTGGCTGACGCCAAAGCGGCGAAGGCCGGTTACAACGAGCGGATCGCCGCGAGCACGGTCGAGGAAATCATTGCGGATCCGCAATTGCAGCAGTTTGCGATTTCGGCCGGGGCGTCAGCATTCAAGGTGAACTGTGCGCAATGTCATGGTTCGGGTGCGGCCGGGGCAAAGGGCTTCCCGAACCTTAACGACGACGACTGGCTATGGGGTGGCAAACCTGAAGAGATTTATCAGACGATCGCCCACGGTATCCGCTATTCTCGCGACGCGGAGACGCGAGTTTCCGAGATGCCAGCATTCGCCGACATGTTGACGCCGGAGCAACTGCGCCAAACCGCGGCGTTTGTCGTGAGCCTTAGCGCGACGCCGTCGCAACTGGAGCTCGCCGACAAAGGCAAGCAGATTTTTACGGAAAACTGCGCCTCCTGTCACGGCGCTGATGCGAAGGGAAACCGGGAAATGGGGGCGCCGAATCTCGCCGACTCCATATGGTTGAAGGGCAAGGGTGAGCAAGCGGTCATCAATCAGATGAAGGCGCCGAAGAATGGCATCATGCCTGCGTGGTCGCCGCGCATTGGCGACACGACGGTCAAAGAGCTCGCGGTCTTCGTCCACTCGCTCGGTGGTGGCGAGTAGCAGGTTAGTCTCGATAAGGCTGAACGCCGGCGATCGCGCACATGGCCGGGCCAGACATGCCTTCCCGCCGCGTTCAATCCGGCTCAAAGGCTATGCAGGTACATCGCGTCGCGCCATACCTCTGCGAGAATTGACGCGAAGTTGACTCAGATCAAGGATTGGGGCTTGCGCATCGGGCAAAGGTCGGCTGACAGGCGAAATTGCCGGGACTTGCCTAGATGCTCCAACCGCCCATGATAAAGGCCTTGGTCGAAAGGCTCGATCTCGAACCGGTGAATGCTGCGCGCGTTCGAAAGCCACTTTACCAGAAGCGACGGAAGATTTTTCCGAAGCGGGCGGAGGGGCGCTTCCGCCGGTTTAAGTGGCTCGTGATGCTGCTGACGCTCGGCATCTACTATTTGACACCGTCGATCCGCTGGGACCGCGGGGCGCATGCGCCTGATCAGGCGGTGCTCGTCGACCTTGCGGCGCGACGCTTCTATTTCTTTTTCGTCGAGATCTGGCCGCAGGAGTTCTTCTTCGTCGCGGGGCTGCTCGTCATGGCGGGTCTCGGTCTCTTCCTGGTGACCTCGGCGGTCGGGCGGGCCTGGTGCGGCTATGCCTGTGCGCAGACCGTCTGGGTCGATCTCTTTCTCGTGGTCGAGCGCTTCATCGAAGGCGACCGCAACGCGCGCATGCGCCTCGATGCCAGTCCCTGGACTGTCGAGAAGATCCGTAAGCGTGTAGCCAAGCACGCGATCTGGCTCGCGATAGGGCTTGCGACGGGGGGTGCGTGGATCTTCTATTTCGCCGACGCGCCATCGCTTCTTCGAAGTTTGCTCACGCTCGATGCGCCGCCTGTCGCCTACACCACGATCGCCGTTCTGACGGCCACGACCTACGTCTTCGGCGGGCTGATGCGTGAGCAGGTCTGTACCTATATGTGCCCCTGGCCGCGCATCCAGGCGACGATGCTGGACGAGAATTCGCTCGTCGTCACCTATAACGACTGGCGTGGCGAGCCGCGCTCGCGCCACGCCAAGATGGCGGCGGCAGCGGGCGAGACCGTCGGCGATTGCGTCGATTGCAATGCCTGCGTCGCGGTCTGTCCGATGGGCATCGACATACGAGACGGCCAGCAGCTCGAATGCATCACCTGCGCGCTCTGCATCGATGCCTGCGACGGCGTGATGGACAAGCTCGGCCGCGAGCGCGGGCTGATCTCCTATGCGACGCTCAGCGACTATGCCGCCAATATGGCGCTTGCGACCAGTAACGGAACGGCGGCGATCGATCCGAGGCGGGTGCGCCGCCCGAACGGCTCCTTCGTGGACAAGGTCAGGCATTTCGACTGGCGCATCATCTTCCGGACCCGCGTTATCGTCTATTTCGCCGTCTGGGCACTGATGGGGCTCGGCCTGGTCGTCGCGCTTGCGTCGCGCGACCGGCTTGAGCTCAACGTGCTGCATGACCGAAACCCGCAATATGTCGTCGAGTCCGATGGTTCGGTGCGCAACGGATACATGGTCAAGCTGCTTAACATGATCCCCGAGCCGCGCACCATCAGGTTGACGATGGAGGGCATGCCCGCTGCGACGATGCGCGTGGCAGGACGCGCTGCCCGAAGCGGCCGTAGCTTTGCGATCGCCGTCGGGCCGGACAAGGTCACGTCGCTCAAGCTCTTCGTCACTCAGCCAATGGGCAAAACTGCCGAGGTGGCGCAGGGCTTCGCTCTAGTAGCCGAGGATCCGCTCAGTCACGAGCGCGACGTCTATCACGCCAATTTCAACCTCCCGGGAGCAGCACAATGAGCGGCATGATCAGGAAACCGCGTAGCCCGTCGCGCGGGTTCACCGGCTGGCACATGGTAGCCGTGATGTCCCTGTCTTTCGGAACAATCATCTCCATCAACGTGGTGATGGCGTGGAACGCAAGCCGGAGCTGGAGCGGCCTTGTCGTTCAGAACGCCTATGTCGCCAGCCAACAGTTCAACGGCAAAATGGCCGAGGCCCGGCATTTCGCCGAAAGCGGGATCGTAGGCAGGTTCAGCGCGACGGCCGGCGGACTCCGCTACATCCTGGTCAGGGACGGCAAACCGCTGTCGGTAGCAGAGCGCGTTCTCGCCGTGCTCAGGCGGCCCGTCGAAGAGCATGAGGACCTGGAGATGGAGCTCGCTCGCGAGGCTGATGGCGTATTCCTTGCGAGCCGCCAGCTTAAACCGGGTCAATGGATTGCGGACCTCAAGGTTATCGCCGGGGAGGCGACAATCTATCGCCAGGCCGTCCGGTTCGTCGTGGCGGGAGAGGGAAAATGAGCTGCTGCGCTGTGGGCGCGGAAGCGGCGCCGAACGTAGACCGCGCGGGTTGCGCACTGCCGAGCGCCGAAGAGCTCTGGCTTGCGAGCCGAAGCCTCGGAGGCGGGTTGCGTCAGACAGATCTCAGCGTGCCCGGCGTCCAGTGCGGCGCCTGCATCACCACGATTGAACGTGCGCTGCGCGCCAGATCCGAGGTCGAGCGCGCCCGTGTCAATCTCTCCTCGCGCCGTGTATCGATCGTCTGGAAGGAGGAGGCCGGCGGTCGCCGGAGCGATCCCGCCGAGTTCATGCAGGCGATCACGGCCTTCGGTTACCAGGCGCATCTCCTTTCGCCCGGCGAGGAGGAGGGCGATGAGCTCCTAAAACAGTTGATCCGCGCCGTTGCCGTTTCGGGTTTCGCGGCAACGAACATCATGCTGCTCTCCGTTTCCGTCTGGTCGGGCGCCGACGCGGCGACACGTGACCTCTTCCACTGGATCTCGGCGATGATCGCGGCGCCGACGCTGGTCTATGCCGGCCGCTTCTTCTACCAGTCGGCCTGGAACGCGCTTCGCCATGGACGCACCAACATGGATGTGCCGATCGCGCTCGCCGTGACGCTGTCCTATGGCATGTCGCTCTATGAAACGATCGGCCACCGTGAGCATGCCTGGTTCGATGCGTCTGTCACCCTGCTTTTCTTCCTGCTGATCGGTCGCACCCTGGATCGCATGATGCGAGGGCGCGCAAGGTCGGCGATCAACGGCCTGGCGCGACTGTCGCCGCGCGGCGCGACGATCGTCCATGCCGATGGCTCGCGCGAGTATCGCGCCGTGGACGAGATCAAGCCGGCCGAACGCCTGATGATCGCTGCCGGCGAGCGAATCCCGGTCGACGGGCGGGTGCTTTCCGGCAGCAGCGATCTCGACCGCTCCGTCGTCAACGGCGAGAGCGTGCCAATTACGGTCGGAACTGGCGATCTCGTGCAGGCCGGGACGCTCAACCTCACGGGCCCCCTCACCTTGGAGACGACCGCAACGGCGCGCGATTCGTTTCTGGCCGAGATCATGGGGCTGATGGAGGCGGCCGAAGGGGGAAGGGCCCGCTATCGTCGCATCGCCGACCGGGCGGCTCGCTACTATTCGCCGGCCGTCCATCTGCTCGCGTTCCTGACCTTCATCGGCTGGATGCTGGTGGAGGGCGACGTCCGCCATGCCATGCTGATCGCGGTTGCCGTTCTGATCATCACCTGCCCCTGTGCGCTTGGATTGGCGGTGCCGGTCGTGCAGGTCATTGCCGCCGGGCGCCTCTTCCAGGGCGGGGTCATGGTCAAGGACGGCTCGGCCATGGAACGCCTCGCCGAGATCGACACGGTGCTTCTCGACAAGACCGGAACCCTCACGCTCGGCGAGCCGCGGCTCGTCAATGCGGATGAGATTGCGCCCGGCCTATTGGCGGCCGCCGCGGCACTCGCCGCGCATTCGCGCCACCCGATCTCGGTCGCCTTGCAGCATGCGGCCCGCAATGCTCATCTCGAAGGAGAAATCAGGGAAATTCCGGGCGCAGGCATCGAAGCGAGGACGACCGAAGGCATCTATCGGCTTGGCAGCCGCCGCTTTGCCTGTGGGGAGAGCGGCGTCGCGAGTGGATTGCCCGAAGCGATCCTTTCGCTCGACGGCCGCGAGCTTGCCTGCTTTCGCTTCGAGGACCGCCTGCGCCCCGCCGCACGCGAGAGCATCGCAGCGCTCGACAAGCTGGGGCTCGCGACCGGCATCCTTTCCGGCGACCGCGAGCCGGTTGTGGCGGAGATCGGCCGCAGGGTCGGAATTGCAAACTGGCGGGCCGAGCTCTCGCCGCGCGGCAAGGTCGAGGCTTCCGTCGCTGCGGCCGGTGGCCATCGCGTCCTGATGGTCGGCGACGGCATCAACGATGCGCCGGCACTTCGGGCTGCCCATGTCTCGATGGCGCCGGCGACTGCTGCCGATGTCGGCCGACAGGCCGCGGACATTGTCTTCATGCATCGAGGACTGTCGGCCGTACCCTTCGCAATCGAGACGTCGCGGCGCGCGAGCCGGCTCATCCGCCAGAACTTCGCCCTGGCGATCGCCTACAACGTGATCGCGGTGCCGTTTGCCATCGTCGGTTACGCGACGCCGCTCGTCGCTGCAATCGCGATGTCCACGTCGTCTCTGATCGTCGTAGCAAATGCGTTGAGAGTGAAGGGCGCTGTTGGCGAGGCAAAAGTTCTTTATCCGTTGCTGGATCCGCCCGGAGCGACTTTATGACCACGCTGATCTATCTCATTCCAACTGCGCTTTTCCTGGAAGGACTCGGTCTCGCCGCGTTTCTGTGGGCGCTGAAGAACGGGCAGTACGACGATATAGACGGTGCATCTTGGCGCGTGTTCGACGAAGGCCAGGGATTCTCCGATGGCGACAGTGGCGTTGCTGAACGGTTGGAGAAGGCAAGCAATGCGAAGTGAATCGGGCCCCGTCACACTGGCGTGGCTCGGAGCGACGCCACGATTGACTGCGAACGACAGGACCATGCTCTTGGGTTCTCGGTTCTTTGTGCGGCTGCCGCGTTCCACGGGCGAGGCTATCTTGGAGGACGTGACCGTCTCTACTCATGAGGAGCACGATCTTGTGTTCCACCAGGGTGAGAACATCGATGAGGTTTTTTGGGTTCTTTCGGGTTTGATCCGCCTTTATAGGGTGGGCAAGGACGGCCGGGAGGCCGATCTGGCCATCCTGCCGATGGGGGAAATGTTCGCCGAAAGTGCCATGTTTCTTGGTAGCAGGGCTACTGCCAATGCGCAGGCCGCCGAAGCATCAATCATCGCGAGGCTGGACAGCCGCATGCTTCGCAACCTTGCCGTCTCGGATCCGGATGTGGCGCAAGCGTTTATAACCCTCCTCTGTCACCGCGCTGAGATAACGGAAGACATTCTTGCGCAGGATCGCTTGCTTACCGGAATAGAACGCGTAGCAAGTTACATACTCAGTCAGTGCCCGGAGGGTTCGACTAACTTTTCCTTTCGCCTGCCATTTCAAAAGAACGTGCTCGCAGGCAAGCTCGGCCTCGCCCCGGCAGGCTTATCGCGCGCGTTTTCGGCTCTGCGCCAAGCTGGCGTCACCGTAAGTGGCAGGACAATTGAAATCCGCGACCGGCACGTGCTCGAACAGTTTCAATGTGGCGGCTGACTGTACGAGCATGAGGACCGAGCGATGGCGCCTAAACCTAGCCGATTGGCAACCCGACGCGGATCTACAAGAAGAGCGTCCTCGGACCTTACCACTGAGCTAAGGCAAATAGGCGGGAATGCCACCAATCTCTGCAACCAAGACAGAGTAGGCTCACCTTCTGTGGCGCAATCAGTTCAAAGCGCTTCCAAGCAAACCTGCCGCAGGCCTGACAGTTCGCCGAGTTTGCCTCGCCGAAGCGATTATGGCTGACGGACGCCTTAGGTCCTCGGCCACCTGTGTGCCGGAACCTGTTGTTTCGCGACCGTTCACGTCCCCGAAGCTAGTAAGCGCGCATCATCCTGGCCACCGGCTCTTCCTGCAACATTGTGAAATACGGGCGCTGCCGCCCAGTCCGCCAATGCCGCATGTGACTATCTGCGCCTGATCTTGCTGGCCCATCAAAGGAAGACCTGCGGGCCTGTGTAGTTCGCTGCATGCAGGGCTGCCACTAGATTCGTTAGCGCCCCCTTTGGCAGCGGGTTAGATTCGAGGAAAACCAGGCACCCAGAGCCCAGCTCAGCGAACAATTTATCGGGCAGGCTGATCAAAAGGTTGCACCTGGCGTTGAGCCTCCGGAGCCCTACGGGAAGGTCTTTGGGCAGACCGGTCAGCCGATTGGCGGCGGCGCCGAGCGTCTGCAGTCCGGCCGGGAGTTTGGCGGGAAGGTTGGTGAGTTGATTGCCGCTGGCGTTGAGGGTCTGAAGCCCGTCCGGGAGGTTGTCGGGAAGGCTGGTCAGCCGATTGCCGTCGGCGTTGAGCGTCTGGAGCCCGGCCGGAAGGCTGGCGGGAATGTTGGTGAGTTGATTGGCGTCTGCGTTGAGGGTTTGAAGCCCGGCGGGGAGATTGTCTGGAAGGCTGGTCAATTGGTTTTCGCCGACGCCGAGCCAACGAAGCGTATTCGAGAGGACATCGGGCAGCCTGGTGAGTCGGTTGTAGCTGGCCTCGATGGTCTGGAGTCCGGCCGGCAGCGTCTCGGGAAGGCTGGTCAATCGGTTGTACCTCACGTTGAGCGTCTGAAGCTCCACGGGGAACTCACCCGGCAGTTTGGTCAGCTGATTGCAGTCGACGTTGAGCCGCTGGAGCCCGGCCGGAAACTCCGCGGGAAGGGTACTCAGGCCCAGGCATGACAGATTCAGCGCTGCACTGAGATCGCCGGCATTCACCCAAGCGCTGATTCGTCTCACCGCCTCTTGCCGTCCCTCATTTGCCCCTTGACCCTCTTCGGTAGCCCAGGCGTCCAGGACCAGGCCCAGCGACGTTGCCCGGAGAACGGGGCCGAGATTTGGATGGGCGGCAGGGCCCGACGAAGGTTTCCTCAAGTTATCGGTGGCTACTGTGCTGAGATCACCGTGGGTGGACGGATATTGCCGGGGGTCTGCTCTGGAAGTATTTCCTTGGTATGGCTGAGCCTGTCGCGTTTTCATAATCGGCGCCTTTCTCCAGTGCTGACCAAGGAAGTGTCGGGATGTTGGTCACCGACGACCGTTCCGCTGGAGACGGCGGCGGCATAACCGCTGATCGGTTCAAGCTCGATAAGCGCCGGAGCGGCAGCCAAGGGCTTCAGGCACGAGCTCATTCCGTATGGAGAACTTATTGACTGCCCCGGAGCCTTAGTACTCTAGGATATTCACCAGGGACGCCCAAACCACTGTTGTCACCTCCAGTCTCGTCTGATCGTCTTCATGCAACATTACCTCGGATTGGCAAAATTCATTGTTTAGATGAAACGTATCGGCGCGATTGATAGCAGAAGACATGCCTTTCAGGGTTTTGGGGAAGAGTCGAACTGCAAATTGGGTCCCAGAGAAGAATTTTACTGACGTTCGCGCAAATACGCCTCAACAATGCGGCCACGGTAGCCAAGGGGCCACCGCAAATCCTTCAACTCTGGGCCTTCTGAAGAGCAGAGTCCATTTAAGGGCTTGCCCTGGCCATGACATGGCGGCGCGTGTAGGCTTGGGGACTAATGCCCATTTCGATGCGAAACGCATACACAAAAGCCGATGTCGAGCCGTATCCAAGCTCCATGGCGACCTGTGTCACGCCCAGACCACCGCCGAGAAGCTCTATTGACCGGAAGAGCCGCAGGCGGCGTTTCCATGAGCGCAGGCTCATGCCAACCTCCGTGTTGAAGCGGCGCGCCAAAGTGCGAGGCGAGATATTCAGTGCCAACCCCCATTCCTCCGGGCTCCGGTCATCCGCGGGGTCCAGATAGAGTGCCTCGCAGAGCACGGTCAGCGGCGCATTACGCGGCCATGGCAAAGCCGATCGCAGCGGCTGGACCCGCACAAGCTGATCAAGGATGAGGGCGGTCACACGGCCTGGATAGCCGTCCCTTCCGGCTTGCCCTCGAGCTCTGTGGCCTCGACGATCAAGGCCTGCAGCAATGGCGACATCATAAAGAGCGTCGGTACCTTCGGCAGGTTTGCTCCGGCTTCATCCGCAATCCAGAGGCTTCGGAATGCCGCGCCGAGAAGCGAACCGACCCGGTGCACGACGCTGGTAGGTAGCCACACCGCCTGATCCGGCGTGATTACAAAGGATTCGGCTTCCGTGTAAACCGTCAGCACTCCGGAGATCGCATAGACCAACTGGTGCCAGGTATGGGAGTGCTCCGGAAAGTAATGGCGCGCCGGAATGGACTGCGCGCGCACCGTAATCGGCTGAGGAGGACGAAGACCGGGTGGTGCTGTGATCGGCTGCCAGAGCATGCCAATTCTCCATTTTGGCAGATATGCTACATAGATTTCGTTCCATTGAAATACAGCCGAATAGAAAAGCTCTAATATCGTCAAATCAACGCCAAGTGATCCCACCGCCGGACTCGACCACACCTCGCGCCCAATCGATCGTCTCATGCCTTGTGGAGGCGGATGTCAGAAATCATCGCAAAACAATGTGCTCGAACCCAGTGCCTGCGCGAAGGGCAACGTTGCGCGGTTGACCATCGCGCAGTCGCTGGAAAATCGACCTGCTGGTCAAAAAAGGCAACGCGATCTGGTATCCGTTTTTGCGTGCAGCCACGCCGATGGAGGAATCAGCGGGCTGGGGTCGAAGCTTCAGGATCGGCGGACGCCTTTCGGGCCCGAATCCGGTCGCAGCGTGGACATCAGTATTTGACATCGCAACTTCAGGCGCCGAGCAGACCGTGCCAGTGCATGTCGCGGAGCGACGGGCGGCGGTGCAGACGGCGGTCTAGCAGCGCGCGGGCCTTTACGGCCTCGCCGCTCCGCATAAAGGCGAGGAGGAGCATGTCCTCGATCATCTCGCGCTGGGCGCCACTGCCGCCGATGCGCACGACCTCGGCCGCAAGAGGTTCCAGGACATGGGCGCAGCCTGCGTAATCCTCCTCCGCAAAAGACAAGGCGGCGCGGCAGATCGCCGGGACGACTGGCCCGGCGGCGAGGGTTCCGGCGTCGATCAAGCCTGTCAATGCGCTCACCCGCTGTTCGACTGCGGCCCTGTCGCCCGTTGCTGCCGCGATAACGGCCATGTGGACATCCGCGAAGGCGAAGCCGGCCTTCGGGAAGTATTCTTCGGAATAGGTCGCCGCCGCCGCCCACAGCCCCGCCGGCACCGTGTGGCCATAGGCCTGGAGTCGCCACAGGAAAGAGGCGGTGTCGCTGACCACGTTGACCGGCATTCCGGCCGTGACCGATGGCTGAATGTAATCCTCGTAGATCGCAAGTGCTCGCTCCGGATCACCCCGCTCCAGTGCGCCCAATGCTGAGTGCCAGGCGATGTGACCGTGGAGGATGCCGGTGCGGTCGTAGCGAGGCAGCCAGTCTGCGATCATCCTCTCGGCATCTTCGCCCGCGCCGCCCTCGTACATGGCGTGCGATAGTGCATGGGCCGCGTTCGCATTGTTGGACCTGAGGTCGTAACCACGCTGCGTGAGAGCTCGGCCAAGTGGCAGGTTGCCGTTCTCGGCATGGGCCCAGCCCCGGTAGGTGACGAACCACCAATCGTCAGTGTCGAAGTGCCTGGCGTGGCGCTCACACAGATCCACGCGTGCCTGGTCGTGATCCGCCATCCCCGAGAAGGCGAAGAGCCCGAAGGCGCCGAGAGGCAACGAAAGGATCAGGATATCCCGCGGCCAGACGTCGGCGTGGGCGAGCGCCCGCGCCAGCGCCTTTGCCGACTGGCCGTCGATGGCAAGCGACAGGACCTCGACATGGCTCCACTCCCGCTCATTTCCGCGCCGGACGACGATCTCTTCTGCTGTAGTGATGCGCGCCTTTGCCTTAGCCGGCTCAGCGCGGATGGCATGCAGGCGCGCGCGTGCCGCATGGGCGAGAGCGAAATCCGGGTCGGCTGCAAGAGCCGCCTCCAAGGTTTCCGCAGCGCCTGGCCAGCTCGAGAGGAGCAGATCAACTCCATCGCGGTAGCGTTCGGCCGCGAGGTCGGACGTCGTCGAAAGTGGCAGGCCGCGGCTGTCGAGATGGGTCATGGCAGATTCCTCATTTCAGGATCGGGCACGTCAGCACTCATTCGGCTGTTGTACGAGATTGCCCTCTGGCTGAATGGCGACCTGCCAAGGGTAGAATTACCGTCAAACTGGGGTTCCGGACAAGACATGGGATTCCGGGAGAAGCTCCCATGGCGACACCCCGACCGGCGATCGTGGGCACCCAGTCGATCCGGCTCGCTGGACACTTTCGTTGAAATGGTAGCGCAGTAGAGCGCGATCAGAACGCCCATGGCAAGTCCCATCAGGCCGCAGCCAGAACCGAACGTTGACCGCCTCACAGCGACGTCCTTCAGCCGTACGCTTACGTCTGAGCGCTCAGGGGACTCGCAAGCCCTGATCACACCAGACGCATTCTTGCCCAGGATCGCCGGTGCATGACACACCATCGAGATCGACCCGCCTTGCGGAAGCCACTGATCAGCTCGACGGCGAAGGAGTCGGAGGCCAAGTCCCGAGCAGGGGTCGACCACCGGGGGAAGAAGAAAGCGTCGAACGTGCAGTAGTCGATGTTGCGAAGCTTGCGGTATTTCGCTTCGCAAACATTTTACAAGCGAAACGGCCAGCAAGTGGTAGGTGTGGTCGGGGGTGGGCGGCGCTTCATGCTGGGAAGTCGTGTGCTTCGCCGCCGTGGAGAGAAGCGAACCTACCTCATGACCCGCAGTCATCAGGAATAAACGGGCCGCGCTCGGTACTTGGCCTCTCAGATAGCCAAATCTTCATCGATCCCGTCCGCAACAGCCTTTAAGAGGCCAATGGCCCGGCTTCTAACGTTCGCATCACTGATACGGGAGAAGGCCCTAATCAGCGCAAGTCCCTCCTTGCTAGACGCGAAGTCAATAATTTCAGGCTGAAGTCCAGATTTTACGGCGCCGCTGTCGACGCCGGTCGAGCCGGCGCCAGGCATATCTTCGAAGAAGTAGGATATCGGTACCTCCAGCGCCTCGGCGATCTGTTGCAGGCGACTCGCTCCGACCCGATTAGTGCCCTTCTCGTACTTTTGTACCTGCTGAAACGTCACGCCGACCTGCTTGGCGAGACTCGTCTGCGACATTTCCATCCAAACTCGCCGCATGCGAATTCGACGGCCGACATGAATGTCAACAGGCTCTGGCTTCGCTTTTTTCTGTTCAGGGTTCGGGCTAAGCATGCATTTCTCCATGTTTTACTTCGCGATGGGTATCTCCCCCGACCTATCGCGCTCTGCTGTTGCTTCTGCCTTGATGCCGATGTTGGCGTCGGCACTTCTTATTAGATAGACTCTTTCTGTGCACGGTCCATTGGACCATAGGAGTGGCTATTGCCGAGAAGCCAGTTTGTGTAGCTGGAAAAGATCCAGTCTCGAAACCCCAAACTTGGATTGCATAATCAGCATGTCCCGACAGCCACGCTATTAACTACCGAACAACTGGCTCACCGTGATAGCGTCGCTTCGACGGTTTCGAGACCCCAAATCCGACCTCCATCATCAGACGCGGCTTCTCCTTTGCCAAGGTGCCCATATGGAAGCCGAATGGATCTTCGACGAAGCCCGAGCCCGCCTTCCCAGTCAGAGTGATGGCATTTTCTTCGCCGTAGAAGGCCAGGACTTCATCGGCGGCATGGCCGACGAGGAGCGTCAGTTGATGCTTCAAACGCCTGCGATTGTGGCTGCCGCGCACGTAGACATGAGGACCGGAAGTGGCATCCACATCCGAAAGATAGAAGAAAAACTTCAGCATTCGCCAGTCATCGAGGTCGAAATGGAACTTGAAGGAAGCACGGCTAAGATCCGCTTCTGAGGCATTTCGAGTCGGGAAGCTCCACCACGTCCTCGTGGTGATCAACCTCGCTTCGCCGCCGAGATAGTGCCTTGCCACGTTGAGAAGCAGGGGGTCTCGCTGCACGGCTAAGGCGGCGCCGCATTGCAGAATCCGCTCATAATGATGGCCGCTCAAAATAGTTCGGCCGAAACGCCGCTCGGCTTCGGCATGATCGCCGGCCAGGAACTCGAGCCTGCGTTCGAAATTGCCGAAGCAGGGTGTCTCGTGCCCAAAGCGCGCAATTTCCTCTTGAATCGGGCGTGGCAGGGTCAGGCCCGTAAAAATACCTGTTCTTCTCAGTTCCGCCGCGATCGCTTCTGCTTGGAGGTCGCCAAAAATGGAAGGCGTGGCACTCTTGTCCTGCACTACGCGTCTTGCGGTCAGCCAATGCGCCTTGCGGAGCGGCATCAAGCGCGCCAATAGGAACATCGGCAGCCAAGCTGGATTCTCCCGCACATCGGTAAGATAGGTGGGAACTCGGGCAGCCATCCGGCGGATCGTCCCGCCGCTGCGGGCGATTGTTTCGAGGTCCTTTGGATCAGAGTGAGCGGGACTAATCATTCTATTGCCTTTCATTACATATTTGCCCGCGTACCGTCGCAAATGACGCACAGGAGATCCCGAAATCCGGGCGAGCCGCTCGTTCAAACATTCGACATCTGCGAAGTGACTGCGAAGATCGCGCATTCGTCGTCGCAGAGATCCCAATTGTCAGGCTTGAGCGTCTCAGCATCTTTTTCGCCTTGGCTTCACTCTGGGAGGATCGCACCCGTCGGCACATGGCCGACGGACACCTCAGAAATGTTCGACTCGCCTGTGCTCGCGGAGGGGTTGTTCTAATGCAACATACCATGCGGTCGGGAAAAATCGAATGTTTGGATCGCACGCATCCAGGCTATGGATAGTCGCAGGGTGCTTCTTTAGTGCGTGAGTTCATGCGAGCGGCGATTTTGCGCGTCGATAACCGACACTCCGCATCTGGTTGAAGAGCTTCTTGCATACAATCTCTTCGAGCGTCGGGCAACAAAGTTTTTGTGGGGCGAGTTAAGCCTGGCCGCCGATGCCTTTCAGTTCGCCGCCCCTATTTGCCAGCAAATTCAACATATGTCGCGGGATGTGGATGGTGTTGAACTGCGATGCCGTGCGGCTCAGTATCACGATTTGCTTGGGTTCCTTCGTTGAGGCCGGATCAAGGCCGTGCGGCAGGAGCTGGTGCAAGAGATCAACGCTGTGGGCCCATGTGCGTAGCGGCTTTTCGGACCCGCAGTCACGCTAGACGCTAGGCGGACAGGGTAAGACTGCCATCTGATAGCGCCGGAGGCCGCCTGCGTAGATGCGGCGACGGCTGCCATGATTTCGAACGATTTGTATTACTAATAAAGAATGCTGGCAATTTGGGATGGAAGCCATCCACGGTATGGATAGATGAACGCATGCGGTTCAAGGGTCTTGATCTAAATCTCCTCGTCGCGCTCGACGCTTTGATGAGCGAGCGCAACCTCACGGCGGCGGCGCGCCGCATCAACCTCAGCCAGTCGGCGATGAGCGCGGCCGTTGCCCGGCTGCGCAGCTATTTTCGTGATGAGCTGTTTACAATGGCGGGGCGCGAATTTATCCCGACGCCGCGTGCGGAAGGGCTCGCCTCCGCGGTGCGTGAGGCTCTGCTGCAGATCCAGCACTCCATTGTTTCCTGGGAGGCGTTCAAACCGGCCGACTCAAATCGCCGCTTTAAAATCGTGCTCTCCGATTACGTCACGCTCGTGTTTTTCGAAAAGATCATGGAGCGCGCGGCGCGTGAGGCCCCCAGCGTCAGCTTCGATTGTCTGCCTCCCGGCGATGACATTGAGGAGCTACTCCGACGGGGCGATGCCGATCTGCTAATTCTCCCGGAAATATACATGTCGAACGCTAATCATCGCGCGAAGTTGTTCAACGATGTGTTCGTGTGTGTGGGCTGCCGCTCGAACGAGCAGCTGTCGGAGCCACTTACATTCGAGCGATACGTGTCTCTGGGCCACGTTGCGGTGAAGTACGGCAATAGCCGAAGTCCGGGCCTCGAGGATTGGTATTTGCTCGAACACGGCCTCAAGAGACGTGTCGACGTGGTCGTACAGGGCTTCAGCATGATTCCCCCGATGCTGTTGGGAACCGAGCGAATAGGAACCATGCCGTTACGGCTGGCGCAGCTTTTCGCAAAGAAAATACCGCTGCAGATTGTCGAGCTTCCGCTGCCACTCCCGCCACTCACCGAGGCAGTTCAATGGCCTGCGCTTCACGATAGTGATCCGGCCAGTCTTTGGCTGCGCGAGATGTTAGTAGAGGAGGCGTCGCGTATGGCTTCGCCGCTTGCCACGACCGAGCCCCTCTTCGGCCAGACGAGCACGAGTATTGACCTGCTCACCTCCGATCTGCGAGCTTCATCAGGGCCAGCGCTCTAAAAGGCGGCATACCACCCTTGCTGGTTCACGCATCGGACGGCCCGAGCGCGTTCAGTTGATTCGGCGGCCAAGCACCGCTGGGAGCGATTGGAGTTCCGATCGCGTACCGTATTCAGATCACTCTCAAATTCGCACGCTATGGCGCTTCCGTTAACAATGCTCGCGCCACGCATATTCTGTTGACGCAGTTAGCCGCCCCCAACTGGTGTGGCGCAGCACTGTGTGGTGGCGCCTGTTCCGGCTGGCTTCTTCGGTTAATCGCGAGATGGTGGCGCCTTGGATCTGGTGCGTATTCCGATGAAGCCGGACGGCCATTCCAATCCGAAGCCGGACAGGTATTCCGATCTCATGCCGGACACGATTCCGATTTGAAGCCGGACAGTTGACCTGAACCCGTTTCGCGGTCAAGCCAGGGTTGTTTGGTCGGTGGTCACGGCCTTCTGTTTTCGCATGCTCTCGCCGCTGAGTTCGATGCGATAGGCATTGTGAACAAGGCGATCCAAGACGGCGTCGGCGATCGTTGGATTGCCGATCATGTCGTACCAGTGATCCACGGGCACCTGGCTGGTGACGATCGTCGATCGCCTCTCGTAGCGGTCCTCGATGATTTCCAGGAGATCGCGACGGTGCTCGTCGTTGAGCTTCTCCGGGCCCCAGTCGTCGAGAATGAGCAGGTCTGTTCTCGCGAGCGCCTTGAGGACCTTGGGATATCGGCCGTCGCCGCGCGAGAGCGCAAGGGTGGCGAACAGCCTGGGAAGGCGGTGATAGGCGACGGAGAAATCCTCGCGGCAGGCCTCGTGTCCGAGCGCGCAGGCAAGCCAGCTCTTTCCGACGCCGGCGGGTCCGATCAACAGCAGGCTGTGGCGCTGAGAGATCCAGTCGCAGCCGGCGAGCTTCATGAAGAGATTGCGATCCAGGCCGCGGGCGGCGCGGAAGTCGATGTTCTCGATCTGAGCGTCATGGCGCAGCTTTGCGGCGCGGGCACTCGCCTCGAAGCGCTTCTGGCGGCGCGTGGTCGCCTCGCGTTCGAGCAGCAGGGCAAGCCATTCGCCATGCTCCAGGTGTCTCGCCTCCGGTTGCGCCTCAAGCTCGTGATAGGCGCTTGCCATGCCGGAGAGGCCGAGTTCGCGCAGCATGTCGATGGTGGGATTGGTCAGCATCGTTCGTGTCTCCTCAATGGAAGTAGCCGGGGCCACGCAGATTGGCGTGCTCCATGACGGCCGCGGGTTCGGTGGAATGTCTGGTGGCCTTGTGGGTGGCGATGAGCGAGGCAATGGTTTTGCAGGTCAGGCCGCCGATCTCGACGGCCCGTGCCGAAACGGCCTCGGCGCGCTCGCGGCCGATGTCGCGATAGAGGCGCAGGATGCCGAGGCATGTTCTAAAGCCCTGCTCGGGATGCGGCCGGCTGGCGAGGATGGCGGTGATCAGCCCCTCGGTCTGCGGACCGATGGACGCGCCCCACCGCCGGAAGCGCTCCGGCGTCCATTCGGCGTAGCGGCGATGGGAGCTCGGCATGTGCGCGGGGTCTGTTCCATAGCGCGGCCCGCCATAGCGGCGCTGATGCACAGCGACGCGGTTGCCGCGATGGAAGATCTCGATCATCCGCGCGGTCGCCCGGACATCGACCTGCTGACGGATAAGGCCATGCGGGACGGAATAGAAGAAGCTCTGGACCTCGACATGATAGTCCGTCGACACCCGCGCAAACCGCCATTCGGCGAACTCGTAATCCTCGGCGGGCAGGCTTGCGAGCGCCGCGCGCTCCACCGTCTCGAAGAGATGCCGGCGGCTGACGCCCAGCCGGCGCATGACATGATTGTTGATGCGCTCCAGCACCTCGGCGATCGCGGCTTGGCCTCGGCGAGCGAGAAGAAAGTCTGCTTGCGCAAGCGACCGAGAAGGCAGCTCTGGGCGAAGCGCACGCCGTTCTCGACCTTGGCCTTGTCCTTCGGACGCCGCGGCCGCGCCGGCAGAACGCCGACGCCATAGTGGGACGCCATCATGCCGTAACTGCGGTTGATCTCGGGATCGTAGAAGCTGGCGCGGCTGACAGCGGACTTCAGATTGTCGGGCACGACCAGGCGGGGCACGCCGCCGAAGAAGGCGAACATGTGCACATGTGAGCCGATCCAGTCCGGCAAGGTCTGGGTCCAGGTGGCCTCAGCGAATGTGAAGCTCGACGCGCCGAGCACGCCGAGGAACAGCTCTGCCTCGCGGACTTCGCCGGTCTTGCGATCGACGATCGGCACCTTCTTGCCGGAATAGTCGACGAAGACCTTGTCGCCGGCCGCATGCTCCTGGCGCATCGTCGGCGACAGGCGCTGCTCGAAGCCGCGGAACAGCTCGCAGAAACGGCTATAGCCATAACCATCGGGATGGACGCTGCGATATTCCTCCCACAGGATCAGCAGCGTCACGCCGGGCTTCTTCAGCTCGATGGAAAGCTCCGCCCAGCACCGTACTTCGGGCGATCCCGAGCACCACCGCAATCTCGCGGACGCTTGTCCCGCCGGCAGAGAGCCGCAGCATCTGTCGTATGTGTCGCATGGTCAGCCTTCTCTTTGACGGCATGAAATCCCCCTCGTGGATACTGAGGAGATTCATGCCAAGGTTGCTGACCCAAAGGCATCGTCAGGACGGAAAAACCGTCCGGTAATTGATCGGAAAGCTGTCCGGCTTCAGATTGGAACGCTGTCCGGATTTTGATCGGAATCCCGTCCGCTTAATTCCCGGAATCCGCAGATCTGGCGTTAATTCCCTTGCGCGTATGATGTTGGAAGAATCCAGTTCAGGCGCAAAATAGACACCTTGGTGGTACGGCACCACCTTCATCTAAAGCGTTGTGAACACTCCCGCGGCGGTCAGCGGCCAGGGAGTTTTCAAGGGTTCTTCGATGACGCCATTGCAGTTCACCACAACCGTTTAACGACTGGGAGGGTATCGAACACCTCGTCCGCTGAGATCAACGGTGCTCCAAGATCCAACGTACTCGCCGCGAGCAGACGGTCAAATGGGTCGCGATGCTCCCACTCAAGAGTTGCCCCTTTCAAACAGATTTCTGGCGCCAGGGCGGCAATTCTACCACCCTGTTCCACCAGCAAGTTCGGCAGATCGTTGACGAATGGCTTCATCTCCGGCCACTTGCCGATACGAACCTTCTGCCCGATCTCAAAAAAACTAATAGGACTGACGAAAACGCTGGCGGCCTCTGTGATGAGAGCGGTTGCCTTAGCCGATAAACGTGCATCGCCGGTCAGCGACCATGCCCATGCATGGGTGTCGAGAAGGACAGTCGTCACGCTTCGCCTTCCCAAAGCGCCAACTCATCCTCACTCATTGGCTCGAAGAAATCCGGCCCGTCTCCTGTAACCTTGCCTTTAAGTAGCCCGATTGTGAACTTGCCCTGCGGGATAGCAACAATCCGGGCGACAGGGGTTTTGCCCTTGGCGATGACAACTTCTTCGCCAGCTTTAGCCGCCTCTATAAGTTTGGACAAGTTCGTCTTGGCGTTGTGAATTGTAACCTGCATAGAAACCCCGATTAGCTAACTTAGCTATATATAGTGCTTTTCCACCTTGAAATCCAGCCTCACTTTCCCGCCGGCAGAAACCTCGCCAGTGCGCGTAGCTTCTTCTTCGCTCTCGCTGCTTGGGGTCTCGCATCTCGACGCGTTCGGCTTCCATAAGGCGACTGAACGTTCGGCGGTGGAAAGGACGGCCATCCGGACCTGAAAACCCGTAGACCTAGTCCCCCGCAGTCTTCAGCTTTTCCAAGATCGTTAAAACATCGGCTTGGATATCGAGGCATGAATCCACGTATTCGACTATCAGGTCCTCACGGTGAGGAAAATCCCTCCGATGACGTTCAAGCGTCTCGGCCGCTACAGCATAAGCTTCGAATAGGTCGTCCAACTCGCGGCTCTTAGCGCGGTAAAGGAGTTCTCGATGCCGAGGCAGGGCAAGCGCCAAACGGGCCCTGCCACTTCGTAGTAGTGACATTTTTTCGATCCAATAGCATGGTCCTCGGCCCGATGGTGAAGTTCAAGTATCGGGCTAGAGAACCGTCTCGTGGTACCAGCCCACCAAGACAATCCTGCGACTACCAGAGTCCGGCCGGAAAGTTCCCGGGATCCACTCACGATGGGCGGAGATATGACGCCAGGTGCGGTGCGACGTTCCCTTTGGCGAAGCGCAAAGCTACGAAGAACAGGCTGATGCGCTCTTCGATCTCTCGTCTGGTCAGTTCGAAGTCGTGGCCATGGGTGGCCAGCGAACGACTGCCCGTCCGTCCGGCGGGAGCGCCGCTGTGCGCTCGTACGATGGGCGAAGCCCACTCTAAATACAACGTATCCTTCGCACATGTCCGCAGTGCCTCTGACCAGACGTCCAGTCCAGACTGTACGACAACATATCATTGCGGGCCAACAGTTAGGGAAGCGCCTTTGACTATCCATAGCGCGGATTTAGGCCATCCAAATAATCGATTTTTCGAATTTCGCCTATTCTGGTCTACGAGAATAACCGAAAACAAGGAGAAAACGATGGGATGCTTGACATTGGCGGTACTGGAGGAATGAAGTTTGCGACCGCGTTCCTGGCAATGTCACTATTTCTGATGCCAACGGCAGAGGCTCAAGAGCAGCTGGTCTGGCATCACGGGCTGTCGCTCGTGGACGAGCTCAAATATCGGCCGGGTTTTGCCCACTTCGACTATGTGAATCCGGACGCTCCCAAGGGCGGAGATATCAGACTCTCGCAGACCGGCACCTTCGACAGCTTCAATCCGCTCCTGGCGACAAAGGGGGAGCCGGCCGTGGGACTGTCGCTTGTCTTCGATACGCTGTTGAAGCCGGCCGATGATGAAATTTCAACAGCCTATGGCTTACTCGCCGAGAGCGTCTCCTT
>NZ_NWTB01000020.1:0-82532 GCF_002531875.1 Sinorhizobium sp. FG01
GCCCGGCCTCAGCCATCGCGGCGATCGCCGCGTCGTTGCCGTAGGGATCCATGATGGCGATGACGATCGCCCCGGACTTGTAGCCGCCGATTTCCTCGGCCGTCGGCCGGCGCACCTTGAGGATGACGTCGGCGCTCGCCGCATCCGCCGCCCCGCCGATCCGGGCCCCGGCCTTCTCGAATTCCTCATCCGGCACCCGCGACCGCGAGCCCGCGCCGGCCTCGACGACGACGTCGAAACCCAGCGACTTCAGCTTTTTGACGCTTTCGACGGAGCCCGCGACGCGCGGCTCGTCGGAATCCGATTCCTTTGCGATAAAGACAATCTGGCTCAATACTCCCCCTCTCCGCCCCGCAACCAGGCCCTCGCTGAATGCGGGTACATGTTCGATTGCCGAGTCGGCGCTTGAACCGAGCCGCCCCGAATGCTCGCTCCCCAAATCAAATCCCCGATCCAAGGAGAAGCCATGCATCACTTCAATGCACTGCAGCGAGGTTTGTGCGAACCAAGGCACGGATCGCTGCAGCGACAGACACACTTCTTTCGCAGGCGGAACCTGTCCGCCGTCGAAAACTCTCCTCACGCGGTGAGGTCAGTCCGGATTGCATCCGGCGACGAAGGCAGGGGCGTCCTCCTCCCCTGCCTTCGACAGGAAATGTCGGAAAGATCGCTCAGCGCAGGAAAAAGTAGCCGGCGACGTTGAGCAGGATGAACAGCACGACGGAGCTGATGAAGCCCATGGTCGTGAAGAAGCCGGCGGCCATGGCGATCAGCAGGGCGACGCAAAACAGCGTGCCGTATTTCGTTGCGTTGAGAAAGAGCGTGTAGGTCTTCTCGTGCTCGGAATAGTCCATCGGGGCGCCCGTCTCGGCCGGTCCCGTATGATGCTCTGCCATCTCCAGTTCTCCAGAATGCTGTGGCACCGCCTTTCGGCGGTTCGCTTTGACCCACTATTCGGAACCGCACCGCGAGTGATGCGAGAGAGCGGTCCTTTAGCTTCCGCATACACAAAGCGGCGGCCCTTCGCAACGAAAACCCGCCCCACTATAGCGCCGCGCGTCTTATCAGACGCGCAAAGTTCGCTGTAACACTTTGAATGGCTGCATGTCTTTGTCCTTAAGTCGAGGTCGATCTAAGGAGACATGCAGTAGGCTGCGGCATAGTCGAACGCACATGCCGGCGAATTGTTTCGGCGTGACGCAGGCGGAACCGGAGAGGCGCCTAATCGCCTGTCTAAGCCCGCAGGAAGGAGCGGCCCTGACCCAGCTGCGCGAATCGCGCGGTTGGCAGGATCGTCAGCGGCGCAAACGGCACCTCGTCGCGCCCGGCGAACATCAGGCGGCGCTCGAACGGCTCGGAATCGAAGATCGGATAACGATCCAGAATTGACGGCCGCTGGCCGCGCACCTGCGCAACGAGGAGCGTGCCGTCGGCATTGTAGACGCCGAGGTTCTCCCGCCGCTCCACCATGGTCGCCGATCCGAAGATGCGCTTGTAGAAGGCGGCGTGGCGCGGGCGGCAGGCGGTCAGGCACCGGTCGGCGGCAAAATACTCGCAGGCCATCGCCACCGGGCGTAGCGTCAGATACGGCAGGGCTTTCAGGTCGTCGCCGAGGACCTCCGGATGGACTGCAAGCCGCCCCGGGTCGATAAGCACCATGCCCGCATCCAGGAAGACCTCGATCTCTTCGTGGAAAATCAACCCGGACGTGCTGGAGCGATGATCCGGCGTCACATGGTGGACGCGCACCGTGCTGACCAGCCTCTCGTCGAGATAGATGCCGAAGACATAGGCGCGGCTGTCGAAGTCCAGCGCGTCGACAAGCGTCGAACCGGTCAACTCCATGAGGTTCACGGCCTTGTAAGCCTTGAATCTCAGTCGTGCGATGTCCTCCATATCCTCGCCGCCTTCGACCCGCCGGTACTCGACGCGATCGAGGAGCAGCATGAGCTTCTCGGAAAAACTGCCAGAATCGGCCTGGCCCCCGTTGGCACACATCACCCCAACCCATGGTTAACAGGCGGTTAACCTATTGATGGGACGGCTGTCGGCAACAACAAAATGGCACAACTCACAATTAACGTTCTGTTAACCTTAACAAAAAGTAAATCGCCGTGGCGAACGGACGGCGAGCGGTGCACGACTGTAGCCTATTGGGGCTTAAGCGATCTGCGAGCGCGACGCTTTCGCGTTCCGTTTTCGGACAGGCGGCTTGCACAAGTCCCTGATCGCCGATGCCGGCATCGGCGCCGAAAACACGAAACCCTGGATCAGATCGGCACAGCGATAATCGTTGATGAGCTGCAACTCATCGACCGTCTCCACCCCTTCGACGACAGCTTTGAGACCAAGGGCACGGCCGAGATTGACTGCGCTGCACAGCAGCTTGAAACGGCGCGCATCGTCGCGGATGTTCCGGACGAAGGATCGATCAATCTTGATGATCGAGACGGGCAGCGCGTCGAGATAGCTGAGGCTCGAATAGCCGGTCCCGAAGTCGTCGATCGCAAGCGTCATGCCGAGCTCGCGCAACTCGTAAAGCAGCGACTGGCCCTTGGCCGGCTCATCCATCAGGCAGCTTTCCGTCACTTCGAGATGCAACCGGACCGGGTCCAAACCTGTCTCGTCCAGAGCCTTGCCGACGATCTCGACGATCTGCCTGTCGCGAAGATCAAGCACCGACAGGTTGACCGAAACCGAGACGCCGGCTGGCCAGGTCGAGCAATCGCGGCAGGCCTGCCGGAGAACGAAGCAGGTGATCTCGGTCACGAGCCCCATCTCCTCCGCAAGCTGGATGAAGACGCTCGGCGGCACCGGCCCGCGTTCCGGGTGGGTCCAGCGCGCCAGGGCCTCGCAGCATTCGACGCGCGTCCCGTCGGGCGTGAACATCGGTTGGTAGGAGACGCTGAGGGCGCCGGACTTGAGCGCTTCGCGCAGATCGCCCTTGAGCTTCTGCCGGTCGAGGTAGCGCGCATCCATCTCGGCCTCGAAAGCGGTGCACCCTCCCCTTTCGCGGGATTTCGTCTCCGCCAGCGCCAGGTCGGCCTTGATCTGCAGATCCTCGAATCGAAAAGCGCTGCTCTTGGCGATGACGAAGCCGGCGCTCATGGTCATGTAGAAGGTGAAGCCGCCGGCCTCGTAGGTGCCGCGCATCCTGGCGTGGACGTCGCGAATGCGCTCGTCGAGGTCCAGGCTGTTTTCCTTGTTGGGGAAGAAGACGACGAACTCGTCACCCATCAGCCGCGCCGCGATCGCGCCGCTGCCCGCGACATCCTTGAGGCGCTCGGCGATCGATTGGAGCAACTTGTCGCCGACCACGTGACCGCGTGTGTCGTTCACATGCTTGAATTCGGCGATATCGATGAGCAACAGCCCGATATCGCGATCAGGCACAGTGTCGCCGGCGACCGCATTGTGCGCCAGCTCGAAAAGATAGTCACGGCTCGGCAGCCCGGTCAGCGTGTCGAAGCGCACCATCTGCAGGATCTGCTTTTCCGCATGAACCCGCGCCGTCACGTCTTCGAAGATCAGCACGATCTCGCCGTTCTCGCGCCGGCTCGCCGAAAATTCGAGAAAGTAATCCTCGGAAACGGGAACGAGTGCGCGCGACCGCTTTCCCTTGAGCAGGAGGTCGAGCCGGCGAATCATGGTCGCGGTCTTTTCCGCGTCCAGCGTCATCTCGCGGGCGCCGCGCCGGAGCACCTCGTCGAGGAGCACATCCCTGGTTTCCGCCTTGTCGCCGAGCTTCAGAAGCTCGCAGGCGCGCTCATTGGCGACGACGATCCGGTTGTCGCCGTCCAGCATGAACAGGCCGTGCGTCATGTTGTTGAGGGCCGCGTCGAACTGCCCGTTGATCGATCTGATTTCCCGAGCGGCGAGGACATTGTCGTAGAGAAAGGCGCGCACGTTGTTCGCCATCTTCCAAGTTGTGAAGATGAACGGCAGGATCAGGACCGCCAGTATCAGCATATAGGGGTCGCGCAGCGTCATGAGGCCGATGACGATCGGCAGGCAGGCCGACGACGACAGCAGCAGCACCGCGCGTTCGGAGCCGTAATTGCGGCCCACCAGCGATATCATCGAGGCAAGCGTCACGGAGATGCAGGCGAGTTCCGCGAAGGAATCCCGGCTGACGGCAATGGCATAGCCACAGGTGAGGCCACAGGTCAGCGTGACGCCGATGCCACCGACAATATATCGGTTTTCCCATCTTCTGACGACGGCGCGATCGGCATGAGAGAAATCCTCGCGATCGAAGCGCCGCATGTCGAGGTTGCGGAGAGTCCAGATGACAACGATCGCAACGGCGCAGCCGAGATAGAAGGGATCGGACGTCTTCATAAAGACGAGCAGAAAGGTCACGACGTGCGACAGCATGCCGATCACCAAGGCCCGGCGATGTTGGTAGAGCGAGCTTACAGACGACAGGTAGATGTCTGTCGGGAAAGCGCCCTGTTCATTGCGCGTCATGAACCAAGCTCCGGTCTGCCGGATTGTTAGAATTTGAGGACTTAAGGAATGATTTCGTCTAACTGTCGAATATAGCTGCAGAACTCCAGAACTGGGGCAACTCGGTTTTCGTGTTTTCGGCAGAGATTCAACCTTCTCTTGCGGCCAGCTGCCAATAATGCACGGGTTTTGCAACCGCGCATAGGCATGCTTTAAGAAAATCGAAACCAACCGAACTTCCATGGTTGCTGGGCGGCCAACCGGCGCCGAATGCCTGTTGCGCGCCAGGAAACGACCGGAAAACTACTCCGGCAGGCCCTGCATGGCGCCCGCCTCTCTCCGTGGTTGACTTTGACCACGGTCTGGCGGCAAGGCTTTTCAGAACGATAAACGGAGTTTGATGATGCCGAAACCTGTCGTCGCCATACCCTGCGACTTTCGCGAATTCGACGGCAATGTCTGGCACGTGGTCGCCCATCAATATGTGCGTGCTGCCGTCGAGGGGGCTAGCGTTATGCCCTTCCTCGTTCCAGCGCTCGAAAGCGGCAATGACATCGATGAAATCCTCGATCGGGTCGACGGGGTGCTTGCCAGCGGCGCCCGCTCCAACGTCCACCCATCCCTTTACGGCCGAGACGCGACGGATGCGGATGGACCCTTCGATGCCGGCCGCGACGCGACCAGCCTCCCCTTGATCCGTGGGGCGCTCGATCGCGGCATTCCGCTGCTCGCCATCTGCCGCGGCATTCAGGAGCTCAATGTCGCGCTGGGCGGCACGCTCGCCACCGAAATTCAGGATCTGCCGGGCATTTCGGACCATCGTAAGCCGGACGTGCCCGATCTCGACATCGCCTATGGCATCCGCCAGGACGTGGTCGTCAAGGAAGGAAGCTGCCTCGCTCCCGTTCTCGGCACCGGGCGGATCCGGGTCAACTCGCTGCATCGCCAGGCTATCGCAGCCACCGCGCCCAGGCTCGCGGTCGAGGCGGTCGCAGACGACGGCACGATTGAGGCGGTGTCGGTCATCGGCGCCAAGGCGTTCGCCGTCGGCGTCCAATGGCATCCGGAATATTGGGTGCGCACCGACGGCCCCTCCGCCGCCCTCTTCAAGGCTTTCGGCGACGCGGCGCGCGGCTATCGGGAGAGCAAGGCGAAATAGCCGCTCCTAATGGCCCTTGCGCTCGAACGGCGTCTCGGCCACCGGCGTCAGCGCCCGTCCCGTGGAAAACCAAGCCTTCAGATTGTCGACGACCAGATCAGCCATGGCGTTGCGGGTGACGACCGACGCGGACGCCACATGCGGCAGCAGCGAGACGTTCGGGAGAGCGAGAAGCGCCTCCGGCACATGCGGCTCGTTCTCGAAGACGTCGAGCCCTGCCCCGGCGATGGTGCCGCTCTCGAGCGCCGCGATCAGGGCGGCCTCGTCCAGCGTCGAACCGCGGCCGACATTGATCACCACCCCTTGCGGTCCAAGCGCCGCGAGCACTTCCGCATTGACGGCCTTCGCCGTGCTCGCCGTCCCCGGTACGATGACGATCAGCGTGTCGACTGCCTCCGCCAGAGCCAAAAGGCTCGGGTAATAGGCGAAGGGCAGTTCCTCGCGCCGGCTGCGCGTGTGATAGGCGATCGGCACGCGGAACGCTTCCAGCCTGCGGGCGATCGCCAGGCCGATCCTGCCAAGGCCGAAAAGCCCGACACTCCGGCCCCGGAGCGACAGCGGCGACAGCGGAAACCCGCCGTCGCGAACCCACCGGCCCTGCCGCAGCCATTGCTCCGCCTGCGGCAGTTGCCGCACGGTGTTGAGGAGCAGCCCGATCGCCGTATCGGCGACTTCCTCCGTCAGAACATCCGGCGTATTGGTGACGACGATACCGCGCTCCGCTGCGCGGGCGACATCGACGCCGTCATAGCCGACGCCGAAATTCCCGATGATCTCCAGCCGAGGGAGGGCATCCATCAGCTCGTTCGGAAGACGACCCGAAACGGCGATGCCGACGACATCCGCCACGTCCGAAGTTACAAATGCCGCATCGGCACGCTCGATGCGCACAGTCTCGAACATCTCCGGCAGTCGCTCGAGGACGCGCGGGTTGATCTTGCCGGGCACGAGGATTCTAGGACGGCTCATCGAGGTTCCCTTTTCGGAGCGTCGCGAAAAATGCGGTGCCCGCATCCTGTTCCGACTCGGAGGAAAGGATCAAGCCGTTACCCGCAACGGACCGGTCGACTGGCGGATGCGCATTTCCGGCTTGATCAGGTGGATGCCATCCGGCTCATGGCTGCCGGAAAGCTTGTCGAGGAGCGCGCGGGCCGCACTGCGGCCGACCTCCGCCTGACCGTTCCAGACGGTCGTCAGCGCCGGCGTGGCGATCGAGGCTTCCTCGAGATCGTCATAGCCGGTGACCGAAATGTCGATGCCCGGCACGAGGCCGGCGCGGGCGATGCCGTTCATCATGCCGATTGCAACCAGGTCGTTCCAGCAAACCACGGCGGTGGGCTTCTGCGGCAGCGACAGGAGATGCACCGCCGCCTCGAAACCGCCCTGCTTCGAACGGGGCCCGGGAATACGCAGGTCCGGATCGACCTCGATATTCGCTTTGCGCAAAGCGTTGACATAGCCCTGGTAGCGGTCGCGCCCGGTCGAGGTCTGGTCGGTGCCGCCGACCATCGCGATGCAGCGGTGGCCGAGACCGATCAGATGGTTGGTGGCCAGCGCGATCCCGTAAGCGTCGTCCCCGCGGAAGATCGGCACGTCGAGGCCTTCGATCGAACGGGCGATCAGGATCGCCGGCATGCCGTTGTCCTCGGCGAGCTGAATATCCTCAGGTGGCGTGCCGATCGCCGGCGACATGATGACGCCGTCGCCGCCGAGCTGCAGCAACGTTTCGATGAAATCGCGCTGTTTCTCGACGGAATCGTAGTGATTGGAAAGAATGAAGGTCTGCTTGTCGCGATCGAGCTCCGCCTCGATCGACTTCAGGATCTCGCCATAGAACGGGTTCATGATGTCGTGCACGACGACGCCGATGATACCGGAGCGAGAGGTCCTGAGGCTCGCGGCGCGGCGATTGTAGATGTAGCCGAGAGCGCGCGCCTGTTCCTTGATCTTCTCGCGGGTGGCGATCGCCACGAGCGGGCTGTCTCTCAATGCCAGGGATACGGTCGCCGTCGAAAGGCCGAGTGTTTCCGCAATTGTCGAAAGCTTGACCTTCTGCGCCACCGTGCCCCCCGTTTGCCCGTCTATTCTGCCGGCCTGTTTTAAACCCTCTTTAAACTGTTTAAATCGCCGCTGCAATCGGGAATTGGCCATACGAGCTGCGTCAGTCGGCAGCACGCGCCGCCTGCAGGTTGCTGTCGACGACGCGCAGGAGTTTCAGAAGGGTGCGCACCTGCTTTTCAGTGAGGCCGCGCGTGGCGAGCTTTTCGGAATGCTGGCCGGCCTCGGCAATAGTCTGCAGGCGGTCGCGCCCCGGACCCGTCAGAAAGACCTTGGTCAGCCGCGCGTCGTCTTCGTCCGGACGGCGCTCGAGGAAGCCCTGAGCCTCCATGCGGCCGATCGTGCGCGTCATCGTCGGCGCCTTGACGCCGAGTCTCGCGGCGAGCGCCCCAGCAGTCAGACCGTCCGTTTCGGCCAAGGCGAGCATAACGCCGTCCTGGCCGGCATAGAGGCCGCTCTCAACGAGGTTGCGGGAAAGCACGGTGCGCATCGAGCGGGCAGCCTGGACAAGCAGCGAGGCAAGGTCGTGGTCCTGCACGTCGGCATTCAGCTCGTCTCGCTTCTTGCCGTTCTTGCCTTTCTTTTCGGCTTTGCTCTTCTTGCCCATTGGACCTCCGGCCGAATCCCTGACACTGTCTTTATAGCAAGTCGGCTTGCGAATACGAACTGTATGACTCAAATAACAATTTTACGACAATCGCCACTGAGGACCGAACAGAAATGTCGCTGCCGAAGCCCCGCTGGGAGGACAATCCCGCCGATATTCTACCGGCCGAACGGCGCAACTGGATCGCCGTTCTGCCGCTCGGCGCACATGAGCAGCACGGGCCGCATCTCCCCTTCGAAACGGACCGGCTGATCGCCGAAGGCATCGTCGACCGCATCATTGCCGGCATGCCGGACGGACTGCCCGCAACCTTCCTGCCGGCCGAACCGGTCGGCTACTCGATCGAGCATATCGACGTTGCCGGGACTCGGACGATTGCCTATGGCGAAGCGATTGCGCGCTGGCTCGGCATCGCCGAAGGCCTCAGCCGGTTGGGCATCCGCAAATTCGTGATGCTGAATGCGCATGGGGGCAATTCGCCGCTGATGACCGTCGTGGCGACCGAGGCACGCATTCGCTTCGGCATGCTGGCGGTCGCGACGAGCTGGACCCGTTTCGGACAGCCGGACGGCTGGATCGGACCCGATGAGAAGGCGATTGATATCCATGGCGGCGACATCGAAACATCGGTTATGCTGACCCTCCATCCGGACAAGGTGGACATGGCAAAGGCACGCAATTTCCCCTCCCGCCAGAGCGAGTTCCAGCAGCGTTTCAAGCATCTGCGCGCCTATGGCCCGCATGCCTTCGGATGGAAGATGGCGGACCTCAACCCGGACGGCGCGGCCGGCAACGCGGCCGCCGCCACGGCGGAGCGCGGCGAAGCTCTCCTCGGCCATGCGGTCACCGGCATCATCGAGCTGCTCAAGGACGTGCAGGCCTTCGACCCCGACGAGCTCGCGTGAGCGGATGACGGCGGCGAAAAGGCGCGCCGCACATTTGCGCATCGCTGCGTCATCTCCTATATGAAACCCCAACGAAGATGCCCGCGGCGCATCGCCAATCCTCGAGGCTCCCATGACCGAAACGACCACGCAGAAGCCGATACCCGTCACCGTGCTCACGGGCTATCTCGGCGCCGGCAAGACGACGCTCCTCAACCGCATCCTCAGCGAAAACCACGGTCGCAAATATGCGGTCATCGTCAACGAATTCGGTGAGATCGGCATCGACAACGACCTGATCGTCGAGTCGGACGAGGAAATCTACGAGATGAACAACGGCTGCGTCTGCTGCACGGTTCGCGGCGACCTGATCCGCGTCGTCGAAGGGCTAATGCGCCGTCCCGGCCGTTTCGATGCGATCATCGTCGAGACCACCGGCCTTGCCGATCCGGTGCCGGTCGCGCAGACCTTCTTCATGGATGACGACGTGCGCGCCAAGACCGAACTCGACGCCGTTGTCGCACTCGTCGACGCCAAGCATCTGCCGCTCCGACTGAAGGACAGCCGCGAGGCGGAAGACCAGATCGCCTTCGCCGATGTGGTGCTGCTCAACAAGACCGATCTCGTGACCCCCGAAGAACTCGAGCGCATCGAGGCGACGGTCCGGGTGATCAATCCCTCCGCCCGCATCTACCGGACGCAGCGCTCCGATATCGATCTCGGCAAGGTCCTCGACCAGGGGGCATTCAATCTGGAAAAGGCGCTGGAGAACGATCCGCATTTCCTCGACCAGGACGAGCATGACGATCACGTCTGCGGCCCCGACTGTGATCACGACCATCATCACCATCACCATCACCATCACCACGATCATGCCCCGTCGCCGATTCACGACGTGACGGTGCAGTCGATCTCCTTGCGTGGCGGCGAGATGAATCCGGAGCGCTTCTTCCCCTGGATCCAGAAGATCACCCAGACGGAAGGACCGAACATCCTTCGCCTCAAGGGCATCATCGCCTTTGCCGGCGACGCCGAGCGCTATGTGGTGCAAGGCGTGCACATGATCATCGAGGGCGACCACCAGCGGCCGTGGAAGGATGGCGAGAAGCGCGAGAGCCGCCTCGTCTTCATCGGCCGCGACCTCGATCGCGAGAAGCTCGAGCGCACCTTCAAGGCCTGTGAAGTCCAGGCATGATCCTCGAACACCACGGGTCATGCCGTTGAGATCCGCGCCTCCAAACGAAATCATGCTGAACGAAGAAAGCCCGACTATCTGATGCCGACCGTCGCTCCGCTCGATCTCGAAGGCCACGTCGTCGGCGTCGCCTTTCTGAAGGACATTCCCTTTTTCGCCGGGGCCGCCGGCACCATCCACCGTCTGGACCAGGGCCACAAGACGACCGACCTGCACGACGGCCTGCTGTCGCTCGCCAATGACGAAGCGACCGATACGCTCTTGACCGGCGGCGAGGACGGCAAGGTGATGCGCGTTGCGGCCGACGGCACGGCGAGCCTCGTCGCCGAGACACCGCGCAAATGGATTGCCCAGGTCGCTGCCGGCCCGCAAAAGGCGGTCGCCTATGCCTACGGCAAGACGAGCTATGTCCGCCTTGCCGACGGCACCACGAAGGAATTTTCAGAAGAACGCACAGTCGAGGGCATCGCCTTCGCCCCGAAAGGGCTGCGGATAGCGGTTGCGCGCTACAATGGCGTGTCGCTGCATTGGGTGGGAATGGCCGGCCAGCCGATCGATCTCGAATGGAAGGGCGCCCATACCGGCGTCACCTTCTCCCCCGATGGCCGTTTCGTCGTCACCACCATGCAGGAAAATGCGCTGCATGGCTGGAAGCTTGACGCGAAGCCCGGCGCCGAGGCGCGCCACATGCGCATGACCGGTTACCCGGCCAAGGTGAAGTCGCTCTCCTGGTCCGCCAAGGGCAAGTGGCTCGCCTCCGCGGGCGCCCCGGCGGCGATCGTCTGGCCCTTCCAGGGCAAGGACGGGCCGATGGGCAAGGCGCCGCTCGAACTCGGCACCCGCGGCAACACGATGGTGACGACGGTCGCCTGCCATCCGGCCGAGGACATCGTCGCGATCGGCTATGAGGACGGCATGATCCTGGCTGCCCGCTTCGCCGACAGCAAGGAAGTCCTGCTGCGCCGCCCCGGCAAAGGTGCGATCACCGCGATGGCCTGGAACGGATCCGGCCGCCAGCTTGCCTTCGGCTCGGCCGCCGGTGATTGCGGCGTGGTGGATCTGGCGGGATAGCTTGCCTCACGGTGTCGGGGGAATGCCTTCTAGCCGTTCCAACGGGGAGAGGGAACGGAGAGAACGCCGCGAATCCCCTTCGCCCCGCTGGCGGGGAGAAGGTCGCGGCAACTGGATGAGGGGCTGCCCCCGCCAATCCTCACCACTCGAGCTCCAGATGCGGCCTTCCGTTCGACGTCCTTTCGACCGTGCGGCCGCTTTCGTCGACGGTTGCCGTCACCCTTTGCCGGAAGGCCGAGAAGCTTTCGAACGTGACGACATCCACCGGCTCATCGAACTTGAACGTCAGCCGGTAATGGCCCGGCTTCGCGGTCAGCGCCTGGGCTGATAGGATTTCGCCCTTGAAGGGCTGTCCGAGGTAGCGGCCTCTGACCCGCGCGCCCAGTATCCACGGGTTGAAGGGCGGCCGGTTACCGACAGCGGCACAAAGGGTGTTCCAATCTCGATAGCCGTATTGCGCGGCGATCAGTTCGAGGGCTTTCGAGTGGCCAATCTGCTCGCCTTCGGCGGAAAGCCGGGCGCGCAAGCGTTTGGCCTGATCCTTCAGTGTCTCCAGAGATGGGAGCGCGCGTGATTCATGCGGCATGACAGGGTCTCCTGCTACGGCATGCGCTCATTCGGATGGGGGTCCGCATTGCCATCGGTTCGCATGCCGTTCCGGCGTGACCGTGTCGCAAGGAGGGACTTCACCAAAGCTTGCGCTCGCGGACGGCAGGGGCCCTCGCCCGCGGTCTGCATAAGCGGATCCGTGTGCGCTGTCAAATGTGCTGGTCCGGCTTGCGGTTCGTGAGCTTTCGACCGTGCAATTCTTCGTTGCAGCGATTTCGGAGATGTGGAACGACTGTAGGCGCGAGAGGAGATAGCCATGAACGAGACGACCATCCTTGCATTCGCCGCCGTCGCCTTTATCGGCATCGCGACACCGGGACCGACCGTGCTCCTGGCGCTGACCAACGGGTCGCGCTATGGCGTCCGCCGCTCCGGCTACGGAATGATCGGCGCGATACTTTCGGACTTCGTGCTGATCGGCGCCGTGGCGCTCGGCCTCGGCGCGCTGCTCGCCGCATCCGAATTCTGGTTCTCGGTGGTCAAGTGGCTCGGCGCCGCCTATCTCGCTTTCCTCGGCGTCACGCTGCTGCGCTCCCAAGGCACGCTCGATGTCTCGCAGGAGCCTCAGGGCACCGGAGCCTGTACGCGGCGCGCGATCTTCCTGAAGAGCTTCCTCGTCGCCGTCACCAACCCCAAGGGCTATCTGTTCTTTTCCGCCTTCCTGCCGCAATTCATCGACGTGGCGCTGCCACAAGCACAGCAATACGCCGCGCTGGCCCTCGTCTTCGCCTCGATCGATTTCATGGTGATGTTCGGCTATGCGCTGCTTGGTTCGCAGGCCCTACGCTTCCTGAAGCGCTCCGGCGCGGTCTGGCTGGATCGCGTCTGCGGCGGCGCGTTGCTGGCGCTTGCCGGTTCGCTGGCATTCTATCGTCGCGCCACCACCTGACACAGCTCGCAAAACGCGACAACGCCCCTGCCTCGCGGCAGGAGCGCTGTTCGTTGTCCGCCTCCGCAGGGTGAGAGGCGGAAAATCAGGCGGCGCGCTTGACCGGCGGCAAAGCGAGCTTCCGGCCGCTGGCGACGAGCATGCCGACGGCGCCTTCCAGCCAGTCTTCCTTGAGCTCGAGCGCCAGGAAACGGTTGCGCTCGAACGGGCCGGGCATGACGAGATGCTGCGTCCGATCGGCGAAGAAGCCGAAGCGCTCGTAGTAAGCCGCGTCGCCGACAAGCAGGACCGCACCGTGGCCGCGGTTCTTCGCCTCCTGGATCGCTACCCGCATCAGCATGCCGCCGATGCCCTTGCCCTCCTGCGCCGGATCGACGGCAAGCGGGCCGAGGAGCAGTGCGGGGACGGCGTTGCCCTCCCGGTTCACACCAGCCTCGACGTTCCAGAGACGCACGGTGCCGACGACGTGGCCGTCGGCGTCGCGGGCCACCAGGGCAAGCCCCTCGGCCGGCACGCGGCCGCGGCGCAACTTCTCCGACGACTTCCTGCGGCGGCCGGGTCCCATGGCCCGGTCGAGCAAGTTTTCACGCGCGACGACGTCGCCCGGGTTTTCCGAGTCGATTACAAAGGTGGATGGCGCGAAGAACGCGCGCAGGGTGTCAACAACAGCGGCCATCGGGGCCTCCCGTCATCAAAACCGCTTCAGGCGGACCAAGGATGATTGTGAAGTCGCCGCTCCCGCTTGAAGCGGGAGCCGGCAGGATCAGATCACATAGGCCTTCAGCGGCTCGAAGCCATTGAAGGCGACGGCCGAGTAGGTGGTCGTGTAGGCGCCTGTGCCCTCGATCAGAACCTCGTCGCCGATCGTCAGCGAGATCGGCAGCGGGTACATGTTCTTCTCGTAGAGCACGTCGGCCGAATCGCAGGTCGGGCCGGCCAGCACGCAGGGCTCCATCGCGTCGGCGTCGCGCGCCGTGCGGATCGGGTAGCGGATCGCCTCGTCCATCGTCTCGGCGAGACCGCCGAACTTGCCGATGTCGAGGAACACCCAGCGATGGCTGTCGTTGTCCGATTTCTTCGAGACGAGAACGACCTCCGCCTTGATCACGCCGGCATTGCCGACCATGCCGCGGCCCGGCTCGATGATCGTCTCCGGAATGTTGTTGCCGAAGTGCTTCTTCAGCGCACCGAAGATCGCCTGGCCATAGGCTTCGGCCGACGGAACGTCCCGGAGATACTTCGTCGGGAAGCCGCCGCCCATGTTGACCATCTTGAGCTCGATGCCCTGCTTGGCAAGCTGCACGAAGACCCGCTTGGCATCGGCGAGCGCCGCATCCCAGGCGTCGAGCTTCGTCATCTGCGAGCCGACATGGAACGACACGCCATAGGAGACGAGGCCGAGCTGGTGGGCGTAGACGAGCACGTCGACGGCCATCTGCGGCACGCAGCCGAACTTGCGCGACAGCGGCCATTCGGCGCCTTCGCCATCGGTCAGCACGCGGCAGAAGACACGGGCGCCAGGAGCGGCGCGCGCGACCTTCTCAACCTCTTCATGGCTGTCGACCGCGAAGAGGTTGATGCCGAGCGCGTGAGCGCGGGCAATGTCGCGCTCCTTCTTGATGGTGTTGCCATAGGAGATGCGAGCCGGGGTCGCACCGGCATCGAGCGCCATTTCGATTTCGGCGACCGATGCGCAATCGAAGTTGGAGCCGAGACCGGCGAGCAGGCGCAGGATCTCCGGTGCCGGATTGGCCTTCACGGCGTAGTAGATGGCGCTATCGGGCAACGCGTGACGGAAAGCCTTGAAATTGTCGCGCACGATGTCGAGGTCGACAACGAGGCAGGGGCCTTCGGGTCGTCGGGTGTTGAGGAAGTCGATGATGCGTGCGGTGGTCATGGCTATATTCCCCGATCCATTAGACTCCACAACTGTGGAGGACAAAGGGCATACGCGCGCTTGCACTGGAACCAGCCGGTGGAGACCCCGGAACCATGCATGCGCTCGATGCGCGAACGATGAATCGAAGCCCGCAAAGGCTAAGATTCGGCTTTGTCTGCCATGGATTGGAGGGAATAACCCAACCGCACTTCCGGCAATGAAGGTGTGCCTCTTCAGTAACCCCGGCTGTTGGAGAGCCGGCAGACACCAGAAAGGCCCGCACCGTCGTTGCTTCAAGATGTCCTCGCATTTCCCGGTTGGCCGGAATAGCGACTGGAGGGGTTAGTTCCAGGTACCTTACCGAGATCCTCACCTAATCGAGGGTCGGCGGACACCCACAGGCACGTGCGACTTTGGGCAAGGGCGTAGGTAAGAAAATTCGCTGTCGTAATCAAGAGTTTTTTGCCGCTTCGCCGCTAATTTTTTCTGGACCGGGCCAGAGCGGGCGTGTTCACTTTCGATGAACGACTGCAGCCGCGCCGGTGCGCGCCGCGGAGACAACCTAAGCCGGGGATTCGGCGGGGCTTTGCGGCTCCGCGCGGGTCAGAAGAGAAAGACGAATCATGGACACTTTGACCCGCATCCGCGCCTTCATCGATGTCGTGGACGCGGAGGGCTTTTCGGCGGCCGCCCGGCGCGTCGGCAAATCCAAGGCATTGCTGTCTAAATATGTCCGCGAACTCGAAGACGAGCTCGGCGCCCTGCTCCTCAACCGGACGACGCGGCAATTCTCGCTAACCGAGGCCGGGCACACCTATTACCGCTCCGCCTCCGAAATCCTGAAGGAGATCGACAATCTTGCCGATCTCGTCCGCGCCAACAATTCCGATCTGCGCGGACGGCTGCGAATCACCGTGCCGCGGACCTTCGTCGATGCGGAGATCGGCCAGTCGTTGATCGACTTCGGCCGGCAGCACCCGGAACTGTCGCTGGAAATCGTTTCCGACGATCGCTTCATCGACCTCGTCGAGGAGGGCTTCGATGTGGCGATCCGCATCACCCGGCTCGAGGACTCGACGCTGATCGCCCGCAAGCTCGACGACTTCCAGGTGCTGGTCTGCGCCTCGCCGGACTTCATGGCGAAGGCCGGTCCCTTCGCGCATCCGAGCGAGCTCTCGAAGATACCCTGCATCCTCGACACCAACGGCCGGTCCTACTCGAACTGGCGTTTCATCGAGCCGGACGGGTCGCCCTTCTCGGTCCCGGTGAGCGGTCCGATCGAGGTCAACAGCCCGCTTGCGGCAGCCCGCGCCGCGGTGACGGGCATCGGGATCGCGGTCCTCCCCGATTTCATCGCCCGGCCGAGGGTCCAATCCGGCGAGCTCGTGACGCTCTTCGACGACTACCTGCCCAAGGACCGCGGCATCTATGCCATCTATCCGCACCGGCGCTATCTGCCGACGAAGGTGCGGACTTTCGTCGATTTCCTGCATGGCTGGTTTCGCAAGACGCAATGAAGGCGCCCAGCGCTTTGCCCGGCGAAGTCCCAATTCCGTCCCATTTGCGGTACATTCCGGGGCGATTCGTACGGTCCGCTTCGACCGAAAAGGAAATCCCGCTCGATGAACACACGACGCCTTGTCCTGGCCGGCCTCATGACCCTGCTGACGCCCGGGCTCGCCGCCGCCCATCCGCACATCTTTGCCGAGGCGCGGCTGGAAATCGTCTCCGACGAACAGGGCAACATCGGCGAGTTGCGCAATGTCTGGCGCTTCGACGAGCTGTTCTCGGCAAGCGTCGTGCTCGACTTCGATAAGAACTCCAACGCCACGCTCGATCCGGAGGAACTGAAAGAGGTCGGCCAGACCGTGCTGGAGTCGCTTTCCGAGTACAACTACTACACGACGATCTTCGACAACGGGAAATCCGTGAAGGTCAATCGGCCCGACGGCATCACCGTCGACTACAAGGACAACCAGCTCTTGATGATGTTCGCGGTCAAGCCGGCCGAGGCGATGCCGCTCAAGGGCAAGCTCTCTTTCGGCGTCTACGACCCGACCATGTACACGGCGATGGACTTCCCGACCGACGATGACCTGACCGTCATCGGTGAGAAGATCGAAGCGTGCAAGCATCAGGTGGTGCGGCCGGACCCCGACGAGGTGCTGGCCGAGAACAAGGACACGCTCACCGACGCCTTCTGGAACGATCCGACCGGGACCGACATGTCGAAACTCTTTGCAACCAGGATCGAGGTCACATGCTGAACCTGCGCAGGATCGGCGGTCCGCTCGCCGCCGGCCTTCTGCTGGCGGCCCTTTCGGCGACGCTCGCAATGGCGCAATCGCCGCTCGGCATCGGCTCCGCCGAGCCTTCGATCCAAGCGACGGGCCTCTTCGGCGGGTTTTTCGCCTGGGTGAACATGGAGCAGCAAAGCTTCTACCGGCTGCTGACCGGGGCACTCAAGGGCATGCGCGAGAACCCCTGGCAGCTCTGGTCGCTGATCGGCCTTTCCTTCGCCTATGGCGTCTTCCACGCGGCCGGCCCCGGCCACGGCAAGGCGGTGATCTCCTCCTATATGATCGCCAACGAGACGGAACTGAAACGCGGCGTGCTCCTGTCGTTCCTCTCCTCGATCCTGCAGGGCGTCGTCGCGATCCTGCTGATCGGCGCCGTCTATCTGGTGCTGCGCGGCTCCTCGATCAACATGACACGCGCAACCCATTCGCTCGAGGTCGCAAGCTACGCGCTGATTGCCGCCTTCGGCGGCTGGCTGGTGTTCCGCAAGCTGCGATCGATGATGCGGCCGGCCGCCAGCGACCACGCCCACCGCGAGCACGCTCATCACGATCATGGCCACTATGATCACGGCCATCACGGCCACGATCATTCGCATCACCACCATGAGCACCCCCACTCCCATGACGCCGGCGAGGTCTGCGCCACCTGCGGCCACGTCCACGCGCCGGATCCGCAGATGCTCAAGGGCGACCGCTTTGCGCTCAGCGAAGCCTGGTCGGCGATCGTCGCCGTGGGTCTACGCCCCTGCTCCGGTGCCTTGATCGTGCTTTCCTTCGCGCTCCTGAACGGCCTCTACCTCGGCGGCGTCCTCTCGGTCTTCGCCATGTCGATCGGCACCGCGATCACCGTCTCGATCCTCGCCACCCTCGCCGTCACCGCCAAGGGTTTCGCGCTCCGCTACGCCTCCAGCCAATCGGCCGCGGCCCGCCTCTCGAACGGCATCGAGATCGCCGGCGCGCTGCTGGTGCTGGTTCTGGGGCTTGTTCTGCTGGGGGCCGCGCTGCAAGGCTGATCAGGAGAATTTCAGCCGAGGCGGCCCCTCATCCCGCTGCCGCGACCTTCTCCCCGCACGCGGGGAGAAGGCTAGGGTGAGGGGCAATCACTTGCATCAAGGCGGCTTTGCGCCGGCAGTATCAAAGCCCCTTCCGCCGCTGATGCCGGGCGCGCAGCCAGAAGAGCAGGAAGAAGCCGAGCACGAAGAGGGCCCCGACGCCGGCGGCGAGCCATGGGGAAATGTCGCCGAGCCGCACCATGATCGACGGCAGCACGAAGAAGCCGATGCCGACGACCGCCAGGATGATGGCGGCGGCGATCGCCGGCGACTTATCCTTCTTCTCCGGCGTGTTCACGCTTGCTCCCTTGCCGCGAGGTCCCCGCGGATGTCCTCCAGCCGCCGCTTCTGGCGCCCCTCAGGATCGAAATTCTCCGGCGAAAGCCAGGCCTCGAACGCCGCCTTGAGGAGCGGCCATTCGCTGTCGATCATCGAAAACCATGCCGTGTCGCGATTGGCGTGCTTGGAAATCATGTGCTGGCGGAAAATGCCTTCGAAGGTGAAACCGAGCCTGAGCGCCGTGGTGCGGCTCGGCTGGTTCTCGCTGTGGCATTTCCACTCGTAGCGGCGATAACCGAGGTCCTCGAAAACGTGCCTCGCCATCAGATAATGCGCTTCCGTCGAAAGCGGCGAACGCGACATGGCCGGTCCGTGCGCGACGCCGCCGACCTCGACGACGCCGTTGGCGGGGTCAGCACGCATATAGTTCGCCATGCCGACGACCTTGCCGGTCGCCTTGTCGCGAAACACCTCGGTGATCCATCCGGACTTCGTCTGGACCGCCGAGAGCCAGGCGTCGAAGGCCTCGATTCCCGAAAAATCGTCCTGGGTGAAATATTTGAGCAGCGGGTTGATCGCTAAGCCGCCGAAGGCGTCGTGCCAGAGCGGATCGAGATGCGCCGCCCGGTCATAGGGCTCCACCCCGACATATCGGCCCTCGATCGAGACCGGCTGCGGCGCCGGGCATCCCTTCCACTTGGCAAGATCGCGCATCGATCACTCCTGCGTTGCACTTGCTTCGCAATAGGACAGACGCCGGCCGGTTTCAAATTCAAACTGGTGATCGAACCATGAGCGGAACGGATGTGCTCCGCTCCGCCTGCGGCCTAAATGGAAACCTTCGCCGCGGACACCGTCGCCTCGATATGGTCGACAAGCGCATCGGCAAGTCCAAGCCGTCCGGCTAGAAGATCGAGGTAGCCGCGCTCCGCCCGGCCGTCCGGCTCGATTGCAATCCGCGACGCCGTGTAGATCTCGACCCGCTCCTCCTCCGTCTTGCCGGCAGCGACGATGGCGTCCAGATCGATCGGATCGGCGAGCTCTTTTTCAAGGAAAGCCGCGGCATCCGCCGAAAGACCGGAAAGGGAGAGCTTGTCCAGGATCCGGCCGCGCTCGGTTGCGTCGATATGGCCATCCGCCCGGGCTGCAGCGATCATGGCGCGAACGAGCACCAGCGCGAAGTCGTTGCTGAGCGCTTCCGGTGCCGCGAAGCCGGAATCGGCCGGCGGTGCGGGGAGTTGTGCGGGTGCTGAAGACGCCGGTTGCGGCGCCTGGCCGGCCTGGTAGTTCTTGTAGGCCTGATAGCCAAGGCCGGCGATCGCCGCCAAGCCGCCGAGAACAGCCGCATTGCCGGCCAGCATGCGTCCCGACTTCGTGCCGAGCAGCACCGCCGCGATCGCGCCGGTCGCCAGAGGATTGTCCTTGGCGAGCTTGGTCACCTGGTCGGCGCGGCCGCCGACCGTGCCGCCGGCGCCGGGCATCTGCGAACCCAAGAACTGATCCAGCAATTTCTTCGCGTCGAACATCGGCCTCGCTCCTTAGGTTTGACGCGCGGAAGCTTTCGCCTCGCCGCGTCGTTGCGGTGTGAGACATAGGAACCGCGAGGCGAAAATACAAATACGCCCCGGACACGAAAAAGCCGGACAGGAGCCCGGCTTCTTGTGAGTTGCCTGTTTGGCCTGTTATCCTTTGAGGGCGAAGGCCTCGGCGGCAAGCTTGGTAATGCCGGCCCAGTCGCCCTTCGCAACCAGCTCCTTCGGCGCCACCCAGGATCCGCCGACGCAGACGACGTTCGGCAGCGAAAGATAGTCGCGCGCATTGGCGAGCGAAATGCCGCCGGTCGGGCAGAACAAAGTGCCGGCAAGCGGCGAGGACAGCGACTTCAGATAGGCGGCACCGCCGGCCTGTTCGGCCGGGAAGAACTTCATGACGTCGTAGCCTTCCTCGCGCAGCCCCATCACTTCGCTGGCCGTTGCCGCCCCCGGCAGCAGCGGCACCGCGTGGTCATTGGCGACATCGATCAGCTCCTGCGTCGTGCCGGGAGTAACGATGAACTCGGAGCCGGCCTTCACCGCCTCTTCGAACTGCGCGGCGTTGAGGATGGTGCCGGCCCCGGCAACGGCGCCCTCCACTTCGTTCGCCACGGCGCGGATCGCCTCGAGCGCCGCCGGCGTGCGCAGCGTGATCTCGATCGCCTTCAGGCCGCCTGCCACTAGCGCGCGGGCGAGCGGCACAGCGGTTGCCGCATCGTCGATCACCAGCACCGGCACAACCGGTTGCAGCTTGAGGATGGAAAGAAGCTTGTCGGTCTTCGCACTCATGCCCGCGTCCTTTAAAACGATTGAATCCGCCCCTCGCATACTCTTCCTGCCAATCGATGTCGAGCCCGAAAGACGCGCGCATTCCCGCCCCGCATGCAAGCAAATGACAAAATATGATTTGGCGCAAAGACATGGCTTGAGCCTCTGCTACAATCCGATAGTTTCATGACATTCCACTTCTCGAAGTGACGGGACATTTCATGGCGAAGGAGATAGAGCGCAAGTTTCTGGTCGCTTCCGACGGCTGGAAGGAGCGCGCCGACGGAGGGATCAGGCTGCGCCAGGCCTATATCGTCACCATGGAGGATCGTTCGGTGCGCGTGCGGATCCACGGCAACAAATGGGCACGCCTCACCGTCAAGATCGGCAAATCAGCCCTTGTCCGCAACGAATACGAATACGACCTGCCGATGGACGACGCCCGCGAGCTGCTGGCCCAGGGCGTTGGCATCGTCATCGAGAAGCGCCGCTACCGCGTGCCGCACAAGGGCTTTACCTGGGAGGTCGACGTTTACGAAGGGGCACTCGAAGGGCTCGTCGTCGCCGAAGTCGAAATGAAGCGCGAAACGGATTTGCCCGCCCTGCCCTCCTGGGTCGGACGAGAGATTACCGGCGACCGCCGCTATTCCAACCAGGCGCTTGCCACCGAGGGACTCTTGGTCGCGCAACGATGACCTGCGCCTTCGGTCCGGGTCGTCGTCTTACCGGGGACTTTCGCGAGATCGAGCATGCGGTGGCAGTCCTAAACGAGCAGCCGGCCGGAGTGCACCGTGCATCCACCAGGGAGATAGCCGGTAAGGGCTTTCGGTTGCCGCCCGCCGCGATTGCGCTTGGCCGATGAAAGCTGTATTTGCGTCCCGCATGACCGACATGTTCACGACACCGCACCCGGCGGCGCAGGGCCAGTTTCTCGTGGCCGCGCTATACCATTTCGTTTCCTTCGCGCGTTTCGCCGAATTCCGCGAACCGCTGCAGGCGGTCTGCGACGCCAGCGGCGTGAAGGGCACGCTGCTCCTCGCCCACGAAGGCATCAACGGCACGATCGCCGGCAGTGACGGAGGGATTGCGTCGGTGCTCGCCTTTCTGCGCGCGCAACCGGAATTCGCGCGTCTCGAGCACAAGGAAAGCCGGGCCTCGGCCATGCCCTTCCTGCGCATGAAGGTGCGGCTGAAGAAGGAGATCGTCACCATGGGCGTCGACACCATCGACCCCAACAAGGTGGTCGGCACCTATGTGGAGCCGAAGGACTGGAACGCGCTGATCTCCGATCCGGACACGCTGGTCATCGACACGCGCAACGACTACGAGACGGCGATCGGCCTCTTCCGCGGTGCCGTCGATCCGAAGACCAAGACCTTCCGCGAATTTCCCGACTGGGTGCGCAACAACACCGGTCTGCACAACAAGCCGAAGATCGCCATGTACTGCACCGGCGGCATCCGCTGCGAGAAGGCGACCGCCTTCATGAAGGAAGAGGGCTTCGAAGAGGTCTATCACCTCAAAGGCGGCATCCTGAAATATCTCGAGGAAGTCCCGGCGGAGGAAAGCCTCTGGGACGGCGCCTGCTTCGTCTTCGACGAGCGCGTCTCCGTCACCCATGGCCTCGCCGAGGGCGAGCATACGCTCTGCCACGCCTGCCGCCAGCCTCTGGCTCTGGCGGACCTGCAGTCGACGCTTCACGAAGAGGGCGTCTCCTGCGTCCATTGCCACGAGATCCGCACCGACGAGGACCGCGAGCGCTACCGGGAGCGGCAGCGGCAGATCGCCCTGGCGAAGAAACGCGGCGAGCGGCATTTGGGAAGCTGAATTGGTTGCCTTCCGGTCCGCCACTCATCCGCCTGCCGGCACCGCATCAAATCTCGATCGCCGCTTCGTCCTGCGTATCGATCGCCAATGAGCCGGCTCCGGTGATCGCCATCCAGTCGGCCTCGCTGGCGAGGACCACCGGACAGGACTTTCCATAGAGCTCGGCCGCCACCATCGCCCCGACCGTGACGATCGCGTCGCGCGCCAAGAGCACGATGCCGGCCGGACCGGTTCCACGGCGAAGCGCTTCGGCCAGCACCGAACTGCCGGAGCTCGAGCCGCGCCCTGCCCGCATCACCAGGATGCGGCCGCTCATCACCGCGTTCTTCTGCGGATGCCACTGGTCGATGATCCGGCCGGACGCCGAGTCGAGGCCGCCCCAGAAGCTTAAAGGTTCCGACAGCACCAGGGTTTCCGCCGCCGCCGATCCGGCGACCAGCGTTGTTGCCCGGAGCCGCACCGTCACAGCCGCACCACCTTTCCGGCCCGGGCCGATGCGACGCAGTCCGCAAGCGATCCGAAGGCGACGTCGACGCCGATATTGCCCGGCGCGTAATAGGCCCATTTGCCGGAATTGGTCATGACGGCGCCGGACAGGTCGCGCATCACCGCCGTCACATAGGTGCAGGTATCGATGACCAGCGTCACGCCGGCCTCCCTCAGGCGCTCCTCCCAGCCGCGTCTTTGCAGTTCATCGAGCACCGCCCGATGGGTGTTGACATAGACATCGATCACCGGCCGCGAACCGTCGATCAGCGGCATCAGCCGCCCGAACTCCGAGAGCGAGAAGTGCGGCGTGCCCAAGCTGACGGCAGTCAATGGGGTTCCGTCCGGGACGGTCGAAAGCTTGTGCACGGTTTCCCGGAGGTCCGCCGCCCTCAGCCGGATCACCTCTTCCGGCGCCCTGCCCTGGAGGGCCGCCTCGATCGTCGGCGCCTCCGGCGTCAGCCCGACCGCATGAAAGAGCGCAACGGCGCCAGCGGAAGCCGCGACCGCACCGAGCGCCTTCAGATCGTCCTCGTTCGTCGAGACCGGCAGGCCGGTGATCGCCGGCACCCGGTCGCCGCAGCGCCTGCCGATAGCATGTCCGACGGCGACGCAGGCGAGCCCCGCTTCCGCCCATTCTTCGGGCAGGCTCTCGACCTCCACAAGGATGCGCGCGCGGCGGTTCTCGCCGATATGCAGGCCATAATAGGGCGCACGACCGGTCAAGGCGCAACAGAGATCGATGAAATCGCCATAGCGATTGGTACGGGCGCCGAGCACCGAATTTGCAAAGACGATGGCGTTCGATTCGGCCCAGGCGATCTGGGCGCCGAAGCGCGGCCGGAAGATCGTTTGATAGGGCGCGCAGGTGAAGGTCGGCACGCAGCCGAGCTCCTCATGCGCCCTCATCAGCCGCGCCCCGCCATGGCTGACCTCGTCGCTCCCATGAAAAAGCTCCGGGTGGATAAGGTCGACGGAGCCGACATTGAGCGTCGTCGGCACGCGAACGCGGCCCCCGAGGCTTACCAGATGCTCGACGAAGTCGAGGCTCACCTGGCCGAGATAGAGACAGCCGTCGATATGCGCCGCCTCGATGTCGACGAAACGCTCCGCGCCGACCGCCTCGGCGAAGCGGACGAGCAGCCGCATGGCGAAGGCGGCCGCTCCGCCTTGCTCGCCGGACAGCAGCGATTCGTCGACAGATGAAAGCGCTATGGACATACAGCGGATTAAAGTCTTCCCGTGGCGCAAGTCAATTCGACCACTTGCCGGCATTCAGCCCGGAAGGGTCTCACACTCGTCAAGCACAATGGCAAGCCTGTCCCAAGCTTGGCGGCTACGGGTGAAGACCGCATCTGTCGGCGTGAACAGCGAAGGATCGTCGAGCGTCCCGGCATAGACCGTCCATCGATCATCCTCGAGCGGGCCGGAGCCGAATATCTGGCTGCCGCATGTGACGCAGAAATGCCTGAGCGTGACATTGCCGTTCTCGGCAAATTTCGAATAGGGCTTGAGCTCGCCGGTGAACTCCACATCGGCGCGCGAAAAAATCATGTAGCAGCAATGGCCGGTGCCGGTTGCCCGCTGGCAATCGCGACAATGGCAAAACCCGGAATAGATCGGTGGCCCCTTCGCCTCGTAACGCACGGCACCGCACAGACATCCACCCTTCATGTGCTTTCCTCCTCGAAAGCGGGAAGAATAGCGCTGCGCCTGCGTCAATCAATGGAAGCCGCGCGTCAGGACGCGCGGCTTTGCATGGACACTTCCTGAACCCCCTCGCCCCGGGGAGAGGGCCAGCCCTCGGGATATTCCGCGGTCACCAGCCGGCGATGACCGAGCCCTTGAAGGTCTCGTTGACGAACGCCTTCACCGTGTCGTTGTGGTAGGCGTCGATCAGCGTCTTGACCCAGGGCGCGTCCTTGTCCTTGCCGTTGACGGCGATGATATTGACATAGGGCGCCTTCTCGCCTTCGCGGGCGATCGGGTCCTTGGACGGGTCGAGTCCGGCTTCGAGCGCATAGTTGGTGTTGATGACGGCAGCGTCGACATCATCGAGCGAGCGCGGAAGCTGGGCCGCATCGAGTTCGGCGAAGGTGAAGTTCTTCGGGTTTTCGGCCACATCGGCGGGGCCGACCTTGAGACCGGCGCCTTCCTTAAGCTTGATCAGCCCCTTGTCGGCGAGGATCAGCAGCGCCCGGCCGCCATTGGTCGGGTCGTTCGGGATCGCGACCGTCGCACCCTCGGCAAGCTCTTCGAGGCTGTTCACCTTCTTCGAATAGACCCCCATCGGGAAGTTGACGGTATAGGCGACGCTGACGATGTCGTAGCCGCGGTCGGCGACCTGATTGTCGAGATAGGGCTTGTGCTGGAAGGAGTTGGCGTTGAGCTCGCCATCGGCGAGCGCCTGGTTCGGCACGACGTAATCGGAGAATTCGAGGATCTCGATGTCGAGGCCCTTGCCGGCCGCCACTTCCTTGACCTTTTCCATGATCTGGGCGTGTGGGCCGGGTGTCACGCCGACCTTGATGGTTTCGGCGTTGGCCGCCCCGGCCGCAAAGGCAAGGGCGAGCGATGCTGCGAGGAGGATTTTCTTCATGGGAGGCTCCTTGTTATCTGAAGGAAGTCGCGTGTGGGAGGAAGGGTCAGGTCTTGCGGCTGCGCTTGTCGAAGCGGCGCGCCAGGCGGTCGCCGGCGCTCTGCACGAGCTGCACCAAGACGATCAGCACGATGACGACGATCAGCATCACGTCGGGCATGAAGCGCTGGTAGCCGTAGCGAATGCCGAGATCGCCGAGGCCGCCGCCGCCGACGGCGCCGACCATTGCCGAATAGCCGATGAGGCTCACGATGGTCATGGTGAGCGCCAGCGTCAGCGCCGGCCGGGCCTCGGCGAGCAGCACCTTGAAGACGATCTGCATCGGCGTGGCGCCCATGGCGCGGGCCGCCTCGATCAGCCCCCTGTCGACGTCACGGATCGCCGCCTCGACGAGGCGGGCGAAGAACGGGATGGTCGCGATGGTCAGCGGCACGATCGCCGCCTTGGTGCCGATCGAGGTGCCGGTGACGAGCCGCGTGAACGGGATGATCGCCACGACGAGAATGATGAAGGGCGTCGAACGCGTGGCGTTGACGATAAGACCGACGGCGCGGTTGACATTGGGTGCCGGAAAGAGTTCGCCCTTGCCGCTGGTGGCGAGGAAGATGCCGATCGGCAGGCCGATCAGCGCGCCGACGAAACCGGCGATCGCCACCATGCGAAGCGTGTCGAGCGTGGCCTTGCCGATGAGCATGAGAAGATCAGGCGACATAGCCAAGCACCTCCGTCACCAGGCCGTTCTCGGCGAAGAACCGATCCGCCCTCCCCGCGGTTTCCGGATCCGCGCCATAGGCGACGACCAGCGAGCCATAGGGCTTGCCGCCGATCTCATCGATCGTGCCGGCGATGATATTGACCTCTGCGCCGATCGACTGGATGAGCCGGGAGATCAGCGGCCGCTCGGCCGCCGCGCCGAAGAAAGTCAGCCGCACGACGACCCGGTCGCCAGCCGCTGCAGCGGGCCTGATGTCCCTTGCAACGGCTTCCGGCAGCTTCGAGCCCGGCAGTCCGGATAGAAGGGCCCGCGTCGTTTCGTGCTTCGGATGGGTGAAGACGTCGAAGGTGTGGCCGCGCTCGACGATCTCGCCCTTGTCGATCACCGCCACGTCCGAGGTGACCGCCTTCACCACCTCCATTTCGTGGGTAATCAGCAGCACCGTCAGACCCAGTTCGGCATTGATGCGCTTCAGCAGTTCGAGGATCGATTGCGTCGTTTCCGGATCAAGCGCAGAGGTCGCCTCGTCCGAAAGCAGCAGCTTCGGCTCGGTCGCCAGCGCCCGGGCGATGCCGATGCGCTGCTTCTGGCCGCCGGAAAGCTCGGCCGGGTAGCGGCCGTGCTTGTCGGCGAGACCGACGAGGTCGAGGAGCGGTCGCACGCGCTCATCGATCGCCCGCCTATCCATGCCGGCGATCTCCAGCGGCAGCGCCACATTGCCGAAAACGGTCCGCGACGAAAGCAGGTTGAAGTGCTGGAAGATCATCCCGACCGAGCGTCGAAGGTCGCGCAATGACGCCTCGTCGAGTGCGCCGACATCGACGCCGTCGACGAGCACCTTGCCGGTTGTCGGCTTCTCGAGGCCGTTGACCAGCCGGATCAGCGTCGACTTGCCGGCGCCGGAGCGGCCGATGATACCGGTGATCGAGCCGCGACCAACCGTCAGGCTGACGTCGTTCAGCGCCGCGAAGGCAGCGCTTTGGCCGGAGGCCGCGAAGCGCTTGGAAACGCCGTCGAAGACGACGGCGGCATCCCCGGTCTCAATAGGGGAAGTTGAAACAGTCATTGTCCGGTCGCCTCCGCAGGAGGGATCACAGGGATGTCAGGATACATGATGCTCTCGGATGTTCGAAACTCTCGTCCCTGTCACGTTGCTGGACGGGAGGCGTGTCGGGTCACTCGGACCTGCGACAACGCATTCGGAACGGGGAGCAATTCTCTATCATCGGGCAACCGGTCGGTTCAAGGTCGCGTGCGGCATGGCTGCCATGCCGCCTCGTCTAGGTTGTTATGCCCTTCGCCCCTCCCGTTTCACAGGCACGATTTTTCCTAACGCGGGAGCCCGGCGCAAAAGTCTACTCTTTTTATGTAGAACGATTGCGCCCGCAGTGCGGCGCTGGGAGTCAGGCCGGCTTATGGTTGCCCTTCGGAAACTGCTCCGCGAGCGCCTTGTACCAGTGGCCGCTCTTCTTGATCGTGCGGGCCTGAGTCTCGTAGTCCACGTGGACGATGCCGAAGCGCATGCGATAGCCTTCCGCCCATTCGAAATTGTCCATGAGGCTCCAGGCGAAATAGCCGCGCATCGGATAGCCCTTGGCAATCAGGTCGGCGGTGACCGACAGGTGGTCGGCGATGTAGTCGAGCCGCGGCTGGTCGTCGACGACGCCGTTCTCGACGCCCATATTGTAGCAGGCGCCATTCTCGGTGATGTAGCAATCCGGAAGCGTATAGCGGGCGTTGAGGGTTTCCACCAGCGCCCCGAGCGCCGGCGCATAGACCTCCCAACCGATATCGGTCTTCACCTCGCTCACCGGCTTCGCATTGACCGTTGCCGGATATTCGGCACCGGCGGCCGGATCATGCGAAACGCGCATCGGCGTGTAGTAGTTGAGGCCCCACCAGTCGAGCGGCTGGGCGATCGTCGTCATGTCGCCGTCCTCGATCAGCGGCATGCGGGACCCGAGCGCCGAGAGGAAGCCCTCCGGGTACTCGCCCTTGAAGATCGGCCCGAAGAAGACGCCGTTGTGGAAATCGAAGGCGCGCTCGGCCGCGGCCTTGTCCTCGGCGCTGTCGCTGCCGGGATAGACCGGGTGAGCGTTGATGACGATGCCGACCGGCAGGTCCGGCTTTTCGGAGCGGATCACAGCGACGCCAAGGCCGTGGGCGAGATTGGTGAAATGCAGTGCGGCGAGCGCCGCATCCATATTGCGCTCGCCCGGCGCATGAATGCCGTAGAGATGGCTGAGCCACACCGAGCACCACGGCTCGTTGAAAGTCGCCACCGCATCGAGCCGGTCACCGAGCCGGGCGATCACCGTCTTCGCATAGCGCTGGTAGGCATAGGCGGTCGTCCGCGCCGTCCAGCCGCCGTCGCCCATCAGCGCCAGCGGCAGGTCCCAATGGTAGAGCGTCGCAAAGGCCTTGATGCCGCGGGCCTTCAGGCCATCGACTAGGCGGTCATAGAAGTCGAGCCCCTTTTCGTTGATCGGCCCGGTGCCCTCCGGAATGATGCGCGGCCAGGCGATCGAGAAGCGGTAGGCCTCGACGCTGAGGCTCTTGATGAGATCGAGATCCTGTTCCAGGCGATTGTAATGGTCGCAAGCGACGTCGCCATTGTGGCGCTCGAAGACGCGGCCCGGCATGCTGGAGAAGGCGTCCCAGATGGACGGCTTGCGCCCGTCGGCCTTGCTGGCGCCCTCGATCTGGAAGGAGGCGGTGGCCACGCCGAAGACGAAGTCGCCCGGAAATCGTTCTGCGAGTTTCTTGGCTTCGATCATCGTTGTTGTCCCGTCGTCTGCACAGCGCGTCGGAAGGGGCGCGGCTGCATTCGTTTCCAATGGGAGAGCGGGGCGCGCGAAAAGACAGGCGTCTTCCATGCCGCTCTCGTTCGTGAGCGTGGCCTAAAGCTGCCGCAGCAAATGTCAACCCCGACAAAAAAGGGCGAGGTGCACCCCCGCCCTTTCCTGAACTTGCCGGATGCGGCTCAGACCTTGATCCAGGCGCCGTTGCGCTGCGACGAGCGTACGCAGGCATCGACGAAGACCATGCCCTTCATGCCATCGTCTATCGTCGGATATGTGACAGCCGGATCCACGGTCTCGCCGTTTCGCCTGGCGTAAATGGCGCGGGCGGCCTCCGTGTAGATATTGGCGAAGCCTTCGAGATAGCCTTCCGGGTGGCCCGACGGAATGCGCGAAACCCGAGCCCCTGCCGCCGAGGCGCCGGCTCCGGCGCGCGTCAGCAGCCGCTTCGGCTCGCCGAACGGCGTATGCCAGAGATAGTTCGGGTCCTTCTGCGTCCATTCGAGACCACCCTTGGTGCCGTAGACGCGCACCATCAGGCCGTTCTCGTGGCCGGGCGCCACCTGGCTGCACCACAGCATGCCCTTCGCCCGCGCACCGTCCTTCTCCTTGAAGCGCAGCATCACGTGGGCGTTGTCGTCGAGCTGGCGACCGCCGACGAAACTGTCGAGATCGGCCGACAGTTCGTCGAGTTCGAGACCGGAGACGAAGCAGCCGAGATTATAGGCATGGGTGCCGATATCGCCGGTCGAGCCGCCGGCTCCGGAGCGTGCCGGGTCGGTCCGCCACGCCGCCTGCTTCTGGCCGGACTGCTCGATATTTTCCGTCAGCCAGTCCTGTGGATATTCCATCTGCACCAGCCGGACGGCGCCGATCTCGCCGTTGGCGATCATTTCGCGCGCCTGCCGCACCATCGGGTAACCGGTGTAGTTATGCGTCAGCACGAAGAGCGCGTCGCTGTCCTCCGCCGCCTTCTTCAGCTTCTTCGCGTCGGCAAACGTCGAGGTTAGCGGCTTGTCGCAGATGACGTGGATGCCGCGCTTCAGGAACTCCTTGGCGGCAGCATAGTGCACATGGTTCGGCGTGACGATCGCCACCGCTTCGATGCCGTTCTTGAGCTTCGCCTCTCGGATCGCCATTTCCTTGAAATCCGAGTAGACGCGCGCCGAGTCTAGCCCGAGCTCGCGGCCTGAGGCCTGCGCCTTCTCGGGCGTCGACGACAGAGCGCCGGCCACCAGTTCATAGTGGTCGTCGAGCCGCGCCGCGATCCGGTGCACCGCGCCGATGAAGGCGCCCGAGCCGCCGCCGACCATGCCGAGCCGTATCCGCTTCTGACGAGATTCCGAACTGCTTCCCTCGATTGCCATCGTGCTTTCTCTCCTGAAACTAGCTGTTTGGCGAAATATCCGCCTGTGCCCCTCCCCAACCCCTGCCCACAAGGGCTTGAACTGCCGCCTCCGTTCCATTCCCAACTCGACAGATTCGCAAGCGGAGATGTCGCAGGTGGAGACGGAGGGAGCAGCCCGAAAGCCCTCCCCCTTGTGGGGAGGGGGTGGGGCGGGGTCTTGTTCCTTAAATACCCAACATCCGCCGGTTCGCCGCCTCGTCCGTGCCGCTATCGGCAAAATCGTCGAAGGCCTTTTCGGTGACGCGGATGATATGCGCCTTGACGAAGTCCGCGCCCTCGCGCGCGCCGTCTTCCGGATGCTTCAGCGCGCATTCCCACTCGACCACAGCCCAGCCGGCGAAATCATTCGCGGCCATTTTCGAGAAGACTGCGCCGAAATCGACCTGGCCGTCGCCGAGCGAGCGGAAGCGGCCGACGCGGTTCACCCAGCCCTGATAGCCGCCATAGACGCCCTGCCGGCCGGTCGGGTTGAACTCCGCATCCTTGACGTGGAACATCCGGATGCGGTCCTTGTAGATGTCGATATTGTCGAGATAGTCGAGGCACTGCAGGACGTAGTGCGACGGATCGTAGAGCATGCAGGCTCGGGCATGGTTGCCGGTTCGCTCCAGGAACATCTCGTAGGTGATGCCGTCGTGCAAATCCTCGCCCGGATGGATCTCGTAGCAGACATCGACGCCGCACTCCTCCGCATGGTCGAGGATCGGCTTCCAGCGACGGGCAAGCTCGTCGAAGGCAGTCTCGACCAGCCCTGCCGGTCGCTGCGGCCAGGGGTAGACGAAGGGCCAGGCGAGGGCGCCGGAGAAGCTCGCCATCGCGTCCAGGCCGAGATTCCTGGAAGCGGTCAGCGCCAGCTTCACCTGTTCGACCGCCCATTGCTGGCGCGCTTTCGGATTGCCGCGCACTTCCGGCACGGCGAAGCCGTCGAAGGCCTCGTCATAGGCAGGATGCACGGCCACCAGCTGGCCCTGCAGATGGGTCGAGAGCTCGGTGATCTCAATGCCGTTGTCGCGCGCCTTGCCGGCGATCTCGTCGCAATAGGCCTTCGATTCAGCCGCCCTCTTCAGGTCGAAGAGCCGACCGTCCCAGCTCGGGACCTGTACGCCCTTGTAGCCGCAATCGGCCGCCCATTTCGTAATTGAATCCCAGGAATTGAAGGGCGCCGCGTCACCGGCGAATTGCGCAAGAAAAAGCCCCGGTCCCTTGATGGTCTTCATGCAAAATTCCTCCCTAGTGGATCGGTTTTCTGAAACACCGGCCTGCCGGTTGAGTGGTATTCGAGCGCTTCGCCCCGCAATTTTCGGGATATCTTATAATACCTGCAACGTTGCAGGAGCGAGAAACTAGCAGATTCTTCGCGAGGGGCAATGGGCTTCTGCCCTGTCGCGAAGAGCTTTTGAATGGCACTCGCGGGCGCCAAAATTCATCCGCGAGTGCAGCGGGTAATCCAATCGCCAGGTCAGACGTAGCGATTGACGACGTTTTCCAGGTACTCCTGCTTGCCGGACTTCGGTTGCGGGTTGAGATCGGCCTTGCGCACCCAGCCCTCGATTTCCTCGAGCGAGAAGCCGCCTTCGAGCATCTTGTTCGCCTCCGGTACCTTCCAGCCGGCATAGCGCTTTTCGAGCGGTGCGGAGAGCGCCTTGTCCTCGATCATCTTCGCCGCCGCCTTGAGACCGCGGGCGCAGCAGTCCATGCCGCCGATATGACCGATCAAGAGGTCTTCCGGATCGATCGACTGGCGGCGCAGCTTCGCGTCGAAATTGGTGCCGCCGGTCTTGAAGCCACCGCCTGCGAGCACATGATAATAGGCGAGCGCCATTTCCGGCACATTGTTGGGGAACTGGTCGGTGTCCCAGCCGGACTGGTAGTCGTTGCGGTTCATGTCGATCGAGCCGAAGATGCCGAGCGCGTTGGCGAGCGCCAGCTCGTGCTCGAAAGAATGGCCGGCCAGGATCGCGTGGCCCTGCTCGATATTGACCTTCACCTCGTTCTCGAGGCCGTACTTTTTCAGGAAGCCGTAAACGGTCGCGACGTCGAAATCGTACTGATGCTTGGTCGGCTCCTGCGGCTTCGGCTCGATCAGGATCGTGCCCTTGAAGCCGATCTTGTGCTTGTATTCGACGACGAGGTTGACGAAGCGGCCGAGCTGGTCGAGCTCGCGCTTCAGGTCGGTGTTGAGCAGCGTCTCATAGCCCTCGCGCCCGCCCCAGAGCACGTAGTTCTCGCCACTGAGCTTCTGCGTCGCGTCGATGCAGGTCTTCACGGTTGCCGCGGCGAAGGCGAAGACGTCCGGATCCGGGTTGGTCGCGGCACCGCCCATATAGCGGCGGTTCGAGAATAGATTCGCCGTCCCCCAGAGCAGCTTGACGCCGGTCTCGGCCTGCTTCCTGGCGAAATGATCGACGATCTCTTCGAGATTGCTGGTGTTTTCAGCGAAGTTCTTGCCCTCCGGGCGCACGTCGGCGTCATGGAAGCAATAGAAGGGCACGCCGAGAAGCTGGAAGAACTCGAAGGCGACGTCGGCCTTCAGCTTCGCCGCCTCCATCGAGTCCTTGAACCAAGGACGTTCGAAGGTCTGCCCGCCGAACGGGTCGCCACCCGGCCAGACGAAGCTGTGCCAATAGGCGACGGCGAAGCGCAGATGGTCTTCCATCCGCTTGCCGAGGACGACCTCGTCGGCATTGTAGTGACGGAAGGCGAGCGGGTTCGTGCTCTCCGGTCCCTCATATTTGATCTTGGCGATATCGCCGAAAAACCCGGTGCTCACGGCTGTCTCCTATCCTGGGCTGTTGCCGGCCCGCTTGTGCGGAACGCGGCGATTTCGTGGAAAGTAATCGTTTTCATATCAGGTTCCGATGCGGCCGGCGGTGCCGGCCCGACTGGGCTTGGCTAAATCGTCGCTCCCTTGATGGCGGGGTAAAGCCGGCGGTAGCGCTGGTAGGCGTCCTCATAGGCCGCCACCAGCGAAGCGTCCGGCGCAATGGTCTCCGCCGTCGCCGGCGCAGAGCAGGTCGCTACCGGGTCGGCGACGGTGGCGGCGATCAGCCCGAGCCGGGCCGCCCCGAAGGCGGCACCGAAATCACCATCTGCTGGCAGGTCGACCGGCAGGGCGAGCGCGGTTGCGATCGACTTCAGCCAGTAGCGCGACCGCGAGCCGCCGCCGATCGCCGTGACGCGATCAAGCGTCGTACCGGCGGCGCGCAATGCTTCCAGGCTGTCGCGGATCGCGAAGGACACGCCTTCGAGCACCGCCTGGGTCAGCGCGGCGCGGGAGCTCTCGTGGCCAAGGCCGGTAAAGACGCCGCGGATCGCCGCATCATTGTGTGGCGTGCGTTCGCCGGAGAGATAGGGAAGGAACGAAACGGAACCTGGCGCCTTTAGCGTGTCGCCGAGCTCGCCCGTCAGGTCGGCGGCACTTCTTCCTGTAATGCCCGAATGCCAATTCAGCGCATCGGTCGCCGAGAGGATCACGCCCATCTGGTGCCAGGTATTCGGGAGCGCGTGGCAGAAGGCATGAACTGCGCTTTCCGGATTGGGAAGATAGCTGGCATTGGCGGCGAACAGCACGCCGGAGGTGCCGAGCGAGACAAAGGCCTGCCCCTCGCCGACCGCGCCCATGCCGCAGGCGGACGCCGCATTGTCGCCGGCGCCGCCGGCAATGACGATCCCCGGCCCCATGCCCCAGCGAGCGGCAAGTTCCGGCCTGAGCGTGCCCGCGCTGTCCGTGCCCTCGACCAGATCCGGCATCTGCCGTTCCTCGAGATGCGTTGCGGCAAGCAGTCTTTCAGACCACCGGCGCTTGCCCGTGTCGAGCCAGGCGGTGCCAGCGGAATCGGACATTTCCGACATGTGCTCGCCGGTCAGCCACAGGCGGAGATAGTCCTTGGGCAGAAGCACCCAGCGCAGCTTGGCAAAAGTCTCGGGCTCGTTCTCGCGCACCCAGGCGAGCTTCGGCGCGGTAAAGCCCGGAAAGACGATATTGCCGGTCAGCGTCCGGAATTGTGGATCGCCATCGAGCGCGGCTGCCTGGCGGAAGCTGCGCGTATCGTTCCAGAGGATGCAGGGGCGAAGTACCGCATCGTCCTCGCCCAGCAGCGTCGCGCCGTGCATCTGCCCCGAAAGGCCGATGCCGCGGACCGCCGCAAGGGCATGCGGATGCGCCGCCTTCAGCCCGGCGATCGCCTCTTCCGTCGCACGCAGCCAGTCGGCCGGGTCCTGCTCGGACCAGCCGGGATGCGGCCGCGACACCTCGAGCGCAGCCGAGGCGGAGCCGATGATCTGCTGCTCGCCGTCGATCAGCATGGCCTTGACGCCGGACGTGCCGAGATCCAGTCCGAGATACATTCGTGCCTCCTATGCCTGCTCGATCGGCAGGTTGTCCTTCAGGAAAATGTCGATGCGAATGCGTTCCTGGGCCTCGAACACCGGCAGCCCGTCGGCCTTCGCCTTCAGCACCCGGATCGCACTCCTGACCTCGTGGCCCGCATCCTGGTTGAGCAGGACATCGATGGTTCCGGAAAGGAGAGCCGCGCGGCTGTGGGGCGTCAGTTCGTGGGCGATTGCACAGACCGCCTTGGCCCTACCCGCCTTCTCCAGCGCGGCCACGAGACCGCGATTGCCGGCGCCGAGACTGTAGACTCCGACCAGATCCGGATGGCACCCCATGAGATCGCCGACGAGTTTCTCGACGAGGGCCGCATCGTCCTGCCCCTCGACGACAGGCAATAGCAAACGGGTTTGGAAGCATTGGCGCATCACCGCCTGAAAGCCTTCCAGCCGCTCCCGATGGTCGCGCACGAGCATCGAGCCCGCTACCACCGCAACCGGCCCGGTCCGATCACCCAGGAAGCGGCCCATCAGGTTTCCGGCGGTGCGCCCGGCAGCGATATTGTCGACGCCGGCAAAGTGATCCCGTGTCGATCCCGGCAGGTCCGAGACGAGCGTGACCACGGCAATCCCGTCCTCGCGCAGTTCTCTTACGGACTGCACCACCTCCGGGGCATCGACGGCAACGACGGCGACGCCGGCGGGCCGCTGCCGGCGCGCCTCGGAAAGGGCATCCGCCAGAGCACGCGGGTCGAAAGCGGGAACACAGAGGATCGCGATTTCCGTCCGCTCCGCTGCCAGATGCGCCTTGGCGGCCCTCACCTCGGCCTCGAGCCCGCGCATGAAGGAATTTTCGCCGGCCGGCAGGATGAAAATCAGCGAATAGCTGCGGCCCTTGGCGAGATTGGCTGCGGCAACGTCGCGCACATAACCGAGCGTCGCGATCGCCTGCTCGACCTTGTCGCGCGTGACCGACCGAACGCCCGGACGGTTGTTCAGAACGCGGTCGACGGTCGCCAGGCTGACGCCGGCTTCAGCGGCGATATCGTGAACGGTCGGTCGCATGCGTTCCTCCTCGCGGAAAGCCCTTAGAGGAAGTTTTGATGTACGTAAATCAAAAATTTCGAAGGCGCGACAAAGCCTTTGAAAAATGGGCGTCAAGCCTCAGTCGAAACGCCTGCTGAACGCATGCGTGAAAGCGGCGTGACCCGCCTCGCCACTCGCCTCTCCGAACACGACGTCCAGGAACTTGTCGGTAACCCGGACCAGCGCGAAGCCGCCGAGATAGGCCGCCTTTGGCTTGAAGATGTCGATGTCGCCGGCGCTGTAGGCCATCACCCGGTCATGTTCGTGGCCATGGAAGAGTCCGACGACGTTGTAGCCCTTGAGCGCCGCGAGCAGCGCATCGCGCTCGCCGGGGCTCCACCAATGCGGCTCGCCGTCGCCCTGAGCGTCGAACGTCTTTGCCGCAGCGTCCCACACCTCGGTCGAAAACGCGTCCCAACCGTAATGCTGGAACAAGACGACCGGGCGCCCATCGGCGGCATAGGTCGCGAGATCGCGCTTCAGCCACGGCAGGCCGCTCACCGCACCCTTGTTCTCGTCGCCGCCGAAGCGCTGCAATTGCACGAGATGGAGACCGCCCCAGTCCCAGGAGTAATTGTCCGAGAGCGGATCGTAATTGGTCACCGGCACCGGGGGTCTGTAGAAAACCGACCGGCGATGGGTGAGTTCCACATAATCGCGCAGCTCGCGACGGTACCAGTCGACGTTCGGCGGCGCGCCGTCCTGATCGAGATCATGATTTCCAAGCCCGACATAGACGGGATAGTGGATGTGATGCGGCCCGACGCCATGCTCGTAGCGGCTCTGAAACTGTTGCAGCTGCCGCCCTTCTCTCGGCTCGCGGACCTGGCCGCCGCCGTCGTCGGTAATATCGCCGCCGAGCACCAAGCCGAACGGCCGGGCAATCTTCGCGCCGGCGCTGGCAAGACCGCTCGGCCTGCCGTCGATTGCTTGCGGCCAGTGCTGTCCCGGAAGTCCGTTGAGCGCCGCAATGTGGCGCAACAGATTGGCATCGGTCTTGCCCTCCTGCTCGCAATTCGGCGCAAGGCCTTCCGTCGAGACGAGGCAGGCATGGATGTCATTGGAAAAGACGAATGTGGCATCGACCGGTGGCCGTGCTGCGGCACGCCCGCCGCCTGCGATCAGCGAAAGGCCTAGACCAGCCGTACCGGCAAGAAATCTCCGCCTGGAGGGGTTAAGGAATGGATTGTCGATCATCGCCTGCCCAGCACCTTGGTCGATGCGACGACTCAAGGACGGCCGGAATAGTGCCGCAAGGTTTTCAGAGCGTAAAGCATGCATTCGCGCTGAAGGCGCTCGCCACGAGCCCCTTCTCACTGCGCGGTGAGAAGGTCGCGGCATCAGGATGAGGGCAGTCTGGAGCAGAAAGCCGGCTCTCGTTCTCCCGCCTCAGTGCCCGCCGCCTCCCGAGCCGGCGCCCTCCGGCTTCTTGATCATCAGCACGCCGAGCACCATCCCCAGGAACAGGACGGTCAAGATCAGGAACACGTCGATGAAGGACAGGATCACCGCCTGCTGCTGAACCATCTGGGCCAGTTGCTTGACGGCAGCGGTCGCGCCGTCGAGGCCGTAAGCGTCGAAGTTCGATGCTATGTTGTTCAACCGATCGACCGCCTCCGGACTGCCCCACTGGATATGCTCCGCCAGACGGGCATAGTGGAGATCCTGGCGCTGGGTCAGGATCGTGTTGATGATCGCCAGGCCTACGGCGCCGCCGAGGTTGCGCGTCAGGTTGAAGAGACCGGACGCGTTACGGATGCGTGCCGGCGGCAGCGTGCCGAGCGCGATGTTGTTGATCGGCACCATGCAGAGCATCAGCGAGCAGCCGCGCAGGATCTGCGGGACGAGCAGTTCCCAGAAATCCCAATCCGCCGTCAGCTGGCTCATCGTCCACGTGCCTGCCGCAAAGCCCGTGAACCCGATCGTCATCATCACCCGCGGGTCGAGCCTGCCGGCGAGGAAGCCCGCGACCGGCGCCGTCAGAAACATGGCGAGGCCGGAGACGAACATGGTCTCGCCGATCATCAGCGAATCATAGCCGCGGATGCGCCCGAGATAGAGCGGATAGAGATAGGTGAGGCCATAGAGGCCGATGCCCATCACGAAGGAGAACAGCGAGCCGAAGGTGAAATTTCGATTGGCGAAGGCGCGGAGATCGACCACCGGAAACTCGACTTTGAACGCCCGGTAGAAGAATATCGCGGCGGCGACAGCCGTGGCGACCGCCCCCATGACGATATGGTCGTCGTTGAACCAATCGTTGGCATTGCCTTCCTCGAGCACATATTCGAGCGAACCGAGGAAGACCGCCATCGAGAACAGCCCCCACCAGTCGAACTTCTTGATGAGGCCGAGTTCCGGTTCGTCGAAGTCGATGAAAATCCAGGTGAGCGTCGCGACGACGATGCCGGGAATGACGTTGACGAGGAACAGCCAGTGCCAGGAGAAGGCGTGGCTCAGATAGCCGCCGACAGTCGGGCCGATGGTCGGCGCGAGCGTGGCAATGAGGCCGATGATCGGCGACACGATGTTGCGCTTCGACGGCGGGAAGATCGTGAAGGCGGCCGCGAAGACCGACGGGATCATGCCGCCGCCGATGAAGCCCTGGATCGCCCGATAGACGATCATCTGGTCGATATTGGTGGCGGTTGCCGCTAACGCGCTCGAGGCGGTGAAGCCGGCGGCGGCGACGGAGAAGAGCACGCGCGTCGAAACGATCCGCGCGAGCGTTCCCGACAGCGGGATCATAATGACTTCGGCAATCAGATAGGAGGTCTGCACCCAGCCGATCTCGTCCGATCCGGCGGAAAGTCCCGCCTGGATTTCGGCAAGCGAGGCCGAGACGATCTGGATGTCGAGGATCGCCATGAACATGCCGACGACCATCGCGAGAAACGCGATGAGCCGCCGCGGATCCATGCGCTCCTCTGCCCCGGCGCCGCCTGTCGCCGCCGGGCTCACTGTTGCCGTCGAAGCCATGTCCGCTACTCCTTCGCGCGCTTACTTCGCCTCGGCGACCTTCGTGGCGTCCGGCGCCGTGCGGGTATCGACGTCGACGACGACGCTCAGCCCCGCCCTGAGGTTGCCTTTGGCGAGCGCATCGGCCGGGAGCGTGATCCGAACCGGCACGCGCTGGATGATCTTGGTAAAGTTGCCGGTGGCGTTTTCCGCCGGCAGCAGCGAGAAGACCGAGCCGGAGGCCGGCGAGATCGATGCGACGGTGCCTTCGATCGTGTGCTCGTCATAGGCATCCACATGGACCTTAACCTTGGAGCCGGGGACCAGATGGGAGATCTGCGTTTCCTTGAAGTTGGCGTCGATATAGAGCTGGTCCACCGGCACGAGGGCCGCAAGCCGCTGCCCGGCCGAGACGAGGTCGCCGACTTGGACGGCGACATTGCCGATGACGCCGTCATAGGGCGCCTTGAGCACGGTGAAGCCGAGGTCGCGATTCGCCTTGTCGCGCGCCAGTTCCAGCGAACGGATCGTGCTTTCCGATTCCGCGCGCTGCGCTTGGAGCACGGTGATATTGGCCTTGGCGGCGGCGATATTTGCCTCCGCGCCGACGAGATTCGCATTCGCCTGGTCGAGCGCGACTTGGGCGCTGTCGCGCGAAGCGTCCGTTCCGAAGGCTTGCAGGTCGCTGGCGCGCTTCTGGGTCAGCTCGGCGCCGCGGACGGTCGCCTCGAAGGCCCTTTTCTGCGCCTCGGCCTGATTCAGGCTCGCCTCCGCACCCGCGATCTGCGCGTCGAAACGGCTGAGCGCCAGCTTCTGCGTGGCGATCTGCGCCTCGGCCTGTTCCGCCGCGATCCGGTAATCGCCGTCCTCGAGCGTGACGAGCGGGTCGCCGGCCTTCACGTGCTGGTTGGCGACGACGTCGACCTTGGCAACATAACCGGAGACCTTCGGAGAGATCGTCGCGATGTCGCCCTCGATATAGGCATCGTCGGTCGAAACCATGAAGCGGCCATTGGTCCACCAGTCGTAGCCGTACCAGGCGCCGGCGGCGAGCAGCGCCAGCCCGATTGCCGGAAGGATCGGCTTGCGGCGTTTCTTGGCGGGAGCGGCAGCCTCAGCGGCCGAAGGCTCCGTCACCGCCGGCGCCTCTGCTGCGGGTGCCTTGGCCTCGGTGGTGGGAACTTCGACGGCCTCGAAATCGTCACCGACAGGACGGACGCGCGCGGCACTGGAGGTGCTGGAAGGGGACATGAGACACCTGTTTCGGCTAAATTAGGAAATTGAACTGAACCGTTCGGTTCGATTAGCCTTGACATAATCCCTTTCGCAGCGCATATCAAGAGCAAATCGAACCGAGCGGTTCGAAACGCTTGCCGCGGGCTGAAATAAATGCGGATCCAATTCCGCACCCGTTGCTTTTTATTGAAACGGTCACGCTAATGGGTCGGAGCGAGTTCTTAAATCCACCGTGATCTACAGGAGTGGAAACGTCCGGGTAATCATGACGTCAGCGAAAAGTGCACGGCAGGAAAGATCCCTGCAGCCGGAACAGCAGCCTTCGAGTGGCGGCCGCCGCGTCGCCGGCGCGGATCCGGTCAAACGCGAGCAAATTCTTGAAGGCGCCAAGCGTGTCTTCATGCGCAGCAATTTCGATGCCGCCAGCATGAACGACATCACCCGCGAGGCAGGCGTATCTAAGGGCACGCTCTATGTCTACTTCGAGAACAAGGAAGATCTGTTCGAAGCCCTGATCGCGCGCGAACGCAGCCGCATCGTCAACAGCATCAAGCAGTCGCTGAACGACATCGAGCCCATCGAGGAAGCGCTACACGATTTCGCCGTCACGCTCGTTACCAGCGTGACATCGGATTACACAATCCGGGCCATGCGGACCGTGCTCGGCGTGATCGACCGCATGCCGCGGCTGGCGCAGCGTTTCTTCACCGCAACGCCCGAAAACGGCTACACGGTGCTGAAGGCCTATCTCGACCAGCAGAAAGCGGCAGGCAGGCTGTCGATCGACGATACGGAACTGGCCGCCAAGCAGTTCATAGAACTCTGTATGGCCGGCCTGTTCAAGGGCCGTCTCTTCGGGATGTGTGATGCGGTTCCGCCCGAACAGATCGAAAAGAACGTCGCCTCGGCCATCCGTGTTTTCATGGCCGCCTACGGGCAGCGCGCTGATCAGAAATCTTAAGCCGGGCTGCACATCTGCATGCGATTGCCGAAGGGATCGTAGAAGCTCGCAAAGGTGACGAAGCCGGGAAAGACCTGCGCATCCTCGCACCGGACACCGCGGCGCCGCAGCTCCTCGACCACCGCATGGCAGTCCTCGACATTCAAGACGAGCGTCGTCCCCGTCGAGGGCGTCCAGCCGCTCTCCGCCAACGTCACCGAAACGTTGCCGTCCACGCCGCCGGCGGAGAATTCGATCCAGCCCGCTTCGGGCAGATCGTAGAGCGGCGGCCCGAATCCGAGCACCTCCCCATAGAACGCGCGGGCACCATCAAGGTCGGTCACCGAAATCGAGACCACATTGATGCCACGAAAGAGAGGACCGGTCGTTGCCATGACGGCGGATGTAGGACGCGGACCCCGTTCGTCCAGCCTGCACAATCGGGAAATCCAGAAGGCGAATTTGCCGTCGGCAGGCCGTGCCGATTAAAATCCAGCAACCGCGATCAAACGCGTCCTCCTATAAATCCGTAAGAGCTAGGTCGCTTGCCACGGGAGTGAACATGAGTGCCATCGGACGGGCGATCTGGTTCATCGAAAGCCATTTCGCCAAGGATATCTCACTGGAGCGGATTGCCGACGCCGCCGGCCTGTCGCGCTATCATCTATCACGCGTCTTTGGCCTCGCGACCGGCCATTCGATCAGTGCCTATATCCGCGGACGCCGCCTGAGTTCGGCGGCGCTTCGCCTTGCCGACGGCAACTCCACCATTCTCGAGGCGGCCCTCGACGCGGGCTATGGCTCGCACGAGGCATTCACCCGCGCCTTTCGCGAGCAATTCGGGGTCACGCCCGAGTCGGTGCGCAAGCAGAGGCATGTCTGCAATATCGAACTTGTGGAGCCCATCAGGATGGACGATACGCGCAATCAGAAGATCGAACCGCCGCGCTTCGAGGAGGGCCCTGCCCTGCTCCTCGCCGGCCTTGAAGAAACCTATGCCTACGATCGCACCGAAGGCATTCCCTCGCTCTGGCAGCGCTTCAATAGCCACTTCGGTCATATTCCGGGCCAGCGCGGCAACGTCGCCTATGGCGTCTGCACCCATTCGGATGCTGGAGCCGGAAGCTTCCGCTACATGGCGGCCGTCGAAGTCGCGGATGCGGACGGACTGCCGAACGGGTTTTCGACCCTGAAGCTGCCGAAGCAGCGCTATGCGGCGTTCCTGCATCGCGGCCACATCTCGGCGATCTCGGCCACTGCCCATCACATCTTCGCAACCTGGTTTCCGCAGTCTGGACTCGAGCACGGCGAAACGCCCGATCTCATGGAACGCTACGACGAGCGGTTCGACCCGGATTCCGGCATGGGCGTCGTCGAGATGTGGGTTCCGATAAAACAGTAAACGGTAAAACGCTGCCGCAAAGTCGCGGCAGCGCTTGCTACTTCGGCACTACTCCTTAAATACTGCGGCGAACCTGGCGCCACGAGGCGCCCTGGAGGGGAAGATGCGCTCGCATTCCGCTCCGGTTTGTTGGGACCGGTCACCGCCACTGACGTTGGGTCGGACGACGCGACATCAGTGATCGTCATTTAGAAGGAAGAGTTCGCCGATGCAGGAAATCCTCACGCTCGCTCAAAGCCCGGAGGCTTGGGTCGCTCTCATTACACTGATTGTGATGGAAGTGGTCCTCGGCATCGACAACCTGATCTTCATCTCGATTCTGACCAACAAGCTGCCCGCCGAGAACCGCGTCAGCGCCCGGCGCATCGGTATCGGCCTCGCGCTTATCATGCGCCTTGGGCTGCTCGGCACGATCGCCTGGATCGTGCAACTCACAGAGCCGGTCTTCGAGGCCTTTGGCCATGGCTTCTCCTGGAAGGACATGATCCTGATCGCCGGCGGCCTTTTCCTGGTCTGGAAGGCGACGAAGGAGATCCACCACAATGTCGATCCGAGCGACCATGACGAGGATTTCATCGCGAGCTCGGCGATCAACGGTTTCACGGCGGCGATCGGCCAGATCCTGCTGCTCGATCTCGTCTTCTCCGTCGACAGCATCATCACCGCCGTCGGCATGACCCCTCACCTGCCCATCATGGTCATCGCCGTCGTCGTCGCCGTAACCGTGATGCTGGTTGCAGCCAACCCGCTCGCCAACTTCATCGAACGGAACCCGACGATCGTCATGCTGGCGCTTGCCTTCCTGCTGATGATCGGCACGACGCTGATTGCCGAAGGCATGGGCTTCCACGTGCCGAAGGGCTACGTCTATGCCGCCATGGCCTTCTCGGCGCTGGTTGAAATCCTCAACATGATCGCCCGCAACGCGCGCCTAAAAAAGCAGCAGGCCACGAAGCTGCATTAAGCTTGCAATCTGCGAAGACGACAAAGAGGCCCGCATCCGTCGAATGCGGGCCTCTTGCTGCGGGAGGGAGGCGAGGATGCGAGCTGGACAGGTCAAGAGCTCGCCTGCCGTTTCGTTGGCCACGGGAAGAAACCGGCAAAATTCCCATGTTCTCCTGGTCTGTCGCGTCCGGTTGCCACAGTCCGCGTCCTCGTAGCGGATAACGCAGCCACGCCGCTAGCGTTCCAATCCCTGTTCGGGGGAGAGGCGATTGGACCGCGCGCTTCCTCTTTCCGTTGACATCAGGGGCTTTCTATGGTCTCACCCCTGCCGACTGGAATTGCCCGCCGATACCGCTCAAGCGGCACCCTTGCGGGCCTTCCTTCCCATAAAATACGCGCCCGTCAGCTGGTAGGCACTCCGGCCAAGGGCTCAAGAGCACGTCAAGACGGGCAAAGACCATGGCAGATTCTGCAGTCCGGGTACGCATCGCACCCTCCCCCACCGGCGAACCGCATGTCGGCACCGCCTATATCGCGCTGTTCAACTACCTCTTTGCGAAGAAGCACGGCGGCGAATTCATCCTGCGCATCGAGGATACCGACGCGACGCGCTCGACGCCGGAATTCGAGAAGAAGGTGCTCGATGCGCTGAAATGGTGCGGGCTCACATGGTCGGAAGGTCCGGATATCGGCGGCCCCTACGGCCCCTATCGCCAGAGCGACCGCAAGGACCTCTACAAGCCCTATGTCGAGAAAATCGTCGAGAACGGCCACGGCTTCCGCTGCTTCTGCACGCCCGAGCGGCTGGAGCAGATGCGCGAGGCACAGCGCGCCGCCGGCAAGCCGCCGAAGTATGACGGCCTGTGCCTGAGCCTGTCGGCCGAGGAAGTCACCTCCCGCGTCGCCGCCGGCGAGCCGCATGTCGTGCGCATGAAGATCCCGACCGAGGGCTCCTGCAAGTTCCACGACGGCGTCTATGGCGATGTCGAGATCCCGTGGGATGCGGTCGACATGCAGGTGCTGCTCAAGGCAGACGGCATGCCGACCTATCATATGGCGAATGTCGTCGACGATCATATGATGAAGATCACCCATGTCGCGCGCGGCGAGGAGTGGCTCGCCTCGGTGCCGAAGCACATCCTGATCTATCAGTATCTAGGCCTCGAGCCGCCGAAGTTCATGCATCTGTCGCTCATGCGCAATGCCGACAAGTCGAAGCTGTCGAAGCGCAAGAACCCGACCTCGATCTCCTATTACACGGCGCTCGGCTATCTTCCGGAAGCGCTGATGAACTTCCTCGGCCTGTTCTTCATCCAGATCGCCGAAGGCGAAGAACTGCTGACGATCGAGGAACTGGCGGACAAGTTCGACCCGGAAAACCTGTCGAAGGCCGGCGCGATCTTCGACATTCAGAAGCTCGACTGGCTGAACGCCCGCTGGATCCGCGAGAAGCTCTCGGAAGACGAGTTTGCCGCGCGGGTCTTCGCCTGGGCGTCCGAAAACGAACGTCTCAAGGAGGGCCTGAAGCTCTCGCAGTCGCGCATCTCGAAGCTCGGCGAGCTGCCGGATCTGGCCGCCTTCCTCTTCAAGTCCGATCTCGGCCTGCAGCCGGCCGCCTTTGCCGGCGTGAAGGCCTCGCCCGAGGAGATGCTCGAAGTCCTCAACACCGTTCAGCCGGACCTCGAAAAGATCCTCGAATGGAACAAGGAGTCCATTGAGGCCGAACTGCGCGCCAGCGCCGAGCGGATGGGCAAGAAGCTCAAGGCCGTCGTCTCGCCGCTCTTCGTCGCCATCTCCGGTTCGCAGCGTTCGCTGCCGCTCTTCGACTCGATGGAGCTGCTCGGCCGTGCTGTGGTGCGCCAGCGGCTCAAGGTGGCGGCACAGGTGGTCGCCTCCATGGTTGGCAGCGGAAAGTAAGGACGATAACCATGAACGAGAAGACAGAAACCGCCGGCCTTTCCTCCGACGCGACCGAAGTGCGCGCCCAGAAGCTCGACCTCTTGCGCACGCAGATCGGCGACGTCTATCCGGCGCATTTCCACCGCACGCTCACCAATGCGGAACTCGCCGAAAAATATGCCGGGCTCGAGCCGGACACGGAAAGCGGCGACCTGGTGACGGTCGCCGGCCGCGTCTTCTCCTCGCGCAATTCCGGCATGTTCATGGACATCCATGACGCCTCCGGCAAGATCCAGATCTTCTCGCACAAGGACACGGCGCCGGAGGAGGCGCGCGCGCTGCTGCCGATGATCGATCTCGGGGACATCGTCGGCGTCACCGGCGAGGTGCGCCGCACCAAGCGCGGCGAGCTGACGGTGAACGCCAAGGAAATCACCATGCTCTGCAAGTCGCTCCTGCCGATGCCGGAGAAGTATCACGGGCTTGCCGACATCGAGACGCGCTACCGCAAGCGCTACCTCGACATCATGGTCAACGAAGAATCGAAGCTGCGCTTCCAGCAGCGAAGCCGCATCGTCTCCGGCATTCGCCGCTTCCTTGAGGACGAAGGTTTCATGGAAGTCGAGACGCCGATGCTGCAGCCGATCTATGGCGGCGCCACGGCCGAGCCTTTCAAGACGCATCACAACACGCTGAAGCTCGACATGTATCTGCGCATCGCGCCCGAGCTTTATCTGAAGCGCGTGCTCGTTTCCGGGCTCACCGACAAGGTCTTCGAGATCAACCGCAACTTCCGCAACGAAGGCGTCTCCACCCGGCACAATCCGGAATTCACCATGATGGAGTGCTATTGGGCCTATGCGGACTACGAGGACATGATGGGCCTCGTCGAGCGCATGTTCGAAAAGCTCGCCCTCGCCGTCCACGGCAAGACCGAGTTCGAATTCGGCGACAAGCAGCTCTCCTTCAAGGGTCCCTTCCCGCGCGTCTCCATGCCGGAGGCCGTCAAGGACGCGACCGGCATCGATTTCCTTGCGATCCGGAGCGACGAGGAAGCCCGCCAGGCGGCCCGCAATGCCGGGATCGAGGTCGAGAAGGATGCGACCTGGGGCGAAGTGCTCGCCTTCATCTTCGAGGAGAAGGTCGAAGCGACGCTGATCCAGCCGGCCCACGTCATCCATTTCCCGAAGGATATCTCGCCCTTCGCCAAGGAGGTGCCGGGCGAGCCGCGGCTCGTCGAGCGCTTCGAGACCTATTGCAACGGTTGGGAGATCGGGAACGCCTTCTCCGAGCTCAACGACCCGGTCGAACAGCGCGCCCGCATGGTCGAGCAGATGGAACAGGCCCACGCCCGCGGCGAAAAGGAAAAGACGCTCGACGAGGACTTCCTCGACGCGATGGACCAGGGCATGCCGCCCGCCGGCGGCTTAGGCATCGGCGTCGACCGGCTGATCATGCTGCTCACCAACTCGCCGTCGATCCGCGACATCATTCTCTTCCCGGCCCGGCGCCACAAGGCCGATTGAGCTGATAAGCAGATGCCGGACAGCATTGAGCCCATCGCGTTAGCGGTGGGCTTTTCCTTTGATGGGGAAGTTTTGCGGGCGGCTCAATGCCCGCCATGCGCCTCGGCAGTCTTGGCCGGATGCTCGCTCGCTTCCGACACGGCCGGAGCCTCCGCGCCTTCCGCGTCGGCCGCAGCCGGATCGATGCAGGGCGAGTGATCGTCCATCTTGGCCATAATGGCACGAACCTCGTCGAGACCGAGGCTCACGAGCTTGCCATGGAACATGCCGCCCGGATTGGCCGTGCCGTCGTTGTAGGAAGCACGGAACGGTTCGTCCATGCCCTTCACACTCTGCGGACCGGGCGCGAAAAGCACTTCGGCACCGATCGCGCCACCACGCGCCGCAGCGCGCTCCTCCGGACCTGCCGTATCGAGCACGACGACCTGGTAGAGGTCGGCCTTTTCCTTCTTTGCGAGTGCGCCGACGACGCGTAGCGCCGTGCGGACGCGCTCCGGGCCAGCCGCGCTGTCGGTCTTCACATGCATGCGGATCCAGCGCTGGCCGCGGTGGTCGAGCTTCAGCGTCCGAAGCGCCGTGCATTCGAGACCGGAAGCGGAAGGCTCCGAGAGCCGCGCGACGAGCCTGTCGCGCCCCACATAGACGGCGGCACCGCCGGACGCGGCCGAAACGGCAAAGGCCGCGGCAAGGATGACCACGAGCCGCTTCGAAGGGCGCAGTTTACTCAAAATAGCCTTCACAGGCGGCTCCGCTGCGGACGCAAATACAAGAAAAGCCAGAACGCCTCTGAAGATAGGCGAAACACCCTTTCGGAAAGTTTAAGCGGACGGATGCAGGACACTTGCTCTCCTGCCCGTCATCACTAAAAACGAAGCGTCATTTCTTGATTTTGAGGACGGGGGAGATCATGGCGCGCATCGGAATCGTCGGAGCGGGTATCATCGGCTGCGCCTCGGCGGTCCATCTGATCGCCGAAGGTCACGCGGTCACCGTGTTCGAAAAGGACGTCGACGGCCTGCCTGCCTCCGTCGGCAACGCCGGCATCCTCGCGGTTCCGGAGATCGATCCGATGGCCCGCCCCGAAATGCTGTTCGCAGCCCCGAAATGGCTGATCGACCCGCTCGGACCCCTGACGCTGCGCTGGCAGGATCTGGCGGCCTTGACGCCATGGCTCTTGCATTTGCTTCTTGCGGCTCGGCCCGCCCAGGTGGAACGCTCCCGTCGGGCCCTGCTCGGCCTGATGCGTGAAGCTCTCGCCGCGCATCAGGCAATGACGAGGCTCTGCGGCATTTCCGGCCATATGAAACCGACCGGGGCGCTGACGATCTTCGACAGCGAGACTGCCCTCGAGGCCGCGTTCCGGCACGAGCAGGCGACCGCCCGGCTGCTCGGCTTTGCCGTCGAACGCCTCGACGCCCGCGCCGCCCGCGGCCGCGTCCCCGCGCTAGAGGGCGCCTTCGCCGGCGGCGTCTTCAGCAGCGGATACCAGACGTTTCCCGATCCGCTCAAACTGCTGCGCGATCTGCAACACCATGTCAGGCAACAGGGCACGCTCGTCGAAGCCGGCGTCGAGGCCGTGCAGCCAAGCACCGAGGGGATCACCATAGTCGCCGACAACGGCGACCGGCAGGCCTTCGACAAGGTGGTGATCGCCGCCGGCGTGTGGTCACGCACCCTCGTCCGCAAGCTTGGGCTGAAGGTGCTGTTGGAAACGGAGCGCGGCTACAACACCACCTTCGCTGATCCACCGGTGACGCTGGAAATGCCGATCTTCTTTGCCGAGCACGGCTTCGTGGCGACCCCGCTTGCCAACGCCCTGCGCATCGGCGGTGCGGTTGAACTGGCGCGGCCGGAGGCGCCGCCGAACTATGCGCGAGCAGCCGCGATGCGCCGGAAGATGCGCCGTTATGTGCCGGCTCTGCCGGAGAGCGGCGGCAAGGAATGGATGGGCAGGCGCCCTTCGACACCGGATTCGGTGCCGGTCATCGGCCTTCATCCGTCCGATCCCCGCATCGCCATGGCCTTCGGCCACGGCCATCTCGGCCTGACGCTCTCGGCGATCACCGGCGCAAGGATCGCCGCCCTCCTTTCCAACCGGGCCGGCACCGACCTCGAACCCTTCAGCATCCGCCGCTTTCAATAAGCTGAGCGAAATCGATCGATTGACTTTCGCCCGCAGCTTGTCCATTGCCGCCAGCACGCAGGACCAGGTTCAGGCAAATGGGCCCGATATCCCCAAGAAGGAAGACGCTATGCACAAGGTTATTTTCGATACGGATCCCGGCGTCGACGACGCCATGGCGCTTCTCTTCCTGCACCGGCACCCGGAAATCGACCTCATCGGCATCACCTCGGTGTTCGGCAATGCCTCCATCGAGACGACGACGCGCAACGCGCTCTTTCTCAAGCAGGCCTGGGGAATTGCAGCCCCGGTCGCCAAGGGCCTCGGCGAGATGTTCAATCCCGACCGGCCGCATATCGATTGGCCGACCGGCATCCACGGCCACGATGGCCTCGGCAATATCGACGTGCCGGACGTGATCGACCTGCCGCTCGACCCCCGGCCGGCCCATCGCTTTATCATCGACACGGTGCGCGCCAATCCCGGTGAGGTGACGCTCGTGGCCGTCGGCCGCATGACCAATCTGGCACGTGCGCTGCGCGAAGACCCGGATATTGCCGGCCTCGTCAAGGCCGTGGTGATCATGGGCGGCGCCTTCGACGTTCCCGGCAACATCACTCCGGCCGCCGAGGCCAATATCCATGGAGACCCGGAGGCGGCCGACGCGGTGATGACTGCACAATGGCCGGTGGCGGTGATCGGCCTCGACGTGACGTCGCAAACGGTGATGACCCGCGCCACGCTCGCCGACATCGCCGAACGTGGCGGCAAGGCGGCAAAACTCCTCGCCGACATTTCGCAGTTCTACATCGTCTTCTACGAGCAGCATGTCGATGACGGCATGGTCGTGCACGACAGCTGCGCCTGCGCCTATGTCGTCGCCCCGGATCTGTTCCGCACCCGCAGCGGGCCGATCCGCGTGCTCTGCGGCGGCATCGCCGACGGCCAGACGATCCAGAAGCCGGACGGGCGGCTTTTCCCGCCGAATGCCTGGGACAATCTGCCGAGCCAAAAGGCCTGCATCGGCATCGATGCCGAGGCGGTGCTGAAGCTGATCGGCGATACGCTGGCGCACGGTCGATAGCCCTCGGTCTTTCTCAGCCGACGAAAAACTTGCGGCGGATAGCTGGCAGACCGTCGACCGCCAGCTATCTTTGTCTGCATGAAGCCGGAATCATTGCTCTATCCCGCTCCGAAGGGACTCTATTGCGAGAAGGGAAACTTCTACATCGATCCGGTTCAGCCGGTCGAAAGGGCGCTGATCACCCATGGCCATTCCGATCATGCCCGCGCCGGACATGGCCGCGTGCTTGCGACACGCGAAACGCTCGACATCATGCGCATCCGCTACGGCGACGGCTTTTGCGGTGAAAGCGAAATCGCCCGGCTCGGCGAAACGATCGCGATCGACGGCGTCCGGGTCTGCTTTCATCCGGCCGGCCATGTGCTCGGCTCGGCGCAAATTTCGGTTGAGGCGGGTGGGAAGCGGATCGTCGTTTCGGGCGACTACAAGCGGCGGCCCGACCCGACCTGCCCCACTTTCGAGCCCGTCCCCTGCGATGTCTTCATTACCGAGGCGACCTTCGGCCTGCCGGTCTTCCACCATCCGGACGACCGGGCGGAGACCGCCCGGCTTCTTGCATCGCTGAAGCAATTTCCCGAACGTGCCCATGTCGTCGGCGCTTACGCGCTCGGCAAGTCGCAACGGGTGATCGCGCTACTTCGCCAGCAAGGCTACGACGAACCGATCCATATCCACGGCGCGCTTGCCAAGCTCTGCGAATATTACCAGGCCGATGGTATCGACCTCGGCGATATCCGGCCGGCCACCCTTGCCGGCGACAAAAGGCCGGATTTCGCCGGCGGGATCGTCATCGGCCCGCCTTCGGCCTTTGCCGACCGCTGGGCGCGACGCTTCGCCGAGCCCGTCGCCGTCTTTGCTTCAGGTTGGATGCTCATTCGCCAGCGCGCCAAGCAGCGCGGCGTCGAACTGCCGCTCGTCATCTCCGACCATTGCGACTGGGCCGAACTGACCGGCACCATACGCGAGATCGCCCCGGCCGAAGTCTGGGTGACGCATGGCCGTGAGGAAGCCCTGGTGCGCTGGTGCGAATTGCAGGGCATTCCGGCGCGACCGCTGCATCTCGTCGGCTACGACGACGAGGGGGAGTGACGGATGAAAGCCTTCGCCGAACTGCTCGGCCGCCTCGTCCTGACGCCGCAGCGAAACGCCAAGATCAGGCTGCTTGCCGACTATTTCCGCAGCACCCCCGATCCAAGCCGCGGCTATGCACTCGCGGCGATCGGCGGCACGCTTTCATTCAACACGGTGAAGCCTGCCTTGATCCGCGACCTCTTGCTCGAGCGTATGGACGAGGTGCTGTTCCATTATTCCTATGACTATGTCGGCGATCTCGCCGAGACGGTGTCGCTGGCCTGGGAACCGCAGGCGGGAGTCGTTCCCGAGGACATTCCGCTTGGCGAGGTCGTCGAACGGCTTCAGCGGGCGGGACGTTCCGAGGTACGCTCGCTCGTCCGCGACATGCTCGACCGGCTCGACACCGCCGGCCGTTTCGCCTTTCTGAAGCTCGTCACCGGGGGTTTACGGATCGGCGTCTCGGCGCGGCTCGCCAAGCAGGCGCTCGCCGACCTGGGCGGCAGGGACATCGCCGAGATCGAAACCTTGTGGCACGGGCTTTCGCCGCCTTACCTGCCGCTCTTTCTGTGGCTTTCCGGCGAAGCGGAGATGCCCGTTCTCACCACGCCGGCCGTCTTTCACTCGGTGATGCTCGCGACGCCAATCGGCGAGGGCGATCTAGAAGGACTGGATCCGGCCGACTTCGCCGCCGAATGGAAATGGGACGGCATCCGCGTCCAGCTCGCCAATATCGGCGGGGTGCGGCGTCTCTATTCCCGCAGCGGCGACGAAATATCCGGCGCTTTCCCGGAGATCATCGAGGCCGCCGACATTGCCGGCGTGATCGACGGCGAGCTGCTGGTCGGCGGAACGATGCGCACCAATCGCGCCACCGCCACGTTCGGGGACCTGCAGCAGCGGCTGAATAGAAAGTCCGTCAACCGCAAGCTGCTCGAGGACTATCCCGCGTTTATTCGCGGTTACGATATCCTCTTTTCGGGTGAACGCGACATGCGGCCCGAACCTTTCCACGTCCGCCGCCAAGCCCTGACGGCCTTGATCGAAGCCGCTTCGCCACAGCACTTCGACCTGTCGCCGCTTGTTCCCTTTTCTACCTGGGAGGAACTGGACCGGCTGCGCTCGGAGCCACCGGATCCGGTCATCGAGGGGATCATGCTGAAGCGGCTCGACTCGCCCTATCTGGCCGGGCGGATGAAAGGCCCGTGGTTCAAGTGGAAACGCGCGCCCTTCAACATCGACGCGGTGCTGATGTACGCCCAGCGCGGCCACGGCAAGCGCTCGAGCTACTATTCGGATTTCACCTTCGGCGTCTGGGCGGAGGCAGAAGGCGGCATGGCCCTGGTTCCCGTCGGCAAGGCCTATTTCGGCTTTACCGATGCCGAACTGGAGATACTCGACCGCTATGTGCGCGACAACACGGTCGAGCGCTTCGGCCCGGTGCGCGCGGTCCGCGCCGAACCGGACGCCGGCTTTGTCGTCGAAGTGGCCTTCGAAGGGCTGAACCGCTCGACCCGCCACAAATCGGGTGTCGCCATGCGTTTCCCGCGCATCGCCCGGCTGAGACCAGACAAACTGCCGCGAGAGGCCGACAGGCTGGAGACGCTGCAGGCGATGCTCGGCATGAAAGGTTAGAACCGCGGTTTCCCGCCCTCGCCTATTTCAGCGGTTCCGAATGAAGAATTATTAAGGAGAGTTTGGAATATTCGGGCTGTCTGTCTCGCCGTCCGCATTCGCAGGGTCGTCTTGTGGCAAAAATAAATGGTCAATATTTCAGGAAATACCGGCTCTCGCGGATTCTGACGCTCAATTACGTCCCGGCGCTGATCGCCACCTTCGTCGTGCTGATTGCCGGGATTCTCGCCGACAATCAGAACCGGGTCGTTTTCGAAGCACGTCTGCGCTCCGAGGTGGCGGACGAACTCAATCCGATACGCTCGCGCCTGGAGAGCAGCGTCAACGGCAATATCCAGCTCGTTCGCGGCCTGATCGGCACGATTGCAACCGAGCCCGACATGCACCAGCAGCGCTTCAGCGAACTTGCGCAGAGCATCTTCAGCGAGCGCTCGCAACTGCGCAACCTCGCCGCAGCGCCCAATCTCATCGTCTCGATGGTCTACCCGCTGGCGGGCAACGAGAAGGCGATCGGCCTGAACTACCGCAACAACGACAAGCAACGCGAGTCCGTCATGCGTGTGGTGGCAAGCGGGAAGATGGTGCTTGCCGGGCCGGTCGATCTCGTCCAGGGCGGACGCGGATTGATCGGCCGCTTTCCGGTGACGGCCAATGCCGGCGGCGGCAAGCGCTTCTGGGGCCTGGTGTCAGCGGTCATCGACATCGACCAGCTCTATCGCGACAGTGGCCTCGTCTCCTCGGCCCTCGGTATCGACATCGCCATTGCTGGCCGTGACGGTCAGGGACGCGATGGCGCGATTTTCTTCGGCGATCCGGCGATCTTCGGAAAGGCGCCGGTGGAGGTGGACGTGACGCTGCCGGGCGGCTCCTGGCGGATGGCGGCGATACCGAAGGGCGGATGGCCGCCGACGCCGGACAATGCCCTGCAGGTCCGCCTCCTAATCATGCTCGGGGGCCTGATGATCGTCGTTCCGATGATCATCACGGGTTATCTGACGACGGAACGCCAGCGAAATATCCGCGCCCTGCGGCAGAGCAAAGATCAACTGCTCGAACTTTCGCATCGCCTGAAGATTGCGCTCGACACGTCCAAGATCGGCATCTGGGAACTCGATATCGACACCGGCAAGCTGCTGTGGGACAACCGCATGAAGGAGCTCTACGGCGTCGGCCCCTCTATCCGCGAAACCTTCGACGACTGGAAAGAGGCGCTGCATCCCGACGATCTTCCCCGCGCCAAGGCGGAATACGCCAAGACGGTCGCAAGCGGCGGCGCCTATAATTCCGAATTCCGCATTCGTCTGCCCGGCGGCGACATCCGATACATCCGCGCCAGCGGCTCGGTTCACATCGGCGCCGGCGGCAGCCGCAAGATCATCGGCGTCAACTGGGACGTGACGGCCGACGTCGAAACGCGGGCAAGACTCTCGGAAGCCAAGCGCCTCGCCGAGGCGCATAGCGCCGAACTGGAGGCGGCGCGGCACCGGATGGAATTCAACGCGCTGCACGACCCGCTGACAGGACTCCCGAACCGACGCTTCCTCGACCAGATCCTTGGCGACCGGACGCGGCACTTCGACGCCAAGGACAGGATCAGCATCTTCCATATCGATCTCGACCGTTTCAAGCAGATCAACGACACCATGGGCCATGCTGCGGGCGACGAGATTCTCAGGCACGCCGCCGGACTGCTGCGCTCGAGCGCGCAGGAGAACGACTTCGTCGCGCGGATCGGTGGCGACGAGTTCGTCATCATTCGTGCCGGCGGCAACGCCGAGGAAGATGCGGCGCTCGCCTCGGGCATCATCGAGGCGATGAGCACGCCAGTTCGCTACAAGGACCAGGAATGCCGCATCGGCGTCAGCATCGGCATCGCCGCCCAGGCCGCCGCGACCGACGAGCTCGCCCACATCCTCGTCAATGCCGACATCGCCCTCTACGAGGCGAAGAGGCGCGGCCGCAACCGGCACGAAACCTTCACCGGCGCGCTCAAGACCGCCGTGTTCCAGACGAAGCAGACGGCCGATGAGATCCTTCGCGGTCTTGAGCAGAACGAATTCGTCGCCCATTTCCAGCCGCAATTTTGCCCGGCGACGCTGGAGGTCATCGGCGTCGAAGCGCTGGCGCGATGGGATCATCCGACCAAGGGGCTGATCGGGCCGCATGCCTTCCTGAAGACAGCCGAGGACATCAACGTGGTCGCAGCCATCGACCAGGCGATCCTCGAACAGGCGCTGTTCCAGATCTGCCGCTGGGAGGCAAACGGCATCCGCATCCCCAAGGTGTCGGTCAATCTTTCCTATTCGCGCCTGCGCGACGAGGGGCTGATCGAGCGGCTGGAGCAGATGCGGATACCCGAGGGCCGGCTTTCCTTCGAACTGCTCGAATCGATCTCTTTCGACGAGAACGACACGACGCTGCTGTCGAACATCAGACGCATCAAAGAACTCGGCATCGACATAGAGATCGACGATTTCGGCACCGGCTACGCCTCCATCCTCAGCCTGTTGAAGCTGACGCCGCGCCGCCTGAAGATCGACCGGCAACTGGTGCTGCCCATTCTCGTGTCACCCCAGGAGCGCCGGCTGGTCGAATCGATCATCGATATCGGCACCTCGCTCGGCATAGAAGTGATTGCCGAGGGCGTCGAGACGCTCGAACACGCCGCCATCCTCAAACAACTCGGCTGCCACGGGCTGCAGGGCTATGCCTTCGCCCGGCCGATGAGCGCCAACGATCTCGCGGCCTTCGTCTTCGAGCGGAAGTGGCGCGCCGCCTAGGGCTCCCTCGGAAACGCGGCGCTCTGCTCCGGGGCATTTGTCTCGCCGGACGGCCGTGTTTTTCTCTGCCGGAAGGCTTGGCAGTAGAGCCCAAAAAAGTCATAAAAACATATGCCTCTGCCGCTTCGCGGATCATCCGGGCATGCCTGGTGACCGTTGCTTCGGCGGCCGTCCCATCGGAACCAGCCGTTCCAATCTCCGAGACCCCGAGACCGAGAGGGCTGAACGATCGAATACGCGGAAAAATTGCTGTCAGTCTTCATTCTCGCCCCATTCGGGGGAAGCCTCCTCGCAATCTTCTTTCCGTCAGATCAACGCGGCGCCACGGCCTGGTTCGCTGGCGCGATCGCCCTCATCTGCTTCCTGGTGACCGCCGGCCTCTATCCCTTCGTCGCCACCGGCGGCGTGCTTCGCTTCGAGATCGACTGGATCCCCGAACTCGGGTTGAACTTCAAATTGCGCATGGACGGGTTTGCCTGGCTTTTTTCGGCGCTCATTACCGCAATAGGCTTCTTGGTCGTCCTCTACGCCCGCTATTACATGGCCGAGGAAGACCCGGTGCCGCGCTTCTTCGCGCTGTTTCTCGCCTTCATGGGATCGATGCTCGGCGTCGTGCTTTCCGGCAACCTGATCCTGCTCGCGGTCTTCTGGGAAATGACGAGTATCGTTTCGTTCCTGCTGATCGGCTACTGGCATCACAACGCGCATGCCCGCGATGGCGCGCGTATCGCACTGACGATGACAGGCATGGGCGGCCTTGCGATGCTCGTCGGCCTGCTCCTGATCGGACGCGCCGTCGGCAGCTACGATCTCGACACCGTGCTCGCCTCGGGCGAGGCGATCCGCAACGATCCGCTCTACAACGCGATCCTGGTTCTCGTCCTGCTCGGCGCCCTGACGAAGAGCGCGCAATTTCCCTTTCATTTCTGGCTGCCGCATGCCATGGCCGCACCGACGCCGGTTTCCGCCTATCTGCATTCGGCGACGATGGTGAAGGCCGGCGTTTTCCTGCTGGCGCGGCTTTGGCCGGTGATGGCCGGCACGGAGGCCTGGTTCTGGATCGTCGGTCTTGCAGGACTGACGACCCTGCTGCTCGGCGCCTATTTTGCGATCTTCCAGCAGGATTTGAAGGGGCTGCTCGCCTATTCGACGATCAGCCATCTCGGGCTGATCACCGTTCTCCTGAGCCTCGGCAGCCCGCTGGCCGCCGTCGCCGCGGTCTTCCATATTGTCAATCACGCGACCTTCAAGGCCTCACTATTCATGGCCGCCGGCATCATCGACCATGAAACCGGCACGCGCGACATGCGCCGGCTGAGCGGACTTTTTCACTACATGCCGATCACCGCGACGCTCGCCATGGTGGCGAGTGCCGCCATGGCCGGCGTGCCTCTACTCAACGGCTTCCTGTCGAAGGAAATGTTCTTCGCCGAGGCGATCGAAACGCATCTCGTCAGTGCGCTCGACACCGCAACGCCCTATGTCGCGACGATTGCAAGCATGTTTGCGGTCACCTACTCGCTGCGCTTCATTCACAGCGTCTTCTTCGGGCCGCTGCCGTCCGACCTGCCGAAGAAACCGCACGAGCCGCCGCGCTGGATGCGCGCCCCCGTCGATTTCCTGGTGCTCGCCTGCCTGGTCGTCGGGATCATTCCGGCGCAAACGATCGGGCCCTTCCTCGACGCCGCCGTGATTTCGATCCTGCGCGAGGATACGCCGAGCTACAGCCTTGCCGTCTGGCACGGCCTGAACATTCCGCTGATCATGAGCTTCGTGGCGCTGTCGGGCGGCGTCGGCCTCTATTTCCTGATGCGCTCCTATCTCGCGACGGGCAATGAGGGTCCGCCTGTCTTCCGCCTGCTCCAGGGACAGCGCATCTTTGAGCGTGTCCTGGTGACGCTGTCGTGGAAATGGGCCCGCTCGCTCGAGCAGCGCCTCGGCACCCGCCATCTGCAGCCGCAGATGCGGCTCCTGGTGTTCCTGGCGCTCCTCGCCGGTGCCTTGCCCCTCGCGATCGGCGGCTTTCGGCTGCCGCCGCTCGTCGTCCGCGGCATCGATCCGGCCTTCGCCCTGCTTTGGGGTGTCGGCATCGCCTGCGCAGTCGGCTCGGCCATCCTGGCGAAATTCCACCGTTTGGCATCGCTCGCACTGCTCGGCGGTGCCGGGCTCGTCACCTGCCTCACCTTCGTCTGGCTGTCTGCTCCCGACCTTGCCGTCACCCAGCTTCTCGTCGAGATCGTCACCACGGTGCTCATCCTGCTCGGCCTGCGCTGGCTGCCGAAGCGCATCGAGGAGCCCGCGACGGCGGATATTCCGCTGAAGGTCCGCTTCCGGCGCCTGAGCGACTTCCTGCTCGCCACCATGGCGGGCGGCGGCGTGGCGCTGGTAGCCTACACGGTGATGACCCGGCCCCTGGTACCGGAGACCATCGCCGGCTACTTCCTCGGGCAGGCCTACCACGAGGGCGGCGGCACGAATGTCGTCAACGTCATCCTGGTGGATTTCCGCGGCTTCGACACCCTCGGGGAGATCGCCGTCCTCTGCATCGTCGCGCTCACGGTCTTTGCGCTGCTGCTGCGCTTCCGCCCGCACCTGGACAGTCTGGAATCGCCCGAACAGCAACGAGTGCAGAACGCCTATGACGACGATCATCCGGAGCGGACCGCGGGCGACAGCGTCGCTGAATATCTACACATCCCTTCGGTGATCATGCGCTGGATGTTCCCGGTCACCGGCATGCTCGCCGCCTATCTGTTCCTGCGCGGCCACGACCTGCCGGGCGGCGGCTTTGCCGCCGGAATTGCCATGTCGATCGGCTTCATCCTGCAATATATGTCGGGCGGCACCCGCTGGGTGGAGGAGCGGCTGCGCATCCACCCGCTTCGCTGGATGAGCATCGGTCTGCTCGTCGCCCTGGCGACGGGCGTCGGATCCTGGCTCTTCGGCTATCCGTTCCTGACATCGCGCGCCGAATATGCCACCCTGCCGGTCTTCGGCAAGGTTCCGCTCGCAAGCGCCATCCTCTTCGACCTCGGCGTCTTCTCTCTGGTGCTCGGCGCCACGGTGCTGATGCTTATCGCGCTGGCGCACCAGTCGGTCCGCCGCGCAGCGCGCGCCCATGCGCGGGCCGCGCGACCTGAAAGGGAGGCGGCACAATAATGGAGCTCATTCTCTCCGCCGGCATCGGCGCCCTCGCCGCATCGGGCGTCTATCTTCTGCTGCGACCACGCACCTATCAGGTGATCGTCGGACTTGCGCTGCTCTCCTATGCGGTCAACCTCTTCATCTTCAGCATGGGGAGGCTCCGGGTAAACGCGCCGCCGGTGCTCGAACCCGGCGGCGCGGGCGACCTCTTGCGCTACACCGATCCTGTGCCGCAGGCCCTCGTTCTGACCGCGATCGTCATCGGCTTCGCGATGACCGCGCTCTTTCTCGTCGTGCTGCTCGCGTCACGCGGCTTCACCGGCACCGACCATGTCGACGGAAGGGAGCCGCCGCGCGGTGACTGATTGGCTGCACCATCTTCTAATCCTGCCGATCCTGCTGCCGCTTGCCGTCGCGGCGATGCTGATCCCGATCGACGAGCGTGAGCGCACGCTGAAGGGAGCGATCGGCTTCGCATCGACGCTCGTCGTCTTCATCGTCACGATGATCCTGATGCGGCTTGCGGCGGCAGGCGAAGGGAGCCTGCCGGGCGCCGGCGTCTACCAGCTCGGCAACTGGCCGGCGCCGTTCGGCATCGTCCTCGTCCTCGACCGGCTGTCGGCGCTGATGCTCTGCCTTGCGAGCGGCCTGGCGCTTGCCGCCCAGGCCTATTCGATGGCCCGCTGGCACACGGCCGGTCACCATTTCCACTCGCTGTTCCAGCTGCTCGTCGCCGGTCTCAACGGCGCCTTCCTGACGGGCGACCTGTTCAACCTCTTCGTGTTCTTCGAGATGATGCTGGCGGCTTCCTACGGACTGCTGCTGCACGGCTCGGGCCCGTTGCGCGTCAAAGCCGGGCTGCACTATGTCGCCATCAATCTCGCCGCCTCTTCGCTGTTCCTGATCGGCGTCGGCCTGATCTACGGTACCACTGGTACGCTCAATATGGCGGATCTCGCGACGAAGCTTGCCACGCTCGCGCCGGAAAGCCGGCGGCTCGTCGAAACCGGCGCCGCGGTGCTCGGCGTCGCCTTTCTCGTCAAGGCCGGCATGTGGCCGCTGAGCTTCTGGCTGCCGGCGGCCTATGCAGCGGCGACCCCGCCGGTCGCCGCTGTGTTCGCCATACTCACGAAAGTGGGCATCTACGTCATCCTCCGCCTGCACATGCTCGTCTTCGGCACGGCCGCCGGCGCATCGGCCGGTTTCGGCCAGGATTGGCTTCTGACCGGCGGCATGCTGACGATCGCCTTCGGCACCATCGGCGTGCTGGCTTCGCAGGCCATGGGCCGGCTCGCCGCCTATTCCGTGCTCGTCTCTTCGGGCACGCTGCTTGCGGCGATCGGCCTCGGACGACCGGAAATGCTCGCCGGCGCGCTTCTCTATCTGGTCAGCTCGACGCTGACGATCGCCGCCTTCTTTCTGCTCATCGAACTCGTCGAACGCGGCCGCGATGCCGGCGCCGACGTTCTGGCGGTGACGATGGAAGCCTATGGCGACTTCGACGAGAAAGAGGAAGAGGAGGAAGTGGGCGTCGCCATTCCGGGCACGATGGCCATTCTCGGCCTCTGCTTCTGCCTCTGCGCCATTCTCCTGTCAGGCCTGCCGCCGCTTTCGGGTTTCATCGCCAAATTCGCACTGCTGCGCGGGCTCTTCAACGTGCCCGAGGCGAACCAGGCGATCGCGATTTCTGCCGCCGACTGGATCTATGTGGCACTTCTCATCCTTTCGGGCCTCGCCGCCATGATCGCCCTGAACCGTGTCGGCATCCGCACCTTCTGGGCGTCGATCGAGGGAACCATACCGCGCGTCGTCGTCATCGAGATCACGCCAGTTGCCATCCTGCTCGCCGCCTGCGTCTTCCTGAGCTTTCAGGCCGGCCCCGCGATGCGATACATGCAGGCGACCGCCGACGATCTGCTTGCTCCCCTCGTCCATAGCGAGCGAGTCCTTTCCGCGCCCCGGGCGGGAGGAGAGTAGCGATGCGTGCCTGGCTTCCCTACCCGCTGTTTTCGCTTGCCCTCTTCTTCATGTGGTTGTTGCTCAACCAATCGGTTGCGCCGGGCTCGATCATCGTCGGCGGCTTCCTGAGCGCGTTGCTCGGCTGGGTCATGGTGAAGCTGCAGCCGACCCGATCGCGGCTGCACCGTCTAAGCCTCATGGGAGGCCTTGCGCTCGCGGTCGTCGCCGACGTTGTTCGTTCGAACATCGCCGTTGCGGGGATCATCCTGCGGGCCCGGGGCAGGCCGGCGAACACCGGTTTCATGAGCGTCGACGTCGATCTGGAAAACGAGAACGCGCTGGCGCTGCTCGCCTGCATCCTGACGGCGACGCCTGGCACCGCCTGGCTCGAATACGACCGGCGCCGCAAGAGCCTGCTCATACATGTGCTCGATATCGACAACGAGGATCTGTGGCGGCGAACGGTCAAGCGCTACGCAGCAGGACTGAAGGAGATACTTCAATGATCGCGCTTGCAATCGTCTGGTCGATCCTGCTCGCCCAGGTCATGCTCACTTTGGCGATGGCCTTCGCGCTCTACCGGATGATCAAGGGACCCCGCGCCCAGGACCGCATCCTCGGACTCGACACGCTCTATATCAACGCGATGCTGATGCTGCTTGCCTTCGGCATCCGCACCGCCAACTCGATCTATTTCGAGACCGCGCTGATCATCGCTCTGATCGGTTTCGTCTCCTCCATCGCATTCGCGAAATTTCTCATGCGCGGCGAGGTGATCGAATGAACCATCTGGCCGACCTGCCCGCCTGGGCGGCGATCGCCGTCTGCGGCTTGCTGCTTCTCGGAGCCGCGATGACGCTCATCGGCTCGCTCGGCCTGTTGCGCCTGCCGAGCTTCTACGACCGTCTGCACGCCCCGACAATCGCGACCAGCGGCGGCACGATTCTTATCTGCCTCGCCTCGATGCTCTGCTTCGCGGTGCTGCAGAGCCGCTGGATCTTCCACGAACTGCTGATCATCTTCTTCGTCACGGTGACGACGCCGGTGACGCTGATGCTGCTCGGCCAGGCGGCTCTTTACCGCGACCGCGTCGAGAACCGCCAGGACGTGCCGCGCAAGCCGAAGCCCGCCGCGGAACTGGACTGCGAATGATGCCGCTCTATTCGCGGCCGCGGAAGCGGCGCTGATAGACAGGATCGTAGAGCGAGCTCTCCCGGAAGTCCGATGCTTCCAGCCCCGGTCCGACAAGGATCAGCGCAGTGCGCTCGATCGGATCGGCGGCGACCCGGTCGGCAATGTCGCCGAGCGTGCCGCGCAGCACGCGCTCATCCGGCCAGGACGCCTTGACGACGATCGCCACCGGGCAATCGGCGCCGTAGAGCGGCGTCAGTTCCTCGACGACGCGGTCGAGCGCATGGATGGCGAGGTGGATCGCCAGCGTCGAGCCGGTGGCGCCGAAGGCGGCGAGCGTCTCGCTGTTCGGCATCGGTGATGCACGGCCGGAAACGCGCGTCAGCACCAGGCTTTGCGACACCGCCGGAATGGTCAATTCGCGGCCGAGTGTCGCCGCGGCGGCGGCGAAGGCAGGCACGCCCGGCGTCATCGTATAGGCGATATCGTGTTTCTCTAGCCGCCGTATCTGCTCGGCCACCGCACTCCAGACTGAGAGGTCGCCGGAATGCAGCCGCGCGACATCCTCGCCGGCTTCGGCCGCGCGCACATATTCCGCCTCGATCTCGTCGAGCGACATCGGCGCCGTGTCGATGACGCGGGCGCCGGGCGGGCAAAATTGCAGGAGCTCCGGCGAGACGATCGAGCCGGCATAGAGGCAAATGGGGCAGCGGCCGATCAGGTCCCTCCCCCTGACCGTGATGAGGTCTGCTGCGCCCGGTCCCGCGCCGATGAAGTGAACGGTCATTGTCTATCCTCTTGAGTATTCCCGGCTCAGTCCTTGACCCAGGACCATTGCGTCACCGGCATGGCCGGGCGCCAGCCCGTCATCGTGCCGACCGGCGACGCGCGGGCGATGTCGATCCGGATCAAAGAGCCGCCGAGCCGGGCGTGATGGGCAAGCAGCACCGCTTCCATTTCCGTCGTCACGGCGTTGGCGACCAGTCGGCCGCCGGAGGGAAGCGCGGCGATCGCCGCCTCCATGACGCCGGCATCACTGCCGCCGCCGCCGATGAAGATCACATCCGGACGGGTGAGCCCGCGAAGCGCTTCCGGCGCCTGCCCCTCGATCACCGTCAGGCCGGGCACGCCGAAGCGAGCGGCGTTGCGGCCGATCCGCGCAGCCCGCTCGGGCAAAGCTTCGATGGCGATCGCCTGCATCGCCGGGTTCGCCAGCATCCATTCGATGGCGATCGAGCCGGAGCCAGCGCCGATGTCCCAGAGAAGCTCGCCCCTGCGCGGTGCCAGCGCCGAGAGCGTCAGCGCCCTGACCTCGCGCTTGGTGATCTGGCCGTCATGCTCGAACAGCGCATCGTCGAGCCCGCCGGCAAGCGGCAGGACGCGCGCACTTCCATCGGCGACGACCTCGACCGCGCAGACGTTCAGAGCAGCGATGTTTTCCAGCGCGAAGCTCGCGGCAAGGTGCCGAGAGATGCGCTCCCGTTCCCCGCCAAGCGCTTCGAGCACGGTAAGCGGCGACCGACCGAAACCGCTTTCGCAGAGCAGTCCGGCGAGCGCCGCCGGGCCGTTCCCGTCCGAGGTCAGCGCCAGCACGCGGGCGCCCGGCTGCAGCTGCGGCCGGATGAGGTCGAGCGGGCGGCCATGCAGCGAGACGGTTGCCACGTCCTGCAGCGGCCATCCGAGCCGCGAGGCTGCAAGGCTGAAGGCCGAGGGCGCAGGGATCGTCCGGATTTCGCTCGCGTCGATGCGGCGCGCCAGCGTGGCGCCAACACCGTAGAGGAAGGGATCGCCGGAGGCGAGCACCACGACGGGACTGCCGCGCCTCGAAGCGATCGCCTCGACCGATTTCTCAAAGGGGCTTTGCCAAGCTTCGCTCTCGCCCTGGATCAAGGACGCGGCGAGTTCGATATGACGGACGCCGCCGAAGACGACGGGGGCTGCCGCAATCAGCCGCTTGGCCTCGTCGCCGAGACCGGCTACACCATCTTCCCCGATCCCGATGACGGTCAACCAGGGAGCGACAATGGCCGAGCCGCTATTCGACATGTCAGCCACGGGCAGACCTCGCATCCTGATCCTCGGCGGCACGACCGAGGCGCGGCACCTTGGCGAGCGCCTTGCGGCCGATCCGCGCTACGACGCGGTGATCTCGCTCGCCGGCCGAACCGCCGATCCGCGGCCGCAGCCATTGCCAACGCGCGTGGGCGGCTTCGGCGGCGCCGAAGGGCTGGCCGTCTTCCTGGAGCTCGAAAACGTTTCCCTGCTGGTAGATGCGACCCATCCCTTTGCGGCGCGGATCTCCCACAATGCAGCGACCGCCGCGGCGGCGACCGGAACGCCGCTCTTCGCGCTGCGCCGGCCCGCCTGGGAGGCACAACCGGGCGATCGCTGGGCGCGTGTCGCAAGCGTCGCCGAGGCGGTGTCGGCCCTTGGCGCCTTGCCGCGCCGCGTCTTTCTGGCGATCGGCCGCCAAGAGGCCTTCCTTTTCGAAAAGGCGCCGCAGCACAGCTATCTCGTCCGCAGCGTCGATCCGGTGACGCCGCCGCTGAGCCTTCCCGATGCTACCGCGATCCTCGCGCACGGCCCCTTCGCCGAGACGGACGAGCTCAAACTGCTCCGAGAGCATGCGATCGATGTCATCGTCGCCAAGAACAGCGGCGGCACCGCCACCTACGGCAAAATCGCCGCCGCCCGGAAGCTCGGGCTCGAGGTGGTGATGGTCGAGCGCCACAAGCCCGCCGATGTGCCGACGGTCTCCACCTGCGATGAGGCGCTCGAACGCATTCATCAATTCCTATCCCCGGTGAAGGACCGCGGCGTGTAGACGAGATCCTGTTTGCCGCTACGGGCAACGATCCGCGTCTCCGGCGAGCCGATGATCACGCAGGTTGCCATGTCGGCGCGGTCGGCATCGGCTTCGCCGAGCGGCATCACCGCGATGTGCTCGTCCGGCCGCCCGGCCGCCCGGCCGAAGATCACCGGCACGCGGGGCGGCAGGACCTCGCGAAGGACATCGAAGGCCTTGCCGAGTTGCCAGGGACGCGCCTTGCTGATCGGGTTGTAGAGGGCGATGACCAGTCCCGCTTCCGCCGCGAGCCGCAGCCGCCTGGTGATGACCTCCCAGGGCTTCAGATTGTCCGACAGCGACATGGCGCAGAAATCGTGGCCGAGGGGCGCACCGATCCGCGCCGCCACCGCGAGCATGGCGGTGACGCCAGGGATGATCGTGAGATCGACCTGCCGCCACGCCTCCGGCCCCGTGTCGATCGCCTCGCAGACGGCGGCGGCCATCGCGAAGATGCCCGGATCGCCGCCGGAGACGACGCAGACATCGACGCCGGCGCTGGCGCGCGTCAGCGCGGCTCTCGCCCGGTCCAGCTCTTCGCGATTGTCGGAGGCGATCCGGCGCTGGTCGGCTCTCAGATGCAGCCGGTCGAGATAGGGGCCATAGCCGAAGAATTCGCTCGCAACGGCAATCGCATCCTGCGCCTCCGGCGTCATCTGCGCCGGATTGCCAGGGCCGGTGCCCACGATGAAGAGCTTGCCGGTCATGACCTGCCCTCCGCACCGGGCCTATCCTTCCAGCCGGGCCGATCCTTCCAACCGGGAACCAGGACCAGCGAAAAATATGGCGCCTCGTCGTCCGGCTTGTCGCCGAGCGGAATCATCGCCGCGTTCGTCATCGTGCCGCGCTCGACATAGACGGCAGCTTCGAGCTTGCCTGCCGCCGCAAGGGCGCGGCGGATCTTCGGCAGGTTGCGCCCGACCTTCATGATCACAGCGGCTTCAGTGTCGGCGAGGCGGCGCTGAAGCTCCTTCTCGCCCATCGTGCCGGGAAGAACCGAGAGAACGTCATCCCCCTGCACCAGCGGCAGGCCGGCAACCGACCAGCAGCCGGACATCGCCGTGATCCCGGGAATGACCTCGACCGGATACCGACCTGCGAGCCGCACGTGCAGGTGCATGTAGGAACCGTAGAACAGCGGGTCGCCCTCGCTCAAAACGGCGACGGTCCGACCGGCCTTGAGATGCATGGCTACCGCTTCCGCGGAGGCATCGTAAAAGTCGGTGATCTGCCGCTTGTAGGCCTCGTCGCCCTTGTCGATCTCGGTCGTCACCGGATAGTAGAGCGGCAGTTCCACCAGGTCGGGCTTCAAAAGTCCCTCGACGACGGCGCGGCCGTTGCCATTGCGCCCCGCCTTGGCGAAATAGGCGACGACATCCGCCTCGCCGAGCGCCCGCACCGCCTTGACGGTCAGAAGCTCCGGATCGCCGGGACCGGTCCCGACGCCGATCAGTCGGCCCGCCGCGCTCACAGCCCCGGCCTCGCCAGCGAATTCAGCGCCGCCGCCGTCATTGCACTGCCGCCGAGGCGGCCGCGAACGATCGCGAAGGGAACGCCATAGGAATTCTCGGCAAGCGCGTCCTTCGATTCCGCCGCGCCGACGAAGCCGACCGGCATGCCGAGGATCGCCGCCGGCTTCGGCGCGCCGTCGCGTAGCATTTCCAGGAGATAGAAGAGCGCCGTCGGCGCATTGCCGATGGCAACGACCGAGCCCGCCATCCGCTCGCCCCAGAGCTCGAGCGCCGCCGCCGAGCGCGTATTGCCGATTTCGGCGGCGATCTCCGCCGTGCGCGGATCGCGAAGCGAGCAGATCACCTCGTTACCGGCCGGCAGCCGCGCCCGGGTGACGCCCTGGACGACCATTTCCGCATCGCAGAAGATTGGAGCACCGTTCTTGAGTGCCGCGCGTGCGGCAGAGACGAAGTCGGGAGAGAAGACGAACTGACGCGCCGCTTCCACCGAACCGCAGGCATGCACCATTCGCACCGCCAGATCGGCCTCCTCCTCCGAGAAGCCGGAAAGATCGGCTTCCGCCCGGATGATCGCGAAAGAACGCTCGTAGATGGCATTGCCATCGCGGATATAATCGTAGTCAGGCATTTCTATCCCTGTTCAAACGCGTCGACGATGTGCGCCGTCCCGAGCCGTGTAAGACAGGAGCGCGCCGATTCGCCAGCGTCTTTGTTTTCCCTGACCAGCGCATTTAGCGCGGCCAGCGCGGCTTTTATCCCGCCCTCATCGGTGTAGGCGCTCGGCGCGACGGAAGCAGCCCCATTTACGACAAGCGCGTATCCTGATGGCGCACCGACAAGCGTCAGGGGAGAAGCTACCGGTCTGGCGCATCCCTTGGGACAGCCCGAGAGATGGATTGCGAGCGAGCCGTCGAGAAGGTCGGCACCGACCTCGAGCAATAGCCCGGCCACCACCTTGGTGTCCATCAGCGCCGAGGCGCAGGCAAGCCCGGCGCAGGTGGCGACGTGATTTCGCGGATCATCGGCGGAAACCAGGAAACCATGGGAAAGCGCCAGTTGTTGCGCGAGGGCGGCAGCTTCCCGCGACAGGCCGAGGACGAGGAGACCATGGCGCGGCGCGAGGCGTATTTCCGTTGCGCCCAATTCCCCGGCGCTTTGCAGGAAGGCGATGAGGCTGGCGCTATCGGTTTGCGCAAAAGCAAGAGCGACACCGAGCACGGTGCGACCGTCGCCGAAGTCGTGAATGCCCGCCGGCAAGAATGGCGAGGTGCCGCCGGCCGCCGGCAAGGGGTCGAGGCCGGCGGATAAACGCTGCCGGATGGCGTCCGCATCAAGATCGCGACCGCGTGCGGCTGGGCCGAAATGATCGAGCTCCGCCAGAATTTCCATCAGCGCAGGGACGACCCGCTCCGCCTCCAGCAGCGCAACCGGCCGCTCCGGGCGTCCCGCGCCGCCGAAGGACAGCAGCCAGCGAAGGCCATCCTCGCTGTTCCGCGCCTCAAGGCGGAGATCGGCCGCGACATCCCGCAGGTGGAAGCGGCCATTCCCATCGATGACGATGGACAATTTCGGTGCGAGCGCAAGCGCCGGACGACGTTCGGCAATCGCGTCGCGCAGGGCCGCGGCCAATGGCCGGGGGTCGGCGATTTCGCGCGGATCGAACCCGGCAAGCGGCGGCGTCTCGATCGCGACGCCGTCTGTAACGGCGATTCCCGCCTCCCCGATCGCGGCGGCAAGTGCCGGAACGCTTGAGGCGATCAGCCCGCGGACCTGCAGGTTGCCCCGAGCGGTTACTTCGATAATGCCGCTGCCGCAGTCTGCGGCCGCTTCAGCCAGTGCCCTTAGCTCGGCGGGCGTCAACCCACCGGTCGCCGGACGCAGCCGCACGAGCAGACCATCTCCGGTCTGCATCGGCGCTGCGAGCGACGGACAGGCGCCGCGGCGCATCGATGTGCCGGGTTCAGTTTGTGACCTGGGCGCAGCGCAGCTCGTCATCCTGTTCCAATATCCTCGGGGCGCATTGCGGGCACACACTCCGCGTCTGTGATAAAGCCTATATCACAGCCGCCTTCCTTGAGAGAGATCAAAGCCCAGGCAAGCGGCGTCTACTCGTCGAAGTCCGCACCCTTGCGCAGCAGATAGATATCCATGATCCAGCCCATGCGCTCGCGCGCGTCGGCCCTTGCCTTCAGGATTTCTTCCTTTACGTCGGCGAGACGCCCGGAAATGACGATCTCGTCCGGCGTACCGAGATAGGCGCCCCAGTAAATCTCCGCATCCGGATCGTCGATCTTCTGAAACGCCTGTTCGCCATCGAGCATGGCGACGGCCGTCTCGCTTTTGTGCGGAAAGCTCTCGGCAAGCCGGCGACCGGTGGTGATCTCCACGGGCTTGCCGACGAGGTTGAGAGGAATGCGATGGCTGGCGCAAAGCGCCTGAAGGCTGGTGATACCGGGAACTACCTCGAAGTCGAAGGCCACGCTGCCCCGCGCACGAACCCTTTCGACAATGCGGATCGTGCTGTCATAGAGCATCGGATCGCCCCAGACGAGAAAGGCGCCGGTCTGCCCGTCCGCGAGTTCGCTCTCGAGCAGCGCCTCATAAGTGGCGGCGATGCTCGCATGCCAATCATCGACGCCTTGGACGTAGCTGCGTCCCTCGGTCCGACGGACCGGCACGGTGAATTCGACGGTCCGGCTGTCGCTGCGCGTCACGTAGCGGGCGCAGATGTCGCGGCGCACCTCGGCAAGCTCCGTCTTCTTCGCACCCTTGGTCGGGATGAAGAGCACGTCGGCGCGGTTCAGTGCATTGACCGCCTGGACCGTGATGTGTTCGGGGTTGCCCGCCCCGATCCCGATGATCAGGATATGCCGCATGCCGTTTCTCCCGCTACGCGCAGTGCATGTCGCCCAAAAGTGTGCAGCGGTTTTGGGGCACCGACATGCACAAAACAAATCCCTAAAGCGCGTCGCATGTTTGAGCGCGCCCGCTTTAGACGCCAGTCTTTGGCGGATCGCGACCGGCCGCGCAAGGTCCAGGCACGACAGGAGAGGCCACCACGGCGTCAGCAGGGTGCCGCAGCCTGCCGATCGACGGCGAGAGGAGGATCGTCCGGCAGCCGCCAATCGATCGGATCGAGCCCCTTCGACGTGAGAAAGGCATTGGCTTTGGAGAAATGCCTGCAGCCGAGGAAGCCGGAATGTGCCGACAGCGGCGACGGATGCGGCGCGGTCAACACCAGGTGGCGGGAGCGGTCGACGAAGGCCGCTTTCTTCTGCGCATAGGAGCCCCAGAGCATGAAGACGACCGGCTGGGCCTGTTCGTTGACGGCGCGGATGACGGCATCGGTAAAGCGTTCCCAGCCCTTGCCCTGATGCGACGCCGCCCGGCCCCGCTCGACCGTCAGCACGCTGTTCAGGAGCAACACGCCCTGGCGCGCCCAGCTTTCAAGGAAGCCATGGCGGGCCGGCGGAATGCCGAGATCGTCGCGAAGCTCCTTGTAGATGTTGACCAGCGACGGCGGGGTACGCACGCCCGGCCGGACGCTGAAGCAGAGTCCATGCGCCTGACCGTCGCCGTGATAGGGGTCCTGGCCGAGTATCACGACCCGAACCTTGTCGAGCGGGGTCAGGTCAAGCGCCCGGAAATATTCGCTGCCTCTCGGAAAGATCTGTCGGCCCTGCTGCTTCTCGTCCAACAGGAAGCGCTTGAGATCGGTCATATAGCCGTGGAGGAATTCGTGCGCCAACGCCGTCTTCCAGCTCTCTTCTAGCCTGATCGTCGCATCCATGGATTCGCCTCGTTCTTCGTCGCTCCGGAATTTAGCCCCGCTATTGCCCACTGCAAGCATGCGCGCCGGATTTAGCCCGTTCCGTTCACTGCTTCGATTAGCCTTCTGGCAGAGCATTGTATTTCGTCCGATATAGCGCTAACGAGAACGGAGAGACCGTTATATCCTGCAAAATATCACGAGAGAGATGGAGGCAAATGCGATGAGGGGGGGGAGACACTGGCTTAAGGGTTTGATGCTGGCGCTCGGCCTGATTTTGGCTGGCGCAGCATTGGCTCCTGCCCAGGCGGAAGAAAAAGTTACGGTATTTGCCGCGGCAAGCCTGAAGAATGCCCTCGACGCGGTCAACGCCAAATGGAAAGACGAGACGGGCAAGGAGACGACCGCCTCCTATGCGGCAAGCTCGGCGCTCGCCAAGCAGATCGAACATGGCGCGCCTGCCGATATCTTTATCTCGGCCGATCTCGCCTGGATGGATTACCTTGCCGAGAAGAAGCTGATCAAGGACGACATCCGCTCCAACCTGCTTGGCAACCGTCTCGTCCTCGTTTCCGGCAAGACCGACGCCGCGCCTGTCGAGATTAAGCCGGGCCTAGACCTCGCCGCTCTTCTCGGCGAAGGACGCCTGGCAATGGGCGCCGTCGATTCGGTTCCCGCCGGCAAATACGGCAAGGCCGCACTCGAAAAGCTCGGCATCTGGCCGACGGTCGAAGCAAAAGTCGCGGGAGCCGAAAGCGTGCGCGCCGCCCTGCTTCTCGTTTCGCGCGGCGAGGCCCCCTATGGCATCGTCTATCAGACGGACGCGGCCGCCGATCCGGGCGTGAAGGTTGTCGGCACCTTTCCGGAATACAGCCACTCGCCGATCATCTACCCGATAGCGATCACCGCAGAGAGCAAGAACCCGGACGCGGCTGCCTATCTCGAATTCGTCAAGTCGCCCAAGGCCGCGGCGTTTTTCCAGGCCCAGGGGTTCATCGTGCTTGAATAGGGTCTTGCGCCACCGGCGTTCGACCGGGCAGAACGTGTTCGCGTCGTGCATGCAATCGGTGCACGGCGCGGCACCTCTGTGACGGGAGCATAAAATTGGACTGGATGGTCTTGAGCGACGCGGAATGGACGGCCGTCCGCTTGAGCCTGCGGGTGGCAACGGTCGCAATGCTTTCGAGCCTGCCGGTCGCGCTTCTCGTCGCCATGGCATTGGCACGCGGTCGCTTCTGGGGCAGGTCGATCCTGAACGGCCTCGTGCACATGCCGCTGATCCTGCCGCCGGTCGTCACCGGCTTCGTGCTGCTCCTGCTGTTCGGCCGGCGCGGACCGATCGGCGCCTTCCTCGCCGACAATTTCGGCCTTGTCTTTTCCTTCCGCTGGACGGGTGCAGCACTCGCCTGCGCCGTCATGGGCTTTCCGCTGATGGTGCGCAGCATCCGGCTGTCGATCGAAGCGGTCGACCGGAAGCTGGAGGACGCCGCCTCAACGCTCGGCGCCAATCCGATCTGGGTGTTCCTGACCGTGACCTTGCCGCTGATTCTGCCCGGCATCGTCGCCGGCATGATCCTTTCCTTCGCCAAGGCGATGGGCGAATTCGGCGCGACGATCACCTTCGTCTCGAACATCCCCGGCGAGACCCAGACGCTTTCCGCGGCGATCTACAGCTTCACCCAGGTGCCGGGCGGCGACGCCGGCGCCATGCGGCTCGCCATCATCTCCATCATTCTTTCGATGACGGCGCTGATGCTGTCGGAATTCCTCGCCGTCGCGGCGGCGCGACGGACGGTCGCCGCATGAGCCTCGAGGTCGAAGCGCGCCACCGGATTGGCTCATTCGCCATCGACGCCGCCTTCCGCTCGGAGGGCGGCGTGACGGCGCTTTTCGGCCGTTCCGGCTCCGGCAAGACTTCGCTGATCAACATCGTCGCCGGGCTGCTGCGACCCGATCGGGGCCGCATCGTTCTCGACGGCGATGTGATCGCCGACAGCGAGGAGCGGCTCTTCACCCCCGTTCACCGCCGGCACTTCGGCTATGTCTTCCAGGAGGCCCGGCTCTTTCCGCATCTGAGCGTCCGCCACAACCTCGCCTATGGGCGCTGGTTCGCCGGCGCCGGCAAATCCGACTCCGAGTTCCACAAGGTCGTCGAAATGCTCGGCATCGGAGATCTGCTCGAGCGCCGTCCTTCGACTCTCTCTGGCGGCGAACGCCAGCGCGTCGCCGTGGGGCGGGCGCTGCTTGCAGCACCCCGGCTGCTGCTGATGGACGAGCCGCTCGCCGCCCTTGACGAGGCCAGAAAGGCGGAGATCCTGCCCTATCTCGAGCGGCTCCGCGATGAGACCAAGATACCGATCGTCTATGTCAGCCATTCCGTCGCGGAGGTGGGGCGGCTGGCCGAGCGCATCGTGGTGATCGAGGAGGGCCGGGTCAAGGCATCCGGCACGGCGTCCGCGATTCTCAACCAGCCGGCGGCCGCGATCGTGCGGCGGGAGACAGGCGCCTTAGTTGAAGGCGTGGTCGTAAGCCACGATTCCCAGCATCGACTGACGGTGGTGCTGGCCGGCGAATGCCTGATCCGCATACCGCATCTCGTCTCCACACCCGGCAATCGCCTCCGCCTTTACATCGCCGGGCGCGACGTGATGCTCGCCACCACGAAACCGGAAGGGATCAGCGCCCTCAACGTCCTGAAGGGAACGATCATCGATCTTTCACCGGCGCAGGAGGGCAGCGTCGACGTCCGCGTCGACTGCGGCGGCAATGTCATCGTCTCCCGCATCACCGCCCTCTCCCGCGAGACGCTCGGGCTCGAGCCGGCCAAGCCTGTCCACGCGATCATCAAGACGGTCGCGTTGGACTATTAGGACGGTTGCGCAGGTCGTTTCGCGGATGAGCTTTCCGTCCGGCGCGATGCTTCGCCCGATCGCGCCGCCTCCAGCCAGTCGAGGTCTTCTGCGATCGCGCTCCTCGCCTTGGCTTCCATCCCCCGAAAGCGCTCGATCAGCGTCTCGCCGAAGACGGTAAGCGCCGCACCCCCGCCCTGCTTGCCGCCCCGCTGCGACTCGACTGCGGGCTCCTCGAACATCCGGTTGAGCGCATCGACCAGCAGCCAGGCACGCCGATAGGACATGTCCATGGCGCGGCCGGCGGCGGAGATCGACCCGGTCTCGCGGATCAGTTCGAGAAGCATGATCTTGCCGCGCCCGAGGCGACCCTCGGGCGGGAAATCGATGCGCAGGACGAGGCGAAGCTCTTTGTCGGCTTTGGGCATGCGCCGCAGCATAGACATTGCGGCAGGCGGCGAAAAGGCCTGCGCTCAGAGGCTCATGCCGCCGTCGACCACATGCACATGGCCGGTCGTATAGGCCGAAGCGTCGCTGGCGAGATAGACGGCGAGCGCGGCGATTTCCTCCGGCGTGCCGAGCCGGCCCATCGGCTGGCGGGCGATGAAGGCGGCGCGCGCCTCCTCGTAGTTGCCCTGCGCCCGCATCCGCTCCTCGAGCGACGGCGACTGCACCGTGCCGGGCGCAATGGCGTTGCAGCGAATGCCCTTGCCGATGAAGTCGATCGCCACCGACTTGGTGAGGCCGATGACCGCCGCCTTGCTGGCGGAATAGACGAAGCGGTTCGGCACGCCCATCGGCACGCCGGCGACCGACGACATGTTGATGATCGAGCCGCCGCCCTTTTCGACCATGCCCGGCAGGAAGGCGCGGATCATCCGGAACATCGATTTGACGTTGAGATCGAAGGCGAAGTCGTAATCCTTGTCGCTCGCATCCAGGATCGTGCCGGCATGGACGAAGCCGGCGCAGTTGAAGAGGACGTCGACAGGACCAGTGCGCGCCGCAAAATCGGCGATCGCCGCTTCGCTCAGCACGTCGAGCTTCGCCAATTCGATCCCGGTGGCTGCCAGCTCGGCGAGCTTGTCCTCGTTGATGTCGGTTGCGATCACCGACGCCCCTTCCCGGCTGAACGCCTCGGCCGCCGCGCGGCCGATACCTTGTGCCGCAGCCGTGATCACAGCACGCTTGCCCGCAAGAAGTCCGCTCATTGTCCGCCTCATCGATCCGGTATGATTTGTCAGCGGGCGCCTGCTCTGCCGCCCCGCATCTCGCTTCTCAACAGACATCGAAGCCTGACGGCCTGTCAACCGGACAATGCGTATTTTTATCGGAAAAAGACAGAACACCGGCGATGATAGAGCTGTGCATGACAGGCTGGCGAGATCTCTTGCTGGCTTGATCTCGGCGGCCGAAAATTGCAGCGATAGAAAACCGCCCCTTGCCCTTCTGCGAGAAATGCGATGCCCGGCCCCACCCTTGATCCCGTCGTCACCGACCCGTCGCTGCCGCGCAAAGCGGATGTCGTCATCATCGGCGGTGGAATTATCGGGGTCAGCACGGCGCTTTTTCTGGCCGAACGCGGCGTCAAGGTCGTGCTCTGCGAAAAAGGCGTGCTTGCCGGCGAGCAATCGAGCCGCAACTGGGGCTGGGTGCGGGTTATGGGCCGTGATCGGCGCGAGATCCCGATGGCGATGGCCTCGCTGAAGATCTGGGACACGCTCGATGCGCGCATCGGCGGCGAGACCGGCTTTCGCCGCAGCGGCATCCTCTACATATCGGAAACGGAGCAGGACCTCGCCAATCGCGATGCCTGGCTGGCGCTTGCCAAACCGCATGGCGTCGACAGCCGGCAGATCGGCCCGGACGAGACCCAGGCGGTCATGGGCGGCGCGGCTATCCGCTACAAGGGCGCACTTTACACGCCGAGCGACGGCAGGGCCGAGCCGCAGAAGGCGGTGCCGGCGATCGCGGCCGGAGCCCGCCGCGCCGGCGCGACCATCGTCACCGGTTGCGCCGTGCGCGGCATCGAGCGGAGCGGCGGACGAGTCAGCGCGGTCGTCACCGAGAAGGGCCGCATCGAAACGGCGACGGTGGTGCTTGCCGGCGGCGCCTGGTCGCGGCTCTTCTGCAAGGGGGTCGGCATCCGCCTGCCGCAGTTGAAGGTGCGCAACACGGTGCTCAGGACCGCCCTGGTCGAAGGCGGGCCGGACGGCGCCGGCGCAACGGGAAGCTATGCCTATCGCAAGCGCCTCGACGGTGGCTATACGATCGCCACTGCCGGTGTGAACCTGCATCCGCTCGTCCCGGACAGCCTGGCTTTCTTCCGTGACTTCCGGCCGGTGCGGAGGGCCGACCCGGACTCGGTCCAGGTGGGCTTCAGCGCCCAGAGCTGGCGCGAACAGTTCGAGATCACGCCCGTTCCGCTCGACCGCCCGGGCGCCTTCGAGCGGCACCGCATCCTCGATCCGCGACCGGATGCACGCTCGGTCCTACCCGCCCTCGAAGCGGCGAGACTCGCACTGCCGGTGCTACGGCAGGTCGAGCCAGTGCAGATCTGGGCCGGGCTGATCGACGTCACACCCGATGTGGTGCCGGTCATTTCGCACGCAGAAGCTGTGCCCGGCCTCCTCATCGCCACCGGCTTTTCCGGCCACGGTTTCGGTATCGGACCCGGTGCCGGACACCTGGTGGCCGACCTCGTCACCGGCGACAGACCGATCGTCGATCCCACCGAATTTCGACTGTCGCGATTCTCCGACGGGACGCCGATCGAGCTCGCACTGCCCGTCTGACGGCGATTCTGGTCCGTTGCCACGAGCCGATCACGAAAGAAAATTACGCGCCGCCGGGGGCCCGTCGCGGCTCCGCAATCGGCCCGGCGCGGGCGCCGGCACGAATCTGTCTTTCTTCATCCGGACGTCCGGCCTGCTGCCGAAATCCCTTCATCAAACCCCGAACTCGTGGCAGTCTGTGGCTGTAACCCTTTGGGAGAATGAGGGTTGTCTATGACCTGCACGGCCCGAGGCGTAGGTGCGCCCCGGGCAATTGCCGATGGTCGTCGGCGTCGCACGACCGCGAGACCGTTCGCTCAGCGGTTGATCCACGTGCGATGCGCAATCCGGAAGGGAGGCCGGAACCCGCATGGATGAATTCAGCCGACTGAGCCTGCATGTCCCCGAACCGGCCGTCCGGCCCGGCGATCAGCCCGATTTCTCCAACGTCAAGATCCCGAAAGCCGGTTCCGTGCCGCGGCCCGAGGTCGACGTGGAGCCGGAAGCGATCCGCGATCTCGCCTACTCGATCATTCGGGTGCTGAACCGCGAGGGCGAGGCAGTCGGCCCCTGGGCCGGCCTCCTCTCGGACGACGAGCTTTTGACTGGACTTCGCCACATGATGCTGCTCAGGGCCTTTGACGCCCGCATGCTGATGGCCCAGCGGCAGGGCAAGACCTCCTTCTACATGCAGCATCTCGGCGAGGAGGCGGTGAGCTGCGCCTTCAGAAGAGCGCTCCGCAAGGGCGACATGAACTTTCCGACCTATCGCCAGGCGGGGCTGCTGATCGCCGACGACTATCCGATGGTCGAGATGATGAACCAGATCTTCTCGAACGAGCTGGATCCCTGCCACGGCCGGCAATTGCCGGTCATGTACACGTCGAAGGAGCACGGCTTCTTCACGATCTCCGGCAACCTTGCCACCCAATATGTCCAGGCGGTCGGCTGGGCGATGGCCTCGGCCATCAAGAACGATACCCGGATTGCCGCCGGCTGGATCGGCGACGGCTCGACGGCCGAGTCGGATTTCCATTCCGCGCTGGTCTTCGCCTCCACCTACAAGGCGCCGGTCATCCTCAATATCGTCAACAACCAATGGGCGATTTCCACTTTCCAGGGCATCGCCCGCGGCGGCTCCGGCACTTTTGCCGCGCGCGGCCTGGGCTTCGGCATTCCGGCGCTGCGCGTCGACGGCAACGACTACCTCGCCGTCTATGCAGTCGCCCGCTGGGCGGCCGAGCGGGCGCGGCGCAATCTCGGTCCGACGCTGATCGAATACGTGACCTACCGGGTCGGCGCCCATTCGACATCGGACGATCCGAGCGCCTACCGGCCGAAGACGGAATCGGAAGCCTGGCCGCTCGGCGACCCGGTGCTGCGGCTGAAGAAGCACCTGATCCTGCGCGGCGCCTGGTCGGATGAGCGGCATGCCCAGGCGGAGGCGGAGATCATGGATCAGGTGATCCAGGCCCAGAAGGAAGCCGAGAGCCACGGCACGCTGCATGCCGGCGGCAGACCCTCCGTGCGTGACATTTTCGAGGGCGTCTATGCCGAGATGCCGCCGCATATCCGCCGTCAGCGGCAGAAGGCAGGGTACTGACATGGCCAGAATGACGATGATCGAAGCGGTGCGCAGCGCCATGGACGTCTCGATGGGGCGTGACGAGGATGTCGTCGTCTTCGGCGAGGACGTCGGCTATTTCGGCGGCGTCTTCCGCTGCACCCAGGGGCTGCAGGCGAAGTACGGCAAGACCCGCTGCTTCGATGCGCCGATCAGCGAATCCGGCATCGTCGGCACCGCCATCGGCATGGCGGCCTATGGGTTGAAACCCTGCGTCGAGATCCAGTTCGCCGACTACATGTATCCGGCCTATGACCAGCTCACCCAGGAGGCGGCGCGCATCCGCTACCGCTCGAACGGCGACTTCACCTGTCCGATCGTCGTGCGCATGCCGACCGGCGGCGGCATCTTCGGCGGCCAGACCCACAGCCAGAGCCCGGAAGCGCTCTTCACCCATGTCTGCGGCCTGAAAGTCATCGTGCCGTCGAACCCCTATGATGCCAAGGGCCTGCTGATCTCGGCGATCGAGGATCCGGACCCGGTGATGTTCCTGGAGCCGAAGCGGCTCTATAACGGCCCATTCGACGGCCATCACGAGCGCCCGGTGACCCCGTGGTCGAAGCACGAGCTCGGCGACGTGCCGGAGGGGCATTACTCGATCCCGATCGGCAAGGCGGAGATCCGCCGCAAGGGTTCGGCAGTCACCGTGATCGCCTATGGAACCATGGTGCATGTGGCACTCGCCGCCGTGGAGGAGACCGGCATCGATGCGGAAGTCATCGATCTGCGGAGCCTGCTGCCGCTCGATCTCGAAACGATCGTGCGGTCCGTCACCAAGACCGGACGCTGCGTCGTCGTGCACGAGGCGACGCTGACATCCGGCTTCGGGGGCGAGCTCGTCGCCCTCGTTCAGGAGCACTGCTTCTATCACCTCGAGGCTCCGGTCGTCCGGGTGACCGGCTGGGATACGCCCTACCCGCATGCCCAGGAATGGGACTATTTCCCCGGTCCGGCGCGCGTCGGTCGCGCGCTCACCGAAGCTATGGAGGGCTGACCGTGGGCGAATTCATCATCAAGATGCCGGATGTCGGCGAAGGCGTTGCCGAGGCCGAACTCGTCGAATGGCACGTCAAGCCCGGCGATCCGGTCCGCGAGGACATGGTGCTCGCCGCCGTGATGACCGACAAGGCGACGGTCGAGATCCCCTCGCCTGTTTCCGGCAAGGTCCTCTGGCTCGGCGCAGAGATCGGCGACACGGTTGCCGTGAAGGCGCCGCTTGTACGGATCGAGACTGCCGGCGAGGCTGGCGAACCCCCGCCGGACAGCGTTCCGGAGGCGCTCGCCGAAGCCGTGCTGGAAGAGCCTGTCGCAGTCTCCGCACCACAAGCCCCCAAGACGCCGCCAAAGCTTGAGAAGGTCGAGTCCCGACCGGCGCCGGCCCTACGTGAGGCGGCAGACATCGCGAAGAAGCCGCTGGCTTCGCCGGCAGTCCGGCTGCGCGCCCGGGAGAGCGGCGTCGATCTTCGGCAGGTGATCGGGACCGGACCGGCCGGGCGCATCACCCATGAGGATCTCGACCTCTTCATCAGCCGCGGGGCCGAACCGCTGCCGGCCCAGGTCGGCCTCGCCCGCAAGACGGCGGTCGAGGAGGTCAAGATAGCCGGCCTGAGGCGCCGGATCGCCGAGAAAATGTCGCTCTCCACGTCGCGCATCCCCCATATCACCTATGTGGAGGAAGTGGACATGACGGCGCTCGAGGATCTGCGGGCGACGATGAACCGCGACCGCAAGCCGGATCAGCCGAAGCTGACGATCCTGCCTTTCCTGATGCGGGCGCTGGTCCGGACCGTCGCCGACCAGCCGGGCGTCAATGCCATCTTCGATGATCATGCTGGCATCGTCCATCGTCACGCGGCCGTCCATATCGGCATCGCCACGCAGACGCCGGCCGGCCTGACCGTGCCGGTCGTACGCCATGCCGAGGCGCGCGGTATCTGGGACTGCGCTGCCGAATTGAACCGGCTGGCCGAAGCGGCCCGCACCGGCACCGCAACCCGCGACGAGCTGATCGGCTCGACGATCACCATCTCCTCGCTCGGTGCGCTTGGCGGCATCGCCTCGACCCCGGTCATCAATCACCCGGAGGTGGCGATCGTCGGCGTCAACAAGATCGCCGTCCGGCCGGTCTGGGACGGGACGCAATTCGTGCCGCGCAAGATCATGAATCTGTCGTCGAGCTTCGACCACCGCGTCATCGACGGCTGGGACGCCGCCACCTTCGTGCAGCGCCTGAAGACGCTGCTCGAAACGCCGGCACTGATTTTCGTTGAGGGATGAGGCGACGATGAAGGAAATCTCCTGCAAGCTCCTGGTGCTCGGCGCCGGCCCCGGCGGCTATGTCTGCGCCATTCGGGCCGGCCAGCTCGGCGTCAACACCGTCATCGTCGAGAAGGCGAAGGCCGGCGGCACCTGCCTCAATGTCGGCTGCATCCCCTCGAAGGCACTGATCCACACGGCCGAGGAATTCCACAAGCTCAGCGCTGCCGCCGCCGGCAAGAGCCCCCTCGGCCTTTCGCTCGACGCACCCGCGATCGACCTCAAGCGGACGGTCGCCTGGAAGGACGGGATCGTCGGCCGCCTGAACAGCGGCGTGACGGGGCTTCTGAAGAAGGCCGGCGTCAAGGCTGTCCTCGGCGAGGCGCGCTTCATCGACGGCAAGACGGTCGACGTGGATACGGAAACCGGCGTTCAGCGCATCCGCGCCGAAGCGATCGTCATTGCCACCGGCTCGGCCCCCGTCGAACTTCCCGACCTGCCGTTCGGCGACAACATCATCTCCTCGACCGAGGCGCTGGCCTTGAAAGAGGTACCGGAGACGCTCGCCGTCATCGGCGGCGGCTATATCGGCCTCGAACTTGGCACCGCCTTCGCCAAGCTCGGTTCGAAGGTGACCGTGCTCGAAGCCATGGACCGCATCCTGCCGCAATATGACGGCGATCTGTCGAAGCCGGTGGCGAAGCGGCTCGGCGAACTCGGGATCGAGGTCTTCACCCGCACCGCCGCCAAGCGCCTGTCGGCCGACCGGCGCGGCTTGCTTGCCGAGGAAAACGGCCGCGCCTTCGAGGTCCCGGCCGAAAAGGTTTTGGTCACCGTTGGGCGCCGGCCCGTGGTGGACGGCTGGGGACTGGAGGAAATCGATCTCGACCGCTCGGGCAAGTTCATCCGCATCGACGACCAGTGCCGTACCTCGATGCGCGGCATCTACGCGATCGGCGATGTCACCGGCGAGCCGATGCTGGCACACCGCGCCATGGCGCAGGGCGAAATGGTCGCGGAAATCGTCGCGGGCCAGAAGCGAAGCTGGGACAAGCGCTGCATTCCGGCCGTCTGCTTCACCGACCCGGAAATCGTCAGCGCCGGTCTCTCGCCGGAGGAAGCACGCGCGGCCGGCATCGAAATCAAGATCGGCCAGTTCCCCTTCCAGGCGAACGGCCGCGCCATGACGACGCTTGCCGAGGACGGCTTCGTCCGCGTCGTCGCCCGCGCCGACAACCACCTCGTCCTCGGCATCCACGCTGTCGGGCATGCCGTCTCCGAGCTTTCCTCCGCTTTCGCGCTCGCGATAGAAATGGGCGCCCGTCTGGAGGACATCGCCGGAACGATCCATGCGCACCCGACGCAGTCGGAGGCCTTTCAGGAAGCGGCGTTGAAGGGGTTAGGGCACGCGCTTCATATTTGAGGCGATTGGCCGCTCGGAAAGACCCCTCCTGAACCCCTCCCCACAGGTGGGAGGGGCTTCCTGCGCGGCTCGCTTGGCGCATGACTTGCACCGTCGCTACTTTGTGGAGACGCTGAGATGCGCAGGACGGTGCGGCCGGCTAGCCCCGCCTGTGGGGAGGGGTGTTCTTCTGCCCTACTGCAACAGCTCCAACCCAACTGCCGTCGCCTCGCCGCCGCCGATGCAGAGCGAGGCGATGCCGCGCTTGACGCTATTGGCGCGCATCGCATGGAGAAGCGTCACGACGATGCGGGCGCCGGAGGCGCCGATCGGGTGACCGAGGGCGCAGGCGCCGCCGTGGATGTTGACGATGTCGTCGGAAAGGCCGAGGTCGCGGATCGCCGCCATGGCGACGACGGCGAAGGCCTCGTTGATCTCGTAGAGACCGACGCTCGATTTTTCCCAACCGAGTTTTTCGGTGAGCTTGTCGATGGCGCCGATCGGTGCGGTCGTGAACCAGGCGGGCTCCTGAGCGTGGCCGGCATGGCCGGCGACGACGGCGAGCGGTGTCAACCCGCGCTTCTCCGCCTCGCTTGCGCGCATCAGGATGAGCGCCGCGGCACCGTCGGAGATGGACGACGAGTTGGCGGCCGTGACGCTGCCGCCGTCGCGGAAGGCCGGCTTCAGCTTCGGGATTTTCGTCGGATCGGCCTTCGTCGGCTGCTCGTCTCGGTCGAGATTGGCGTTCCCGCGCTTGCCGCCATCGGTCACCACCACGATCTCCTCGGCGAAGGACTTGTCCTCCGTCGCCTTCAGTGCCCGCTCGAGCGAGCGCAGGGCAAAAGCGTCCTGGTCGGAGCGGGAAAATTGATAATGCTGGGCCGTATCCTCGGCATAGGTGCCCATCAGCCGCCCGGAATAGGCGTCCTCCAGCCCGTCGAGGAACATATGGTCCTTGACCTCGCCATGGCCGAGCCGGAAGCCGCCGCGCGCTTTCGGCAGGAGATAGGGCGCGTTGGTCATCGACTCCATGCCGCCGACGGCAACGAGCGACGCGCTGCCGGAGAGAAGCGCATCATGGCCGAGCATCAGCGCCTTCATGCCCGATCCGCAGACTTTAGAAACCGTCGTCGACGGCGTCTCCTGTCCAAGGCCGGCGCCAAGCGCCGCCTGCCGGGCCGGATTCTGCCCAAGGCCGGCGGGAAGGACATTGCCCATCAGCACTTCATCCACCGCATCAATACCCGCACGATCGAGCGCCGCCTTCAACGCGACGGCGCCGAGTTCCGGCGCCGTCAAATCCCTGAGGCCGCCCTGAAAGGCGCCCATCGGTGTGCGCGCCGCCGAAACGATAACCACCGGATCGCGAATGCTCATCTTGGTCCTCCCAATCGGCGAACGGTGGCCCCTCGTCCCGCTGCCGCGACCTTCTCCCCGCTCGCGGGGAGAAGGGAGATGCCGCACCGCCTCGCTTGAACTCGCAGGCGGGAGGCCCCGGGGGACGAAAGTGCGTCACACTCGTCCCCTCTCCCCGTCCCTACGCGGAGAGGGTTAGGGTGAGGGGCAAATACCCCACCCCACGCGCGTTGTCACAATTCCAGAGCGACTATAGCCGCCGAACACCGCGAAGCAATACCGAGAAGCCTAAGTGTCAGCCCATTCGCTCGGACGCATAGCTCCCAGGGCTCGGCGGAAACACCACGACGCGGTTGCCGTTGATGAAGGTG
>NZ_NWTB01000001.1:0-26934 GCF_002531875.1 Sinorhizobium sp. FG01
GCACTGCCGGGCCTGATGAACAAGATGGAAAAGGCCGGTTGCAAGCGCTCGGTCGTCGGCCTCGTCATTCCGACCGGTTATTCCTTCAATCTCGACGGCACGAATATCTACATGACGCTGGCGGCGCTGTTCATCGCCCAGGCGACCGACACGCCGCTCTCGTATGGCGACCAGATCCTGCTGCTGCTCGTCGCCATGCTGAGCTCGAAGGGTGCGGCAGGCATCACCGGCGCCGGCTTCATCACGCTCGCCGCGACGCTCTCGGTCGTCCCCTCCGTGCCGGTCGCCGGCATGGCGCTGATCCTCGGCATCGACCGCTTCATGTCCGAGTGCCGGGCACTCACCAACTTCGTCGGCAATGCGGTTGCGACGCTGGTGGTGGCGAAGTGGGAAGGCGAACTGGACCAGGCGCAGCTCTCGGCGGCGCTTGGCGGCAACCAGCCGGTCGAGACTATCCCGGCGGTCGCGGTTCAGCCCGCCGAATAACTTGCCTCCCAGGGCAACGCACGATGAGTGCAAACTGGCGCGGTCTGGTTTTCCAGGCCGCGTCCTTTTTTTGGGCGCGAGGGGTATGGCGACAGTTGCAACATAAGGCGACACCCCCCTGTTGCCGGCAGGCCAGAGGGGGGTGTCGCGTCCGCATACGCCGCGAGCCTATCTGAGCCACTGCATGTGGTGAAAACTAAATCCCGTGCAGCACCTGCGTCGCCTTGACCGCCGCCGAAGCGCGGTTCTCGACGCCGAGCTTCACATAGATCTGTTCGAGGTGCTTGGTGACGGTGCGGGCGCTTAAGCCCAGGATCTCGCCGATGTCGCGGTTGGATTTGCCCTTGGCGATCCAGAGCAGAACCTCGGACTCGCGCTGAGTGAGATGGAAATTCTGGCGCAGCGTCTCGTCGTCGCTGACGCCGTTCTCGGCGGTCAGGCGGAAGAGAAATTCGTTGGCGCCAATGGCGCCGAGATAGGAAATCTGCAGCCCCGTCTGGCCGGCCTGGTGCAGCGTCAGGCTGCCCTGCTTGTCGCTCCCCTGCTTCTCCCGCTCCCGCATCCAGACGGCGATGCGGGCGGCCACCACCGCAAGGCCTTCATCGCTGCCGGTGGCGGCGTTGACGAGGCGGGTCGCCTGCGGCGTCGACCAGCGCACGGTGCCATCGCCGCGCACGGCCAGCAGGTGCCGGCCGGCGGCATCGAGTGCGACGCGGGCGCTCTGGGCCGAGCGGGCATTGGAAAGGTGGACGCGGATGCGGGCACGCAGCTCGTCGATGTTGATCGGCTTCGTCAGGTAGTCGACGCCGCCGGCCTCTAGTGCCCGCACCACATGTTCCGTCTCCGTCAGCCCCGTCATGAAGACGACCGGCACCTGGGCGACCGAGGCATTGGCCTTCAATTGCGTACAGGTGTCGAAGCCGTCCATGCCGGGCATCACCGCGTCGAGCAGGATGAGGTCGGGGGTGATGCGGTCGGCGATGTTGAGCGCCGCATGGCCGGAGGTGGCGATCAGCACGGAAAAGCCGGACTGTTCCAGCGCCTCGGTGAGGAAGCCGAGCGCCTCGGGAGAATCGTCGACGAGCAGCACGATGTCGCGCGGGTTGGCGGTTTCAGGCACGGGCGTTCGCCTCCTCGGGAAGCAGCCGTTTCAGAAAGGCATCGTAGCCGGCAAGGTCGAAGGCCCGGACATAGGCAGTGGCCGCCTCGGCAAAGGGCTTGTTCTCGGGGTTCAGGGCAATCTCCGTCAGTTTCGCCTCTATACCTCTCACGTAGCCGATTTCGCCGAGCGCTATCAATTCCCTCACATGCTGCTCGCCGGGGCTGGTGACAGTGGCTTTGCCGTTGGCGGGCGCATCTTTGACGTCGCCCTCGTGGATCCATTCGAGGCCGAGATGGATCGCCAGCTTGTCGGTGAGCTGGCGCACGCCGAAAGGTTTGGCGAGCGTGTCGTTGTGGCCGATGGCGCCGGCCGCCGAGCCGTCGCCGATATTGGCAGACAGCATGATCGCCGGCGCCGTCTGGCCGCCCTCGCGGAGCTTTGTCACCAGTTCCCAGCCGTTCATGCCGGGCATCGAGATATCGATCAGGAAGAGGTCCGGCCGCGTCCCCTCGATGAGCGCCAGGCAGTCGGCGCCGCTCGCCGCCGAGAGAACGGTGAAGTCGAGCGGAGCGAGTACCTCGCGCATCAGTTCGCGGTGGTCGGCATTATCGTCGACGACGAGGATGGTGCGGTGCGCGCCCCTGTAGGACCTGATCCTGCGCACCGGGTCGATGAGCGCCACCGGACGGTCGACGGCCGAAAGCATCAGCCGTACCTTGAAGGCGGTGCCCTTGCCCTTCTCGCTCGTCACCGAGATCTCGCCGCCGAGCGTCTGGGTCAGCAGGCGGGTGATCGTCAAGCCAAGACCGAGCCCCGGCATGCGATACTCGGCGTCGCCTCGCTGGAAGGGATCGAAGATCTTGGGCAGGTCCTTGTCACTGATGCCGCGGCCGCTGTCTTCGATGGTGAAGGTCGCCACCTGGCTGCGATAGACGACGTCGAAGCGGATTTGGCCCTGATCGGTGAATTTCACCGCGTTCGACAGTAGGTTGACGAGGATCTGCCTGAGCCGCTTCTCGTCGGTCTTCACATATTGCGGCAGCGTAGGGCTCCGGTTGTGCTCGAAGCCGATGCCCTTGGCCTGCGCCTGCGGGCGGAACATGTCGACGATCTGGTCGAGGAAATCGTGAACGTTGATCTCGTTCGAATAGACCTGCAGCTTGCCGGCCTCGATCTTGGAAATGTCGAGCAGCCCGTCGATCAGGCCGGAAAGATGATCGGCGCTGCGCTTGATCACCTTGATTGCGCCCTGCCGCGATTGCGGGATCGTCTCATCGCGCTCGAGGATCTGCGCATAGCCGAGCACGGCGTTGAGCGGCGTGCGCAGCTCGTGACTTAAGCCCACGACATACCGGCTCTTGGCGCGGTTGGCGGATTCGGCCGCTTCCTTGGCATTCTGCAGCGCCGCGTCGGTCTTCTTGTGGGCGGCGATCTCCTTCAGAAGCAGGGTGTTCTGGCGGGAGGATTCCTCCTCGGCCACGACGCGGCTGTCATGGGCGAGCACATAGAACCAGGAGACGACGCCGGCGAGGATGGCGAAGACGAAGAAGACGATGGCGATCGTGCGTTCGACGACCGCGGCGGTCTCCGGCGAGGCGGCGGTCGTCTGGTGGGCAATCATCGCCAGGATAACCCCGATGCCGGAGATCGAGATCACCGCCGAAATCGCGTAGCGCCCCAGCCTCGTGGCGAGCTTTGCGACGACCGTCTCCGGCAGCACGGCCTTGGCCACCGCGGCGATTTGGGCATTTAACCGCGCCTTCGGCTTGCACATGTCGTGGCAGCGGCTGTCGAGTGAGCAGCAGAGCGAGCAGATCGGCGCGGCATAGGCTGGGCACCAGGCCATGTCTTCGGGCTCGAACGGATGCTCGCAGATCGAACAGGTGATCTCGCTTTCGCTTATCCAGCTCTTGCGCGGCTTGCGGGCGAGATAGAACTTTCCCTCTGTCCACCAGGCAAGGAGCGGCGAGACGATAAAGGCGGTGACGAGGGCGATATAGGGCGCCAGCGAGGCGGCGATGTCACCCATGACGCCGAAATGTGCGGCGAGCGCCAGAAGCGCCGAGACGCTCATGGTGCCGAGGCCGACAGGATTGACGTCGTAGAGATGGGCGCGCTTGAATTCGATGCCAGGCGGCGAGAGGCCGAGCGGCTTGTTGACGAAGAGATCGGCAGAGATCGTCGAGAGCCAGGCCATGGCGATGACCGAGAAGATGCCGAGCGTCTCCTCGAGCAGCCGGTAGATGCCGAGCTCCATCAGGAGCAGCGCGATCGCCACGTTGAAGACCAGCCAGATGACGCGGCCCGGATGGCTGTGGGTCAGCCGCGAAAAGAAGTTCGACCAGGCAAGCGACCCCGCATAGGCATTCATCACATTGATCTTCAGCTGGGAGACGACGACGAAGGCGACCATCAGTATGAGCGCGGCCGTCTCAGAGGGGACGATGTAGCCGAAGGCGGTGTAATACATCTGCGCCGGATCGGCGGCGCGAGTCGAGGGCACGCCGGCACTCAGCGCCAGGACGACCAGGAACGAGCCGGCAAGCAGCTTCGGCGCGCCGACGATCACCCAGCCGGAGCCGGCGAGGAAGACGGCGATGCGGTGATGCAGCTTCTTCTGGCCGTCCGGCGGCAGGAACCGCAGGAAGTCGACCTGTTCGCCGATCTGCGCCATCAGCGCGAAGATCACCGCAGAAGCCGCACCGAATTCGACGAGACCGAAGGGGGCGACAGTGCCGGCCGGGCCGGAAGCGTGGTGAATGCCGGCATAGGCGAGCCACAGGCCCACCTTCTCCCAGTCGGCAAGCGCGATGAAGGCGAAGGGCAGGATGTTCAAGACGATCCAGAAGGGCTGGGTGACGAGCTGGAACTTGCTGATCAGCCGGACGCCGTAGGTCACCAGCGGAATGACCATGACGGAGCTGACGATGTAGCCGATCCAGAGCGGTATGCCGAGCGCCAACTCCAAAGCGCCCGACATGATCGACGCTTCGATCGCGAAGAGGATGAAGGTGAAGCTCGCATAGATAAGAGAAGTGATCGTCGAGCCGATATAGCCGAAGCTGGCGCCTCGCGTCAGAAGGTCGATGTCGACGCCGTGGCGGATCGCATAGCGGCTGATCGGCAGCCCGACGACGAGGATCATGACGCTCGCCACGAGGATCGCGATGATCGCATTGGTGGTGCCGTAGGACATGGTGATGGCGCCGCCGATTGCTTCCAGCGCCAGGAAGGAGATCGCGCCGATCGCCGTCTGCGAGATACGTTCTGAGGAAAAGCGCCGCGCGCTCTTGGCGGTGAAGCGCAGCGCATAGTCTTCCAGCGTCTGGTTGGCGACCCAGCGATTGTATTCTCGCCGAACGGGAATGATGCGCTGGCGTGCCGCCATGTTGCCTCGTCGTTAGGGTATTCCGCCGGCCTCTGCCTATTTTCCCGGCAAGATAAAGCGACGCATGAAATTTATGCAACGCCAGAAGCGGGAAAGCAAGGCTCGAAACGCTCAGTCGCTCGTAGCGCGGGCAATTGGCTTGACAGACGCGTGCTGATCTGTAATAAACCGACTAGTTAATTAGCTTACAGGTTAAATGCAGGCATGGATGATCCGTTGAGCAGCACCCTGTCGGCCTTGGCCGACCCGACCCGTCGGGCCATCATCGCGCGTCTTGCCGCGGGCGAGGCGACTGTGAACGAGCTGGCGGCCCCGTTCGACATGAGCCTGCCGGCCGTCTCCAAGCACCTGAAGGTTCTGGAGCGCGCCGGCCTCATCGCGCGCGGCCGCAACGCGCAGTGGCGGCCTTGCCGGCTGCAGGCGGAGCCGCTGAAGGAGATTGCCGATTGGGTCGGGCGCTATCGCCCGTTCTGGGAGGCCAGTTTCGACCGGCTCGACAGCTATCTTGATGAACTGCAGCGCAACGACAAGTCGGATCAGAATTGAACCGAACCTGTCTGAGAAGGGAGAAGCCAATGAATGCTCCATCTCTCAAGGAGGAGATCGCCCTCACCATCACGCGCGTCCTTGCCGCGCCTCGCGACATCGTCTTCAAAGTCTGGACCACGCCAGAGCACCTCGCGCGCTGGTGGGGACCGAAGGACTTCACGGTGCCAAGCATGACGGCCGATTTCCGTGAGGGCGGCGCCTGGCGCAGCTGCATCCGCTCGGCCGAAGGGCAGGACTACTGGGCCCAGGGCACCTATCGCGAAATCGTGCCGCCGAGCCGCCTCGTCTTTACGTTCACCTGGGAAGAAGAGGACGCGATCGATACACTGATCACCGTCACCTTCGAGGAGGTGGCGGGCGGCACAAGGCTCACTTTCCAACAAGCGCCCTTCGCGACAGTCGAGAGCCGCGATTCGCACGCGGAAGGTTGGGGCGAATGCATGGATCGTCTCGATGCCTATGTCGTTGCCTGGAAGGAGGCTGTGTAATGAAGAAGGCCTACCACGGCAGCTGCCATTGCCGGGCGGTTCGCTTTTCCGCAAATCTCGACCTTGCGCCGGAAGGCGAGCGATCGGAGCCGTCGCGGCCGGGCGTCTGGTGGACGACGACTTTCCGCTGCAACTGCTCCTCTTGCCTCAAGGCGCGCTTCTGGAAAATTTTCGTGACGCCTAAGGATTTCTCCCTGCTTTCCGGTGAGGAGGCACTCGCCGAATACCGCTTCGGCGAGCGCTCGATCCGCCATGTCTTTTGCAAGCATTGCGGCGTCCGTCCCTTTGCCAGCGCCGATTTTGAGATGCTGGGCGGACCGTTTCATGCGGTGAACATCGCCTGCCTCGACGATGCGACCGACGAGGAGCTGGCGAATGCGCCGATCGTCTACGAGGATGGTCGGCACGATGCCTGGGACCGGGCACCGGCGGTGACCGGGTATTTGTGACCTGCCGATCACGGGCAGCAGGCGCTCGTCGATGTGGCGGGGCCGCAACAGGCAGCCGACGTGCGCTTCTCCTCGGCGAGCCATCGATCCCGCGGCTTGCAGCTCGCCGGCCTGGGAACGAGTTGCACATGCATTGCGTTGTCGCGCAGGCGCGGGAGCGACGCACGATAGAGCTGCATCGGCCGCACGCCGTCGCTGACCTCGAAGGTGAGCTTTGCCGATCCATCAAGCTCCACGTGGTCCGACACCTTGCGGAGGATTGCAGAGAATTTGCCGGCCGGCATATGTGCGCATTCGGCTCCGTCCACATCCCAGAGCTGCACAAAGATTTCGGTCCAGGATTCCGGATTGGCGCCGCAGTCGAGCGCCGCGAACTGTCCCGCCTTGACCTCCGTCACGTGGTATCCGGTTTTGATCGGCCGCCCTTCGTAGTGAAAGACGAGCGGCAGGTCGCTGGCTTCGGCAAGTGTTTCAAGCAGAAGTCCGAGGGAGATTTCGTCACGCGGAATTTCCGAGTTGTCGAGCGTAATCATCTGCGTTATTCCTATTTCAATGATTCAAGGATTATTGAAATATGAATGAACGTCAAGCGCTCGCCTCGTTCGGCGCGCTTTCCCAGGAAACGCGCCTGCAGATCGTCCGCATGTTGGTCATTGCAGGTCCCAACGGCATGCCGGCGGGCGCAATTGCCGAGAAGGTTGAAGTCTCGCCCTCCAATGTTTCGTTCCACCTCAAGGAACTGGAACGGGCGGGGTTGATCACCCAGCAGCGCGCGTCGCGGTCGATCATCTACTCGGCCAATTATGATGCGCTCGGCAGCCTCGTTCGCTTCCTGATGGAAGACTGCTGTGGCGGCCATCCTGAAATCTGCGCACCGGCCGCCGCGATCGCGGCCTGCTGTGCGCCAACCGTAGAGGGGAAATGCCAATGAACGACGATCGGGTCTACAACGTCCTCTTTCTTTGCACCGGCAATTCCGCGCGCTCGATCATGGCGGAAGCCATACTCGAGGCGGAGGGGAAAGGGCGCTTCCGCGCCTTCTCGGCCGGAAGCCAGCCGAAGGGTGAGGTCAACCCCTGGGCGCTGAAGACGCTCGAGGCGCTCGGCTATCGCACCACCGGGTTCTCGTCGAAGAGCTGGGACGCCTTTGGCGGGCCAAGCGCTCCGCAGATGGACTTCATCTTCACCGTCTGCGACGATGCTGCCGGCGAGGCTTGTCCGGTCTGGATCGGCCATCCGGCAACCGCGCATTGGGGCATCCAGGATCCCGCCGCCGTCGAGGGTTCGGATGTGGAGAAGGGCCGCGCCTTTGCGCTTGCAGCGAAATACCTCAAGAACCGTATATCGGTCTTCGCAGCCCTGCCGTTCGCCTCGATCGACAAGCTCGCGCTTGAGACGAAGCTCCACGAAATCGGCCGGCTCGAAGGCTCCACGTCCCGGCCCGAGGCGCGCTGATGTCGTCGTACGATCTCTCCCGCCGCCTCGTCGCGGAAGGACTAGGCACGGCACTGCTTGTCGGAACCGTCGTCGGCTCGGGCATCATGGCCGCGTCGCTGACAGCGGATACGGCGCTCGCCTTGCTCGCAAACACGCTCGCAACCGGCGCAATCCTGGTGGTGCTGATCACCATCCTCGGGCCGATCTCCGGGGCGCATTTCAACCCCGCCGTATCGCTGATCTTTGTACTGTCGCGCTCCCTGCCGCGACGCGATCTCGCCGGTTACGTCCTTGCCCAGGTCACCGGCGGCATCATCGGCACAATCGTTGCGCATCTGATGTTCGATCATCCGATCCTCGAATGGTCGACGAAGATGCGCACCGGGCAAGCGCAATGGCTCGCTGAATGGGTGGCGACTTTCGGCCTCGTCGCGACCATCCTCGCCGGCATCCGCTTCGAGCAGAAATCCGTACCCTGGCTGGTCGGCCTTTATATCACCGCCGCCTATTGGTTCACCGCTTCCACCTCGTTTGCCAACCCAGCCGTGGCAGTCGCCCGATCGCTGACCGACACGTTCTCCGGCATTCGCCCCGCCGATCTTCCCGGCTTTATCGTGGCCGAGTTGATCGGTGCGATTTCCGCGCTCTTGCTGATGACATGGCTGCTGCAGCCAAGCATTGCACGAGCCGGGAAGCGCGCGGCCTGATATGATCAGCGTGGCTCTCCTCTCCTTGATCCTCATTCTTGTGGCGAGCAGAGGGATGAGGGCAGAGGCGTATCCGCTAAACCCGATGTTCGCTTGGGAGGTCATTACCAGCGGGCGATACGGGGCGCCGCGAGCGCGCCGGCGAGCGTGAGCATGGCAATCGCGATGGTATACCATGTCGCCACGAAGAGCGGTGAATCATCCGTGCAATGGGCGGCATAGAAGGTCGCGGCGATGCCGCCGGCCGCAAGCCCGGCCATTGCGCCCGCGAGCATGGGGTGAGACGGAGCGCCATGGCGCAGCGCCAATAGCAGCAGCGCAAGCGGCCCTATCCCGATCAGCGGGATGAAGGTGAGACAGACGAGACTGTTCGTGCCGACGAGCCTGGCGGACCAAGTGCCCAGCGGCGAGACGGCAAGTTCCGCTACAATCCCGGCGGCCAGCAGCATCGGTGCGACGGCGAGGCCGAGCAGGGTCCGGTGCGGCTCTGCATCCGGCCGCGACAGCATTTTAAGGAGACCGAAGGCGCTGGCGGCGAGCGCCACGGTCACCACGAATTTGAAGAGGAAGCGGAAGGTTTCAGCAGCGGCGGCGATGTCCGACCGCGCGCCGAGCACGCCGAAGAAGACGATGGCCGCCAGCGCGACGGCGGCGGCGCCGGCCGCCGACCAGGCACCGGCCATCGATATGCGGCCTCGTCGCGTGTCTGCCGCCAAGGCCCTGATGAGGTCGTCTGTTTCCATGTCAATCTCTTCCAAATCGCCTGGCTATCGCGGCAAGGCCACGGTGTAATGCCACGCGAACTGCGGTTTCATTCATCTCGAGGATTCTGGCCGCCTCGGCGATCGTGCGCCCCTCGACCGATATCGCGGTCACCACCGAGCGCTGGCCCGGCGTCAACGTCTCCAGTGCGCGGCCGATCTCCCAATCCCTGGCTGTTTCCGCCTCCTCGGCTGCGAGCCGGCCTTCCACCTCGCTGATGTCGATCCGCGGATGGCGGCCCTGCCTGCGCATCGCATCGACAAGCTTGTGCTTGGCGATCGCATAGAGCCATGGCGCCACCGGACCATCGCTTCTCCAGGTGTGGCGCTTCACATGGATCGCCAGCAACGTCTCCTGAACGATGTCTTCCGGATCGAGGCCGGCGAACCCCGTTCGCCGCCGTGCCCAGGCCCGGACAAGACGCGCCGCTTCGTGCAGGAAGTCGCCATAGGCCCGCTCGTCGCCTTCAAGCGCAGTGCGGAAGAGCCGTGCGAGATCTCGGTCGCTTGCGCCGTCCACCCTGCGCTTCCTCCCCATTCGCCGGTTTTCGCCGATTGTTACAGGTCCGCTCGCGATTCTGTCGGCGTTGTGCCGATCACTGTTCTGATTGCGGATCCAGTCAATCCAAAATCCTCGTGAGTCCGGCGTCCATCGCACTCACGAAAGCGTGTAGGCGGCAAATGTAACATATCCCCGTTTTCGGCGAACGAGGCTCTGTGTGGCCCTGGAAACGGAGGCCGCACGGGACCCTCAAATGGAGAGATGTCATGACTTCCAAATCCACGATCAATGTGGCCGTATTGGCAGGTGCCGTGGCAGCCGCGGTGTCGTCGCTTGCGATGGCCGCGCCGCTTTCACAGGAACAGGTCAAGGCGGCGATGGATGCCGGCAAGGAGAAATGCTTCGGCGTCGCGCTCAAGGGGCAGAACGATTGCGCCGCCGGTCCGGGTACGACCTGCCAGGCCACGTCGACGGTCGACTATCAGGGCAATGCCTGGAAATTCGTCGACGGCGGCACCTGCACGACGATGGAACTCCCGGGCGGCAGGAAGGGTTCGCCCGAGCCGCTCACCCGCGACATTCCCTCGTAAGCCGACCAAGCGGCCGGAAGGTGGAGGCGACTATGCCTGTATCGACAATTCCAGCAGATCGCGGTGCGCCGCAGGCTCTCTGCTTTCCGGTGCATACGATCGCCGGGCTGGCCGGGACCAGCTTCAAGCACCAGCACCTGCCGTCCATTCTTCTGGATCGGCAGGGCGGCTTCTTCGAGGTCCACGCGGAAAACTACATGGGGCTGGGCGGGCCGCCGCACGCGGCGCTGTCGCGGATACGCGAGGATTACCCGGTCTCGCTCCATGGCGTCTGCATGTCGATCGGCGGGCCGCAGCCGCTCGACAAGGACCACCTCGGCCGCTTCGCAAGCCTCGTCGAACGCTACGAGCCGGCGCTCGTCTCCGAGCACCTGGCCTGGTCGACACACAGCACGACCTATTACAACGACCTTCTGCCGCTGCCCTATACCGAAGCCACCTTGCAGCGCGTCGCCGAACATATCGACGAGGTGCAGGAGGCGATCCGACGACCGCTGCTCCTGGAGAACCCGTCGACGTACCTGCTGTTCAAGGAATCGACGATGAGCGAGACCACATTCATCCGGGAACTCGTCAAACGCACCGGTTGCGGCCTGCTGCTCGACGTCAACAACGTCTTCGTCTCGGCCACCAACCACGCCTTTTCCGCTCTCGAATATCTCTCGGACTACCCGCTCGAGCATGTCGGCGAGATCCATCTGGCCGGCCATGCGGAGCAGCGCGACGACGAAGGCGACCGGCTGCTGATCGACAGCCATGACGGACCGGTGTCCCATGCCGTTTGGAAGCTTTTCGAAATCGTCATTGGCCGGCGCGGTCCGATCCCGACGCTCGTCGAATGGGACAGCGCCATACCCGACTGGCCGGTTCTCAAAGCCGAAGCGATGGCGGCCCAGGTGATTCTCGATCGCCACGCGGTCGCACTGCCACGGGAAAAGATGCATGCGCGCGCTTAGGGAAAGTTCGGCCGGCGGGCTCGACTACCCGGAGGGTTTCGTGCCCGGACTGCTCGATCCCGGCCGCGCGACGCCCGCGCTTGTCGCCGGCCCGAACGGCAAGGCCGTCGGCAAGCGCTTCGCTGTCTATCGCAACAATGTGACCGTCAGCCTTATCGAATCGCTTGCCGCGGTCTTTCCGGCGACGAAGCGCATCACCGGCGAAACATTCTTTCGAGCGATGGCCCGCTTCCACGTCCGTGAAACCCCGCCGACGTCGCCGCTCCTCTTCGAGTACGGCCGGGATTTCCCCGATTTCATCGAGCGCTACGAACATGCGAGATCCATGCCATGGCTCGCCGACGTCGCACGCATCGAGCGCGCCTGGCTCCATGCCTATCATGCGGCCGACGCGGCAGTGCTCCGCCCGGATGAGCTCGCCGCGGTCCCACCGGAACGGCTCGGCGAACTCGTCTTCGAGCAGCATCCGGCGAGCCACATTCTTCGCTCCGCCTATCCGGCGGTGACGATCTTCTCGGTCAATCGGGCAAGCGGTGCTGTCGGGCGCATCGAAACGACGGCCGCCGAAAGCGCGCTGGTGACAAGGCCGCTGTTCGAGGTCGAGGTTCGCCGCCTCGCGCCGGGCGACGATGTTTTTCTGGGCAGGCTGATGGCCGGCGAGCCGCTTGTGAGCGCCGCCGCGGCGGCGACCATGTGCTGCCCGGACTTCGATTTGGCAGCGGCGATCGCGACGATGCTGGAGGGCGGTGCCTTTGCGGGCATTCGCCAGGGAGGATGAGATGGTCACGTCGGTGCGGAATTTCTTCAAGAGGCACGCGGCCACCGGGAGGGTAGGCTGGTTCGGCCGGGTCGATGGCCTGATCGCCGCCTTGGCGCCGGCATGGCTTGCCCAGCTTCTGCTGCGCCTAGGACTCGCCGTCCCCTTCTGGCGCTCGGGTATCGGCAAGTGGGACGGCTTCCTGCAATTGAACGATGTCGCGCTGCTGCTCTTTACGTCGGAGTTCCGATTGCACCTGCCGGGCGGCCCCTATGCCTTTCCGGCACCGGCGGTGACGGCTTTCGCTGCCGCATCGGCGGAAGTCCTGTTTCCCGTCCTTCTTGTCCTGGGACTGGCGACGCGTCTTGCCGCGCTGGCGCTGCTGGCGATGACGATCGTCATTCAACTGACCGTACCGGACGGATGGCCCATTCATCTGACCTGGGCGGCGATGGCATTGGCCATCCTCAAGGCCGGGCCGGGCAAGCTGTCGATCGACCGGTGGCTCGATCCGGATTCGGCGAAGGCGTGAGATCCGATCGAACTTCCTTCTTCCCCCATTCGCCTACGTAGAATGTCGTATGTGCAGTGCAGTGGGCCTGGCGGAATATCCCTCAAGCAACGGCCAAGGAGAACCAACACTCCGTTGCGGCGACCAGAGCTAGAGGGGTTCAACCAGATGACTTACAGGGCACGCGTCACCGGCGCATTTCTCGCTGCCGTTCTTTCGACGACCGCGTTCAACGGCGCCTTTGCCGCCGACGACACGATCAAGGTCGGCATTCTTCATTCGCTTTCCGGCACCATGGCGATCTCCGAGACGACGCTGAAGGATGCCATGCTGATGCTGATCGACGAGCAGAACAAGAAGGGCGGCCTGCTCGGCAAGAAGCTCGAAGCGGTCGTCGTCGACCCGGCCTCCGACTGGCCGCTCTTTGCCGAAAAGGCGCGTGAACTGATCTCGGTCGACAAGGTCTCGGCCGTCTTCGGCTGCTGGACCTCCGTGTCGCGCAAATCCGTGCTGCCGGTCTTTGAAGAGCTGAACTCGATCCTCTTCTACCCGGTTCAGTACGAGGGCGAGGAAAGCCAGCGCAACGTCTTCTACACCGGTGCGGCCCCGAACCAGCAGGCGATCCCCGCAGTCGACTATCTGATGGAGAACGAGGAGGTCGAGCGCTGGGTGCTTGCCGGCACGGACTACGTCTATCCGCGCACGACGAACAAGATCCTCGAGGCCTACCTCATTTCCAAGGGCGTCAAGCCCGAGGACATCATGATCAACTACACGCCTTTCGGTCACTCCGACTGGCAGACGATCGTCTCCGACATCAAGAAGTTCGGCGCGGCCGGCAAGAAGACCGCCGTCGTCTCGACGATCAACGGCGACGCCAACGTGCCCTTCTACAAGGAACTCGCCAACCAGGGCGTCAAGGCCGAGGACATCCCGGTCGTCGCCTTCTCCGTCGGCGAGGAAGAGCTTGCCGGCCTCGACACAGGCCCGCTTGTCGGCCATCTCGCTGCCTGGAACTATTTCCAGTCGGTCGACAATCCGGCCAATGCCGAATTCATCAAGACCTGGAAGGCCTATACCAAGAATGACAAGCGGGTCACCAACGACCCGATGGAGGCCCACTATATCGGCTTCAACATGTGGCTGAAGGCCGTCGAAAAAGCCGGCACCACCGACACCGACGCGGTGCTCGACGCGATGATTGGCGTCTCGGTGCCGAACCTCTCGGGCGGCTATTCGACGATGATGCCGAACCACCACATCACCAAGCCGGTGCTGATCGGCGAGATCCAGTCGGACGGCCAATTCGAGACAGTCTGGGAAACGCCCGGCCTGGTGGTCGGCGACGAGTGGTCGGATTACCTGCCGGATTCCAAGGATCTGATCTCCGATTGGCGGGCGCCGATGTCCTGCGGCAACTTCAACGTCGCCACGGGCAAGTGCGGCGGCAAGGGTTCGTGATTTCGTGACGCGATAGCTCGAAACTCCCTCCGTCCGAACACCCGTTCGGGCGGAGGATTTGCTGCAGATGCCAAGCGAGGGGCGAATGTACCGCATCCTTCAAACCGTGCTTTTTACCCTGGTTCTCTTCAACGCGCTCCCGACGCTGGGGCTTCGGGCGGAGGAGGGACTGCGCGATATGGTGAACGCGCTCGGCGAGGCGAAACTCTCCGACATGGACGAGCACATCGCAGCCCTCGCAAAGACCGGGGATCCCAATGTCGTGCCCATCCTCGAGGCGCTCGGCGAAGGCAATCTCTACGCCCGCAAGGCCGACGGCCAGGTGTTCCTGACGAAGGAGAGCGGTTCGACGCTGACGCTGACCGACCCGGTCACCGGCGAAAGCGCCGGCGAGGCGCCAAAGGCGGCGCTTTCCAAGGTCAAGGTCAACAACGGCGTGCGCCGCGCCGTGCGAACCGCGCTCGGCAGCCTGACACTCTTGAGTCCCGACCGGACCGCACGCCTCAAGGCCGCGCAATCCGTGCTGCAGTCTCCGAACGCCGATGCGCTCGGTGCCGTCGAGAGCGCGCTCGCCGCCGAGAAGGATGCGGAGGTTCGCGCACTGCTCGAACAGGCGCGCGCCACGACGCTGTTGATGTCCGACCGACCCGTCGCGGAGAAGAAGGAGGCGGTGCGGCTGCTCAGGGAAAAGGGCGGCCGTGAGGCGCTTCCCATTCTCTCATCGGCGCTCGGCGCGGCCGACGAGACGCTGAAGCCTGAAATCGAAGCGGCGCTCGCCAGCATCGAGCAGACACAGGCGCTCTGGGCGGCCGGCCAGAACGTCTGGTACGGCCTGTCGCTCGGCTCTGTGCTGCTGCTCGCGGCGATCGGCCTGGCGATCACCTTCGGCGTCATGGGCATCATCAACATGGCGCATGGCGAGATGGTGATGCTCGGCGCCTACACGACCTTCCTGGTGCAGGAGGTCCTGCGCAATTCCTATCCGGGTCTCTTCGACTGGTCGCTGGCGATCGCCCTGCCGCTCGCCTTCCTGGTCACCGGCGCCGTCGGCCTGGCGATGGAACGCGGCGTCATCCGCTTTCTCTACGGCCGGCCGCTCGAGACGCTGCTTGCCACCTGGGGCATATCGCTGATCCTACAGCAGTCGGTCCGCACGATCTTCGGCCCGACCAATCGCGAGGTCGGCAACCCCTCCTGGATGTCCGGCGCCTTCGAGCTCGGCGGGTTGACGATCACCTGGAACCGCCTCTGGATCATTCTCTTCGCACTCGCCGTCTTTGCCGCGCTGCTCTTCCTCCTGAAGAAGACGCCGATGGGCCTGCAGATGCGGGCGGTGACGCAGAACCGCCGCATGGCCTCCTCCATGGGCATCCGCACGCCCTGGGTGGATGCGCTGACCTTCGCGCTCGGCTCTGGCATTGCCGGCATGGCGGGCGTGGCACTCTCGCAGATCGACAACGTCTCGCCGAATCTCGGCCAGGGCTACATCATCGACAGCTTCATGGTCGTGGTCTTCGGTGGGGTCGGCAATCTCTGGGGCACGCTCGTCGGGGCCTTCTCGCTCGGCATCCTCAACAAGTTCCTGGAGCCCTATGCCGGCGCCGTGCTCGGCAAGATCCTCGTGCTCGTGCTGATCATTCTCTTCATTCAGAAGCGGCCGCGCGGGCTGTTCGCACTCAAGGGCCGGGCGGTGGAAGCATGATCACCTCGTTTCTCATCAAATCGCTGGATCGAACGATCGTCGTCGCCGTGGCACTCCTGCTCGCGCTCGCGGCGCTCGTGCCGGCGCTCAACCTCCTGACTGCGCCGGACCATCCATTGCACGTGCCGACCTATCTGGTCTCGCTGTTCGGCAAGTACCTGACCTATGCGCTGCTCGCCCTGGCGCTCGATCTCGTCTGGGGCTTCTGTGGCATTCTTTCGCTCGGGCATGCCGCCTTCTTCGCGCTCGGCGGCTATGCGATCGGCATGTATCTGATGCGCCAGATCGGTGCGCGCGGCTCCTACGGCAACCCGCTGCTTCCGGATTTCATGGTGTTTCTCAACTGGAAGGAACTGCCCTGGTTCTGGCACGGCTTCGACATGTTCTGGTTCGCGGCCCTGATGGTCGTCCTCGTGCCGGGGCTGCTGGCCTTCGTCTTCGGTTGGTTCGCCTTCCGCTCGCGCGTCAACGGCGTCTATCTGTCGATCATCACTCAGGCGATGACCTATGCGCTGCTGCTCGCCTTCTTCCGCAACGACATGGGCTTCGGCGGCAATAACGGGCTGACCGATTTCAAGGACATACTCGGCTTCAACATCCAGGCGGACGGTACGCGGGCCGCGCTCTTTGCGGCCTCGGCACTGGCGCTCGCCCTCTCGCTGGTCGTGACCTCGGGTATCGTGCGCTCGAAATTTGGCAAGGTGCTGGTGGCGCTGCGCGATGCCGAAAGCCGCACCCGCTTCCTTGGCTACCGGGTCGAGCACATGAAGCTTTTCGCCTTCACCGTCTCGGCGATGATGGCGGGTGTCGCCGGCGCCCTCTACGTGCCGCAGGTTGGCATCATCAATCCGGGCGAGTTCGAGCCGGGCAACTCGATCGAGGTGGTCATCTGGACGGCGGTCGGCGGCCGCGGCACGCTCATCGGGCCAATCATTGGCGCCATCCTCGTCAACGGCGGCAAGAGTATCTTCACCGCCGCCTTCCCGGAATTCTGGCTCTTTGCGCTCGGCGGGCTCTTCGTCCTCGTCACGCTGTTCCTGCCGAAGGGCGTCGTCGGCACGGCCCAGCACTATCTAGCCCGGCGCCGCGCCTATCGTGCCGCCAGCCGATCCGAGAACGGGACCGGCTTGCCCGACGCCGAACCGATGGCCGCGGAGTGATCGCCATGACCGAGAAGAAACCGAAAAGCCTGCTCTATCTCGACGGCGTCTCCGTCTCCTTCGACGGCTTCAAGGCGCTGAATTCGCTCTCCTTCATCATCGAGCCGGGGGAACTGCGTGCCATCATCGGGCCGAACGGCGCCGGCAAGACGACGATGATGGACATCATTACCGGCAAGACGCGGCCCAACGAGGGCGAGGTGTTCTTCAAGGGCGACATCGATCTCACCAGAAGGGATGAGGCGGAGATCGCCCAGCTCGGCATCGGCCGGAAGTTCCAGAAGCCGACGGTCTTCGAGAGCCACACGGTCTGGGATAATCTCGAACTGGCGCTCAACCGCAGCCGCGGCGTCTTCGCGACGCTGTTCTACCGGCTGACGCGCGAGGACAAGGCGCGCATCGAGGAGATTCTTGAGACGGTGCGGCTGACGGCGCGCCGCGACGATCTCGCCGCCAACTTGTCGCACGGGCAGAAGCAATGGTTGGAAATCGGCATGCTGCTCGCCCAGGAGCCGGAATTGCTGCTCGTCGACGAGCCGGTCGCCGGCATGACGGATGCGGAGACCGCGGAAACGGCGATCCTCCTTAAGGAGATTGCCAAGACCCGCTCGGTCGTCGTCGTCGAGCACGACATGGGTTTCATCCGCGAGCTCGGCGTCAAGGTCACCTGTCTCGCCGAAGGTTCGGTGCTGGCGGAAGGCTCGATCGATTTCGTCAGCAACGATCCGAAGGTGATCGAGAACTATCTCGGCCGGTAGCGCGTGAGGGGCAAACCATGTTGAGCGTCGACAACGTCAATCTGCACTACGGCGCTGCCCAGGCGCTTCGCAATGTCTCGTTCAAGGCCGAGATGGGCAAGATCACCTGCGTGCTCGGCCGCAATGGCGTCGGCAAGTCCAGCCTCTTGCGGGCAATTACCGGCCAGCATCCCGTGAGTTCCGGGGCAATCGCCTTCAACGGCACGGCGCTCGATGGACTGGCGCCGTTCCGGCGGGCGAAGCAGGGGATCGGCTACGTGCCGCAGGGCCGCGAGATCTTTCCGCTGCTGACGGTTAAGGAGAATCTCGAGACAGGCTATGCGCCGCTGAAGCGGGCCGAGCGCTCGATCCCGGAAGACATCTTCAGCCTCTTTCCGGTTCTGCAGACCATGCTCGGCCGGCGCGGCGGCGATCTTTCCGGCGGCCAGCAGCAACAGCTCGCCATCGCCCGGGCGCTTGTCACCCGACCCAAGATCCTCGTGCTCGACGAGCCGACCGAGGGCATCCAGCCGTCGATCATCAAGGACATCGGCCGGGCGATCCGTTATCTGAGGGATTCGACCGGCATGGCCATCCTGCTCGTCGAGCAGTATCTCGATTTCTGCCGCGAGCTTGCGGACCAGGTCTATATCATGGATCGCGGCGCATTCGTTCATGAGGGGCCGGCGGAGACGCTGGACACGCCGGAAGCGCGTCGGCATCTGACGGTTTAGCTGTTTTCCACAGGCGCAAATTCCCCCCGGCAAATCAGCAACTTGAGTCTGCGTTGACGATATCGAGTGTTGGGATTGCGTCAGAAATCCCACCATTTTAATCGATTGTGTTTGCGCGCTCCTGTGCTTTGAACCATACTGCCGCCGCACGCTTTATGAAGGAGCATCACAAACCGTTACCGCTGACAGAATTGGCCATTTCGCGTTTCCGGCCTAACCACTCGGAGGAGACCCTAATGACGAATTTCCTGCCCGCCCTTTACGAAGGGCATGCCCCAATCACGCTGCAGACCCTCTTCAGGGATGCGCTCGAAGCCTATGACGATTGGGACGAAGACATGCCCGAACCGATCGTTGCCTTTGAAGGCAAGGTGGTGCCGATCAGCGCCGTATTCGATTGGATGAAACCCTGCACCGACATCATGCCCGCCAACATGCTGGGCATCGTCACCGACCGGCTGACGAAGCCCTGGAGCGGTTCGGGCCCGCTCGACGAGATGACCATCTCGACCGCCGCCCGCGTCATGTCCGTCCTCGTCAAGCGACGCGTCAGACGCTTCGGCCGCGGCTCGATCGAGGCCTTCGCCGACCGTTTCAACCAGCCCCTGCGCCCCAGCCAACAGGGTTGAACCGACACCTTCGAAGCGGCGTTGCCGACGGCAGCGCTGTTTCGCAGGCAGCCCCTCCGGCCTTGTCGAAGCCGCCGCTTTACACAGGATATTGGTAACGCTACCATTTCGTTCGGACGCCTCGGGAGGAGCCTGTCTGGCGTCACTGGACTCGCGTATCGACAAGTCGTGCCGGATCGGCCTCTGAAGCACTTGGGATCGGGTGACCGAAACCGGAAGTGAGCTTCGTTGTGTTCTGGAGCAATTTCGACTGCGTTCAACGGTCACTGCTCCAGGCCGCAGACATGTCTGCGGCGAACATCGATGGCGGCGCCCGCTCGCTCGATGCCCAGTCCCGCCTGTTAATGGGAGGGAATTCGATGACCACATCATTTGTCAGCGGCATTCTCACGGCCGCTGCATTCGCACTTCTATCGACCACCGCCGCCGCAGAACCTGAAATCGTCAGCGGTCCCGCGGCCGAACCGGATTGCTTCGTGCCGTGGACGGCCGAAACCAAATTCTTCAAGTTCCCTAAGAAGGACGGTCCCTATCGTATCGCGCTCGCCAACGGCTTCATTGCCAACACCTGGCGCATCCAGATGATCCAGACGGCCAAGGCCTATGCCGCGCAGCCGGATGTCGCGGCGAAGCTCAAGGAGTTCAAGGTCGTCTCGACCGGCGAGGACGTGCCGGCGCAGATCTCGGCGATCAACAACTTTATCGATTCCGGCTATGACGCGATCATCGTCAACGCCCAGAACCCGACTGCCTTCGGCCCGGTCATCAAGCGCGCCAAGGAAGCCGGCATCGTCCTCGTCGCCTTCGACAACATTCTCGATACCGAGGATGCGATCAACGTCAATGTCGACCAGAAGGGTCTTGGCGTGCTCTGGGCCAATTGGCTCGCCAAGCATCTTCCGGAGGGCGGCAAGATCCTCGAGGTGCGTGGCGTCGCCGGCACGTCCGTTGACACCGACCGCCACAACGGCATTCATGAAACCTTCGCGGCGACCGGCAAGAAATGGGACGTCGTCGAGGTGATCGGCAAGTGGGACGACCCGACCGCCCAGAAGGCGACGGCGGATGCGATCGCCGTGCACAAGAAATTCGACGGGATCACCGCGCAGGGCGGCGATACCGGCGTCGTGCAGGCGATGATCGATGCCGGGCATCCCTTCGTGCCCTTCGGCGGCGAGACGGAGAACGGCTTCCGCAAGTTCTGCGCCAAGCATGCCGGCGAGGGCCTGAAATGCTCGTCGGCGGGCACCGGTCCGGCGCAGGTCGCGGTCGCCATCAAGACGGCGATCGCAGCGCTCGAGGGCCAAGTGGTGCCGCAATCGATCAAGCTGCCGCTGGCGATCGTCGAGGATCCGAACTTCAAGGAAGGTCAGGACTTCTATCCCGACCAGTCGGATAACTTCTTCGTCGGCAATGCTTTCCCCACCTGCGGCATCAACTTCACGGCCCAGGAGATCATGGGTCAGACCAAGGAGAACCAGTAGGTTCTTCCTCAAGCACTGAAAATGTCGCGCGCCTCGCGTGCGCGGCATGCCCGTGACGAACCCTGATCCGAGGCGCCTCATGACCGCAGCCGAGACACCGCCGCCGCTCTTCCAGATGGAAGGTGTATCGAAGCGCTATGGCGGTGTCCGCGCATTGGAGAAGGCCCGGCTCGAAGTGGTGCCGGGCCGAATTCATGCGATCCTCGGCGAGAACGGCGCCGGCAAGTCGACGCTGATCAAGATCATGGCCGGCGTGGTCGCGCCGGACGAAGGACGTCTCCTGCTCGACGGCCGCGAGGTTGCCTTTCGATCACCGGCCGAGGCCGCGGCGGCAGGCATTGCCTGCGTCTTCCAGGAACTGTCGCTGATCCCGGACCTGAGCGTCGCCGACAATATCGCCCTTGCCAATCCGCCCCGCCGTTTCGGCATGATCGACCGGCGCGCCCAGCGGACGCTCGCCGAGGAAGCGCTCGCCCGAGCCGGAGCCGAGGATATCCACCCGCGCGCCGCCGTGAGGGATTTGCCTCTGTCGCGCCGGCAGATGGTCGAGATCGCCAAGGCGCTCGCCTCGAAGCCGCGCGCGCTGATCCTCGACGAGGCGACCTCGGCGCTGACTGCCGGCGACGTCGCCAAGGTCTTTGCGGTGCTGAAACGGCTGCGGGAAGATGGTCTGGCGCTGCTCTACATCTCGCATCGCATGCATGAGATCGCCGAACTCGCCGATACCTGCACGGTTTTTCGCAATGGTCGCAATGTCGCGAGCTTTGCCGCCGGCAGCCGCAGCAATAGCGAGATCGTCGAGATGATGATCGGCCGCGAATACAGCAACGTCTTTCCGCCGCGCCACGCGGTAGCGAGGCCGGCGAGAGCGCCCGTGCTCGAATGCCGCGATCTCGGCTGGAGCGATCGGCTGCGCGAAATCTCCTTTTCGGTGGGCGAGGGAGAGGTCGTGGGCCTCGGCGGTCTCGAGGGCCAGGGTCAGCGGCTGCTTCTCCTGGCGCTCTTCGGCGTATTGCGCGGCACGACCGGCTCGGTGCTCGTCGACGGATCGCCGGTTTCGATTAGCGGGCCGGCAGCGGCGCGAAAAGCGCCGCTCTCCATGGCGCTCATCCCGGAGGACCGCAAGACCGAAGGCTTGATGCTGCCGATGACGGTCCGGGAAAATCTCTCCTTCGCCGCCCTCGACCGGGTCTCGCGCAGCGGAGTCATCGACCGGACGAAGGAGGAGCAGTCGATCGACGACATGGTGCGGCTGCTGGAAATCAAGACCGCCGGCCTCGACGTGCCCGTCGGCACGCTTTCGGGCGGTAACCAGCAAAAGGTGGTCATCGCCAAATGGCTGATGCGCAAACCGCGGATCATATTGCTCAACGATCCGACGCGCGGCATCGATGTCGGCACCAAGCAGGAGCTTTACCAATTGCTGCGGCGGCTGGCGGAGGCCGGTGCGGCGATTGTCTTCTATTCGACCGACTATGACGAGTTGATCGGCTGCTGCGACCGGGTCCTGGTCCTCTTTGACGGTCGCATCGTCCGCGAACTTCAGGGCGGCGCGATCAGCGAGCGGGCATTGATCGCCAGCGCCCTCAACGTCGAGACAGGGCAGGAGGGAACGGCCGCATGAGCGAATGGCGCTACTGGCTGAACGAACAGCGCGGCACGCTGACGGGGCTGGCGATCTTCCTGGTGATGTTCGTCGTCTATGTCGCCAACCATCCGGCCGGCTTCACCGCCAATGTCGTGCACACGGCCGCCAACAAGGGCGTGCTGCTCGCCTTCGTCGCCATGGCCCAGGCGCTGGTGGTGATCACCGCCGGGATCGACCTTTCGGTCGGCATGATCCTGGTGCTCACCAATTGTCTGGCCTCCTGGATCGTCGTCGGCGGCGCCGTGCCGACGAGCCTTGGCGTGGTCGCCGTGCTGGCGACCGGAACGCTCTGCGGCGCGATCAACGGCCTGCTGGTGATCTACGGCCGCCTGCAGCCGATCGTCGCGACCATCGCGACAGGTGCCGTCTATTTCGGCCTGGCGTTGTTACTCCGGCCCTTTCCCGGCGGCTCCGTCAACGAGGATCTCGCCGACGCGCTGACCGGCCGCCTCTTCGGCGTCGTGCCGTCGAGCCTCGTGGCGCTTGCCGCCGTCGTCCTGCTCGTCTGGCTGCCGTTTCGACGATCGGTCGCCGGGCGGGCCGCCTATGCGGCGGGTTCTTCCGAGCCGGCCGCCTTCATGTCTGGTGTGCCGATCCGGCGCGGCAAGTTCGCGGCCTACCTGCTGGGAGGGCTGCTCGCCGGAATGGGCGGATTGTTTCTCACCTTCTTCACCTATACCGGCGAGGCGGCCTATGCGAGCGGCAGCGCCTATACGCTCTGGTCGATTGCCGCCGTCGTGCTCGGCGGCGTGTCGCTCTATGGCGGCCGCGGCAGCGCCGTCGGGGCGATCTTCGGCGCCTTTGCCGCGCGCACCACCGGCGACATGCTGTTTGCCTTCGATGTCGAGCCGCTCTGGCAGCCGCTCCTCCAGGGCATCGTGCTGATGATCGCCGTCAGCCTCGGGTCGCTGGCGCTGCTGCGCGTGCGAAACCGTCTGGACTGGTTCCAATGAGCGAGACGTCCGAAAGCCGCTTGTCCGTCAGGGCACGCCTGCCGGGCTTCCTCCGCCGCGCAGATCCGGCCGTCGTCACCGCTTTCGGCTGCATTCTGCTGCTTCTTCTTCTCGGCAGCCTCTATTCAAGCAATTTCCTCTCGCCCGATTACCTGCTGCAGCAGCTCAAGGTCGCGTCTTTCCTCGGCGTGGTGGCCGCCGGAATGATGGTCGTCATCCTGCTCGGCCATATTGACCTTTCGGTGCCCTGGGTGATGACGATGGGCGCGATGATGGCCTGCGCCGCGGCCGGATTCGGATCTGCAGGCGCCTTTATCGCCATCCCGGTGGGGGTCCTCTCCGGCATGGCCTTCGGCCTCCTGAACGGCATCGGCGTCGCCTTTCTGCGTATTCCTTCGATGATCGTGACGCTCGCCTCGAATGTCGTGGCTCAGGGGCTGATGGTCGTCTATACCGGCGGCTTCTCGCCGCAGGATTCGGCCCCGCATGCCATCCGCTGGCTTGCCACAGGCGCCCTCGTGCCGGGCGTTCCGAACGCCATCCTCGTCTGGATCGCCGTCAGTGCGGCGATGGTGTTCCTGCTCACCCGCACGGCCTTTGGCCGCGCCGTCTACGGCATCGGCAACAGCGAGCGCGCCGCCTTCCTCTCCGGCGTCGGCACGCGTCGCGTCGTGATGATCGCCTTCGTCGTCTCCGGTGGCTTGAGCGCCTTCGGCGGCGTGCTGCTTGCAGGCTATGCCTCGAAGGCGGCGCAGGCGATGGGCGACGCCTATCTGCTGCCGTCGATCGCCGCGGTCGTGCTCGGCGGCACCTCGATTCTCGGCGGCCGCGGCTCCTATTTCGGCACGGTCGCCGGCGTCATCCTGATCACGCTGCTGCAATCCATCCTCTCGGTCATGCAGATGCCGGAAGCGGGCCGCCAGATCGTCTACGGCATCGTCATCATCGTCATGCTGTTGCTTTACGGCCGCGCGCCTCCGAGCCGCTGAGGGCGGGAGAAGTGGCTTGACGCGAATCAGCAGATGAATCATTCCTGTAACGGAATAGATCGCATATTCCATATGTCAGCGTAGTTCAGCGATTGCTCTGTTAGGGAATGCGGCGGGCGCATCTGTGCGGCCGGCGAACGGATGGCCGTTGCCATTTTTTCGTCCGCCGCGGGATGGTGAATAAGCACGAGGGGTTGTCACGATGGACATGACAGGATCGGCCGTGGACGCCGCAAGCGCAGTGGGCAAGGCGGCGGCCGCCGGCACCGGATCTCGCAGGCCGGCGGACGAGGCGATCGCGGCTGATGCGCGGGCGCTTTCCGAGCAGCTGAAGGCGATGCGCGACCGGCTGTTCGCGCCGACAGCGATGAAGACGCTCCGGAGCTTCACCTCCGGCGAGGCCGCCAAGCTGATCGGCGTCTCCGACGGCTATCTCCGGCAATTGTCGCTTGCCGGCGAGGGGCCGCAGCCCGATACCGGAATCGGCGGACGGCGCTCCTATTCGCTTGCCGACATCAATGCGCTGCGCCGCCACCTCGCCGAACAGGCGCTCGCCAAGGGCAGTGTCGCCAAGGCGCGTGCCTATGTGAACTGGCGCGACGAAACGCGCGGCGAGCATCTGCAGGTCATCTCCGTCACCAATTTCAAGGGCGGCTCCGGCAAGACGACCTCGTCCGTCCATCTGGCGCAATATCTGGCCTTGACCGGCCATCGGGTGCTGGCGGTGGATCTCGACCCGCAGGCCTCGCTTTCGGCGCTGTTCGGCTATCAGCCGGAGCTCGATCTCACCGGCAACGACACCCTCTATGGCTCGATCCGCTATGACGCCGAGGCGCGGCCGCTGAAAGAGATCATCCGCAAGACCTATTTCGACGGCCTCGACCTGGTGCCGGGCAATCTCGAACTACAGGAATTCGAGCACACGACGCCGCAGGCGTTGAGTGCGCGGCAGAACGGCGCCGATGCCGGGCCGCTGTTCTTCGCTCGCGTGCAGGCGGCACTCGCCAGCGTCGCCGATGACTACGACGTCGTCGTCATCGACTGCCCGCCGCAGCTCGGCTATCTGACGCTCTCGGCGCTCTGCGCCTCGACCTCGGTCATCGTCACCGTGCATCCGCAGATGCTCGACGTCGCCTCGATGAACCAGTTCCTCTACATGACCTCCGATCTCTTGAGCGTCGTGCGCGAGGCGGGCGGCGAGCTCAATTTCGACTTCCTGCGCTATCTCGTCACCCGCTTCGAGCCAAATGACGGGCCGCAGGCACAGATCGTCGGCTTTATGCGCTCGCTCTTCGGTGACCGGGTGCTGACCTCGGCGATGGTGAAGTCGACGGCGATCTCGGATGCGGGATTGACCAAGCAGACGCTCTACGAGGTCGGCCGCGAGAACTTCACCCGCGCCACCTATGACCGGGCGATCGAGTCGCTGAACGCCGTCAACGGCGAGATCGAGGCTCTCATTCACGCGGCCTGGGGGCGCTAAGTCATGGCTGGCAACAACCGGAAGAACGAATTGCGGGCGCTGTTCATGGGCGGTGCGCCCGCTGCCGCTCCGCAGCCCCCGACCGACCAGCCGCCGGCCGGGCCGAGTGAGTTGACACCTGTCAACACCCAGCCCGCCGCCCCGCGCGCCGCGTCCGGCGCCGTCAAGGCCATGGGCCTTTCGCTCGGCAGCATCACCCGCGAGGCGGAAGAGGCGCGGGTGCTCCGCGAGGCCCTGACCCAGGGCGAGCGCGTCGTCGCGCTCGATCCGGCGCTTGTCGAGGCCTCCTTCATCGAGGACCGGATGACTGACGGCGAGGTCGACGACCCGGATTTCCTCGCGCTCGTCGAAAGCATTCGCGAGAACGGCCAGCAATCGCCGATCCTCGTGCGCCCGCATCCGGAAAAGCAGGGCTACTACCAGACCGCCTACGGCCACCGCCGCCTGAAGGCCGTGCGCCGGCTCGAACTGCAGGTGAAGGCGATCGTCCGGCCGCTGACGGATGACGAGCTGGTGCTGGCCCAAGGCAAGGAGAATGCCGAGCGACGCAACCTCTCCTTCATCGAGCGGGCGCTTTTTGCCGCCGCACTTGCCGCCCGCGGCTTCGACCGCAAGGTGATCGGCGACGCGCTTGCCGTGCAGAAAAGCGAATTGTCGCGCCTGCTGCAAGTCGCCGACAGCGTGCCCCACGCACTCGCCCGTGCCATCGGCCCGGCGCCGAAGGCCGGTCGCGAGCGCTGGATGGCGATCGGCACCTTGCTGGAAAACAACGAGGCGAGGGAGCTGGCAGAAGAGGAGATAGGCGCGCCGCGCTTCCGTAGCGCCGATACGGACCAGCGCTTCCAATTCCTCTTCAACCGCCTGTCTCAGAGCGACAAGCCGGAACCGGAAAAGCCGGAGGAACTGAAGGACGAGGCGGGTCGGGTCTTCGCGCGGCTGAGGCTCGACGGGAAAGCGCCGAAGATCGAGTTTCTTCCAGGCACCCACCCGGCTTTCCTCAAGGAGGCAGTGTCGATGCTGGCGAAATGGCATGCGACATTCGTGAAGAACCAGAAGCCGTAGTCCTTGTTTCGGCGCGCGACCGCAGAACCTCCCCAGGAGGTGCCACAGGGGCCACAGGGGAGAGGTGCTAGCCGGGCTGCACCTTCTTTGGCGTCTTCACCGTCACACCAGCTTCAAGGTGCAAGCGACCGGTGCTGCAAGTGCAAAGTCTCTCTCTCTCTCTCTCTCTCTCTCTCTCTCTCTCTCTCTCTCTCTCTCTCTCTCTCTTG
>NZ_NWTB01000002.1:0-578758 GCF_002531875.1 Sinorhizobium sp. FG01
GTGGCCCACTTGTGGGGACTTGTGGGGGAGAGGGCCGCCGGGCCAGAGGGGGTTGGTGGCTGCCGACGTCGCGCATCTGTTCCCTGCTCGCCCTTCGCTCACTCCATCTCGGCGTCGTCCGCCTTGGCCGCGTGGTCGCGGTTGGCATGGATGATCTCGCGCTTGCCGACATGATTGGCCGGGCCGACGAGGCCTTCCTTCTCCATTCGTTCGACGAGGGAAGCAGCGCGGTTGTAGCCGATGCCGAGCCGGCGCTGGATATAGGAGGTCGAGCATTTCTTGTCGCGCAGCACCACTTTCACCGCCTGCTCGTAGAGCTCGTTGCCGTCTTCCGCAGCAATCGCGCTCTTGTCGAAAACGGCGCCCTGATCTTCTTCCGGCTCCTCTTCCTCCTCGTCCGCCGTCACGGTCTCCAGATATTCCGGGCGCCCCTGCGTTTTCAGATGCGCCACCACATGCTCGACCTCGAGGTCGGAGACGAAGGGGCCATGAACGCGGGCGATGCGGCCGCCGCCGGCCATGTGCAGCATGTCGCCCTGGCCCAGCAGCTGCTCGGCACCCTGCTCGCCGAGGATGGTGCGGCTGTCGATCTTCGAGGTCACCTGGAAGGAGATGCGGGTCGGGAAGTTCGCCTTGATCGTGCCGGTGATGACGTCGACCGACGGGCGCTGCGTCGCCATGATCAGGTGGATGCCGGCGGCGCGCGCCATCTGGGCGAGGCGCTGGATCGCCCCTTCGATCTCCTTGCCGGCGACCATCATCAGGTCGGCCATCTCGTCGACGATGACGACGATATAGGGCATCGGCGCCAGATCCATCTCCTGCTGCTCGAAGAGCGGCTCGCCGGTGCCCTTCTCGAAGCCGGTCTGCACGGTTGCCAGGATCGGCTCGCCCTTCTCTCGGGCGGCGGCGGCGCGCTGGTTGTAGCCGTCGATGTTGCGGACGCCGAGCCGCGACATCTTGCGATAGCGGTCTTCCATCTCGCGCACCGCCCATTTGAGCGCCATCACCGCCTTCTTCGGATCGGTGACGACCGGCGTCAAAAGATGAGGGATGCCGTCATAGACGGAGAGTTCGAGCATCTTCGGGTCGACCATGATCAGTCGGCACTCTTCCGGCTTCAGCCGGTAGAGCAGCGACAGGATCATCGTGTTGATCGCCACCGATTTGCCCGAGCCGGTGGTGCCGGCGACGAGCAGATGCGGCATCTTCGCGAGTTCGGCGATCACCGGCTCGCCGCCGATCGTCTTGCCGAGGCAGAGCGCCAGCTTGCAGCCGGTCCTTTGGAAATCATTGGATTCGATCAGCTCGCGGAAATAAACCGTCTCGCGCGTCGCGTTCGGCAGTTCGATGCCGATGACGTTGCGGCCGGGCACCACTGCGACGCGGGCCGAAAGCGCCGACATCGACCGAGCGATATCGTCGGCAAGGCCGATGACGCGCGAGGATTTGACGCCGGGCGCCGGCTCGAATTCGTAGAGGGTCACGACGGGGCCCGGACGGACATGGATGATCTCGCCCTTGACGCCGAAATCCTCGAGAACGCTTTCGAGAAGCCCGGCATTCTGCTCAAGCTGCTCCTGGGTCATGAAGAAGCCCTGGCCCTGCGGCGGCTCCTGCAGCAGCTCCTTGGCCGGAAACTCGTAGGCGGCGTCAGCCTGCTGGCGCTCGCTGCCGCCGATCGGCGGAAAGGGTGAAGCGGAACGCTGCACCACGGCCGGCATCGTGATCGCCGCCTTGGTGACCGGAACGTTGGAAACCGGCGTCTTTTCCTCGGCTTTGACGACAGGCTCGACCAGCGCCGGCGCGGCCGCCACGGCCACGGCTTCAGGCTTATCGGGGGCGCTTGTGGCCGGTACGGGAACGGGCGCGGCGATGATTGTCGTCGCCAGGCGGCATTCGACCACCCGGAACATCGAGGTAATCGCGGTTGGCGGCTGCGGCCGGATTTCCACCGGCGGCGCGGCGACAGGCTTCGGTGCCGCCGCAATCTGCTGCGACGCTTTTGCCGGTTCCTTCACCGGATCGGCGGCGACCTGCATGGCAGCCGCCATTTCGAGCGGCATGAATTCGAAGAATGCGTGATCGGAGAGGTAGGAGAGACGGGCTTCTCTTTCACCGGTCACAACCCTGGCGGCCGAATCTGATGCGGGTTCGCGGCCGGCCGGGATCATCTCGGCGACGTCCGCTGCATGGACCGCCGGCGCCAGTGTTCCGCCCGCTTCTTCCACCTCCGGCACCTCCCCTTTCACGATCGGTGCCGCATTGAGCGCCGGTTCTGCGGTGGCAGCATCGCGCGACTGTGCGGGACGCCAGGAGGGAAGCTGCTGCATCAGCACCCGCAGGAGTTCGGAGGGGCTATGGGCCGGCGTTTGGGGTTCGACAGCAGCGGGGACTGCGTCGACGGGCCCCGTTTCGGCGACGATCTCTGCTTCGACCACCTCGGCGGCAATCGCCTCGACTTCTACCTCGCCCTCATCGGCCGCGGGCGCGCGGCGCTTCATGAATTCGCGTTCGGGCGTGCGGGTGAAGCGGACATTGGGCGACAGGAAGAAATGGCTCTCCCAGCTCGGTCCGTCCGACTGGCCGGTGATCTCGGCAAGGGTCGGCAGCGGATCGCGCGTCCAGGCGGTGACCTGGGCCGGCGCATAGGGCGAGCCGTGGCCGTAGAGGCGCGCGGCGCGCCCGGCATAGCCCATATCGTCGCCCGGATGACCCGTACCCCGGCGGGGCGCTTCCGGCGCCTCGAACAGATGATCCTGCGGCGAGGCGAGGGTTGTCTGGGCATGCGAAACGTCCGGTGCTCCCGGATGCGGATGCTCGAAACCATCCGCCTCATCTGCATCATGCAAAGCTGCCGTCGAGAAATTTGTCCGGGGAATACGCATGGCCTGAAACTCGAAATTTCATCATCGAAAGGGCTGTCCCTAGCGAATAGGAAATGAAGGTTAACAACTCCCTTCCAACGGCGCCGCCGGATGGTATCTCGCTGCCCACACGAGCGCACTTTCGACGCGTCTTTCCGGCCGCTCTTTCGAGGATTTCCAGGCCTTCGACACGGACACCGCTCTGCAGGGTAACGCCGTTCAATTTCTGTTTCAGACCGGGAGAATTGCTGCCGTGTGTGGCAAAGCCGGCGAGGCCGGACCAGGCGGGAAAAACGAAGCCGCGCCGTGCCGGCCCTGGCGATCCGTTCAGGTGCTGGTGATCGTTCCATTCATGCCGTTCGGGTAAAAGCCACCTTTGGTGGCGCCCTCCTGATCGGTAAGATAGACGATGCGCAGGACTTCCTGCGGCGTTCGGGTAAAAGCAATTGCATCCGGCGTCGAGGGAACGATGTTCGCCTTGCCGTCCATCTGGAGCGGCTGGTCCTTGTCGTCCGATCCATCGATCTTGTCGCGGGCATCGGAAACCGCGGCGGCGGCCTTCCAGGCCTCCTCGCCCATCCGATAGAGCGTCGAGCGGGCCATGCCCATGTGATAGGCCTCGACGGCGAGGATCCCGGCGGCGGCGGCGAGAAACTCCTCGTTCTTCAGGACCGTCGCGGCGCCGGCATAGGCGGTCACGCCGACATCCTCGAACAGCATACCGCCGAGCACAAAGTTCATCTCGTTGCCGAAGGGATCGAAATTCTCCCCGAGGCCCGCGGCCTTCGCGACGGCGGCGAAGCCGGCATCGAAATCGATGGCCGGCCGCGACACGGCATCGGCGCCAAGGGTCTTGCGATAGAACCGGACGTGAGCAAGTTCGTTTTCCGCCACCTCGCTCATGAACTCGCCGATCGCGGGCGTCTCGAACGAAACCTGCTTGCCGCCGGTCACCGGCCCAGCGTCGGCACCCGCGTCGGCATCGTCGATCCCTTTGCCGGTCGTGCCGCGCAGGTAATACTCGGCCTCCATATATTCGAGGTTCAGCGCGAACTGGAAGACATCCTCGTCCATCGGTTCAGCTGGTTCATCCGCGCGCGAAACGCGGGCGAAGCCAGCGGTCGAGGCGAGCGTTGCTCCAAGTCCCAATTGCAACAGGCGGCGGCGCGGCAGATAAAGTGGGGGTAATGCGCGGATCATGGCTTCCTCCGAAGCCCGCCCGGCGTCAGTTTTTGGCACCCTGGATCAGGCGGGCCAATCAGGGTCCAACAGCATCAAGCGCGAAAAGTTCCGGGCCCGAACTCCTCATCCGTGTAATATGGCGGCCGCCACTGCTGGGAAAGGAACTGACATGAGCAACAATGCCGCACTTCAGAGTTCGCTTGCCTTTGTTGGCCGCCTGTTCCTCGCCGTCATTTTCGTCGTTTCCGGCATAGAGAAACTGGCCGATCCCTCCGGCACCATCGCCTATATATCGGCGGCCAACCTGCCGCTTCCAGCCGTCGCCTATGCCGGCGCGCTCGTCGTCGAACTCGGCGGCGGCATCCTGCTCGTCCTGGGTTATCAGACGAGGCTGGCAGCATTGGTCCTGGCCGTCTTCACGCTCGCCTCTGCGCTCGGTTTTCATATGGAATTCGACGATCAGAACCAGCTGATCCACTTCATGAAGAATATCGCGATTGTCGGCGGTTTTCTGCAGGTCGCCGCATTCGGCGCGGGCGGGTTCAGCCTTGACGCAAGGGCCGGCCGCACCTGATCGGAAGGATCCGACCCGCTTCTCGTCGTCGCCTCGGCGACGGGGCGGCCTCAATCTTTACTTAGTATCGCCTTAGTCCGCCTCTAGGCATGCCCTTGTGCGTCGCAACATAGCGCGCTGCAGTAACCTTTGGTTGCAAACAAGGACGAAGTGTACTGATGGCCGGCTATACCCTCCGCGAGACCCGTATCGATTGCCTGGACGGACTGCGAGGCTTGGCATCCCTCTGGGTGATGGTCGGCCATACGCTGTTGCTCACGGGCTGGCGCCTGCCTGTTCTGTCGGAGCCCGATCTCGGCGTCGATCTCTTCATCATGCTTTCCGGCTTCCTGATGGTATTTCACTATCAGCTGCGGGCCGCAAAAGAGCCGTGGGAACTGACCTCGACCTGGGCGAGCTTCTGGATCCGCCGCTTCCTGAGAATTGCGCCGCTTTACTATCTTCTTCTGGCCGTGGCTTTTGCGCTCGGTCCCTGGCTGTTCGAATCGAGGATGATCATCGACGGCTTCCTAGACAAGGCGCCGCAGTCGCCGGCGCGCTACCTCGACAACGGTCTGACGAACGGGCTGATGCATTTGAGCTTTCTGTTCGGCCTCTCCCCAGATTATGCCTACAGGACGCCGCTGCCCGACTGGAGCATCGGCCTTGAAATGCAGTTCTACGCCGCCTTTCCCTTCGTCATGCTTCTGCTGAAGAGATGCGGCTGGCTGAGGGGCGCGCTCGTCACCGCCGCTATCGCCGTCGCGATCGTCTCGACGGCCGGTCTGTTGGGGGTGCATTTCCCGATGCCCGCCTTCCTGCCGTTGAAGATGCATGTCTTCCTTTGCGGAATGCTCTTGGCGCTCGGCCTTGACGCGGAGAGGTCCAAGGCTTTCCTCTACGGCGCCGTCGCCCTGGCACTCGTGCTGCTGCCGATCGGCGGCGACATGACGGCGACGAAAATGCTGATGCGGGTCGCGCTTGTCGGGGTGTTTTTCGCCCTGCTCCATCACCGCCTGGCCGGCGAGGCGTTGGGCAAAAGGCTTCGCGCCGTGTCGTCGTCCCTCGGAAACAGGTTCTTCCACTGGCTGGGAGAGCTGTCGTTCGGGGCCTATCTCTGGCACCTCATTTTTCTGCAGCCGATCGCCGCCTATTTCATTGGCACTTTCGGCGAAATGATCTCGCCGGCCGCGCGCTTTGCGGCCGTCACCCTGATCCTTGTGCCTTTGGTCTATGCGGCTGCCTGCGCGACATTCCTTGCCATTGAACGACCGGGGCAAAAACTCGCCAAGCGCCTGATCAATCGGAGAAGACCGCAGCCGGTTCGGGCGTGAGAGAGATTGGCGGAATCCACTGCTGGCACCCCACTCGGCTCGCCCGCAATCCGTCAGACGTTCTCCGGCGTGATCGTCAGAAACCGCACCGGCTCCAGGCTCACCTCGAGGTCGATCAGGCCAAGCGACCGCAAAGTCAGGTCGATCGCGCGGCGCGCCTGGATCTCCGGCGCTTGGTCGAGGACGATCGACATGACGCCCTCGCGGAGGGCGCCGCGCGACTGGTCGGAGAGCTCGTGGCCGACCCAGAAGATGCGGCGCGACGCATGCTCCTTCAGCACCGCGGCGACGGAGCGGTTGTCGCCACCGGCGGTGTAGAGGCCGATAATTTCCGGATCGTCGCGCAGTGCCCCGTGCAGCAGCTCCATCGAGTTGAGGTCGTCGTCGCAATCGAACATCACCTGCCCGAAGAGGTGGTCGCCAGGATGGTTGGCGAGATAGGCGGAGAAGCCGCGGATGCGTTCCTTGTGGTTCTCGTAGGCACCGCTGTGGCAGAGCGCCACGAAGGACCCTGACCGTCCGGCAAGCATCCTCGAGGTGTAATAAGCGGCCGTCCGCCCCGCCGCATAATTGTCGATGCCGACATAGGGAAGTTCCGGCGCCGGCCGCGTCATGATCTGCACCACCGGCGTGCCGTAGCGCGCGGCTGTTTTCAGGCTTTTCACCACGTTCGGATGGTCGGGAGCCACGACGATGAGCGCCGAACGGCGGAACCCGGGATTGGCGATGTGGTGGGCGAATTCGACCGGATCGTTCTCGCGCGCGAAGGTGCGGTGAACGGTGATGCTCTTGTCGAGCAGCGCGGCGATCCGCTCAAAGGCCTGGTTCATGCGCGAGTAGAAGCTCGTCTCGGGCCGGACCAGGATGACCTCGATCCGGATCAGGCCGCGATGCGCCTCCGGTAGCCTGTGCCGGTAGTCGAGCTTTCGGACCGCGAGGAACACCCGCTCGACCGTTTCCGGCCTGACGCCGCCGCGGCCGTTGACGACACGCTCGACGGTGGCGGTGCCGACACCCGCCTCCCGCGCCACATCCTTCAAGGTCGCTTTCACCAATGCGCGCTTGCTCCCGGAAAATTCCACTCCGGTTCAGCATCCAGGAATGATCAAATTTGATCAAGGAAGATTTGGGAGGCAGCGGCGGTGCTCGGTATCCTTTGCGCATCAGGAGGAGCACCCATGAAGATCGCACTCGACCCCTATATGCATCGCCACCTCGGTCTCAACGACCTGTGCCGCAAGGCGGCAGAGCTCGGCTACGATCATATCGAGCTGTCGCCGCGCGACGATTTCCTTCCCTGGTGGGTGCGGCCGCGCGCCCACAAGGAGCGGATCGCCGAGTTCAAGGCGGCGCTAAAGGATCACGGCGTCAAGCTCGCCTCGATCCTGCCGATGTATCGCTGGGCGAGCCCGCATGAAGACGAGCGCCAGGCGGCGGTGCGCTACTGGAAGCAAGCGATCGAGGTCGCCGTCGAGATGGGCTGCGACACGATGAACTCCGAATTCGGCCGTGGCCCGTCGCCCGACCGCAACCATCGCTCCAATTGCTGCGGCGGCATGCACACGCACGAGCACAGCGAGGCGGCCTGGTGGCGCTCGATGGAGGAGCTGGTGCCGGTCTTCGAAAAGGAAGGCGTGACGCTCAACATGGAGCCGCACCCGGAAGACTGGTGCGAGACCCTCCACCCGGCGATCGACATGCTGAAGACGATCGGCTCGAAGAACGTCAAGTTCCTCTACTGCGCCCCGCACACCTTCTATTTCGGCGACGACATGGCGAAGATGATCCGCGATGCCGGGCCGCTGATTACCCATGTCCATGTCGCCGACACGTATAACCACAAGGCATCTTCGGGGCTTCGCTACATCATCAACCCGCCCGGCGCCAAGGTGACCATCCACCAGCACATGGACATCTACCAGGGCGAGATCAACTGGGACGTCTTCTTCTCCTCGCTCGCCGCGGTCGGCTTCGACGGCATCGTCACTGCCTGCGTTTTCGGCTGGGAAGATCGCGCCGACGAGTCGGGCCGCTTCATGCGTGCGGAGATCCAGAAATACGTCGACAAATACTGGCCGGGCAAGGCTGCGTAGGGCCTTCCTTACACAACAAGGACAACATTCGTGACCATCACCATCACGACCGCCCCCTGCTGCTGGGGCGTGGACGACGTCAAGAACCCGAACCTGCCCGCCTGGGAACGCGTCTTCGACGAGGCCGCCGCCGCCGGCTATGGCGGTCTCGAACTCGGCCCCTACGGCTATGTGCCGCTCGACTCCGAACGGGTCGCCAAGGCGCTCGCCGACCGCAAGCTCTTCATCGTCGCCGGGACGATCTTCGACGATCTTGTCTCGCCCGAAAACCGCGAGAATCTGTTGCGCCAGACCCACGAGATCTGCGCCGTCATCACCAGGCTGCCGCAGCCCGAACAGCTCGCCGGCCAGCGTTTCAGGACGCCATACCTGACGGTGATGGACTGGGGCCACGACGAACGCGATTTTGCCGCCGGCCATTCCGACCGGGCGCCGCGGCTCTCGGATGAAGCCTGGGCAGGCATGGTCGCCACCATCAAGGCGATCGCCGAGCTTGCGAGGAGCAAATACGGCGTGCGCGCCGTCATCCATCCGCATGCCGGCGGCTATATCGAATTCGCCGACGAGATCGAGCGGATCGCTCGCGACGTGCCGGCGGAGCTTGCCGGCTTCTGCATCGACACCGGCCACAGCTATTACGCCGGCATGGATCCGGTCGAGACGCTGAAGCGCTACGCCGACCGGCTCGACTACGTCCACTTCAAGGACATCGACGAGACGGTCTTCCGCCGCGTGCTCGGCGAGGAAATCCGCTTCTTCGAGGCCTGCGCCCAAGGGGTAATGTGCCCGATCGGCCGTGGCGTCATCGACTATCGGCCGGTCAAGCAGGCTCTCGAGGAGATCGGCTATCACGGCTTCATCACCGTCGAGCAGGAGCGCGACCCTTTAAGCGTCGCCGGCAGCCTCGCGGATGTGCAGGAAAGCCGCGACTATCTGCGCTCGGTCGGGTTTTAGAGGTGATGGAGGTCGGGTACGTGTCGCACCCCCTCTGCCCGGCAGGCAGAGGGGGTGACCCCGGACACCAGCGGAAAAGCAACACCAACCCTTAGGAAGGAACAATGTCAGTGAAGAAGACAAACCCGATCCGCTGGGGCATGGTCGGCGGCGGGTGCGGCAGCCAGATCGGCTATATCCATCGCTCGGCCGCACTCCGCGACGACACGTTCGAACTGGTGGCCGGCGCCTTCGACATCGATCCGGAGCGCGGCCGCGCCTTTGGGGTGGATCTCGGGCTCGACGAGGCCCGGAGCTATCCGGACTACGAGACGATGTTCGCCGAGGAGGCGAAGCGCGCCGACGGCATCGAAGCGGTCTCGATCGCCACGCCGAACAACACCCATTTCTTGATCTGCAGGGCGGCGCTCGAACACGGCCTCAACGTCATCTGCGAAAAGCCGCTCTGTTTCACGGTCGCGGAAGCGAAGGAGTTGAAGGCGCTCGCCGAAGCGCGCGGGCTGACCGTCGGCGTCACCTATGGCTATGCCGGCCACCAGATGATCGAGCAGGCCCGCGCCATGGTGAGGAACGGCGACCTCGGCGAGATCCGCATCGTCAACCTGCAATTTGCCCATGGCTTCCACAGCGCCGTCGTCGAGGAGCAGAACCCGTCGACACGCTGGCGGGTCGATCCGAAGTTCGCCGGTCCGAGCTATGTGCTCGGCGACGTCGGCACCCACCCGCTCTATATTTCCGAGGTGATCCTGCCGCACCTGAAGATCAGGCGGCTGATGTGCGTGCGCCAAAGCTTCGTCAAGAGCCGCGCGCCGCTCGAGGATAATGCCATAACCCTGATGGAATACGACAACGGCGCCGTCGCCAATGTCTGGTCGAGCGCCGTCAATGCCGGCTCGATGCACGGCCAGAAGGTCCGGATCGTCGGCTCGAAGGCGAGCATCGAATGGTGGGACGAGCGGCCGAACCAGCTTTCCTACGAGATCCAGGGCGAGCCGGTCCGCATCCTGGAACGCGGCATGGACTATCTCTACCCGCAAGCCCGGCTCGACGACCGCATCGGCGGCGGCCATCCAGAGGGGCTGTTCGAGGCCTGGGCCAATCTCTACCGCCGCTTCGCTCTCGCCATTACTGGCAATCGTGGCCTTGCGCCCGAGGGTATCGAAGACCTGGCCTTCCCGGGTATCGATGCCGGCTTGGAAGGCGTGCGCTGGGTCGAGAACTGCGTCCGTTCGGCCGATGCCGGCGGGGTTTGGTTGGAGTACGAGTAGAGAGTTACGGCTTTCCATCCCTCCGCTCGTCCTTTCCTACCGTTCGGTTTCAAGACACCGCCTCTAGGCTTGCCCCGCCGAAGCCTGTGGCAACAACGCACCGAGCGGCAGGACGGTTTCTTCCTTGACGGTCTTGGTGACGATGTAGGTGAAATAGCGATCGATGCCGAGTTCGCGGCCGAGCAACTCGTCGACCAGCCGCTGATAGGCGTCGATGTCGGCCGTCACCACCTTGAGGATATAATCCACCCCGCCGCCGACCGACCAGCAGGCGACGATCTCGGGAATTACGGCGATGGCGCGCTCGAACCGGTCGAAATCCGCCTGCCGGTGATTGGCAAGGGTCACCTCCATCATCACACTTGCGACCGGAGCCACCCGTCGCAGCGCCACGCGCGCATGGTAGCCGGCGACGATGCCGGCCTTTTCCAGTTTTCTGAGCCGCATCCAGCAGGGCGTCGGCGAAAGCCCCGCCTTTTCGGCCAGCGCCAGCTTGGTGATGCGCCCGTCGGCCTGGATCGCCTCGAGGATGCGCAGATCGATCGCGTCAAGTTTCATGCGGGGCGCCCCTCCTGAAGTCGAAATCCGGGAAAAGACATTGGGTTCTCACTTTTGCATTGTCAATTGAGCTGATTTTAATCACAGTTCAAATCATGACAAATTGGATGCCCGACACAACGCTTCTGCGCCGCCCGGCCTATCTCTCGCTGGCCGATCAAATTGCCCGTGCGATCGAGGAGGGCCGGTTGCAGAACGGCACGCGGCTGCCGACGCATCGCAAGCTTGCCGACGATTTGAAGCTGTCGGTGCAGACGGTGAGCCGGGCCTATGACGAGCTCATCCGGCGCGGGCTGATTTCGGGCGAGGTCGGGCGCGGCAGCTTCGTTCAGACGCGGCCGCGCGAGCCGGATCCGCCCTATCTGCCGGAGCGGCTCGGCGAACTGATCGACCTTTCGATCCTGAAGCCGGTCTGCGAGCAGATACATCTCGAAAAGATGCGACAGGCCTTCGCGTGGCTTGCCGAGAACCTGCCGGCAAGCTCGGCGCTGTCCTTCCGGCCGAACATGGTGTTCCCGCGCCACCGCACAATTGCGGCGGAATGGCTTTCGCGCTGCGGGCTCGACGTCTCGCCGCTCAATATCAGCCTCACCAACGGCGCGACCTCCGCCATGACCGTCGCTTTGATGAGCGTCGCTCCGCCCGGTTCGACCATCGCGACGGAGGCGATCAGCCATCACACGCTGGTGCCGCTGTCGACCTATCTCGGCATTCATCTCCAGGGCATCGCGATCGATGACGACGGGATGGTGCCGGAAGCGCTCGACGAAGCCTGTCGCAAGGGGGTCATCCGCGCGATCTTCCTACAGCCCTCAGTGATCAATCCCACGGCGACCTTGATGAGCCGCGAGCGCCGAGCCGCGCTCGCGGAAGTGGCGCGCCGGCACGACATCGCCATCATCGAAAACGATATTCTTGGGCCACTGGTCGAGGAGCGTCTGCCGCCGGTGGCGGCGCTGGCGCCGGAACGCACCCTTTACGTGACGAGCTTCACCAAGATCACCGTGCCGGGCCTCAGGATCGGCTATCTGGTGGCGCCGGACCGCTACGTCGCGGCGGTCGCCAATCGGCATCTCGTCTCGAACTGGATGGCGACGCCGTCGATCGCCGAGATCGCCACCCGTTGGGTGAGCGACGGCACGGCGATCGACCTCGTCAATTGGCAGCGCCGGGCTCTCGCCGCCCGCCACGCCATCGCCACCGAGACGTTCGGCCGACTTCCCCACCGCAGCCATCCGCAGAGCCTGCATGTCTGGCTGCCGCTCCCCGAGGGCCACGCGGAGGAGGCCTTCGTCTCCCAGGCGCGCCTGCGCGGTGTGGCGATCGCGCCGGGCGCGTCCTTCCGCACCGCCGACAGCGGCTGGCGCCCGGCCGTGCGCATCTCGCTCGGCTCGACCAGCGAACAGGAGCTCAAAACCGGGCTAGGCATCGTCGCCTCGCTGGCGCTTGGCGACCCGGAGGCATTGCTGCTCGCGATCTGATGTGGATGCAAAACTTGCTCATCGTCGAATAATTGTCGTGAGATTATTATTCACATTGACATGATTTCGGAACCGGATCATCGTTAGGACATTACCGCTCTCAAAGGGAGAGATGCGAATGCCCGAGCCGATCATCCGCATCGACAACATCGTCAAGAGATACGGTCCGCTGACCGTGCTCGATGGTCTGTCGATGGAGGTAATGCCGGGCGAGAAGCTCGCCCTCATCGGCCCGTCCGGTTCGGGCAAGACGACGATCCTGCGCATCCTGATGACGCTGGAAACGATCAGCGACGGCTTTATTCAGGTTGACGGCGAGCAGCTCTATCACATGAAGAAGGCGGGCAGTCTCGTTCCGGCCGACGAGCGGCATCTCCATAAGATGCGCGAGAAGATCGGCATGGTCTTCCAGCACTTCAACCTGTTTCCCCATAAATGCGTGCTCGACAACGTCACATTGGCGCCGATGCTGACAAAGGGCGTTCCGCGTGCGGCGGCGGAAAAGCGGGCGATGGAGCTTCTTGACATGGTCGGGCTCGCCGACAAGGCGAAGAGCATGCCGGCCCAGCTCTCCGGCGGCCAGAAGCAGCGCGTCGCGATCGCCCGGGCGCTGGCGCTGTCGCCGAAGATCATGCTGTTCGACGAGGTGACCTCCGCGCTCGATCCCGAGCTCGTCGAGGAAGTCCTGAACGTCATGCGCAAGCTGGCGGCCGAAACGGACATGACGATGCTGCTCGTCACCCATGAAATGGGCTTTGCCCATGATTTCGCCGATCGGGTGCTCTTCTTCGACCGCGGCAAGATTGTCGAGGAGGGGAGGCCCGAAGACATCTTCCGGCACCCGAAACAGGAACGCACGCAGACCTTCCTGCGCAAGATCATAGCGGCAGGGCACCGCGTCTGAGCTCTCGGGCCCGACATTGCCTCAAGCAACAACGTGAAGAGAACAACAGAGGAGTTGGGAACGATGACACTGAAAGCTTTGATGGCAATGGCGGCAGGTGCGACGGCGTTGATGGCAATTGCCGCGGCGACGCCCGTCGCGGCGGATGAGAACAAGCTCGAGGAACTGAAGGAACAGGGCTTCGCGCGTGTCGCCATCGCCAACGAGCCGCCCTTTACCGCCGTCGGCGCCGACGGCAAGGTCTCCGGTGCCGCGCCGGATGTGGCCCGCGAGATCTTCAAGCGGCTCGGCGTGCCGGAAATCGTCGCCTCGATCTCCGAATATGGCGCGATGATCCCCGGCCTGCAGGCGGGCCGTCACGACGCGATCACCGCCGGGCTTTTCATGAAGCCGGAGCGCTGCGCCGCGGTTGCCTATTCGCAGCCGATCCTCTGCGACGCCGAGGCCTTCGCGCTGAAGAAGGGCAATCCGCTCAAATTGAAGAGCTACAAGGACATCGCCGACAATCCGGATGCGAAGATCGGTGCGCCGGGCGGCGGCACGGAAGAGAAGCTGGCGCTCGAAGCCGGCGTGCCGCGTGACCGCGTTATCGTCGTGCCGGACGGCCAGAGCGGCATGAAGATGCTGCAGGACGGCCGCATCGACGTCTACTCGCTGCCGGTGCTTTCGATCAACGACCTCGTCTCGAAGGCCAACGACCCCAATATCGAAGTGGTCGCGCCGGTCGAAGGCGCCCCGGTCTATTGCGACGGCGCCGCCTTCAGAAAGGGCGACGAGGCGTTGCGCGATGCCTTCGATGTCGAACTCGCCAAGATGAAGGAATCCGGCGAGTTCGCCAAGATCATCGAGCCCTATGGCTTCTCGGCCAAGGCGGCGATGTCGACGACGCGCGAGAAACTCTGCGCCGCGCAATAAGCCTGGGCTGGGGCTTCCCGCCGCCTTTTCACCGGAGCGACACCGGGGGAAGGCGGCATGGAAGGCCCCGTCGAACCGAGCCGCACTCTGACTGGAACAATTGAACGATGATCGACTGGTCCGGCTATATCGGATTGATCCTTGAAGGCGCCTGGGTGACCGTCCAGCTCACCCTGATGGGCTCGGCGCTGGCCGTCGTGGTCGCCTTTGCGGCGGGGCTCGGGCGCGTCAGCCGGTTCATGGTGGTGCGCGCGCTTGCCACGACCTATATCGAGTTCTTCCGCGGCACATCGATCTTCGTCCAGCTCTTCTGGGTCTATTTCGTGCTGCCCTTTGCCGGCATCACGCTGACGCCGCTGCAAGCCGGCGTGCTGGCGCTGGGCCTGAATGTCGGTGCCTATGGCGCGGAAGTGGTGCGCGGTGCCGTAAAAGCGATCGGCCGCGAGCAGCGCGAAGCCTGCACCGCGCTCAACCTCTCGCGTTACCAGGCGATGCGCCACATCATCCTGCCGCAGGCGCTGCCGCTGATGCTGCCGACCTTCGGCAACAATGCGATCGAGCTCCTCAAGGGGACGGCGGTCGTCTCGCTGATCTCGCTCACCGACATGACCTTCCAGGCCCAGGTGGTGCGCGCGCAGACGGGCAGCACGCTGATCCCCTTCGCGACGATCCTGGTGCTCTACTTCGTCATGGCCTGGTTGATCTCGCTCGGCATGCGCTGGCTGGAGCGCCGGGTGACGCGTGGCCTCGACGGCGTGAGGGCCTGACCATGGAATGGGATTGGGAATTCGTCCGCCAAATCATGCCGACCCTCATCGAGGGGCTGCAGATCACCATTCTCGCCACCATTCTCGGTGCGGCGGTCGCCGCCGTGGTCGGCCTCGTCTTCGCGATCCTGCGCATGGTGGCGACGGCGCCGATCGCGCGCACCACGAGCTTCGCGGTGGAGTTCATCCGCGGCACGCCTTTGCTGGTGCAGCTCTATTTCATCTTCTACGTGCTGCCGGATATCGGCATCCGACTGCCGGCGCTGCTCGCCGGCGTCATCGGTCTCGGCATCCATTACGGCACCTACGCCGCCGAGGTCTACCGGGCCGGCATCGAGAACGTGCCGCGCGGCCAGTGGGAAGCCGCCAAGGCGACGAACCTCTCCGCCCGCCAGACCTGGGTCCACGTGATCCTGCCGCAGGCGATCCCGCCGATGATCCCGGCGCTCGCCAATTACCTGATCGCCATGTTCAAGGAGACGCCGCTGCTTTCGGCAATCACGGTGCTAGAACTGATGAACCAGGCGAAAAGCATCGCCAACAGCAATTATCGCTATATCGAGCCGATGACGCTGGTCGGCGTCTTCTTCCTGATCATGAGCCTCATCTCGGTCTTCTTCCTGCGCTGGCTAGAAGAGCGCTACGCACGGGTGGACGAACGCTGATGGAAACGCCTGTCGCTCTTTCTTTGGCAGCGCGCGCACCGCGCCTCGACGACCGGCCGCTGGAAAAGCGCATCGGCCTCATCATCCTTGCCACCGATCACACCACCGAAGCGGACTTTCATCGGCTGGTGGCCTCGGACCGGATCGGCGTTCATGTCACGCGCATTCCTTATGCCAATCCGGTGACGCCGGAGAACCTGCGGGCGATGCAGCCGTCGCTGACGGCGGCGGCAGGCCTGATCCTGCCCGACGAGGCGCTCGACGTCGTGATGTATTCCTGCACTTCGGCATCCGTCGTCATTGGCGATAAGGAGATCGCTGCAGCGGTCAAGGCCGCCAAGCCCGGGGCTGCCGTAGTGACGCCGACGGCGGCGGCGGTCGAAGGCTTGCGGACGCTCGGCGCGACGCGAATTTCCGTGCTCACCCCCTATACGGTCGAGACCAGCCGGCCGATGGCGGATTATTTTGCGGCCTTCGGCTTCGAGATCGACCGCTTCACCTGCCTGGGGCTTTCCGACGACCGGGAAATGGCCCGGATCGCGCCTTCGGAGATCGTCGCGTTTGCGAAGGAGGCCATGGCCCCGGAATCCGATGCCCTCTTCATCTCCTGCACCGCCGTTCGCGCCGCCGGCGTGATCGATGAAATCGAGGAGGCGATCGGCAAGCCGGTCGTCAGCAGCAATTACGCTACAGCCTGGGCCTGCCTGCGCCTCTGCAGCGACCAGGAGGCTCGGCCGCGGCTCGGGCGACTGATGGCGCTGCCACTTAAGGGGGAATGGCCGTGAACGCGTCTCTCCCCGTGACGATCGAGGATATCGAAGCCGCGGCGCGGCGTTTTTCCGGACGCGTGCTGACGACGCCGCTGGTTGCCTCGGCATCGCTGAGCCGGCTCTGCGGCGTGTCTGTCGGCCTCAAGCTCGAGCATCATCAGACGACCGGCAGCTTCAAGCTGCGCGGCGCGACCAATGCGGTGCTTTCACTCACCGCCGCGGAGCGTGCGCGCGGCGTCGTCGCGGCCTCGACCGGTAATCATGGCCGAGCACTCGCCTATGCGGCAAAGGCGGAAGGTTCGCTCGCGACGATCTGCATGTCGCACCTCGTGCCGGAAAACAAGGTCTCCGAAATCAGGCGTCTTGGCGCGGATGTCCGGATTGTCGGCAGGTCACAGGACGAGGCGCAGCAAGAGGTCGAGCGGCTGATCGCGGAAAAAGGTCTCGTGATGGTGCCGCCCTTCGACCATCCGGCAGTCGTCGCAGGGCAGGGGACGCTCGGGCTCGAAATCGTCGACCAGATGCCAGAGGTCGCCGTTGTGCTGGTGCCGGTTTCGGGTGGCGGGCTGGCGGCCGGGTTGGCCGCAGCCGTCAAGGCGCGCAGGCCGGCGACGCGGGTGATCGGGCTGACCATGGAGCGCGGCGCCGCGATGAAGACGAGCCTCGCCGCCGGCACCCCCGTGCTCGTCGAGGAACAGCCGAGCCTTGCCGATTCGCTTGGCGGCGGCATCGGGCTCGACAATCGCGTGACATTTAGCATGTGCCGGGAGCTCCTCGACGACATCATCCTTGTGACAGAGGCGGAAATCGCCGCCGGCATGCGCCACGCCTATGCCGAGGAGCGCGAGATCGTCGAGGGGGCCGGGGCGGTCGGGATCGCGGCGCTTCTCGCCGGCAAGATCAAGACGATCGTCGGTCCGATCGCAGTCATTCTCTCCGGCCGCAATGTCGATATGGGCCTGCATCTCAGCGTGATGAACGGCGAAACGGATCCGTTTCGCAAGGAGGCAGCGGCATGACGAGGATGACGATTCTCACCGAGGCGGAGCTGCGTCGCATCGTGCCGCTCGATCGCGAAGCGGTCGCCTGCGTCGAGAATGCCTTCCATGCGCTCGCCACCAGGGCGGTGGCGATGCCGCCGATCCTGAGGCTCGACATTCCTGAGCATCGCGGCGAGGTCGACGTCAAGACGGCCTATGTGTCCGGCCTCGACGGTTTCGCTATCAAGATCAGCCCCGGCTTCTTCGACAATCCGAAGATCGGCCTGCCGAGCACCAACGGCATGATGGTGCTGCTTTCGAGCCGCACCGGGCTGGTGCAGGCCTTGTTGCTCGACAATGGATACTTGACGGACGTCCGCACGGCTGCCGCTGGTGCCATCGCGGCTAAGCACTTGTCGCGGGAAGGTGCATCCGTTGCCGCGATCTTCGGTGCGGGCATGCAGGCCAGGCTGCAGCTTGAAGCGCTGACCCTCGTCCGCCCGATCCGCGAGGCGCGGCTCTGGGCCCGCGATGCGGCGAAGGCCGAAGCGGTTGCGATCGTACTGGCCGGAAAGCTCGGCTTTCCGGTCAAGGCCTCAATCGAGCCGGAGGCAGCCGTCGCGGGCGCCGATATCGTCGTCACCACCACCCCGTCGGAGAAGCCGATCTTCATGGCCGGCTGGCTTGAGCCGGGTCAGCATGTCACCGTCATGGGCTCCGATGCCGAGCACAAGAACGAGCTTGATCCGCGGGCGATCGCCCGCGCCACCTATGTCGCCGACAGCCTGAAGCAGACGCGCCGTCTCGGTGAACTGCACCACGCGGTTGCTGCTGGCGTCGTGGCACCGGATGCCGAGTTCGCCGAGCTCGGCCAGGTGATCGCCGGTCTGAGGGCGGGACGCACGAGCGCGAACGAGATCACCATCGCCGACCTGACCGGTACCGGCATCCAGGACACCGCCATCGCCACGCTCGCCTTCGCGCGGGCGAATGCCGCGAACGCAGGAACGACGTTCGAGAGTTGACGCCGGCATTTCCGGCAAAACGAGGGAAGAGACATGACCCAACCCAACCTCAAATTCTCCCTTGGGGAATATGAAGCGCGGCTCAGAAAGACCCGCCAGGCGATGGAAGCCAAGGGCATCGAGCTCCTGATCGTCAGCGACCCGTCCAACATGGCATGGCTCACAGGCTATGACGGCTGGTCCTTCTATGTGCATCAGGCGGTGATCGTGCCGCCTTTAGGAGAGCCGATCTGGTTCGGCCGCGGCCAGGACGCCAACGGCGCCAAGCTGACCGCCTATCTCAACCACGAGAACATCATCGGCTATCCCGACCACTACGTGCAGTCGACCGAGCGCCACCCGATGGATTACCTCTCCGGCATCCTCGCCGATCGCGGCTGGGGGTCGCTCCGGATCGGCGTCGAGATGGACAATTACTGGTTCTCGGCGGCAGCCTTCGCTTCGCTGCAGAAGCATCTGCCGAATGCCCGCTACGTCGACGCGACGGCGCTCGTCAACTGGCAGCGCGCCGTCAAGAGCGAGACGGAAATCAAGTACATGCGCAACGCCGCCCGGATCGTCGAAGCGATGCACGCGCGCATCTTCGACAAGATCGAGGTCGGCATGCGCAAATGCGATCTGGTCGCGGAAATTTACGACGCCGGCACCCGCGGCGTCGACGGCATCGGCGGCGACTATCCGGCGATCGTGCCGCTGCTTCCCTCGGGCGTCGAAGCCTCCGCGCCGCATCTCACCTGGGACGACCGGCCGATGAAGCGGGGCGAGGGGACCTTTTTCGAGATCGCCGGCTGCTACCACCGCTATCACCTGCCGCTGTCGCGCACGGTGTTCCTCGGCAAGCCGACCCAGGCCTTCCTCGACGCCGAGAAGGCGACGCTCGAGGGCATGGAGGCGGGGCTCGCGGTCGCCAAGCCGGGCAACACCTGCGAGGACATCGCCAACGCCTTCTTCGCCGTGCTCAAGAAATACGGGATCGTGAAGGACAACCGCACCGGCTATCCGATCGGTCTTTCCTATCCGCCGGACTGGGGCGAGCGCACCATGAGCCTGCGTCCGGGCGACAAGACGGAGCTGAAGCCGGGCATGACCTTCCACTTCATGACCGGTCTCTGGCTCGAGGACATGGGCTTCGAGACCACAGAGAGCATTCTGATCACCGAAAGCGGCGTCGAATGCCTCGCCTCCGTGCCGCGCAAGCTGATGGTCAAGGACTGAGGACATGAGGGAGCAGCATTTGCGGCCGTCGCCGATCAGCGCCACGGTCGACTTCGACGCCGACGGCGTCCAGCACGGATTCCTGCGCCTGCCCTATAGCCGCGACGATTCGGCCTGGGGCTCGGTGATGATCCCGATCACCGTCATCAAGAACGGGATAGGGCCGACGGCCCTCTTCACCGGCGGCAATCACGGCGACGAATATGAAGGCCCGATCGCGCTCTTGGATCTGGCGCGGAGGCTCGATGCCGCCGAAGTTCAGGGCCGGGTGATCATCGTCCCGGCGATGAATTATCCCGCGTTCCAGGCTGCGACGCGGACCTCGCCGATCGACAGGGGCAATATGAACCGCAGTTTCCCGGGCCGGCCGGACGGGACGGTGACCGAGAAGATCGCCGACTATTTCCAGCGCGCTCTTCTGCCGCTGGCAGACATCGTGCTCGACTTCCATTCCGGGGGCAAGACGCTCGACTTTTTGCCCTTCTGCGCCGCTCACATCCTTCCCGACAAGGAGCAGGAAGCGAGCGCCTTCGACTTCGTCAAAGCCTTCGGCGCGCCGTTTTCCATGAAGATGCTCGAGATCGACGCGGTCGGCATGTACGACACGGCGGCCGAGGAGATGGGCAAGATCTTCATCACTACGGAACTCGGTGGCGGCGGCTCGGCGACGGCGAAAAGTGCTGCTATCGCTAAACGCGGCGCGATGAATGTGCTGCGCCACGCCGGCATCATCAAGGGCGAGATCGATGCCCAACCGACGCAGTGGCTGGACATGCCGAGCGACGATTGCTTCGCCTTTGCCGAAGATGGCGGGCTCGTCGAGTTCCTTGTCGATCTCGGTGAGGCCGTCGAATCCGGCTCCGTCATCGCGCGGATTCATCCGACTGGGCGCACCGGCGCCGAGCCGATCGATGTTCGGGCCAAGATGGCCGGGATGCTGGTCGCCCGCCACTTTCCCGGACTGATCAAGGCCGGCGACTGCTGCGCGGTGTTGGCCGTGGCGATTTAGACGAGATCGTCGCTGACCGCCGCGTCAGCCAGCCTGCGCTTTCTACCGACCCGGTTCGGCCTGACGCCGCGCGCTTACCGGGAGAATTTCGGCAAGCCAGCCGAACAGCCCAAAATTCCAGGATGAAGCGTTACACCGGTGAGGTTCCCCGCCTCCTCGACACTGAAAGCAACCGGCGGCGACTCAGAGCTGGTCGGTCGGAGCAATGGTTTCGCAGCTCGTTTGCCGCTCCGGGACGCTTGCTGTGGCTGCAACTTCTAATGTGACATTACCCCCGTCTTTATGGGGGTGACAAATCAAAGGCTGCAATAACATTATTCGCGCCGGGTGACGGGGCTGGCAGGCAGGCGCACGCCACGCGTGTGATGGAAAAATGGCTAGCTGCAGAACGGTACAGCCGTAACTGCGCATAATCGTCAGAGAGGGAACCTCACGATGCCCAATCCAAGTGAGACGAGCGACGAATGGTGGGTCAACGATCAGACGCCTGACAACCCTTATGGCAAGAGCGAGGATTACGAGTCTTTTCTCGATTATCTTGGGGCATTGCCCCGCAGCCTGACGCCGGAGATTGCGGCGGGAACGCTGAGGATCAACGTTTTCGAGCTCAACGACCATCCGGAATACAAGGCCGCCGCGATCGGCGCCTTGGAGATGTGGGCGGCTGTCACCCCTTTGAAATTCGAGATCGTCGACGACGCGCCGTTCGACAGCACCACGGACTGGATGGAGGTCGTCAGCCCGGAACTCGGCGAGGAGGACGATGGCAGCGCCTATTCGAGCGATCGCTATGTCAGCATCGGCCAGCGTTTCCATGACACGGAACCCAACAAGACCGACATCGGCGGTTATGTCTTCGATTCCTTCATTCATGAATTCGGCCATGAATTCGGCCTGAACCATCCGGGGCTCTACAATTACAGCGGTCCCGGCGGCGTGCAGATCAACTATCTGAACAATGCGACCTGGACCTATGACCGCCAGCAATACAGCGTCATGTCCTATTTCGATGGGATCGATGTCGGCGAAACCAGCCGCTGGTCGGCGTCGACGCCGCTGATCGCCGACATCGAGGCCGTCATTCGTCGCTTTTTCTCGACCGTCGACCAAAATGGCGTGCGCACCTATCAGCAGATCGAGCTCAACACCGGGGACAATGTCTACGGCTTCGGCAGCACGCAATATGGCTACCAGCTGACCTCGTCGGGCATGCAGCATGACATCGGCTTTGCGATCCATGATACCGGCGGGACCGACACGATCGATTTCTCCGGTTCGACGGCGGGCACGATCCTCGACCTGCGCGCCGGACAGTTCTCCAGCGTCAACGGTCATAGCAACAATGTGTCGATCTTCGCCGGACACAACGCCGATCAAACCGACTATTACGTCGAGAATGGCATCGGCAGCAGGTTTAAGGACATCCTGATCGGCAATGACGGCGCCAACACGCTCGACGGCCGCGCCGGCGGCGACCGCATGGCTGGCAATGGCGGCGACGACATCTATTTCATCGATTCATGGCAGGACATCGTTCGCGAGGAGGCGAACGGCGGCAACGACACGGTCATTCTCCTGTCCAGGCACTTGAAGATCAGGAAAATCGCCCACGTCGAAAACATCATCTATGCCGACGAGTCGACGATCCAACCCGGCGGCGGCGAGACCCCGCCCAGCATCGGCGACAGCACGATGGCGAGCATCATCTTCGGCACCAATGCAAACGATACTCTTGACGGCGGCGCCGGCGACGACACGATCTTCGGCCAGGGCGGTGACGACCTGATCATCGGCGGCCGCGACTCGCTTGCCAGCCGCGACATCAACAACACGATCGATGTGGAGGACCTCGAAGACCAGACCGAAAGCGACGACGGCAACGACACGCTCTACGGCGGCGGCGGCAACGACACCATTCTTGGAGGCCAGGGCAACGACATTCTCGACGGCGGCGAGGGCGACGATACGCTGAGCGGCCAGGACGGCATCGATATATTCAGGGGCGGCGCGGGGGTCGACACGGTCGATTTCAGCAAGGAGAGCCCTTTCCAGCTGCTCGTCAACCTTGCCACCAATGTCGCCAGCGGCGGCACCGTCTCGGGTGACACTTTCTACAGCATCGAAAACCTGATCGGTTCCGACGACCGCATCGACCGCTTCATCGGCACGGCCGCCGCAAACCACTTCTGGGGTCAGGGCGGCGGTGACTATTTCAACGGTGGCGACGGCAATGACATCCTGGATGGCGGCAATGACGGCGACATCCTCTATGGAGAAGGCGGCAACGACACGCTCATCGGCGGCGCCGGACAGGACTATCTGGACGGCGGTTCGGGTATCGACACGGTGGTCTACGCCGGCAGCTCCGACGGTGTGACGATCGATCTCAAGAACGGCACGGCCAATGGCGGCGACGGTGACGGTCCGGTGCAGATCGTCGGCCGGGGCGCAGCGATCCGGCACGATATCCTCGAGGGGTTCGAGAACGCCGTCGGTTCATCCTTCGATGACCATCTGATCGGCAATGCGTTCGCCAACGAGCTCTCCGGCGGCACAGGCGACGACACGCTGACCGGCGGCGGCGGCGCCGACCGGTTGAACGGCGGTGCCGGCAGCGACACCGCAGACTATGCCGAGGCAATGAGCGGTGTCCGGCTTAGCCTCACGGGTGGCAGGTCCGGCGGAGATATCTATGTCTCCATCGAAAATCTCGCGGGGTCGGGCTTCAACGACCGCCTCGCCGGCGACAACGCAGCCAATGTGTTGACCGGCCAGGGCGGCAACGACGGGATCGACGGCGGCCACGGCGATGACACGCTGCTCGGCGATTTCGCCTATCAGGGCGACGCGCCGCCACGCCCGGGCATCGGAACCGGCTATGCGACGCTCGGACCGGACGCGACGAACAACTCGATCGCAGCCTCCTTCGACATCTCCAACAATTTCTCGCTGACCGCCGACCCCGACATCTTCGATTCGACGACGGTCCTTCACACGACCGTCAACGCCACCGGAAACGGCCAGGGCGGATACTACAAGATCGAACTGGCTGCCGGTACGGTCATCACGATCGACATCGATGGCATTGCCGACCCGAATGTCCATGACAGCTGGGTCAGGCTGCTCGACAGCTCCGGCAACATCGTCGCTCAGAACGATGATGGCGGCGGCGACCCCGGCTCTGCAAGCAACCGGGATTCAAGCCTGGTATTCGTCGCTCAGGAGACGGGGACCTATTACATACTGGAGGGCAGCTGGTCGCCGACGGCGCCGGGCGATGGCTGGGCGGAAGCCGTGCCTGCAGGCTCGACCTATGAACTGAACGTTTCGGTCGAATTCCCCCCTGCGCTGCCCCAGCCGGGCGTTGCGGGATCCGACAGGCTCGATGGTGGCGCTGGCAGCGATCTGCTGGATGGAGGTCTGGCGGCCGACACGCTCACCGGCGGCGAGGGAGAGGATACATTCCGCTTCTCAACCGAGCTTGGGAACGGCAATGTCGACTGGATCAGGGACTTCAGGGTGATCGACGATACGATCCTGCTGGACAACCTCGTCTTCGAGAGCGTGGGTGGCGACGGCGCTCTCGCGCTCGGCGCATTCCACGGGAGTGCGGCGGGCGTCGCTCATGACGCCGACGACCGCATCATCTACGATACCGACAGCGGCATCCTGTCCTATGACGCCGATGGCGCCGGAGAGGTCGCAGCCATTCAATATGCGCAATTGAGCAGAAATCTGAATCTTTCGGCGAACGACTTCGTTATCGTCTAACTCGACCGCGGGAGGGGCGCTTTCAGGCGCCCCTCCCAAAAGACCAGCGTCGCTGCAATGTTGCTATCGCACGGATCTAAGCGGGGCGACCATGGAGAGAGTGTGTGATGAAGCGCCCGACCGGCCGCCGCACAGTGTTGATGACCGTCGGAGCTGCGGCTTTCGCCGCGGTCGCCGTGCCCGTCGCCGCGCAACCGACGGATATTCGCGGCACAGTCACCTTCGAGAGCGGCGCTGCTATCCCGGAAGGTCATCTTGAGATTTATCTCGAGGACCCTGCCATTCAGGACACTGCGCGACGCCGCGCCGCGCAGACGCGCATCAGAAGCGACGGCGGGACGAAGACGATCACCTTTTCCTTGTCCCCGCCCGCAGGCTCGACGGCTTCATCAACGCTGCGGATCGTTGCGCGCCTGGAACGTGCGGACGGCTGGCTGCTGGCGCGCGGCAGCGCACAGTTCAATAAGGGGGCGCCTATCAGCGTCATGCTCAATACGGTTATGTATTGAGTGGCCAAACGTTAGAGGCGAACTGGGCATTTTCAACGGCCAGGGCGCGATCTATTTGCTGCCACGGAGAGTAGTCGGGCAACGATAGTTCCGGCCGCTTTCGGAAACGTCTCGTCAATCTGAAGACGGAACAGGGATTGCGAAGGCGCGCCTTCGGTGGTATCTCCGACAATATTAGTCTGGGTTTTGAGTATTCCATGGCTCATGTCAGCGCAGGCGTTGAATACGCTCTTCACTGTCTTCTTTTCCTCGCCGATGCGGAGGAGTTGGGGCAGCCCGCAAGCGCGCGCGATCTTGCCGAGCTGCAGAAGGTTCCTGCTGATTTCGTGGCGAAGCTTTTCACCAAGCTTCAAAAGGCCGGCATCGTCGTCGCACGCGAGGGGATTGGCGGCGGTTTTGCGCTGGCGCGCCCCGCGACGGAAATCACCGCGCTTGATGTCGTCGAAGCTGTCGATGGACGCAAGGCACTCTTCGAATGCAGGGAGATACGCGCTCAATGCGCGCTTTTCGGCGACCGCACCCCCGCTTGGGCGGTGGATGGCGTCTGCGCCATCCACGCGGTCATGATCGAGGCCGAGAAGCGGACAAGAGAGGCGCTGGCGGCGCATACGCTGGCGAGCATCAAGGGCCGGGTAGAGGCGAAGGCACCCCAGGAACACGCCGGCCACGTAAAGGAATGGCTGGCCGCACGTACTCCGAGGCGTGGGCGCCGTGCGCGGGCATCCTGATGGGTTTTAGCGGCAAGGGAGCGAACCCGCGGTACAGCTTTTGCGCATCAAGCCGTCCCAATGCTCGTGCTCCCGGGCCGCCCGAAGCGCGCACCACCGCATGAAGCTCGCTCTTCGCAGTGTTCCGCGCATCCTTAGCCCGTTACGCCGACCGTCTCCGGTTCACGAGTCTCGGGCGAACCGGGTCGACAGTTTCCAAGTCAGGCTCGTGATCCTGGATCGCGTGATCGATGGAGGCATCGCGAACGGCGCCCGCATCGCGCGCTCTCGATCTTCCTCCAAGTGTCGCGTCCGCACGGACGCGCATAGCCGTAACCGCGGCAGCTCAGAACAGCGCGTAGTCCGACAGCTCGATCGTGACGGCGGTGAAATCGCGGTCGAGAGCGCCATCCGGCTTGATTGTGAACACGCTGCGGCGGGTCGGGTATTTCAGCCCGTCAACGTCAACGTAATCAGATATGAAATGCGCCGCCGGCGTGTCCGCCCAGACATCGACCGTATAGTCGTGACGGCGGAGCAGCCCTTGGGGATCGAAGTAGAAGCGCTGTTCCCGCGTATGGCTGTGAACGCCCTCGGGGAACCGCACGGCGACGCCGCGAAGTTTCACGCCTTCATTGTCGATCGGGGCAACGTCGCGCGCTTCGTAGCCGGGCTCGCCGAAAACGAACGGCGCCGCGTGATACGTCCACATGGCGTAGCCGTTGAAGTAGGCGAGGTTCAGCGGGTCCCACTGTCCCTTGAAGCTGCGATCGAACGCCTCACGTCCGTTCTCCCGATGGGCGATAACCGAGCCGTCTCCGGCGGTGATCTCCACATGCTCGGGAGTCCAGGTCATCGTCCAATCGGGTTCGCCGAAGGGCGTAACGCGAGTCCACTGGCGACGGAACTCGCTTGTTGCCCGCCGCGGCACGGGAATCAAAGGAGCGCCTTTCAGCTCCCATAGCTTTCCACCGGTCCGTATGGTCGAGGCGATCCCCCTGAACGCGCGCCAACGGGCGTGCCCACCATGCGCTTCCAGAGCCTCTTCAAGCAGCGGGTGCAATTTGCCACGCATCGACCTCCTCCTCGATTGGGAGTGATGATGATTACTTGACGCTTCAGCCCCGGCCCTATGTTCTATATACCATCATTGAAGGCGCCACGCTTCGGCTGTCGCTCTGTCAGGCGAGGGAGCGACGATCGCGGGCGCCCCGAACGCAGGTTCCGAGTTTGACTTCAGGTCGGCGCAGTATCGGCTCGCGCGGCGTCGGGGCGGACGGGCCATCAGCGCCCCGCGTCTAAACGGAGACTGAGATTGAGTGTTGCCTTCACCAAGGAAGAAAGTGCCGAAACTGCGTCGGAAACATTGCTGCCCGACCGTCCAGTTTCACCTCACCCGAACCTTGTCACGGAAGCGGGTCTGAAGGCGCTGGAGGTGTCGCTCCAGCTCGCTCGCGAGGCCCATGATGCCACGAGCACGATCGAAGACGTGAATGAAAGGCGCCGGCACGCGGCAAGCCCCTTGCGGGACCTGCGCTACTTTGCCGAGAGACTTCGCACGGCTCAGCTTGTCCCGGATCCGACCTCAACCGATACCGTCGCCTTCGGGAGCACGGTCACTTTCAGCCGCGACGATGGACGGGTGCAGAAATATCGCATCGTGGGAGAGGACGAAGCGGACCCCAAGGCCGGATCGATTTCCTACGTATCGCCGGTCGCAAGGATGCTGATGGGCAGGGCCGTCGGAGATGCCGTGAGTGTGGGCGATCAGGAGCTCGAGATTATCGCCATCTCCTAGGCTGTTGGCCTCGCGTAGCGCTCCAGGTTCAGAACAGCTCCAGAGAATTCTGGTCGTACCCAACGCGGGAAAATTTGCGGACGCGCGAGACCCACGCGCCCGCTATCGCACTGCCACCTTATTTATCGATCGCAGCCAGTGGCGTGTTGCGGAAACTGATCGCCATGCGGTTGTAGCTGTTCATCAGGCCGATCGCGATCGTCAGGTCGACGAGTTCGCGCTCGTCGAAGAAGGCACGCGCGGCCTCGTAGGCCTTGTCCGGCACGCCGGTCTCGGCGACGCGCGTCACGGTTTCGGCCCAGGCGAGGGCGGCCCGCTCACGCTCGTCGAAGAGATTGCCGGCCTCCGGCCATGCCTGCACCAGTGCGATCTTCTCGATCGTCTGCCCCTTCTTCAGAAGGTCGCGGGTGTGCATGTCGAGACAGTAGGCGCAGTTGTTGATCTGCGAGATACGCAGATAGACGAGATCGACCAGCACCGCAGGAAGGCTGCTCTGCATGACGTAGCCGTAGACGTTGCCCAAGGCTTTGACGCCGGCCGGTGCGATCTGGTTGTAGTCGAGACGCTTGCTCATTTGCTTGCTCCTTGAAAGGTCGCTCCACTACTCGATGGGTGTGGTCAGGGCCCTTTCGTCGCTATCCGCGACGAATACGGCGAGTAGTTTTGCAGGCTTGGTCTTGCTCGCATTGCGGCTGACGAAATGGTCGGACGCCGGTGGCTCGTGCCAGCTCTCGCCGGCGCGATAGGTCTGCGTCGGACCGTCATTCACCTTCGACTCGATTGCTCCCGAGAGGACGTAGGCGAAGATGAAAGACGATTTTGCGTGCCTGTGCGCGGCCGAGACACCGCCCGGCGGATAGTCGACAATCAGCGCCGTCAGCGTCTTGCCGGGAATGTTGGGTATGGCCCGCTCGAAATGGGGGGTAACCACATCGCCGGGATCGTGCGCTGCGACGGGCATGGCAGTGACGATGGCGAGGGCGGCGCCGGCTGCGCCGATGATGGATCGTGCATTCATGTCGGCATTTCTCCTTATGGCGTTTCAGCTCGTTGTCTCCAAAAGGAAGACCAGTTCCGCGACGATCGTTTGTGTGTCGCGTTAACTACGATTAATATGATCGTAGTTTATCGGCAACGGAAATTGCGGCCGGTTTTGGGAGACGCATTGTCAACACCCAGGAGACGGGAGCTGCAGAACGTCCCCGCGTATGATTCGCTGCAGAATGCGTGCATCGCTGCGGCGCGCGGGGAAATCGGCGGGCGGCTTTGTACGGGAACGCCCGGCGACAGACATTGCTGAGGGCAATGGCTGGCGGCACGAAGGCCGCGACGTGGCCGCCGCGCTCGGGCGCAATAGTTCCCGAGCGTAGGGCAAGCCGTTTCTAATTAGGACGCTGCGGGCAGGCCCCGCGGTGAAACGCAGGAGTCATGCGATGGAGGTTTGCCCGATCGACGCTCCTTTACATGGAAAGCCCGGATCGACAGGACAACCCCGGCGATCAGGATAGCGACCCCGGCGCATTCCATTGCAGTTGGCCACCGCGCATGAACGATGAGTCCGCCAATGACGCCGAAGGCGGTTTCCGCCACGATCAATTGCGCGGTCAGTGCGACGGGCAAGTTCCGTGAGGCGACATTCCACGCCCACACTCCGCCGACCGTGGCCAGCAGCGCGAGGGATGTGCCCCAAAGATAGAGCGAGCCGGCAGCGTTCCACCCGAAACCGAGCTTGGGAAGCTGGAAGAGGTCCATCGCTGCACCGATCGGGTAAAGGACCAGCATCAACACGCCTCCGCCGACCAGTGTGAGCGCCGACCACGCGGCTGCGGGCATGTCGGGTCGGGCGGCGATTGCAGCTTCGTTGGCAATCGCGAACCAGACCCACAGGGCCACGGCCGCGAGTGCCAGCGGAATGCCGATCCACAGCGAGCGGACGGAGCTCAATCCTTCGGCCGTAAATACCGTGCCATTGACGAGAACAAGGCCGATCAGCACCAGCATGAGCGGCATCATCAGGAATCGCCAGGGCAGGGATCTCTGCCGCTGGTTGCCGATGACTGCCAGAACGATCGGGACCAGTCCGAGAAAGGCGGGAGCAATCACCGGACCGGCAAAGATGGCGGATCCGGTCACCGTCAGGAAATAGCCGACATAGCCGATGAAGGCGAGCCAGGTCGTCGAAAGCCAGTTGCGAAGCGTAAGATGCCGCAACGCCCCTCTTGCCGAAAACAGGATGCAAAGGCCGACCAGGGCCGAAACGACGTGGCGGACAAGGGCAAAATCAAAGGTGGAGTAGTCACCGATGATGAATGGCACGACGAAATTGAGCGAAAAAGCAAAGGCCGCGAAGAGTGCGGCGAAAACGCCGATGTAGAATCTCTTGTCCATTTCTTTTCCTTCCAGCCATGGCTTCGTTGTCGGCAGGACGAGGTCCGGCCGGCTGTTCGTTCGCTCCGTTGCGGAGATGGTTTCAGCGACGATCGTTGCGGGCGGGGACCTGACAGTTGATCGCTTCAGGATCGTGCCGTGGCGCGTATTCGACGGTACTGCTCCGTCGGGAGGCCGCCCCAGCCCCAGTTGTCGAGATCGACCTCCTCGATCACGACGTAGGTCGATTCAAGCGGCTTGTTCAGGACGTTGAGGAGCACCTCGCTGACACCTTTGATGATCGCGGCCTTTTCCTCAGAAGTGACCGAGTTGCGGTCGGGTGTGGTTCCTTCTCGGGTGACCTGTACGGTGACGATGGGCATTGCAGCCTCCTTTTGCGAGAAATTGCCTGGGGGTCTCAGGCGCCCGCGCCGCTGCGGCGCGGCGCACTCGTTTGGCTACCAGCGTCCGGCGTTCTGGCCGCCGTCGACGTGTAGGATCTCGCCGGTGACGAAGCTGGCGGTCTCCAGGTAGAGGACGGCATCGACGATGTCGCGAATGTCACCCATTCGACCGACTGGGTGCAGTCCGGCAAAAGCCGAGTGCGTCTCGACCGGATGCATCGGTGTTTTGATGATCCCCGGGGAGACCGCGTTGACACGAATGCCGCTTTTCGAGAACTCCATCGCGAGCGACCGGGTCACTGCGTTCAGACCGCCCTTGGTCAGCGAGGCGAGTGCAGAGGGGACGCCGACGATCGGTTGATCAACGAGGCTCGTGGTGATGCTGACTATATGGCCCGAGCCCTGCTTCAGCATCTGCGCGGCGGCGCGCTGGGTGATGTGGAAGAAGCCAGCGACATTAACGCCGATATTGTGCTCGTAGTCTTCCTGTGTCATTTCGACGAAAGGCTTGGCAAGGAAAACACCGGCATTGTTGACGAGCGAATCGATGCGGCCAAAGCGCTCGAGCGCTTCCCGCACGACCCGCTCTGCGGTCTGCGGCTCGCTGATATCGCCGGGCACCGTGTGCATGTTCAGGTCCGCGCTCGGCTTGACCGACCGGGACGTGGCGACGATGCGGTAATTCCGGTCGCGATAGGCGCGAACCAATCCGGCGCCGATTCCCTGCGACGCGCCGGTGACGATGACGACCTTCTGTTCAGTGCTCATGGCAGTGGTCCCTTTTCGATTGCAGCGGCCGCTTGCTGCGTCCGCCCTCCGCCCTTGGCGTTGGTGCAGTCGAAAGTAGAGCCATTCACTCTGCGGGAGAATTGCCGGAGATTGGCAGACACTCAACCGAAGATCGGCATGATCAACCGAGTATACCGGCCTCCGTCGCCAGGCGCAGAAATTCGGCGCGCAGGCGTGGCGCGGCGAAGTCGACGAAGGCGCGGACCTTCGGGACCGACATGCGCCCAGGCGGTGAGAGCAGATGCGCCGGCAGGGGCGGGTGCTCGGCATCGGGCAGTACGATCTTCAGGCGACCGTCCCGCACATATTCGGCGACATGATAGGAATAGAGCCTGGTGACGCCGTGGCCCGCAACTGCAGAAGCGGTCGCAGCGCGTACGCTGTTGACGGTGCATCGCGGCGAGAATTGAACCGTTCTTGGGATAGACGACCCCTGCGCCGGGGTAAAGCTCCAGGAGTCCAGACCAAAATTGGTGAAGGCGACGATCTGATGCTTTGCGAGATCGGCTGGTTCGTCGATACGCGGGTGATTGGCAAGATAGCGAGGGGAGGCGACGACGACACGTCTCACGTCGCCACCAAGCCGGGTGGAGATGAGGGATGAGTCCGCCAATTGCCCGATGCGCAGAGCAAGGTCGATGCCTTCATCGACCAGGTTGGCGAAGCGATCGAGCAGGAGGAGTTGGGCCGAAACGGCCGGATAGAGATCGAGGAAATCGTCGAGTACGGGCTGAAGCAGTTCTTCCCCGAGAATCGGCGGCGCTGAAATCGTCAATTTCCCGCGTGGAGCCGCGCGCTCACCGCCGGCAAGCATGTCGGCCTCCTCGAGGTCGACCAGCACCCGCCGACAGGCCACGGCATAGCGCTGGCCGGCTTCGCTGAGTTTCAGCGTACGGGTGGTCCGGTGCAATAGCTCGACGCCGACATGCGCCTCAAGTAAACTCAGCGCCCGACTGACCGCAGTCGGCGAGCGCTTCAGCCGCCGGGCGGCACCGGCGAGACTGCCTTCGTCTATCGCCGTTACGAACACTTTCATTGCATCGATACGGTCCATGTTTTTCTGCCGTTCTTCGGGATAGTGACTGCCAGAAAACGAGTATTCACCCGAAAACGGCACCAGGTAAATAATCGCGCCGAGCCGAAGCGGCGGATGATCGGGCGCAGGCCCCACATGCCTCGGCGCACCCGCGTTTGGACACGCCTCAACAGAAGGAGCATGGCGATGAAAATTCTGATGGTTCTGACCTCGCATGACCAACTCGGGGACACCGGCAAGCCGACGGGCTTCTGGCTCGAGGAGTTCGCAGCGCCCTATTACGCATTCACGGATGCCGGAGCGGAGGTCACGCTTGCGTCACCGAAGGGTGGTCAACCGCCGATCGACCCGAAGAGCGACGAGCCGGGCAACCAGACCGAAGCGATGAAGCGCTTTAAGACGGACCTCGCGGGCCAGAGGGCACTGGCGCATACCTCCAAGCTTTCCGACATGAGTGCGGACGGCTTCGACGCGATCTTCTATCCGGGAGGTCACGGCCCGTTGTGGGACCTTGCCGACGACAGGAACTCGATTGCCCTGATCGAGAATTTCTACCATGCCGGCAAGCCGGTCGCGGCCGTCTGCCACGGCCCGGCAGTCCTGCGACAGGTCACCTATCAGGGAGAGCCCATCGTCAAGGGAAAGCGCGTCACCGGCTTCACCAATTCCGAGGAGGAGGCGGTGCAACTGACCGAGGTTGTGCCGTTCCTCGTCGAAGACGAACTGAAGCGTCTCGGCGGCCGCTTTGAAAAGGCTGCCGATTGGGCCGATTTCACGGTCGTCGACGGTCGGTTGATAACCGGACAGAACCCGTCTTCGTCCACCTCGGCGGCGAAGGAACTGCTGAAGCTACTTCAATAACGGAGCGGCTCGCTCGCCGGCTTTCCATAAGGGCTCCAAGGGCCTCATGCACTTTGATACAGATCCGTTAGCGAGAAGACACAAGCCGGATACTTCACGCTGATCCTCTGCAGCGCGTGACAACGCGGCCCGCGCCAAAAAAGGCGTTGGTCTTCTCGCAGAGGGACGACGATGATCCTTTTCACGATTTCCTATCTCGCAGGTGTGCTGACCATTGTCAGCCCCTGCATTCTTCCGGTGTTGCCTTTCGTGTTTTCACGAGCCGGTCGGCCATTCGCGACGAGCATTCTCCCGATGCTCATCGGCAAGGTCGTGACATTTGCGGGGGTCGCGACGCTGGCCGCCATCGGCGGTGACTGGGTGGTCCAGGCGAATGAGGCCGGCCGATATGCGGCAATTGCAGTGCTTGCGGTTTTCGGCGTCATGCTGCTCTCGCCGCAGGTTGGGGCCGTAGTCACCCGCCCACTGGTCGCCATCGGCAACCGCCTCTCACATCGGACAGCCGGACAGAAGGCGAGTGTCGGAGCATCGTTGCTCCTTGGTGTCGCGACCGGACTTCTCTGGGCGCCCTGCGCCGGTCCGGTCCTCGGGCTGGTGCTGACCGGCGCTGCCCTCCATGGCGCCAATGTGGGCACGACGCTTTTGCTGGCGGCCTATGCCGCCGGCGCGGCCACCTCGCTGGCGCTGGCCCTGCTCGCCGGTGGAAGGGTGTTTGCGGCCATGAAGCGGTCGCTCGGTTTCGGCGAGCGTCTCCGGCACGGCCTCGGCATCGCCGTGCTGGCGGGCGTCGCGGCAATTGCGCTCGGCCTGGATACGGGCCTCTTGGCGCGCCTCTCCTTTGCGGGCACCACGAGCATCGAGCAATCGCTCCTCGATCGCCTGCACGGCGAACTTCCTAAAACGGCGGCCAGCTATCGTGCCGCACCGGCCGCGAACGGTCAGGTCCGGCACTATCGAAGCAATCTGCCGGTGGAGGGCATTTTTCCACCCCTGGACGGCGCCGTGGAGTGGTTGAATTCCAAGCCGCTGACGGTGGAGGAGCTTCGCGGCAAGGTGGTCCTCGCCGATTTCTGGACCTACTCCTGCATCAACTGCATTCGGACAATCCCCTATGTTCGCGCCTGGGCGGAGAAGTACCGGGATCAGGGCCTGGTGGTCATCGGCGTGCATGCGCCCGAATTCGCCTTCGAGCGGCGCATCGACAACGTCAAGCGGGCAGTCAGCGATTTTAACATCGGTTATCCTGTCGCGGTCGACAACGACTTCGCGATCTGGCGCGCCTTCGCCAACAGCTACTGGCCCGCGCATTACTTCATCGATGCCGAGGGAAGGGTCAGGCACCACCACTTCGGCGAGGGTGACTACGCACAGTCGGAACGCGTCATCCAGGACCTGCTGGCGGAGGCGGCGGGTAGCCGCGCTGGTGAAGGAACTCTTGTGAAGCCCGAGGGAAAGGGCGCCGAAGCCGCCCCCGATTTCGCCAATCTCCAGTCCGGCGAAGACTATGTCGGCTACCGCCGTGCTGCGAACTTCGCGTCGTACGAGGGCGTCGCGGCCGATGAGCCACGCGACTATACGATCGGAAAGCCGCGCCTCAATCAGTGGGGCCTTGCCGGCAACTGGACCGTCGGCGCCGAGCAGGCGAGCCTCAATCGCGCCGGAGGAGCGGTCACCTATAGGTTCAGCGCGCGCGACCTACACCTCGTCCTCGGCCCAGGGGTGAACGGCAGGAAGGTGCGCTTCCAGGTGCTCGTTGACGGAACTGCACCGGGGACGGATCACGGTTCGGACATCGACCCGGAGGGCAACGGAACGGTGCGTGAGACGCGCCTCTATCAGCTCGTGCGCCAGTCAGGAGAAGTGCGTGAGCGGACATTCGAGATCCGCTTCCTTGATCCCGGCGTCGAAGTCTTTGTTTTCACATTCGGATGAGCGTTCGACTCGTCGTCAGAGAGGAGAGTTCAAGTGCGTGTTTTTGTCCTGGTCGTTGGCATCATGGCACTCGCGGCTGCGCCCTGTGCATGGGATACCGATCTACGAGAGGCATCGGCGATCGCGGCGCTCGTCGGCGGGGCAACGTCGTCTGAGCAAGGCCCGATGCAGGCGAAGTCAAGCCGCGACACTCCGGTTGCGCTGAATGGCGCGTTTAAATGAGGGTACCCGCCGATCCCAACGATCATGTCCTAAATCGACGGAAATACGACATTTGAGACATGGCGCTTTCGCCCTACCATCGAGGCTCCAATCTTAAATCAATGGAGCCTCGCATGACCCAGCACTCGAAAGGTACCGCTTTGATTACCGGCGCGTCCTCCGGCATCGGAGCGATCTATGCCGATCGCTTGGCGCGCAGGGGATATGACCTGATCCTCGTCGCCCGCAACCAGTCCCGGCTCAACGATCTCGCGAAGCGCCTGACCGATGAGACCGGCCGTGCCATCGAGGTCGTTGCGGCAGATCTAGGCAACAAGCACGATCTCGGCCGCCTCGAGCAGGTACTTCAGACGGATGCCAGCATTACCTTGCTGGTCAATAATGCAGGCGTCGGTGCGACTGCCCCACTGCTCGATTCCGATATCGACAAGATGGAGGAGATGATCATGCTGAACGTCAACGCTCTGACGCGGCTGACCTATGCGGCGGTTCCCCGCTTTGTCGCCCGTGGTACGGGTGCGATCATCAACATCGCTTCGATCGTCGGCATCGCGCCGGAGCTGCTGAACGGCGTCTACGGAGGCAGCAAGGCCTTTGTGCTCGCCTTTACCCAATCGCTTCAAAAGGAACTTTCCGAGAAGAACATCCGCGTTCAAGCGGTCCTCCCGGGTGCGACGGCCACCGACTTCTGGGGCACTGCGGGGACTCCTCTGGAACATGTCCCGAGCGAGATCGTCATGCCCGCCGAAGAGATGGTGGATGCCGCTCTCGCCGGCTTCGATCTCGGCGAACACGTCACCATTCCGGCGCTACCGAACGTTGCCGATTGGGAACTCTATGAGGCGGCGCGGCAGAAACTCATGCCGAACCTTTCCCTCCGGGCGCCGGCGGCTCGCTACCTCAATGCGGCCGGCTGAAGCAAATCGCCAACACCGGCAACAATTTTACCGCCGAGGATGGTTCAAATGAGCACGCCCACTCTGACACGTGAAAATCTGCTGTTCCTCGCGACCGGGCTTGCCGGCGCCTTCCTGGTGAACCTGTCGGCCCAATTTGCCTCGGCAAACATCGCCGACATCCAGAACGGGCTCTTGTCCAGCGCGGACGAGGGCTCCTGGATACTGACCGCCTATACGATGGGAAGTTGCGTCGGCATAGTCACCTCGGGCCTGTTAATCGGAGTCCTGAGCATAGGGCGCTACTTGGTCGCAAGCTCCATCTTGTTTGCGGCCGCGGCGCTCGCCGGTGCCATGACGAGCGACCTTGGCGTCATGATTGCATCCCGTTCACTGCAAGGCTTTGCCGCCGGCGGGTTCGGCCCGGCGGCGTTCGTCGCCGTCTTCATGGTGGCCGGCGGACCGCGTCTCGCCTATACGGTGGTCATACTCGCATTTGCCCTCCTCTTTTCCGGGACCGCAGGGGCCGCCATTGCCGGTTATGTCTCCGACAGTTTCGGCTGGCGCGCGCTTTTCGCCGTTCAGGCAGCGATCGGCGCGGCTCTGGCTCTTGCCGCCCGCTTTTGGGTTCCGCACAAGGCCCTGAACTGGTCGGCGCTCAAGGGCGATTGGACGTCCATCGTCCTGTTGTCGCTCGCCCTTGCGAGCCTGATGCTCGTCCTCAACCAAGGAGCGCGCCGCTTCTGGTTTGCGAGCGAGATGATCGTCTGGGGCGCCGGCTCGTCCGCTGCCGCGTGGGCGGGCTTCATTATCGTGTCACGCTTGTCAGCGCTGCCGCTCGTGGCGCCCCGGATCCTCCTCACACGGAGGTTTGGCCTTCCGATTGGGTTGAATTTCCTGCTACGCGCCGGTTTCGCCGTAAGCTCGTATCTAGTGCCGCAATTGCTCGCGACCGTAGAAGGCCACGCGCCGCTCGATATCTCGGAGCTCATGCTTTGGGCCGCGGCTGCCCAATTGCTCGCTCTCCCGCTGGTATGGTGGTTCCTGCATCTCTGTGATCTGCGCATCGCGATGGGAACCGGCGTTGTCCTCCTGGTGTTGGGAACCATGCTCATGGGCAGCGAAACCACGACGCCCGCGGGAGAACATTTCCGCTATGGGCTTGCCCTGTATTCGGCCGGTCAATTGTTGCTGTTGACGCCCGCCATGATCGTCGGCACCGGCAGTTTGAAGCCCGCGGACCTTCCGACAGCGTCGCTGACATTCAATATCAGCAATCTGGCGGGAACGACGCTCGGCGTCGGGGTTCTCTCCAGCTTCGTTGCTGAGCGTCAGAAGTACCATTCGGACGCACTCGCCGAGGCCGAGCGGATTTACGGCCTCGCCGGCGCTGTTGCGGGGCAGGTTGCGGGTGACGCCGGCGCCACGGTGAGGGCTGTAGTGGAGATTGGCTCGGCGGTTCGGCGGCAGGCCTGGGCGCTCGCATTCGGCGACGGCTTTGTCGTTATTGGGCTCATGTTGGTGCTCGGCCTAGTCGCAGTTGTGGCTATCGGCCGTTCGCCGCCATTGCTGCGTCCGGTCAGGATTTCTCAGCGGGAAGCCGCTCGAGACTGAGTGGCAGTTTGTATCCAGCGGAAATATCGTAATCGCGGAAAATTCCAGTAAGGAACTTGCCCATGCATAGGATCGGCTTTGTCGTTTTTCCAAGATTCCAGCTCATGGGTTTCGCGGCGGTAACCGCCTTCGAGATGGCGAACTCGGCGCTTGGGGAGCCGGCATATGAGATAGAGCTGCTCTCAGAGGCGGGCGGCGAGGTCAAGTCGTCCGCCGGCTTCGGTGTCCTCACGAGGGCCTTCGACGACAGACCTTTTGACACCGTGATGTTCGGCGCCGGCGTGACGATCGAGCCCATGACTCCGGAGCTGATCGCATTTGCGCGTCAAGCGCTTGAAACGTCGCGCCGGGTGGCGGCGCCCTGCACCGGCGCCTTCGTGCTTGCTGAAGCCGGTCTGCTCGATGGACGCCGCGCGACCACGCATTGGGCCTTCGCGCGCCAGCTCCAGGAGCGTTTCCCGGACGTCAAGGTCGAGGACGATCGCATCTTCATCGTTGACGGAAGCGTGTGGACGTCGGCAGGGATGACGGCGAGCATCGATCTTGCGCTTGCGATGATCGAGAAGGACCATGGCCAGGAGATTGCGCGCAACGTCGCCCGCAAGCTTGTCGTCTATCACCGGCGCGCCGGCGGGCAATCGCAGTTTTCGGCCTTGCTTGAGCTCGAGCCGAAGTCCGACCGGATCCAGAAGTCGATCGACTACGCCAAGGCGAATCTGCGCGGCGTGTTGTCGGTAGAAGAGCTAGCGGATGCGGCGGGGCTGAGCCCGCGCCAGTTCAGCCGGGCATTTCGGGCAGAGACGGGACAGTCGCCCGCCAAGGCAGTGGAGAACCTCCGCGTCGAAGCGGCCCGGCTGTTGATGGAGCAGGGCCGCCACTCCATGGACGTGATCGCAGTCGAGACAGGTTTTGCCGATCCCGATCGCATGCGCCGCGCCTTTCTTCGAACGCTCGGGCAGCCACCGCAGACGATCCGGCGAAATGCGCGCGATAGCGCATCCGCATAGTGCCGCCACTAGTGGAATTGTAACGCACTGTGTCCAGGCGCGGGTGCGTACATGAGCTTTCAATCGCGGTCTCGCGAAGTCACAACGCAGATACATGGGAATCGCATTCCGCAACTGTAGTTCACACAGTTCGGAGAAGAGCGATGACAGGGGAAATCAATCTGCAGAGACGGCGGTTCATCGGAGCGGCGGCGTTGACACTTGCCGCCGCGCAATTGAACATCACCGGCGTGGCCGCCGCAAAATCTACGGCTGAGGCCGGCATTCGGGCGATCACGCCAGGGACGAACACGTCCTTTGCCTCGCTGAAGCAGATCGATGCGGGCGTTCTTAATGTTGGTTACGCCGAACTCGGCGCGAGCGACGCGCCTGTGGTTATCCTTCTGCATGGCTGGCCCTACGACATCCACACCTATGTCGATGTGGCGCCCTTGCTGGCGGAGTCCGGCTACCGGGTGATCGTTCCCTATCTGCGCGGCTATGGGACGACGCGCTTTCTTTCACCGGAGACGCCGCGCAACGGTCAGCAGGCGGCAATCGCCGCCGACATCGTCGCCTTGATGGACGCGCTTGGCATTGAAAGGGCGGTCATCGGCGGATGCGATTGGGGCGCGCGGACCGCCAACATCATCGCCGCTCTCTGGCCGGAGCGGTGCAAGGCCCTTGTGTCCGTGAGCGGCTACCTGATCGGCAGCCGTGAAGCCAACAAGATGCCGCTGCCGCCCGGCGCCGAGCATGCCTGGTGGTACCAGTTCTACTTTGCCACCGACCGCGGGCGCGCCGGCTACGAGCGGAACCGAAACGAATTCGCGAGACTTATCTGGCAACTGGCCTCGCCGAAATGGAATTTCGACGACGCCACCTTCAACCGCAGCGCGGCGGCTTTCGACAACCCGGATCATGTCGATATCACGATCCATAACTACCGCTGGCGGATCAGCCTGGCCGACGGCGAGCCGAAATATGACGACCTGGAAGAAAAACTCGCCAAATTCCCCACGATCGGTGTGCCGACGATCACGCTGGAGGGAGATGCCAACGGCGCTCCGCATCCCGAGCCGGCGGCTTACGCGAAAAAATTCTCCGGCAAATATGAACATAGGCTGATCACAGGCGGCATCGGTCACAACCTGCCGCAGGAAGCTCCTCAGGCCTTTGCACAGGCCGTCTTCGACGTCGATCGTTTCTGATCACTTTTAACGCCGCAGCACGGTCGCATCCTTTTGGACGCTCCGAGATCGCTGTAGACTTTTTAAAGCGCGTCCGCATTCACGAATGCGCGACGCGCTTTGGGTATTGTCTTCATGCATCTCGCGTTCAACCGTGGCGCACCTTCGGGCGACATGGGCGAATGGCTTCACCCTTTTACGCGTCGCCTCTGACAGCGCTTTTGTATCGCAGTGTTTCCGTTCCGCATCTTGCCGGCATTCGCTTACTTTCTTCGCCTGGTCACGAAACATTCCATACACGTGCGGAACGGCATGTGTGCCTCGACAGTCGGACAAGCCAATTGGCTCGGCGTCATCAACTCTGTCGAAGGAAGGACACCATGACCGAGATCGAGAAGGTACTTTACACCGGCAAGACGCACACCACCGGTGGCCGTGAAGGCGCATCCCGCAGTTCTGACGGGCGCCTGGACATCAAGCTTTCCTCACCCGGCAGCACGGGGCCGGGGACCAATCCGGAGCAGCTCTTCGCGGCCGGCTGGTCGGCCTGCTTTATAGGGGCGATCGGAAAGGCGGCCAGCGAGCGGAAGATAACGCTTCCGGCCGATCTCGCGGTGGACGCGGAAGTGGATCTTCGCCACGGCGGCGGCGCCTATTCGCTGCAGGCCCGGCTCAATGTGAGCATGCCGGGCATCGACCGGGACACGGCAGAGGCGCTGGTCGAGCGGGCCCATCAGACCTGCCCTTACTCCAAGGCGACGCGCGGCAATATCGAGGTCGCGATCAACATCGTCTGACACTGAAGAAGATACCTCCCGATCGGACGAGTTTCGGTCGGGGGGCAGCCGGCGATTTTCGCCCACGCGTTCAGGGCGGCATTCTGGTCCCGGCGAACAACTCGCACCGGCGCATGGCGCTTCCAAACACAAGGAGAAAAGCATGACCACCGCAATCAACAGCGAAAGAACGCGGCCGATCGACATGAAGCTCGAGGTCATCGTCGTCCCCGTCTCGGATGTCGAACGCGCAAAGGCATTCTACGCGAACCTCGGTTGGCGCCTCGATGCCGATTTTGCCGGGGATGACGGCTACCGCGTGATCCAGTTCACCCCGCCCGGATCCGGCGCCTCGGTCATCTTCGGAAAGAATGTCACCGACGCGCAACCGGGCTCCGCCCAGGGGCTGTATCTGATCGTTTCCGACATAGAGGCCGCCCGCGAGGATTTGCGCCGCCGCGGCGTCGATATCAGCGAAGTGTTCCATGCGGGCGACGTGCACGCGGGCAAAGACGAGCCCTATCTGTTCGGGCGACACAGGGTTGGCGGGGCTGATCCCGAGCGCCGTAGCTACCGCTCCTATGCCTCGTTCCGCGATCCGGATGGCAACGGCTGGCTGTTCCAGGAGGTCACCACACGGTTGCCCGGGCGGATCGACGCGAGCACCACGACATTCGCCTCCGCCGCGGATCTGGCAAGCGCTTTCCGGCGCGCAGAGGCCGCCCACGGCGAATACGAGAAGCAACTCGGTCACCGTGACGAGGATTGGCCTATCTGGTACGCCGAGTACATCGTCCGAGAGCAGACGGGCGAGCCGCAGCCCGCGTGAATGGGCTGCTGCACTAACGGATTCCATGTCAGGGCGGCCGAGGCCGCCCTGGTGTGTAGCCACGGGGGCCGAGGATTCTACTGTCGGAGACTGATTTCCGCCACCAGTCCTCCGCCGTCGCGGTTGCGCAAGGTGAGCGCAGCACCAATCGCGGTCGCGAGCTGATCGGCGATCGCAAGACCGAGGCCAGTCCCCCCCGTGTCGCGGTTGCGCGACTGCTCCAGACGGAAGAAAGGGTTCAGGACGGCTTCCAACTGGTCCTCCGGAATGCCGGGACCGCGATCGAGCACTCTTATAAAGACGGTGCGGTCCTGGCGCTGAGCCTCGATTTCCGCACTGCCGGCGAATTTGAGCGCATTGTCGATCAGGTTGGTGAGAATTCGCCTTAGCGCGTGCGACCGGGTCGCAATCGCGCCGTGGCTCAATTCGCCGATGGTAACGGCCTTGCCGGTATCCTGGTAATCATATGCGAGGCTCTCGATGAACGAGGCGAGATCGATGCGTGAGGCCTTTTCCTCCGTGCCGTGGGTGCTGCGCGCATAGGCAACCCCTTCCTTGACGAGGCGCTCGACTTCGCCAAGGTCCTGGAGCAGCTTGTCCCGCTCGGCGGATTCATCGGCCATTTCGGCGCGCAGCTTCATGCGGGTGATCGGCGTCTGTAGATCGTGCGAGATCGCAGCAAGGATCTGCACGCGCTCTTCCAGATACTGCGCGATGCGATCCCGCATCGAATTGAAGGCGGTCGCCGCGTAGGCCACTTCCGTTGGTCCGGTTTCGCTGAGACGCGGCGTGTTGCTGTTCGGGTCCAGCGTGTCGGCGGCCTTCGCCAGATTGGCGAGAGGCCGGATGGCCTGGCGCATCGCGATCCAGCTGCACAACACCAAAAGGGAAAGCTGTGCCACGAGCACGTAAGGCAGCCAGTCGGCTACGGGCATGACGCCCCTTGGGGTGACGTCTATCGTCAGTGGTTCGCCGTCGCTCAAGCGAAGATGCGCCTGGAGACGGCGGGCCGCGCCGGGAATCGACTGAACTTCGATCGGGTATTTCGCGCCTATTGCAGCCTGGATCTTGGAGGCGACTTCGGCGTCGTTCGGCTCAAGCACTGGATTGCCGGGCATGCCTGGCCCCAGGAGGAACCGGTAGGAGCCGCGAGCAAGTTGATCCAGCCAGGCGCTGCGCTCGGCGGCAGGCAGCCTGTCGAGGATGGCGATCGCCGTCGCGACGTCGTTCTCGAGCGTATTGAACATCACCGACCTCGCGGCGACATACCGCTCGGAAAACAGCACCGCAAACGACATGGCGTGAGCGATTGCGAGACCGGCAAGGAGAATTATGAACAGCCGCGCCCTGAGTGTGCGCGGCCAAAGGCGAATTCCTTTGAGGGCGGCCGCCGACATCAGCGCGGCTCCACGATTTCGACCGGCATCGAGAAGACATAGCCTTCGCTGCGGACCGTCTTGATATAGGTCGGCTCGCGGGCATCGTCGCCGAGACGCTGGCGCACCCGACTGACCAGGAGATCGATGGAGCGGTCGAAGAGTTCGGCATCGCGTCCTTGCGTCAGATTGAGGAGCTGATCGCGGTTGAGGACGCGCTGTGGATGGTCGACGAAGACGCGCAGCAGCCGATACTCGGCACCGCTGAGCGCAATCACGGTCCCGTCCGCATCGACGAGATGCCTTGCCGTCGTGTCGAGCTTCCATTGACCGAAGCGCAGCAGCTGGCCGGCTTCCGAGATCTGCAGATTGGGCGGCAACATGCGCGCGCGCCGCAGGACCGCCTTGATGCGGGCGAGCAACTCGCGCGCCGAGAACGGCTTGGCAAGATAGTCGTCGGCGCCCATTTCCAGGCCGATGATGCGGTCCATCTCGTCTGAGCGGGCAGTCAGCATGACAATCGGTGTCGCCTTGTGTCTGCCGACGCGCAGCTCGCGGCTCAGAACGAGGCCATCGTCGCCCGGCATCATGAGATCGAGGATGATGAGGTCGACCGTGTTGGCCTCGAGGAACGCGCGCATCTGCCGCCCGTCGGCGACGGCGGTTACGCGCAGGCCGTTCTTCTTCAGATAGCTCGACACGAGCTCCCGGATTTCCCGATCGTCATCCACGACCAAGACATGATCAACGTGTTCCATGGCGCGATCTCCACCGTTCGACCCGTCATTACTTATCAAAATGAAAACGCCGTGGTAGCAGTATTCACCGGCTCGTGCGCCTGTGTCGACTGAAGGCTAGAGTCGACGCAGCGGCCGGAAAGCGGCGCGCAGCTCGGCGCTGAACAAGTCCGGCTCCTCCCAGGCGGCGAAATGGCCGCCCTTGTCCACGCGATTGTAGTAAATCAGGTTGCGGTAGGCGCGTTCCGCCCAGCGCTTCGGCGGCCTGTACACCTCTCCGGGGAAAATCGTCACCGCCGCCGGGATCGCGATAGGGACCAACTTGGCAGTGCCCGCGCTGTTCTCCCAATATATCCGGCCGCTCGAGGTCCCGGTGTTCGTCAGCCAGTAGAGCGTGATGTTGTCGAGAATTTCGTCGCGGCTCAACGCGCGTTCCGGTTCGCCCCGGGTGAACACCCAATCGGCGAGCTTGTCATAGATCCACGCTGCCAATCCGACCGGTGAGTCGGCGAGGCTGTAGCCGACGGTTTGCGGACGCGTCCCCATGATTGCCGCATAGCCAAAGCCTTTGCCGAGGAACTCCCTGGCCTCGTCAAACACCGCCCGCTCCTCGGCGCTCAAATCCGCCGGTGCAGGATCACCGCTTTTCAATGCCTTGGCGACTTCCTGCGGGAGGGTGGTAGAGCGCTCGATCCTGTTGACGTGGATGCCGCGCAAACCCGGAGTAGCCTGGCGGCCCATCGCATCAGAAATGATGGCACCCCAATCGCCGCCCTGTGACACGTAGTCCTGATACCCAAGGCGCTTCATGAGAATGTCCCAGGCGCGGGCGATGCGGTCCGGGTTCCAGCCAGTGCCTTTCGGCTTTTCGGAAAAGCCGAAGCCGGGAAGGGAGGGAAGCACGAGATGGAAGGCGTCCTCCGCGGTCCCTCCATGTGCCGTCGGATCGGTCAGCGGACCGATCACCTTTAGCAGTTCGAAAACCGAACCGGGCCAGCCGTGAGTCATGATGAGTGGCAATGCGTCTGCATGACGAGAGCGGACGTGGATGAAGTGGATGTCGAGGCCGTCGATATTGGTCACAAACTGCGGCAGGGCGTTGAGTTTCGCCTCGGCCCTGCGCCAGTCGTAACTGCTTTGCCAGTAGCCGACGAGGGACCGAAGCTTCTCAAGCTGCACGCCCTGGGATCGGTCATCGACCGTCTCCGGGTCGGGCCAGCGTGTGGCGACAAGGCGCTGGCGGAGGTCGACGAGCGCTGCCGCGGGCACACCCGCGCGGAAGGGGCGAATGGAATCGGCCACTACGGTCGCCGGCGCAACCGCTTGGGCGAGGGCAGGCGCAGGGCGAAACGCCGCAAAGGCTGCCGCCACAGCTCCGTTCAAGAGCAGAGCCCGGCGGGACAGCGCGGACGCTCCGGTCGATTCCTGTGCGGTCATCTTCGCACTTCCTTCCAGGTGGTTCTCAATATCCATGTCGAACGCTCACTTGACCGGAACGACCAGCGGCGTGCCTTTCTTGACAACATATGTCGCAAGTTCCGATGCCTTGCCGCTGCCGACATTCTTCGCCACATGCGCCACTCCGGCCGGGATGAACAATGCTTCCCCGGCATGAAGGATGACCGGTGCTCTCCCCTCGAGCTGATATTCCAACGAGCCCTCGAGGACATAGGCTATCTCTTCGCCCGGATGGGAGTGCTTGATGGAGACGGCATCCTGTTCGAAATCGACCCGCACCTGGACGGCCTCCCGGCCAGGCGTATCGAGGTCGTGCTGCACGAGATCGGTACGCTGAATTCCCGCTTGCTGCGCCTTGGCCGCCTGCAGCGCCAATCCGCTTCCAACGATCAGCAGCGCAGCCGCGATGATCCGAGACGTTTTCATATGGTCGTCCTTTCGCATATTGGGTCGAGGCCGTTTTCGAAGCCAGCGTCGCCATTTGAACGTCCGGGTGTATTGACGATGTGTCTGCTGGGCAGGACTTTTGTAACGACATGTGTCGCGGAAGCAGCGGGGGCGAATTCGCGCCGGGTGGGGCTGGCGAGTGCGGGACACCGCGTTCCTGCCGGAGCTCGAGAACCCCGCGATGGCGACGATGGCTTTCCATGCCCTTACGATGATGATCGCCGAAATGATCGCCGCGCCCAACAGCACCACCCGGTGATCGCGAAATAGGCGTTGAGCCCCCAGGCGCAGACACACATTGCCGGAACGAGAGCCAGCAGTTCATTCCTCGTCTACGGCCTTGCTGGCTTGGCCGGCGATCTAGTCGTCGTGCCTGCCGCTTTGCGGGCTCGTGCGGGTTTTGACGACGATCCCCAGCCTGAGCCATCGGTTCCAGTAACCTGAACAGACGCTGCAAGTCGTCATCGCCGTCAGCCCATCTTTGCCACGGCGCATCCTCTCACGATGGGCGACGCGGGCTAAAGCCAAGCGATCGAGCTAGACATGCGGTGTGGCACGACGCGGGAACGCCCCACCAAGGTACGTCGGCTTAGTGCCAATTGCGGTCATTCGGCGAAATTGAGTGAGCGACCGATTTTGGGCCGGCACCCGGCAGGCTGACATTCGTTCACCAGCGGCCATAAGGTCCGCTTTTGACCCGCAGCAGACGATTTTTTGCTGCCGTCGCAGCGGTGCATGACCTCGGATGACCGGCATGGAAAGTTCGGGACGCTTGCGCTCCCTGCGACCAGGTTATACACTGAACTAGATGGTTCAGTATTCAAGTCCTCCCCTCGATCTCTCGTTTGCGGCGCTTTCCGATGCGACCCGCCGCGGAATCATCGATCAGCTTGGGCGAGGGGACGCGTCGATCACCAGTCTCGCGGATAAATTCCAGATGACGCTGACCGGCATGAAGAAGCACGTCCAGGTTCTCGAGCGGGCGGGGCTCGTCGTCACGCAGAAGGTCGGACGGGTGAGAACCTGCAAGCTTGGGAAACGAGGCCTCAAGGCGGAGGCCGAGTGGATCGAGGCGCATCGCAAGCTCTTCGAAGACCGCTTCGAAGTTTTGGATGAAATCATCAGCGAAATGAAACAGGAGGGAAGCGATGACTGAGCAAGTTGACAGTGCAGGTGGTGCGCAGAACCGCACGTCAGTCGAGCGCAGAGGGGATCGCGAACTCGTCGTAACCCGGACGTTCAACGCGCCGCCGAGCACGGTTTACAGGGCGTGGAGCCAGCCCGAGCTGTTCCAGCGCTGGTGGGTGCCAAAATCGCTATCCGGCGTTTCGCTCGTATCGTGCGATATGGACGTCCGTACCGGCGGCAAATATCGCCTGGAATTCGGCGCCGGCGGTTCGGACACCATGGTCTTCTATGGCACGTATCTCTTGGTGGTGCCGAACGAGCGCATCGTCTGGACCAACGACGAGGGCGAAGAGGGCGCGATCACGACCGTGACCTTCGAGGCCCAAGGCGGGAGGACACTACTGAATTTCCACGAAGTCTATCCGTCCAAGGAGGCGCTTGAGGAAGCACTACAGGGTTCGGCGGCCGCATTGCCGGAGCAGTTGGAGCAGCTCGACGAGTTGCTTTCCAGCACAGGCGAGTAGCGCGGGTCGGGGAAACTCGCCTGGAGGGAACGGGGGCGGCTCGGCACTTGGTATCCGTGGTTATCCAGGCGCTCGGGGAAGAGGAAAGTAGGATTGCTTTCGTCGAGCCGCGCCGAGGCTTCGAAAACCGGAGAGTTGCCCGATGAACTCAGGCTTTGGGTTCACTTTAGAGGTTCATCGCGTTCAAGCCGCACGCAGCCCGTGCCGCAACCGCACTTACACGGAACGCCGGCTCAAGCTATTCTGAAGAACCAGGGATGGAGATTTTGGAGCATGGCGAAGCTGGTCTTTGGAATGAACCAATCGCTGGACGGCTACGTCGACCACCAGGAATTTGCACCTGGCCCGGCGCTCTTTCGCCACTGGATAGAACACGTGCGCGACCTGACCGGCAGCGTGTACGGTCGCCGCATGTACGAGATCATGCGCTATTGGGACGAAGACCGTCCTGAGTGGAGTGCGGAGGAACGCGCGTTCGCCGCGGCGTGGCGGCGCCAACCGAAGTGGGTCGTGTCGCGCTCGCTGAAGTCGGCCGGCCCCAACGCCACGCTGGTCGCGGATGACATCGAGACGGTGATCCGCGGGCTGAAGGCTCGGCTTCCGGGGGAGATTGCCGTTGCCGGACCGGGCCTGGCGGGAAGCCTGACCGACCTTGGTCTTGTGGACGAGTATCGCCTCTACATCCACCCCGTCGTTCTTGGCCGCGGTACGCCATTCTTCGCCGGCCCCCGACCGCCGCTCCGCCTTGTGGCCAATGATCCGGTTGGCGAGGACGTGATTAGGCTGACCTATGTTCCTGTCTGATTACGCAGCTCGCGCGGCGGAACGCACCGACGGGGGTCTAAGCTGTAATGAGCAGACGTCGAGCGCCGGTTGGCGACGTTGAATTCCTCTGGAGACAAGCTGCCGGGGCCGGGCCAAGGATCGGCCGGCATCATCCCCGTGCTTGTCACAGGGTTTCAGCGGCGCCGCGTCTGCGCGCGACACTTGCCCAAAATTTGCCAGCAAGCGCGGATTGTGGAATATGCCGGCGGCAGCGGGAAAAATCACCGCTCGCCTCATCGCATCGCATGAACGACAATCCGCGCGGGACCAGAAGTGAAGCTTATCGAACAGCACATCAGAGTGACGGCCGCCCTCATCGTGCGCGAAATGTCGACACGCTACGGCTCGAAGCCGGGCGGCTATCTCTGGGCCGTCTTCGATCCGGTCGCCCATGTCGCGATGATGACCTTGATCTTTCAGGCATTCGCCCGCATGCCGGCGCTGGGCCTGAGCTTTCCGCTGTTCTTCGCAAGCGGCTATCTGCCCTTCACCTTCTACCAGCGCATGTCCTCCTTCATGGCTGGCACGATGAAGGCCAACAGAGCGCTGCTCTCCTATCCGGTCGTCTCGCCCTTCGACGCGATCGTGTCGCGTTTCATCCTGCAGCTGATGACGGACGCACTCGTGTCGGTGCTCATCCTCCTGCTGATCATCGAACTCGGCGGCGTCAGCCAGCCGATGGATTTGGCCGGCATGGTCGAGGCCGCCGGCGCCGCCGCGGTCCTGGGGTTAGGCGTTGGCACGGTCAATATCGTGATGTTCGCCCGCTCGGCACTTTACGAGCAGATCTTTGGCATCATCAACCGCCCGATCTTCATGATCTCCGGCGTCTTCTTCCTGCCCGAGACAATGCCAAGTCCGTTCCGTGATTACCTGCTCTACAATCCGCTGGTGCACATCATCATGTGGTTCCGGAGCGCAATCTATACGGAATATCGCGCTGACGGGTTGGACAAGGGCTATGTGCTGGAGTTCGCGCTCGTCTGCTTCGTTGCCGGGCTGGCGCTGCTGACAGTATCGATGCGGGAAATCAGAGAGGAGCGGCTTTAAGACGTGGCCGTTCAGGCCACCATCTGCTCGGCCCGCATTCTGGCGAGAACGTCGAGTGCCTGCTCGATCTCGATCGGCGTCTTGGTGACCGGATCGAGATACTTCGCGTAGAGAATATAGGCGGCCGCAAAGACCTCATCGATCGAAAGATTCCGGTTGCGGCGGGGGTTGGGCTGGCGGTCGTCCGTCAATCCCCAACCGGAATAGAAGGGGCAGCCGACGGTCGTCACCCTGATTCCACGCAGCAGAGCCTCGAAGCCTGAAAGGGAGGTGATCGTGTAGACGTGATCCACGGTTTCGAGCGCGTCGGCAAGGCTGATGTCCTGCTTGAGGATCATTGCGATGTCGCGCACGAGCTCCGGATTGGACTTCGCCTCCGCCGTACCCTTCAGCACTTCCGGATGCGGCTTGTAGATCACTTGCGCGTCCGGATTCTCCTGGCGGGCGAGCCGTACCAGATCGTTGTTCGTCATCTTCGTTGCGCAGCCGTAGGCGATCGACGCGTCGCGTTCGACCTGCCCAATGACGAGCACGCGCTTCCGCGTTTTCTCCCCATAAACGGCGGCGACGTCGAGCGAATGGCCGGAATTGTACTTGCTGAGGCGGCTTGCAAGCAGTTGCTGCCGCGCCGCCTTCGCCCTTCGCACCAGCGCTTGGTCGTTCTCGAAATCGTAGGTCCTGAGGATGTCCTCGAGATCGCTCGGCCCTTGAGCGTTGAAGTACATGTCCTGCGCATCAAAGGTGAGCGACAGCGGCGGCACCCTGAGCGCCCCGAGCGCCACCGAACGGAGAAAGCCATCCTCGACATAGTGAAACGAGATGCCATGGCGGACACAGAACTCTTTGAGTTTCGGCGGTCCCTTATATTGCCAGGCCAATACCCTGGTGCGCGGGTCGCGGAGAAGCTGCCGCTTCCAGTAGAGCTCAAATTCGAGTGGCCAAGCCTTTACGCAGCCGAAGACGACTTCGTTCTCCGGAAACCAATCGCGCATGTGGGTTTTCCAGCGGCTGAAGCCGAAGAGAAAGACGGGAGGCTTCGAAGCAAGGCCATTAGTCGGCGTTCGGCGTTTCAAAGAGTCCTCCGGTCTTCACCTATGATTTGCTCCGTCTCCAGGGGGCGGAGCATGGACGATGCCGGCCATCCTATACCTGTCGGCCCGCCGTTATTGAAGTGGGATCAGGGTATCTAGGAACTACCCGGCTTGGATTGGAAATGGTCTTGACGCGAACTGAAGCCAGCGCGGACGACGCATTTCGCGCAGCCGACGGCTCACCGCGGGGTTGTCGGGGGCCAGTCGGCGAGCGGCCTGCAAACGGGAGAGGGCGCTCTCCCTATCGCCCAGAGCAAAGAATGCCTCGGCCGCTTCGCGAAAGTGCGTTGGCTTGTTCGGCGACAACTGGGCGGCCATATCGAAAAGGCGAGCGGCCTCCCCGTATTCCTTGCGGTAAAAGGCTTGCCTTGCTCTTGCCGCTGCCTCCCGCGAATTCGCAGGCACAGCCGGGTCACCATTGCTGGCTTCGAAATATCGCTGCGACCGGATCCACTCGCGGAATGGATCGTAGATAGGTGCGTTGACGTTAAGAACCCGCTGATCATCGGCTGTGTCGAGAATTCTTTGGCCAAGCAGGTTCACACGATAATAGTCGATCCGGTCGGTGATCGTCAGTTTCGCGTTGTCTGTATGTTGCTTCTCGGAAACCGTGAATTTGCCGAAACTGTAAAAGTCCTCGATCAGATAGGAAATAAATCGGAGCCGGCTGTCTTCGTCCACATCGAAGCCATGTTTGAGTAATCGCAGGACCTCATCGACTGACCCGGCTTTCCGGTTGAGCTTCTCATCCGAATAGAAGGCTTGCGCCGTGTGTATTACGGGGCGGCCAAACACAACTGAAAGGACGCCGACGCCGGAATTCATCAGCAGCACATAGTCACTGATCGCCAAAAGATCCTTGATGTGCATGTCACCCGCGTCAATCGCTCCCGGCACGGTTTCCTGGACCGAGGAAAGCGGATGCTTTTTGAAGACGACGGCCCAATCGGAAGGAAGACTCTTTGTCACTTCGCGAACGAGTTCGACGAAATTATCGAAAGAGCCGATTTCCCCGGCGAAATAGCGAACGGTCGTATCCGATCTGGATTGGAACGGTACGAAGAGGATTTTCTTGTCCGCGCAAAGCCCCAGCCGTTGGAGTGCTGCGCGAGTGCCAATCCTCTGTCCCTGCTTCTCCAGTGTCGCATCCGACTCGGTCTCCCGGGCGATATAGTCCTGAACCCTGCGAAGGCGTCCGTCATCAAGGTGCTGAGGCCAATGATGGCTGCTGTAGCGTGTGCTTTCGCAGCAAAAGCCTGTGTCGTCGATGAACATCGAATCAGTCAAGGCTCCCCGTTCGACAACATAGAAGGGGATTCCCGCTTCTCGGACATCCGTGTAAACGCGCAAGCGCGATTCGTTTGCGTAGGGGTTGGTGAAAATCACTCGATCGATGTCGTTTGCGTGCACATAGTGAACGATGTCGACATTATCGAAATGCTGATAGCTTCTGACCTCCAACCCTCCCCAAAGCGGCAAAAGCGCCGGGTTGTAAGCAAAAGTGCCTCGTCCGAAGATCAGCGATTTTCCGCGTTCGGCAGCGGGAAGGGGAGGCAGATGCTGCCCTGCGGCCTCGAACTTCTCGATGCTTGCCGCGAACAGCTTCTTGTTGTCACCGTGCAATTCGGCATTTCGCCAGGCAGGATCCTTCGGGTGGTCCGCATGAAAGACGAAGAGACCCTTGCGGGAAAGCATTTCGCCGTGGAGCCGGAATTGGGCGCGCCAGCCCTTGTAGGAAGAGGCAGTCGCGTAACCTGCCTCGACCAGCCAGGCGTGATCCTGAGGCGACATGAATGTGTTTGCTCCTCGTACGAGCCTGTAGGCGAATTCGAGATCCTCGAGACCCCAACCGTTGAACTGCTCGTTGTAGCCGCCGATCGAGAGATAATACATCCTGTTGACGATGATCGCCGAACTCGCCGGCAAAGAGGTGCGAACGTGCGTCCCGCCTAGAAGGAAGTCGTGTACGATCTCGTCCTTTGACAGAGTGCCGGCTAAGACCCTTTCCGTCGTTTCGGCACTTAAATAGAGAGCAGGAACGGTAATAAAGCGGCTCGAGTGCTCCGTAAGTCCTTGTAACTCGATCTCGCGCAGCAGAGCCTGATAGTAGCCGGGATAGCCGAAGAGATCGATGTCCTCATGCATGATAAACGTAGAGCGTGCATGGGTAGCACCCAGGTTGCGCGCCGTCGCCGCGCAGAAGTTCCGCTTGTTGGTAGTGACTCGAAGATAATCGAACCCAAGTTCACGACAGACGGACGCCAGTCGCTCCGCATCTGCAGGCGGAGATCCCTCGTCTACCACAACGAAGGAGACGCTCGCCGGTCTGCTTGTGTCCAGAAGCCGGAGTCTCAAGCGCGAGATCATGTCATAGTGCGAGGCCGTCCTGATCGTGACTATGACCGTGAGGAGGGGACTTTCGACGGTCGAGTTCATGAAGGCCGACGGCTTCTCATATCTCATCAGAGCGCACCTTTCGAACTTTGAGCGGCAACGGAATGCGAGGTTGCCGTTCTTAGATCAGGGCCGATGACAGTCTGATGACAAGCAGGTCGCGGTTCCGAGAGATCGCCAACACAGGCGGGTCATAAACACAGCCTTCTGGCAATTGACATATATCTGTCATAAAACCTACACATTGCCCAATGGGAGCCCATTTCGTCGGTCTGGAGAGGTTGATGGCGCTTAGCGAATTCAGGCGATTTCCGTTGAGAAGAATGAAGCGATGGAACTTGCCTGTCGGCGGCGCGATCGTGGTGAGAGCTTTCGAGAGCTTGGATCGAAACGGCCAGCTCTCGGATATTTGTGCTGACCCCCAGCGATTGTACGAATGGTGGTGGCCATACAAGGCCATTCGGCGCAAGTTTTTGCGGATTCAGCGGCCCTGTGTCAGCGTCATAGTCGCAACTCGAAACAATGAGGCGACCATCGAACGGTCGCTTCGAAGCTTGACGCGGCAGACGCTGAACAATCTCGAAATTATCGTCGTCGACGATGCCAGTACGGACGGCTCACTCGGGATCATTCGTGAGATTGCTCGGGCCGACCACCGGATTCGCGTCATAACCAACGCGCGCCAATTGGGAACCGGGGCGAGCCGTAACCGCGGCCTGCAGGCCGCGACCGGCGATTACGTCACGTTTCAAGATGGCGATGATTTCAGCGCGCCGTCGAGACTGGAGATGCAATGCGATGCCTTGCAGAAGTTTCCAGGCAAGAAACTGGTCTTGTGCAACTATGTCCGGGTCAACGAAGACGGCGCGAGACTGCAGATAAACGATCGACGCGTCATGAAATGCATCATCTCCATGATGTTTCCACGTCGTGAAGTCTTGGACAGAGTCGGATTTTTCCTGGAAAGCAACCTCAGTGAGGATGCGGATTTTTATGAGCGGATCAAAATCGCTTTCGGGAAGGGATGCGAGCTTCTTGTTTTTCGAACGCTTTATGAGGCGCTGTTTCGCAACAACTCCTCGTTTTTCTCGGAAGTTGATATTCAGAACGCCGGCGAGCGGGTCGTGAGGTTCACGAGAAAGGCTGAAGCTGCCGCCTCATGGGAGGCAATGCAGCAGCGCCATGCAAAGATGCGAAAGGGTGAAATCGATGTCTATGTTTCGCCTGCACGATTGGTGACGTTCTGAGGGCGGAATCGAACTGGAATGATCGCATCAGGCGATGGATAGCCAGGATAGAGCTGACCAAGGGTGAGTTGCTTCCGCGCCTCAGACCGCATAAGCCCTATTTCCTTTCAAGCTGATAAGCTCTTGTTTGTCGGTCCTCGAAGGCTAATCCGCGCCGCGGATGCAAGCACACTCAGGATTGGTTGATGCTGAAGAAATTGATGGGCGCGATCGACAATGGTAGCGTCTTGATGAGAAAGGAACTTATCAAGCGGTATCGTCTGCCGCATATGCTAGTGCCGAGACGGCAGGAGGATCCGTGGGCAGGGGCCATTGTAACGGCGCCACGGGGGGAGCCTTGCAGCGTTGCTGATGTGGTTCGCAGCGTTGATTTGGGCGTTACACGCACTGCGTCGGGACTTGATTCTGATGTCGACCTGAGCGCGACAGCCTTCCCCTTCATACTTGAGGCCATGAAGCGAACCGCCGAGGCAGCGGGAGAAATGATTTACCTATTGATGAACGACGGCACGTGGAGGGATGTGAGTCGCGTGAGCTTCAAGGCGTGGATGCCAAAGCAGAATCAGAGCGGTTACGTCGAACTTGCCATCGTCGATAAGGACGCCCGGCTGTCTGAGCGTTTCAGTGTCACTCTGTGGAGGCGGGCAGGGGATACCTATGAGGCCATTGGCCGAGTAGCACCAATCAAAAAACTTCTTGATGCGGATAGTGTCTCGGGGGTCAGGTCGGATGCCTTTGTCGAGCCAATTGACGCAGTCTACACGTGGGTTAATGCAGAGGATCCAGGTTGGCGCGAGATGATCGCACCCTATCGCGCGGTGTCTACCGTTGACCATGACAGGTTCACACAAGTTGATGAGTTGAAGTACTCGATACGTTCGCTCTTCACGTTCGCACCGTGGATCAGGAAGGTCTTCATATTCACCAATTGCGCCCCGCCTGCGTGGTTCAAAGCGTCCGACCGCGTTCAATGGGTTGCGCATCACGAGGTCGTCCCCGAGCGCTATCTGCCGCTATTCAATTCGCACGCGATTGAAACGTTCCTCCACGAAATACCGGGCTTATCCGAGCGCTACGTCTATTTCAATGACGACGTCTTTCTTTCCGCGGTGGTTCGCCCAAGGGATTTCTTCAACGCGTACGGGCACTCTGTCAGCAGAATGGAGACCTGCGGTGTGATTGAGCATCTTCTGCAACGGGTCCAGACTGGGACGGCTGAGGAATGGCAGCATGCAGCTGTAAATTGCGCACGGCTGATGTTCGAAACCACGGGCGTTCTGCCCAGCAAACTCCACTGCCATACGCCGCACGCCTACGCCCGCTCTGTCTATGCTGACATGGTTAAAACGTTTCCAGAGCAGTTGGAAACGACGAGGAAAGCGCAGTTTCGGCGGAAGACTGATTTTTCCTTCTCCTCATTCCTTTACCATCACTTTGCCTTGTGGCACGGGCGTGCGGCTCACATCGATGAGTCGGCCATGATAGTCAGAGCGACGAACTACAAGCGCTTCTTATCGCGGAAGATGTATAGTTCGCTGCGATTCTTCTGCGTGAACGACGGCGGCGGAAGCTCAAACGATGCAGCTTTCCGCCGATTTAAGCAGCAATTCTTGAACGAGCACTATACGTTCAAATCTCCAGCTGAGATTTAGGCGACCCTCCAAAGCCTCAGAAGTTTTGGGCCCCCTCGTAGTTAGCTCCACGTCTTGAGCGCCACTCGGAACTCGGCTACGGCTGGACGAGGGATTCGCGTTTACTTCGATGTGACGCTTTCATTGTTTAAAGATATTGTAGTTCCTTATGCAATCTTTCCCTGCACAGTCCATCCCGGAATGGGAAAGTATCTTGTCTGCGTTGTGCGAATCTCGGGTCTTCATTGCCTCGAAGTGCGGCCTCAAGGCTCTCCAAGGCATCACCTTCCTCTAGAGAAAGTGGGCCGAAACCATCTCGCTCGAAGTCGAAATATCCAGTCTTATAGATGTGCCCAGCGTAGAAGGTCTCCCGATCGAACTGGTAATAAATGACTGGACGATTAAGGAAAGCCAAATCAAATGCGACCGAGGAATAGTCCGTGACGAGGACGTCTGTTCTGGCAAAGTAAGGCTGCAGGCTGGCAGCTTGTAACGCGTTCAGGCCCTCAATCCACGACGGAAGATTGAACGCTTCGATGTCATCAGCAAAATTTGGGTGCGGGCAGAAGACAACCGATTTACCATGTGCTTGGCATAGGTTTCGCAGCCGCTCCGAATTAACAAAGGCCCGCCACCGGCGTACGTATTCGCTCTCAGCAAATCCGGGGATAACCTTTCGTTTGTTCTCGATCCCTTCGACATGGGTGAGATTTTGACGCCAGGTCGGCATGATGAAGATTGTGTCCTTCTCCGCTGCTGCGCCCGCCGAATGAAGCTGGTCATGACGTGGCAGTCCGATCAGTCGGACCTCTCGTCTAGTCAGACGATAGCCAGATCCCTCACCGACAACAGAGTTGAACTCCTGCGGCGTCGATGTGACCAAGATCCGTGGCATCATATCGTTGAACCATTCAGACTGGTCGTGAACGATGACACCGTGCTGTAGAAATACAAATTTGTAGGTCATTAAGTCGCTATACTGCGCCCCGTCGAAGGGTCGAGCGATAAATCTGTCGCCGTGGGAACTCAAAAGAAATTTCGAATTGGCGAGGGCGGCGAAGTGGTCTCGAGACATGAAGTCGACCAAATTGAAGCCGTCATCACTTAACCGCTGCCAATCCGAAGAACTGCGGCTTAACACAAATACGGCCCTTACAGCCTTCTGCGTATCTCGGAGATACCTGTAAAAAGCTTCCGCATTATCTCCAGCCTTGTCGGCTCGGTCCATCAATACCCAGCAGTCTTCGAACTTGCTGACGGCAGAGGGAGCGAGGGCATAGGTGCGATTAGCCCGTCCTCGCGTAGACATTTGATGCGGAATGGCGGGAGAAAACGCGCATATAATATCATTGATGCTGACGCCGCCTTGAATGCTTCTGCCAGCAAGACGAAATTCCGTCGCTATGTGTCGGCTGGCATTCAGTTTGCCGCTGCTGAAACGAATCCAGAAGGAGTGCTCGTGATAAAACTCCTCCCCGAAGATCTCTGCCTTGATCGATTTGGTAAAGAGTTTTTCGCAGATTTTCCCGCCGACCGTCACGATCAGGTCATCCGCTGGCCGTTCGGAGAAATACAGAAGCTTGACCATGCCGGCACTGGCGTCGAACTCTTTAATGTAGACCATAGTCCGATCAGGAGTGGCTTTCTTGAAAAGGTTAAGCGCTCCGACACGAATCTCTTCATGGAAGGAAGAGAGGCCAAAATCCTTAATGTTTGCAGGATCGATAAACGAAAACGTTTCATACAGGCTGGCGCGAAGAGCCCCACGGTCCTCATCTGAAAGGAAGGCCATCAGGTGAGGCTTGGACATTGCAATCCTGATATGGCCGGTCGTATCGTACAGGATAGTACGCTGTACAAATCTTGGTATGGTCGCCCCCCGTTCCGCAGCATCGTACAGAAGACCCAGCCACCCATAGATGGGTTGATTGGTGTAAAACTCGCGGCGGCCGTGAGCATTATCCATTTGCGAGGTTTGGTCCTGCCGTTTTCTGTAATAATAGATCGCCGAGCGTAAGAACACGACGGTAGCGTCCGGGCACCGCAACAAATATCGATTTATGAAATTCGCGTCTTCGAAGCGTGGCTTGATTCTTCCGTCAAAGCTAAGGTCATTGTCACTGACTACGTTTCGACGGAAAACGGCATGGGCGACCGAAAGTTGGATATGGTCCCCCATGGAATTTGCGTTCAGCCACGTTTCAGGTTTCTGGAAACGATACTTCAGTGCGTGAGAGTTCTTCGTGACACCTGTCTTTTCCAAAAAGACAAGTAGATTGCAGCATATCATCGCAAGGCGACGTGAACTGCCTTTCTTGATCATCCTGTTTACGTGGTGGAGATAATGCCAGTGCAGGAGATCATCTGGGTCTGGAAAAGATATCCACTCTCCGGTAGCGAGGGAAACCCCGGCATTACGAGCGGCGGCTGACCCGGCATTAGCCTGCTTATGGTAACGGATCAAACCAGGGTGGCGTCGAATCCAGTATTCGACGCGCTGTGCTGTGTTGTCAGTTGACCCATCGTCAACGACGACGATTTCTAGATTTTCAGTGCCTGTAGATTGAGAGGTAATCGACTTGAAGAAGTCGTCTACGTATTTACCCACATTGTAGCAAGGTACGACCAGCGATACCTTCTGAACCAGCCCAGGCTTCTTCATCCACGGTACTCGCATCCCACCTGACCGAATGCGTTTTTCGAGGGGGGCAGCGAGATAGCGATCGAGGAAACTGTATATGGCATTCATGGGTGTCGTGGGACCCTGCGTCGTTGTATCTTCCTGTGCAGGCAGCGTTTTGGGGCATGGAGGCGCTGGGCGCAAGCCCGGATTAATGGGAGAGGAGGAATAAGCTACGTTCCTACGGCCTTCGTGATCCCACCAAAGCACTTTGATAGTATTCAAGTTCGCTTAAGATTTCTGGGTGTGAGAAGATAGTGTCCTTGAGGAAGACAATGTTGAATTGATGTTTGTATTCGTAGTCTCTTGCTACAGGCACAAACCCTCTAGCCATCAGATGGGCGCACACATCGTGGTACAGCCATTGATGTGACCAGTAGGCTCTCGATTCTACCTCGACGATGACTGATTGCGTTTTGGCCAGGACTCGATCTGCACCGGTGAGCACCTGTCGAGATGCTCCCTCTACGTCTATCCATAGACTGAAGCTTCCGTGAGCAATGCTGAAGTAACTATCCAACGACGTGCTAGGGACCGCGACTTCCTCGTAAGTGGTGTCAGGTTCAGATCTAGCGAGGATTGAGTTTCGCTCGGAAATCGGGTCTATCAGCGTTTCGCCCATCTGTCTTAGAATTTTGAAGGACACTGTTCCAACTGCATCGCTTACCGCCATGTTTTGGTAGGCGATTCTGTGGCTCGAAAAGTCGATTTGCTTTGAAAAGAATTCGTGATTGAAGGGATTGGCCTCGAAGGCAAATATGGCTGCACTGGGAACCAAGCGGCGAATATCAAGCGAAGTTTGCGCGTCGTTCGCTCCTGCTTCTACAAAATTGTCGGGCTGAAGAACGCGCTGGAGGCCGTAAAAGAGCTGCCTCAGATGCCGAGCGGATCGCTTGCGCTCGCCTTCTTTCTTCAGGTCATAGTGGGCGGCGGTGGCTGTGATCTGGCTTAAAACAGCGCCGACAAGTAGCGAACTCAACGTAAATTTCCCTTCTGGCGTTCTTATGATCGCCTCTTGTAAGGGGTTGCCTTAAATTCGACAAGTTCAAAGAGCGCTCGCTTCCGACTAGATTGTGGGAGATGGAAGGGGTTAACGCAAATCTCGCCAAGTGACCATCGCAAAGCCTCCACTGAAAGGATGGTCAAAACCGCACCTCTCGGCGTAGCGCGCTATGCTTGACTTCATCGATGAACGCAAGCGGGCGGGCCCCCGCGCGTCCCTTCACGTGATTTAGAGATCGGCAAGCGTGGGGCGCCGGTGCTGCCGGCGCCAATCCCATATGCCGAGGCAAGGCGGGAAAAGCGAAATGTATGCGGACTAGGCCCGATCGCGTATATTGTAATAGCTCATGACGCCAATTCCCCAGGCAAATAGGAGCCCCAGGGTCACCAGCAGCGCGTTGAGCAGCCGGCTCGGGTATTGCGCCATTTCCGAAAGCGTCGGCTCGATGAAGAGCGCCAGATAGCGTTGGCGGTTGTTCGCTTCAACGCGCGCTTTCTCGAGAGCGCCCAAAGCCGCTGTATAGGCGCGCTCGGCAAATTCGCGCTCGGTTTCCAGCTCTTCAAACTCGGCAATGCGGCCGGCGACGTCGGGCGCGTTGGCGTCTTCCGCGGCGGAGGTTTTTTCGCCCGTGCCTAGCCGCTGCCGCTCGACGGCGACTTGCTGCTCCAGGCTTTCGATGCGCGTCTTGATCACGCGGATTCGCGGCGTGTCATCGCCCATCTGGCTTTTTGCCGTGGCAAGATCTGCGTTAAGCTGCGTCAGCTGCTGCTCGAGCGAGCCGATCAGTTGAACGGCGAGCTTTGCGCCTTCTTCGGGACTGATTTCCTGCGATTTGTCGCGATAGACCCGCAGCCCCGCGCGGGCCTTTGAGAGCCGCGCTTCGCCCGCCAGCACCTCGTCCTGCGCGGCGCGCAGCACATCGTTCCTCGCCGAAAGCGAGAGGCTGTTCACGAGACTGTCGCTCTGGTCGACGATGAACTGGGCGATCTCCCGCGCCTGCCTCGGCTCGAAAGCCTTGACGATCACCTGCATGATGCCTGAGGCGTGGTCGAAATTCACGCTCACCATGTCCCGCCAGTAGTAGAGCTTGTCCTCGATCGGCAGATCGGAGCCGATGCCATAGAAATAATCGAGCCCGCGGGTGGCGTAGACATCCTCGAGCTTGAACTTGCGGTCGGCATCCGCCGCCATCCGCTCGCTCAGGATATAGTCCATGAGGATGTAGCTGTCCGAAACCGTGCTGCCGCCGGAGGCCTGGGTGAACATGCCGAGGATATCGCTCGACATGCCGCCCTCGATGCTGCGCACCGCGAAGGAGGTCGTGCTGTGATACTGGTCGGCAGCGATGAAGGCCATGTAGAGGGAGGCGAGCGTCGCCGGCACGGCGACGAGGCCGAGGAAGGACGCACCGACGATGGCGTGGCGCCAGCGGAGTTTCTTCAACCACGATTTCTTGCCGGCCTTCTTGGCGGGTTCCAGCTTGTTGCGCCCCGGGAGCGGAATGACCGGCGCGCTCTCCTTGCCGAGCAGGCCTTCGAGCACGGCGAGGCCCTTGCTCTTGGCATCGCCCTTGGCGGCTGGGGAGGTGGTGGCTGGCTTATCGGCGGCCTCGGCGGGGCCTGGCTTGTTCGCTGCCGCGTCTTTGCTTGCCGCCATTTAGTTTTCCTTCATGTTTATGTCGTGTGCGCGGATAGCGTCTTCGACATTCTCATAATAAGTCAACTTGCCTTTTTCCAGCACGACGCCGCAATCGCAATAGGTGCGGATCGTGCCGGTGCTGTGTGAAACCATGATCAAGTCGGAATCGTGAAGCTTGGTCTCGAAGACAGCCTGGCACTTTTTCTTAAAGTTTGCGTCACCAACGGCGGTGATTTCGTCGACGAGATAATAATCGAAGTTGACGCCCATGCTCAAGCCAAAGGCGAGGCGCGCCTTCATGCCGGAGGAATAGGTGCCGACCGGCGCCTTGTAGAAGGGGCCGAGCTCGGCGAAATCCTCGACATAGGAGATCAGTTCTTCGGTATCGACGCCGTAGATGCGGGCGACGAAGCGCACATTCTGTTCGCCGGTAAGCGAGGTCTGAAAGCTGCCCTGGAAGCCGAGCGGCCAGGAGATCTTGCCGCGGCGGACGATTCGCCCCTTGTCGAGCTTGATCGCGCCGGCGATCAGCCGGAGCAGCGTCGACTTGCCGGCGCCGTTGCGGCCGAGCAGCCCGACGCTCTTGCCACGATTGAGCGTCAGCGAGGCGTCTTCGATGATCGGCTTCTTGATGCCCTTGGTTCGGGCATATTTCGTCGCCTGCTCGAACCGTATCATTCGTTTCTCAGCGTTTTTCTGGAAAGAGTGAACACCAGCATCCCGGCAAACAATGTCAGAAATGCGATTCCATAGAGATATGTCATGTCGAGGCCGACCGCCCTATACTCGGGGTAGAAGCCCTTTCGAAAGCCCATGATAATGTGGACGAGTGGATTGATAAGCACGAGATCTCGGTAGGGCGCGGGCAGCGAATCCGGCAGGAAGAAAACTCCGGAGATTAGGAAGAGTGGCCGGTTGACGATACCGAAGACCTGCTCATAAAGCGGGTATTTGAGAAAAAGGACGCAATTGATCATGGCGATGCCGAGGCCGAAGAGGCAGGCCATGGCCACAGCTTCCAGGATTGTTGGCCAGTGAAGGCTGGTATCGACCCGCATGCTCGCAACGATTGTCCCAAGCACGATGACGGCAACCAGCGAGGTCGTGCCGACCTGCAGAACGAAGCGGGCGACGACTGTGTCGATCGGCGCGACGTTCGGATAGCTGAGCAACGCCCTATTGGCGCGAACCGCGCTGTTCAGATAGCTGGTCATTGCCTGGTAGAACTGGAAAGCAATATAGCCGGTCGCGAAGAACAGCGCGAAACTGGTGCCGAGCGCGGGCGCGCGGGCGATCGCCCGGAAGATCATCGTCATCAGCAGGATATGGGCCGCCGGGTCGAGCAGCGCCCAGATATAGCCGCCCGGCTTCGAACCGAAACGCGTCGCCATCTCCCGCACAAGGAGGGCGCCGACGACGCGGATATGGGTGGAGAAATAGCTCACGGCTTCACCCGAAGGGATAGAGAATGTGGCCGATCAGCCGCAGCCGCCGGTCGGAAAGGCTGCGGAAGAAGCCGATGGGGTCGGCCCGGAAATCTTCGGCGTCGCGGTCGTTGCCGGCATGGCGGATCGCCGGCGCCATCATCGCGGTGAGCAGATGGCGCCAGCCGAGCACGCCGTAGGGGCCCCACGGCCGCCAGGCCGGGCGGGAAGGCTGTCTGAGATCGGGTTCTTCGAGTTGCCGCTTTATCGCGGCGACGGTCGCTTCGAATGATGTTTGCTCTCCGGTGACGGGGTCGAAGTAGCGAGGATAGAGGAGATAGGCGCCGGCGAAAAGCGCCTCCAGCGAAAGCCTCCTGCCGCGGCGCGGATTGGACTGCCTGTCGTCCGTCAGCCCCCAGCCGGCATAGAAGGGCGAACCGGCCGTCGTCACTTCGATGCCGCGCATCAGCGCCTCGAAACCGGCCAGCGAGGTGATCGTATAGACATGATCGACCGTCCGCAGCGCCTCGGCCAGCGGCAAGCTCTCGGTGACCACGTCGCAGAGATGCGCGACTTCGGCGGGGTCGGATCGGGCCGGACGAACGCGGCTCAATACGTCCGGATGCGGCTTGTAGAGGATCTGGGCGTCGGGCTGCTCCGACGCGGCAAGCCGCACCAGGTCGTTGTTGGTCATCGGGCTTGGGCAGCCGTAGCGGATCGAAGCATCGTCCTCAACCTGACCGATCACCAGCACGCGCTTGCGCGTCTTAGGTCCATAGAGTTCTTCCGCCGTCCGCTGCAGCCCGCCATTATATTTGCTGATGCCGCTCTCCAGGAGCAGCGCGGCGCCGGCGCGCGCCCGCTCCATCAGTGCCGCATCCGCCTCGAAGTCATAGGTTGAGAGCAGCACTTCGAGATCGGACGGCCGGTGGCAATCGAAATAGGGTGCCCTGCTGTCGAGCGCTAGCGACAGGGGAGGCGTACGGCTGGCGCTCGGCCGCGCTGACCGAAGGAAGCCGTCCTCGACGAAGCAAACAGGGATGTTCTGCTTTGTCGCGATTTCGGCCAGCGCCGGCGGCAAGGCGGCGCCCCAGACGAAGAACTCGCATGGCCCCTCCAGGAGAATGCGAGGCTTCCAAGTCCGGTCGAAATCCGAGTCGGACAGGTTCTTTGGCAGAAAATGAAAGCGCCGGTCGGGAAACGAGCGCTCCAGAAAGGGTCTCTTCCACTCGGTCACATGGACGGCAAAAGTCGCCAGCCGCTTCACAGAAGCGCCACCGGAAATTTCAGGGGCAGCCTTTCTGCTCACCACTCTCCACCGAGATCAAGTCGCGTCGCCCTGCACATAAAGCTCTCCTTTCTGGTTCGCAACACTATCCTGCCGAATTTGCGAGACAGGTAGCGGAGGCGTGTTCGCATCGCCGAGGGCCGGCAATGGCGCGGCCTGCCGCCGCATCCCAATGGGCAGGTCCGCTCGCGCCATCGGCAACCGACAACCGACCGTATATTCCCTGTCACCCCGGTAACAACTTCTGCATGCGGACTTTGAAAAATTAGGCCAACGTGATTTAAGGTGCGGAGCAACAAGCTGAACGAACACACTCGTTCTCGGCGCGTCCGTGCCGGGACCTCAACAAAAGGCCGCCTTGGCGGCCGGACCATGCCGACCTGGAGAAAATCGCCGGTGCCTGAACCTTTGACAGTATCGAGCGGCAGGAATGTCGATCCCGCCTCCGCCCTGCGAGAGTGCCGATCCGCCTTTGTCGGCGTCGGCATCGCCAGTGCGCTCGTCAATATCCTCTATCTCACCGGCTCGTTCTTCATGCTCGAGGTCTATGACCGGGTTCTGCCCAGTCGCAGCATTCCCTCGCTGATTGCGCTCGGTCTGCTCGCCCTCTTGCTCTATGCCTTCCAGGGCGCCTTCGAGCTGATCCGCGGGCGGATGCTGGTGCGCATCGCCGGCGCGCTCGACGAGAGCTTGAGCGGCCGCATCTATCGGGCGGTGGTGAAGGCACCCTTGAAGCTGAAGATGCAGGGAGACGGGCTGCAGGCGCTGCGCGACTTCGATCAGGTTCGTTCGTTCCTCTCGGGCGCCGGGCCGGCGGCGCTGTTCGATCTTCCCTGGCTGCCCTTCTATGTCGCCATCTGCTTCCTGTTCCATCCGGTCATCGGCTTCGTGGCGATCGGCGGCGGGCTGATCCTGACGCTTCTCACCTATCTCACCAATCGCGGCACGCAAGCGCCTGCCAGGAAGGCATCCGAGGCGGGCGGCCTTCGCAGCGCCTTTGCCCAGGCCTCGCAGCGCAATGCCGAGGTCGTCCAGGCGATGGGCATGACCGGCCGGCTTGCCGAGCTCTGGGAACGCCGCAACGCCGAATACCGGGAGGAAAACCGCCGCACATCCGATATCGGCAACGGCTATGGGGCGCTCTCCAAGGTCTTCCGCATGGCGCTGCAGTCGGGCGTGCTGGCTGCAGGCGCCGTGCTGGTGATCGAGGGCCAGGCTTCGCCCGGCATCATCATCGCCGGCTCGATCCTCACCGCCCGGGCGCTCGCCCCGGTCGAGCTCGCCATCGGCAACTGGCGCGGCCTCGTTCAGGCGCGGCAGAGCTGGCAGCGCCTTAAGGACCTGTTGAAGGCCTTGCCGGAGGCCGAAACCCCGCTGGCGCTGCCGAAGCCGCACGAGCGTCTGAGCGTCGAGGCGCTGGCGAGCGGGCCGCCGGCGGCGCAGCGGCTGATCTTCACCGATATCAATTTCACCGTGCGGGCCGGCAGCGCTCTTGGCGTCATCGGCCCGAGCGGATCGGGAAAGTCGTCCTTGGCGCGCGCCCTTATCGGCGTCTGGCCGGCCTATCGCGGCTCGGTGCGGCTGGATGGGGCGGCACTCGACCAATGGGACGGCGACGCGCTCGGACGGCATATCGGCTACCTGCCGCAGGACGTGGAGCTTTTCGCCGGAACCGTGGCGCAGAACATCTGCCGCTTCGCCGCGGATGCGACCTCCGAGGCGATCGTCGCGGCTGCCAAGGCGGCGCGCGTCCATGAGCTGATCCTCCGTCTTCCGAACGGCTTCGATACTGAGATCGGCGAGGGCGGCACGGCGCTCTCGGCCGGCCAGCGCCAGCGCATCGCGCTCGCCCGGGCGCTCTATGGCGATCCCTTCCTGGTGGTCCTCGACGAGCCGAATTCGAACCTCGATGCGGATGGCGAGCAGGCGCTGAGCGAGGCGATCATGAATGTGCGCCGGCGCGGCGGCATCGTCGTGGTGATTGCCCACCGGCCGAGCGCGCTTGCGAGCACCGACCTCGTCCTGATGATGAACGAGGGGCGGCAGCAGGCCTTCGGCCCGAAGGAGGAAGTGCTCGGCAAAGTGTTGAGGGGGCAGCAGACGGAACGTGCGTCACCGCTGAAGATCGTCGCGGAAGGCCAGGAGGCAAAGCAATGAGCGGAAGCACGCAACGGGCGCCCAATGCGCGCCGCTCGCTTTCTCGCCATATGATCGGGGTCTCGGTCCTCGCGCTTGCCCTCGTGGCCGGCGTCGGCGGCTGGGCGGCGACGACGGAGCTGTCGAGCGCGATCGTCGCCGGCGGCGTCGTGGTCGTGGACGACAATGTCAAGAAGGTCCAGCATCTGACCGGTGGCATCGTCGGCGAACTCAAGGTCAAGGAAGGCGACCGCGTCGAGGCCGGCCAGGTGCTGATCCGGCTCGACGGCACCACGGTGCGTGCGAACCTTGCGATCGTCGAAAGCACGATGGCGCAGCTTTATGCGCGCCGCGCCCGGCTGCTGGCCGAGCGGATCGGCGCCGAGTCGTTCGAGATCGACAAGGACCTCGCGAACTTCGTCTCCAGCGCGGCGGCGGCAAAACTCGTCGATGGCGAACAGAAACTCTTCGCCAGCCGCCGCACGGCGCTGCTCGGCATGAAGGGGCAGCTACAGTCGCGCAAGGCGCAGCTGGCCGACGAGATCGACGGCCTGACCGTGCAGCTGAAGGCGATCGAGGACGCCTTGACGCTGATTGCGGAGGAACTGACCGGCGTCGACTCGCTCTATGGCCGGGGCCTGGTGCCGATGCAACGGGTGACGACGCTGAAACGCCAGCGGGCGGAGCTCGAGGGCGACCGCGGACGGTATATCGCCTCGCGTGCCCAGGCACGCGGCAAATCCAGCGAGATCGACCTGCAGGTACTGCAACTGGACGAGGACCGGCGCACGGAGATCTCCAAGGAGCTGACCGATGTCGAGGCGAAGATCGCCGAATATGAGGAGCGGCGTACGGCCGCCACGGACCAGTTGCGGCGGCTCGACATCACCGCGCCGCTGCCGGGACGGGTCTATCAGCTGGCAGTGCATACCGTGAACGGCGTTGTCAATCCCGGCGAGACGCTGATGCTCGTGGTGCCGGAGGCCGACGAACTCACCGTAGAGGCGCGGGTGGCGACCCACGACATCGATCAGATCCGTGTCGGCCAGCCGGTCGAGATCCGCTTCAGCGCCTTCAACCAGCGCACGACGCCGGAGGTCGAGGCCGAGGTGGTGACCGTCGCCCCGGACATGGTCAGCGACGAGCGGACCGGCGCCACCTACTATCCGCTGCGCATTCGCCCGAAGCCGGAGAGCCTTGCCAAGCTCAAGGGCCTCTCCCTCTATCCGGGCATGCCGGCCGAGGTGTTCATCAAGATCGCCGATCGCACGGTGATTTCCTATCTGGCGAAGCCGCTCACCGACCAGATGCGGCACGCATTCCGCGAGGATTGAGACGGTCGCGGGAAACGAACTGGCGCGTCCGGGCATCCCCGGGCGCGGGCTCGTCACGCGTGAGAGGGCGGCGTCAGGCGCGGGTCCGCGCGAAATCCCTCAATTTTTGCTGGTTAAGTGTTCGCGGGGCATTTTCGTGATTGGACTTCGCGGCCGGTTGGAGTCACGTTTATTAGGCGTATGAGGTGGAATGGGGGACCAACTAAGTCTGATTAGGAGGTCACAATGAAGCACCATGCAATCGAAGACCTGCAAAGTGTCGCCGAGGTCAAACAGGACCTTCCGCGCCGGACCCTGTCGCGTAGCGAGCGTCTGGAGCGCTGGGCGGAACTCCTGGAACGCAGCCCGCACAGACGGCTTTCGACGTTGCACGAGACCGAGTATCAGCCGGCGCATGTGCGCGCCACGATGCGCGGCGACGGCACGCCGATCTCCGTTGCATTCGAGGACCCGGTCCTGCGGACTGCCGGCCTGGACAATGACAGCTACGGCGAGGCGAAGCGGTTCTTCGAACTGAGTGACGAGCAATTGCACAAGGTCATCTGCTATTGCCATTTCGGCGCCACGGTCAGTGCGTCGACGGCGGCACGTCACATTCGCGCGATGCTTGTCGAAAACCAGCCAGGCCTGTTTGCCCGCTTGCGCCAGATTTTCTTCGGCTAAGGCAGGCGACGTTTGCCACGACGGCTTTGAATGGCGGTCGACGACGCCGGCCGGAGAGGGTGTGTTGTGTTGCGGCTTGTCCGCTGCAACGTCGCCTGGTGAACGTCTCAAAGGTACTGGCGATCCAAAGCGGGGGAGGCACTTCGCCGCTACGGCGCCTCTTGCATCTTCGAGCAAGGGACGCGGGAGCGGCGAAGTGTGCGCGACCCGGCCGCAAACTCCACTTTCACCCGCGCCCGTTCGCCGGCCGCTGGCCTGTACAGCCGCGTTGCCACATTGCCCGCATCAAAAATCGTGTCAAAAATCGGCGACCTTGCCCCAGGCCGAGCCGTTCAGCCGGTCGGGTCGATAAGGTTTCGGGTCGACGATCGGCGGCTCACCCGTCACGATATCCGCGACTAGGTGGCCCGCGCCGGGTCCGATGCCGAAGCCGTGGCCGCTGAAGCCGGCGGCGAGCACCAGGCCGGCGAGCGAGCCGATCTCGCCGATTGCCGGGACCCCGTCCGGGGTGCTGTCGATATAGCCGGCCCAGGCGGCGCTGACCGGCCGCTTCTCGAGCGCCGGCAGGAGCGCCCGGGCCCGCTTCAAAGTCAACCGGATCTGCGCCTGATCCGGGCGAGGATCGAGGATGCGGTTGAACTCCATCGGCGTCGGCCGGTCGAGCCGCCAGCGCGACAGCGTCTCATGACCGGATTTCCAGCCTTCGATGCCGCCGGGCGCCAGGCTGCGCCAGCGTCGCGCGAACATCGGTACGAAATGCCGGGCAAAGCGCATCTGCTGCGGGGTCGGATCGACCCGGGCGCGGCCGCTGATCGCCAGCGTATAGCCGCCGTCGCTACGGCGCGTCGCCGAGACTGCGGCGGTGTGCAGGGCTGGCGGCAGGTCCTCGGCACCGGGCGCCACGGAGAGGATCGAGGCGCGGATCGAGGCCTGCGGAAAGCGAATGCCGAGCTGCCGGCAGAAGGAGGAGGCCCAGGCGCCGCCGGAAAGCACGGCGATTGGGGTGCGGATCGTGCCGGCTTCGGTGACGACGCCGCTGACCCGTCCGCCCTCGAGCTCGATGCCGCGGGCCGCGCACATCTGGTGCACGGTTCCGCCGAGCTTCATGACCGCGCGGGCGACAACCGGCGCGGCGCGCGAGGGATCGGCGGTGCCGTCGCTCGGCGAAAAGACGCCTCCCTTCCAGCGGCGGCCGGTCGCCGCACCCTTTTCACTCGCCTGCGTTTGATCGAGCATGTGGGTCGTCACTCCGACGCCGCGGGCAAAGTCGCCCCAGCGTGCCCAGCCGGCAAGCTCGCTTTCGTCATTGCTGAGATAGAGCAGGCCGCAGCGGCGAAAGCCGGTGTCTTCGCCGGTTTCCGCGGCGAAGCTCTCCCAGAGCGACAGGCTCTTGGTCGCCATAGGCAACTCGCGCGCGTCCCGGTTCTGCTGTCGGCACCAGCCCCAATTGCGGCTGGATTGCTCGGCGCCGACCAGGCCTTTTTCCAGGAGCGCGACCTTGAGGCCGCGCCGTGCCAGATGATAGGCGGCAAAAACCCCGACGATGCCGCCGCCAATGACGACGGCGTCGGCGCTCGCCGGCAGCGCTGGCGTGGTTTCGATATGAAGAAGCGGGGCAGGCATCAGCGGTCTCCGGTCGAACCGAACGGCATTCTAGCGCTTTGGCGATTGCAAGACTGCCGCACATCGGCGCTTCACAGGATATTCTTCCGTTCGCTCGACCCAGGGCCAATGCTTATTCTGGCGGAGATTGCCTAAACTTATCAGGGCAGGGTAGGCCTTTTCAGCTTGTCAGTCAGTACACGCCGCATAAGATGCTGGACAGTCCGAGTCGTATTGCGGCCCCCGGGCCAATTGGAGAGCGCCGATGAAACTCGACCGGATCGACATCAAGATCCTCTACGAACTGCAGAAGAACGGCCGCATCACCAATGTCGAGCTCGCCGAACTCGTCAATCTCTCGCCCAGCCCCTGCCTGATGCGGGTGAAGAAGCTGCAGGCGGAAGGCTATATCGTCGGCTATTCGGCGCAAATCAATATTGCCAAGCTCGGCCAGACCCTGACGGTCTTCACCGAGGTGACGCTGAAGAATCATCGCCAGATCGACTTCGCCCGCTTTCTCGCCGCCGTCGAGAAGGTCGACTCCGTCGTGGAGTGTCACCTGGTGTCCGGCGGTTACGACTACCTCCTGAAGTTCGTCACCGGCGGGATCGTCGAATACCAGACGATCATGGAACGGCTGATCGACATGGATGTCGGCATCGACAAGTATTTCAGCTATGTCGTCTTGAAGTCGCCGATCGTCAAATCGCACATGCCGCTGACCAGCCTGTTTCAGGTATAGGTGGCGCCTCTCGATCCATGTGTTCGCCCCTGGTTCTAACCCTCTCCCCGTTTTGACGGGGAGAGGGGAGTGGAACCCGCGGCTTACCAGGCATGGCAGCGGCAGCCCTCTCAAAGCGGGACTGGCAGCCCGCGGCTCGTCCGTTCTCCCCGCCGTGCGCGCAGGCGGATCAGGCCAATCGCATTGCCACCAGATATTTTTTTACCCCGCCTTGCTGAGCGCCCGCGCCAGCTCCGGCCGCCGATCGAGACCGTCGAGCCAGCCGGTGTCGAGTTTCGGCACGGAGGCGAAGAGCAGCTTGGAATAGGGGTGCTTCGCGCCGGTCGCGAGCTCGGCCGAGGCGAGCTGCTCGACCTTCTCGCCCGCATACATGACGACCACCTCGTCGCAGATCGCCTGCACCGTCGAAAGGTCGTGGCTGATGAAGACGTAGGAGAGGCCGAGCTCGCGCTGCAGTTCCTTGAGCAGGTCGATGACCGCGGCGGCGACGACCGTATCGAGGGCGGAGGTGATTTCGTCGCAAAGGATCAGCTTCGGCTCGGCGGCGAGCGCCCGGGCGAAATTGACGCGCTGCTTCTGGCCGCCGGAAAGCTCGGAGGGGCGGCGATGGCGCAGGTTGCGCGGCAGACGCACCATGTCGAGCAGTTCATCGATGCGGGCGCTGCGGGCGCTGCGACCCATGCCGTGGTAGAAGGCGAGCGGCCGGTCGAGGATATCCTCGACTGACTTTGCTGGGTTGAGTGCGGTGTCGGCATATTGGAAGACGATCTGCATCTCGCGCAGCTGTTCGCGTGAGCGCTCGCGGGCGCTGCGGCCAAGTTCGCGCCCCTCGAACTGGATGCTGCCCGAGACCGCGGGCAGGATGCCGGCAATCGCACGGGCAAGGGTCGACTTGCCGCAGCCGGATTCGCCGATGATGCCGAGATTGCGGCCCTTCTCGACCTTCAGCGAGACCTGCTTGACGGCGCGCACAAGCGGCAATCCGTCCGCCTGTCGCGGCCCGTAGCCCGCGACCAGCGTGTCGATCTGCAAAAGCGGGGCCGGGGCAGATGCGGCGGGACCGGGGGCGGCGCGCGGCTGAGGTTCGAAGGCGTCGAGCAACTCGCGCGTATAGGGGTGCTTGGCGTCGCTGAGGATCTCTTGCGTGGTGCCGACCTCCTGCACTTCGCCGCCCTTTAAGACGACGATGCGATCAGCTATCTGGGCGACGACGGCAAGGTCGTGCGAGACATAGACGCCGGCAATGCCGCCGGCCTTCATGACGGACTTGAAGGCGCGCAGCACTTCGATCTGGGTCGTTACGTCGAGCGCAGTGGTCGGCTCGTCGAAGATCACCAGCTTCGGGTCGCCGATCAGCGCCATGGCGGCGGAAAGGCGTTGCAACTGTCCGCCGGAAACTTGATGCGGATAGCGGCTGCCGATCGTCTCCGGTTCGGGCAGCGACAGGGAACGGAAGAGCGCGACGGCCTTGGCACGCGCCTCGTCGGGCGACATCAACTGATGGATGCGGGTGATCTCGATTACCTGGTCCATGATCGTAGCGGCCGGGTTGAAGGCGGCGGCGGCCGATTGCGGCACATAGGCAACCTCGGTACCGCGAATGCGGGCGCGCTCCGTTTCGCTAAGCCGGACCATGTCCTTGCCGGCGACGGAAACGCTGCCGCCGGAAATGCGACAGCCGGGACGGGCGTAGCCCATCAGCGTCAGCGCGATCGTCGTCTTGCCCGAGCCGCTTTCGCCGATCAGCGCGACGATCTCACCGTCGGCGATGTCGATGCTGACGCCCTTGATGATCTCGACCTTGCGCCCGGAATCGGTGGTCGCTTCGACCTTCAGGTCACGGATTTCCACGAGATTAGCCATCATTCACTCCGATCACGGATCTTCTGCGGCAGGTTGTCGATGAGGAGGTTGACGCTGATCGTCAGGGTGGCGATGGCGAGCGACGGGAACATGACCGCCGGCGCGCCGAAGGGAAGGCCCCCGATGTTCTCCCGGACGAGAGCGCCCCAGTCGGCATAAGGCGGCTGGACGCCAAGGCCGAGGAAGGAGAGACCAGAGAGCAGCAGGACGATGAAGACGAAGCGGAGGCCGAGATCGGCAAGCACCGGCCCGACAATGTTAGGCAGGATCTCGGAGCGGATCAGATACCAGGTGCTTTCGCCGCGGATCCGGGCGACGGTGATGAAATCCATCGCATTGATGTTGACGGCGAGGGCCCGGGCGAAGCGATAGGCGCCGGGGATGTAGATTACAGACAACGTCAGGATCAGCACCGGAATGGAGGAACCGACGGCGGCGACGACGACGAGGCCGAAGAGCTTGCTCGGGATCGAGTTGAGCGCGTCGAGAAAGCGGCTCAAGACTGTGTCGAGCCAGCCGCCGGCGACCGCGGCGATCATGCCGAGCACCACGCCGGAGAAGCAAGCGATCGTCACCGCGGCAAGCGAGATGCCGACCGTGTAGCGGGCGCCCATCAGGATTCGCGAGAGCATGTCGCGACCGAGATAGTCGGAGCCGAGCCAGAAGTCATGGCTCATCGGGCCGAAGTAGTCGAGATCGACGATCTCGCCGACAGGATAGGGGATGATCATCGGCGCGAAGACCGCGACGAGCGCCCAGGCGATGATGATCGAAAAGCCGATAACGCCGACGAGGTTGAAACGATAGCCAAGCCGGCTTCCGGACTTCCGGATAGCGCTGGTCGATGTGCTCGAAGTGGTCATTGTCATCGAAGCCTCGGATTGGAAAGGATGGCGATGAGGTCGGCCGTGGTGGTCAGCAGCAGGTAGCCGAGACAGAAGATCATCGCGCAACTTTGGATGAGCGGCAGGTCGCGGGTGGCTACGGCATCAACCATCAGCTTGGCAACACCGGGATAGTTGAAGATCGTCTCGACAATAATAACGCCGCCGAGCAGGTATGAGAGCGAAAGCGCAACCGCATTGACAATCGGGCCCAGAGCGTTGGGCAGCGCGTGGCGAAAAACCATGCGCGGCCGCGAGGCGCCCTTGAGCAACGCCATCTCGACATAGGGCGTGTTGAGCGTCTCGATCACTGCTGCCCGTGTCATGCGGATCATCTGAGCCGAGACACCGAAGGTCAGCGTTATGACCGGCATTGCATAGATGCGCAGGAGATCGGCGAATGAGGTGACTTCATTGGCAACCGAGAGCGCCGGCAGCCACTTCAGATAGACGGCGAAGACCAGCACTGCGGAGGTCGCTATCATGAATTCCGGCACCGAGATCACGCCGATGGTCAGCACGGTAACGGCGCGGTCATAGAGCGAGCCGCGCAGCATCGCCGCTGTTATGCCGAGCGTCAGCGCGATCGGCACGGAGAAGAGCGCGGTGACGCCCGCGAGCTTCAGTGTGTTGACGAAGCGCCCGCCGATCAAATCGGCGACAGGCATCTCGTTTGCATAGGAGGTACCAAGGTCGCCCTGCACGAGACCGACGATCCAGCGCAGGAAACGGAGGATTGCCGGCTCGTCGAGATGCATGGCCTTACGCAGACCCTCGACGGCTTCCGGCGTGGCGGCTTGGCCGAGCAGAATCGACGCGGTATCGCCCGGCAGGAGCGTTGTCGCGAAGAACACGGCGAAGGAGACAATCATCAGGGTGATGAAGGCGATGAGCAATCTACTCAGCGCAAGGGATAGGACCCGGTTGTTCACGCGCGCTCCCTTTCGGCTTTCAAGATAGGTTTCAAACCATACTGTCCGGGGCCGCAGCATCGAAGCTGCAGCCCCCTAGGCCAGTTGCCCAATCAGGCCTCAAACCAGACATGCTCGGCCATGCGATAACCCATCATACCGCCTAGCGGGTTGGTTTCCATGCCTTTGAGCTTGTCTGTGATGGCGTCGATACCAGTCAGGTAGGCCGGAATGATGGTACCGGCCTCCTCGGCGACCATGACCTGCATCTCGTGGTAAATCGCCTTGCGCTTCTCCTGGTCAAGCGAACCGCGCGCCTCGATCAGCATCTTGTCGAATTTTTCCGATTTATACTGGCTCTCGTTCCAGGGAGCACTGGAGGCGTAGAGCAGCGAGAACAGGATGTCGGGCGTCGGCCTGTAATTGATGTTGCCGAAATGGATCGGCGCCTTGAGCCAGTAATTGTCCCAGTAACCGTCCGAGGGCACGCGCTGGACATCGAGCTTCAGGCCGATCTCGGCAGCGGCCGCCTGGATGACCATCGCCATGTCCACCGAACCGGTAGCCGCGTCGGAAGCGACCACCGGGATGGTCTGGCCGAAAACGCCGGCCTTCTCAAAATGGAATTTCGCCTTTTCAGGATCGTACGCCTTTGGCTTAATATCGTCGTTACGGTAGACGTTGCCCGGAAAGACGGGCTGATCGTTGCCGATTTCGCCGCGCCCGCGCAGGGCCGCCCTCAGGATCTGCTCGCGATTGACCAGGTGCTTCATACCGGCCACGAAGTCCTTGTTTTGACCCGGGGCCGCGTCGAGGCGCATGTTGAGGTTGGTGTAGCTGTTGGCACTCGACTTGGAGAGAACGAAACCTGGCTGGCTTGCGACAAGGCGCTCCGAACGGGGGTTGATGGCGGCGGCGACATGGATGTCCCCGGACAGAAGCGCATTGACGCGGGAGCTATCGTCGCTGATCGCCAAGAACTCAAAGGAGTCAACATATGGCCCCTTTGACTTCCAGTAGTTCTCGTTCCTCCGCATGACCGAGCGCACGCCCGGCTCGAAGTTTTCGAGAACGAAGGGTCCGGTGCCGTTCCCCTTGGAGAAGTCGGCGGTGCCGTCGGCGACGATCATGAAATGATGCAGCGCCAGGATTGTCGGCAGATCTGCGTTGGCATCGGCGAGCGTGATTTCGACCGTGAGATCGTCGACTGCCTTGAAGCCGGTCATCTGCTTCGCAATAGCATTGACCTTGGAACCGACATCGGGATCCAGATGGCGCTTGAGCGAGAAGATTACGTCTGCGGATGTCAGCGACTTCCCATCGTGAAACGTAACGCCCTTCTGCAATTTCACGGTCCACACCTTGGCATCGGCGCTTTCGATGCTTTCTGCCAGCTCCATCTGGGTGGCGCCGGATTTGTCGAGGCTCGAGAGGCGGTTATAAACCGCGGAGCATCGCGAATAGTCCGTTGAATTCGAAGCTTTGGCCGGATCGAGTGTGTCTGCGGTCGAAGACGTGAAGCCCGCGACCTTGAGGTGCCCTCCTTTGACCGGAGTTGCGGCCACCGCGTCAGAGGCGCGGCCAAGCACCAGGCCGCCGGCGGACATGGCGGCGCCGCCGGCCAGCAGCATCTGCAGGAGCTCGCGGCGGGTGGCGCCGCGGCGAATGGCGTTTTCGACGACTGCGTCGTCTTTTCCGGTCCAGTTGGTAATTTTGTCAGTCATGTCGTTCCCCATTCGCTTGGTGGTTGGTCGGATCGCCCCGTCTTCTTTTGCATACGGGGTTCAGGTGGAATGCTTCGCCCGCCTTTCAGGTGGCCTTGGCTTTCTCCACGGCGTCGGCAAGGCCGGCCATGGAGGTGAAATGAAAGTCGGGCTTGGTGAACTCGGCCGGCTCGATTGTGCCGCCATAGCCCTTCTGGGCATGGCGCCGCTCGATCCAGCAATTGGTCAGCCCGAGTTTCCGCGAGATGCCGATGTCGTGATACTGGCTTTGGGCGACGTGCAGGATGTCGTCCTTCGAATTGCCCTCCGCCGCGACGAAGGCGAAGACTTTCTCGAAGAAGGCCGGATCCGGCTTTTCGGTGCCCGTATCGTCGGCGGTGAAGGCGGCATAGAACGGATTGCCGAGCTCGCGGGAAAAATGCTCGAAAGCCCAGCGCCGGGCGTTGGTCATGGCGATCAGGCGGTAGCGCTTAGCAAGGCGGGCAAGCGACTCAGCGCTGTCGGCAAAACCGTTCCAGCCCTTGGCGGAATCACGCAGCCTTTCGCCATATTTTGCTTCGGCGGGAAGACCGAGCTCCGGAGCAATGGCGAGATAGACGCGGACCAGATCGTCGGGGAAGAGGTCGGCATCGGCAGAGTAACGCCCTGCCCGGTAAAGCTCCAGCGCCTCTTCGCCGTCGACCGTGACGCCCGCTTCCTTACCGATGTCGGCCAGGCAATCCTTGATGCCGCCTTCGAAATCAATCAGCGTGCCGACGACGTCGAAGGTGAGATACTTGAAATCGGCGAAGGTCTTTGCCAAGGCTCTTTCCTCTATTTGGCGCGGGCGAAGTTTGCTCGCGCTGGGCTGCATCAGAAGAAAATGCTGTTTTCAACGGGCCGGAAAGACTTGCTTTCCCGGGCATTCCTGCGCCCCTTAGCCCATCCAGTCTCGCAGCATCGGCTCGCCGGAGTCTCTGAATGGAAGAAGGATGCCGGCACAAAATTGCGAATATGGGCATAAACCGGTATTTCACCTTTCCGACCGCCGATCCGCTGTTCTCTGAGCGGAAGTCGGGGGTCAGGTGAGGGCCGCGCGAATTTCGGGGTCCTCCAAGGTCTGGTCGAGCGTCAGCCGCGTGCGCTCGACGATTGCGTCGATTTCCGCGTCGGTGCAGCAGAGCGGCGGCGCGTAGCCGAGAACGCCGTTGCCGAAGGCGCGAATGACGAGGCCGTTGTCCCAGGCGCGGTCGAAGATGCGGCGCGCCGGATCGGCCGCGACCGGGAGCGGCGTCTTGGCCCCTTTGTCGGTGACGAGCTCGATTGCGGCCAGCATGCCGCGGCCGCGGACATCGCCAACCAGCGGATGATCGCCGAGGCTCTGCAGTCCTGCTATCAGCCGCTTTCCGGCCCTGACGCCGTTTTCCAGCAGCCCGTTCTCGTAGAGCCGCAGCACTTCCAGGCCGACGGCGGCGCTGACCGGATGGGCGGAATAGGTGTAGCCATGGCCGACGGCTGAGGCACCGGCGCCATCGGCGATCGTGTCGTAGACCCTGTCCGAGAGAAAGACGGCGCCCATCGGCACGTAGCCGGAGGTGAGCCCCTTGGCCGTCGTCATCAGGTCGGGGACGATGTCCTCGTCACTACAAGCGAACAGCGGGCCGGTGCGGCCGAAAGCGGTGATCACCTCGTCGGCGACGAACAGGATGTCGAGTTCCCGGCAAAGGTCGCGCATCGCCTTCATCCAGCCGGGCGGCGGCACGAGCACGCCGCCCGAGCCCTGGATCGGCTCAACGTAGAAGGCCGCCACCCGATCGGCACCGAGCGCCTCGACCTTGGCGCGCAGCGCCGCGACCGAGGCGGCTATGATTGCGGCCGGCTCGCTGCCAGCGGGGTTGCGATAGGCGTAGTGCGAAGGGATCTTGTGCTGCCAGTCGAGCGGCACGCCGAAGCCGGCATGGAAGGCCGGCAGCGCCGTCAGGCCGGCACCGACCGTCGAGGAGCCGTGATAGCCCTGTTCGACCGAGATGAACTGGTCTTTCTGTGGCCGTCCCTGCGCATTGTAATAGTAGCGGATGAAGCGGATCGTGCTGTCGACGGCGTCCGATCCGCCAAGCGTGAAATAGACATGGTTGAGATCGCCCGGCGCCCGCTCCGCCAGTTCGGCCGCAAGCCGGATCGCCGGTTCGGAGCCGAGGCCGAAATAGCCGGTAGCATAGGGCAGCTCGCGCATCTGCCGGGCCGCCGCCTCGACGATCGATTCATGGCCGTAGCCGGCATTGACGCACCAAAGCCCCGCAAAACCGTCGATCATCGTATGCCCCGAGGCGTCGGTCACGGTCGCGCCCTTGGCGGACCGAAGGACGCGCACGCCGATCCGCTCGTGGCTGCGATAGGAGGCGACCGGGTGGACCAGATGGGCGCGATCGAGTTCGATTAGGGAATTGCTGTACATCGAGTCCTCCAGATCAGCCGAGCGCCTGATTGGCGAGGGCGAAGGTGAAAGCCGCGCGGTCTGCGGCGCGGTCAACGGTGGGTCTGTCCATGGCAAAAGCGCCACCAACATTGCTAAGCCCCTGGTCTGACAGCCAGGGGGAGAGGCCGGTTTCGGCGGTGGTATCGATCCTGACGAATTGGCCGGCCCGCGTTGCGATGAAATGGGTTATCAGCGCCTTGGCGTCGTCGACATTTGCAGCGACGACGGGCCCGATGACATCGCCGCGACCGAAGGCGCGCAGGGCGGCAAAGCCGACGACACGGCCGTTGCGGCGGATGACCACAAACTCGCCCACCTTGACGATATACGCGATCAGATCCCGGCGATCGGCACCGAAGGCGATGCGATCGAGGGCGGCGATCTCCGCAAGGTCTTCCGCGGTCGCCGGCTCGGTTTCAGCGGGGGCGGCAAGCTCTCTGGCGATGCCCTGGTGCTGCAGCACGGTACCGGTTTCGCGGAAGCCGAGCTTTTCATAAAGAGGCAGGCCGTCCGCCGTCGCCACCAGCCGGAGCCGGCGGTCGCCGGCGATCCGCAGGGCCGCATCCATCAGTCCGCGACCAAGGCCGCGGCCGCGCATCGCCTCGTCGACGATCACCATGTTGATCGTGGCGCAGCCGTTCCCATAGGTGGTCACCAATGTCGTCCCGACAACCCGGCCGGCCTCGAGAGCAACGACGCCCTCGCTCAGCGCCAGTGCCATCTGCCAGTCCTCCAGCCGATGCGGCCAGCCGGCCTGGCGGGAGAGGCGCGCGGCGCTCTCCAGATGCTCGGGGCCGAACGGGGCAAGTTCGATCTGACTTAACTGCATGGACTGGTCCCTGGTTTCCTGCAGCAAGTGTTAAGGAAGTGCGACCGGCAGATCGTCCGAAGGCGCCGGTCGGGGCGGTATCTTATATCTTTGCTCCGCGGGGTCGCCGCATCTTATGCCGACAGGGCAGCGGCAAAGGGTCTCGAGCGTGGGAACAAGGCTGAGCGCTGCGGGCAGTGCACACAACCATGTGCCAAAGCCGCCCGCGGATACGGTACAATCTGCTTCGATAGGCGCCCAAATCGCGCAAGCCGGCGTACGGGACACGCCTATGATCCAATTCGGATAAACCCCGTCACGTCATTGAAGAGGAGAATGCGCATGGCGAACTTCCGTCCGAAATACATCACCTTCGACTGTTACGGCACTCTGACCAACTTCCAGATGGCGGAAGCGGCGCGCGACCTTTACGGTGAGCAGCTCGATGAACCGCGCATGGCCGAGTTCATCAAGAATTTTGCCGCCTATCGTCTCGACGAGATCATGGGCGACTGGAAGCCCTATGCGGAAGTGGTGCACAATTCGCTGGAACGCACCTGCAAGCGCAACGGCATAAAATTCCGCGATGAGGCCGCCCGTGTGGTCTATGAACGAGTGCCGACCTGGGGTCCGCATGCGGACGTGCCGGCCGGCCTCGCCAAGGTCGCCAAAGAGATCCCGCTGGTGATCCTGTCGAACGCTATGAATTCGCAGATCATGTCGAATGTCGAGAAACTCGGTGCTCCCTTTCACGCAGTCTACACAGCCGAGCAGGCACAGGCCTACAAGCCGCGCTTCAAGGCTTTCGAATATATGTTCGACATGCTGGGCTGCGGCCCGGAGGACATTCTCCACTGCTCGTCCTCGTTCCGCTACGACCTGATGTCCGCGCACGATCTCGGCATCAAGAACAAGGTCTGGGTCAACCGAGGCCACGAGCCGGCAAATCCCTTCTATGGATATACGGAAATCAAGGATATTTCCGGCCTGCCCGGCGTCGTCGGGCTCTGACAGGAGATGGCCATGCAGCTCAAGTCCTACTGGCACGACACGGCTCGCACCTTTCAAGGGGGCAGCCGCGCACCGGTCGAGGGCCACTATGACGTCGCCGTCATCGGCGGCGGATTCACGGGGCTCGGAGCTGCACGTCAGCTTGCATTGGCCGGCGCGAAAGTGATCGTGCTGGAGGCGGGGGCGGTCGGATCGGGCGCCTCCGGCCGCAATGGCGGCCATCTCAACAACGGCATTGCCCACAGCTTCGTCGCCGCCAAGGCGGAACTCGGACCCGAGCGGGCGGCGGCGCTCTACCGCGCCTACGACGCTTCCGTCGACACGATCGAGCGCATCGTGGCGGAGGAGGGTATCGACTGCAGCTTCCGGCGCGCCGGCAAGCTGAAGCTTGCCTCGAAGCCGGTGCATTTCGAGGCGATCGCCCGGAACTTCGAGGTGGTGAACCGCGAGGTCGACCCGGACACGGCGCTTCTGACGAAAGGCGATTTGAAGGACGAGGTCGGCTCGGACTGCTTTCACGGTGCAATGCTCTCGAAGAAGAGCGCGATGATGCATATGGGCCGCTTCGTCGTCGGTCTTGCCGATACGGCGGTCCGCCACGGCGCGACAGTCGTCGAGAACGCCCCGGTAACGGGCCGGCGCCAGTCGGGCGGCAAGCAGGAACTGGCGACGTCGCGCGGCAGCGTGACGGCCGATACGGTGCTGTTGGCGACCGGCGCCTATACGACGGGCGCCTTCGGCTATTTCCGCCGCCGCATCGTGCCGGTCGGCAGCTTCATCATCGCAACCAGGCCGCTGACCGAGGCCGAGATTGCCGCGACGATGCCCGGCAACCGCACCTGCGTCACCTCGCTCAATATCGGCAACTATTTCCGGCTGTCGCCCGACAACCGGCTGATCTTCGGCGGCCGTGCGCGGTTTTCGGCAACGTCGGATCAGCGCTCCGACGAAAAGAGCGGTGCGATCCTTCGTGCGAGCCTGGCCGAAATCTTCCCGCATCTCGCCAAGGTCGAGATCGACTACTGTTGGGGCGGCCTGGTCGACATGACCAAGGACCGTTTTCCGCGGGCGGGATTTGCCGACGGGCTCTGGTACGCCATGGGCTATTCCGGCCACGGGGCACAGATGTCGACCCATATGGGCATGCTGATCGCCGACGCCATTCTCGGCAAGGCCGATCGCAACCCGGTCAAGGACCTCGCCTGGCCGGCGGTGCCCGGACATTTCGGCAAGCCGTGGTTCCTGCCGCTGGTCGGCATGTACTACAAGATGCTCGACAGGGTTCAGTAGCTGGGGGAGCCGACAACGGTGCGGCGAGCCAGCGCTCGCGGATCGATGTCGCTCCCTAGCAACCGGCTCATGTGCACGTTCGCGGGTTCCCGCCTTGGCGGGAACCCGCGACTTTCGCCGGCGGATGGCTTCAGACAAACAGATCCGAATTCAGGCTGCCTCTAGCTGTCGCCATCTGGACCAGGATGTCGGCAAGGGCGTCGTGCGTGGCATCGACGTCCGCCGGCACCTGGAGGTCGTCCGAATGGTCCGCTAGCCGAGACGGGAGAGAATCGCGGTGAGCGAAGTTCGCAACCATCTCCTCGAACAAGTCGGCGATTTCATCGGCTTTGCCGACAGTCTCCAGGGACGGTTGAAAATGCAACTGGTCTCCATTGAGCGCGAGAGCAAGATGATCGCCATTCTTGGCCACCGGGGCGCTTGCCTCATCACTGGCGGAACCGGTCAAGCGGTCGCTCTGCACCGCGTCCCAATCACCGCTGTCTTTGAGGAAATCCGCAAGCCAAGCGTTCGAAGTAGGCGTTCCGTCGCCCTCCGATGCATCGGAAGGGACTGGAGTGTGGACCGGTGTCGACATCGGCGCCGAACCTTCTGCTGCGGCATTCGCACTCAGCGTTCCTGAGGTCATGGCCGGATCGATAAGATCCTTCTTGACGTTTTTCGTGCCGATGGTGGCCGTCTGGGTCGACGTGGCAATGTTGGCGCCCGAGAAGGTAACGGTATAGGTGCCGGGCTTCAGCGCGAGGTCATAGCCGCCGGCGGCGCTCGCCGTGGTCTTGAAAAGCTGCCCCGCTGAATTCTTGGCCGTCACCGTGATGCCGCCGAGACCCTCGCCGGGATCGTAGAAGCGATCGCCGTCGCGATCGTCGAAAGCCACGCCCGTCAGGAAGAGGTCGGAACCGGTCTTTGCGAAATTCTCCGTCACGAACGCACTGCTGCGGCCGCCATAGTCACCGACCTCGACGCCGAGGCCGACCTCGCGGAAATTCGGATTGAGAAGGTTGGCGCGGTGACCCGACGAGTTCATTAAGTTGGTGTGCAGGAGCTTGACTTCATCCTGATAGCCGGTGGGGGCACGGGTCGTTGCCCAGGCGATATTCTCACCGGTGGCCCAGGATCCCTGCAGGACATAGCCCGCCGCCTTGATACGCTGTGTCGAACTGGATCCCCCAGAACCGGTATGCGAGAAAACGTCGGCAGCGAGCATCCACTGGCTGTGCCCTTCGGCGGCTTCGCTGAGGTCGTTGTCGAAGGCCAGCGGCTGTACGCCCGCTTTCGCCCTCTCGGCATTGATCAACTCTAGCAGGTACTGTTCATTCGCGCTGTGCTGCGGCATTCAGTAAGTCTCCCTGGCAGTCGTTCCTTGTTGGTTGAGTACATCGCCCCAACGCTCCATAGGAACGAACTGTGTCCAAGGTGCGGAATAAGATTGGCTAACTTGGGGATTCGCACATGTATCTTCGCCGCCCCTTCGCGCGATGTCGCAAATGGCAAAATCGCGCGCTCGGTTACTGCGGAGCTATTATCGCGGAGACACGAGACGACGCTAAGGCGCAGGACGGACGAAGATCCTCAGCGTTCGGAGGAATTGTTTCGCGCGCTGTCCACTGCCGAGGTGATGATCGCCTGGCTGGAACCGCCTCGTGTTCGAAGCGGTTCCCGCCCGAGCGACACGGTTTGCGAGTATCCCGAAGTTACGCCAGCCCGCCGATGTGGAAGCTCTTCATTTCGAGATATTCCTCAATGCCACATTGCGCGCCCTCGCGGCCGAGGCCGGATTGCTTGACGCCGCCGAAGGGCGCGACTTCGGTGGAGATGGCGCCGGTGTTGAGACCGATCATGCCGAATTCCAGCGCTTCACCGACACGCCAGGAGCGCTTCAGGCTTTCCGTGTAGAAATAGGCGGCAAGTCCGAAGGGCGTGCCGTTGGCAATAGCGATCGCCTCCTCCTCGGTTTCGAAGCGGAAGAGGGGCGCGACCGGGCCGAAGGTCTCTTCGCTGGCGAGCAGCATCTCGGTGGTCGCTCCTGTGAGCACGATCGGGGCCGTGTATTGCTTGCCCTCCGGCACAGATTTGCTGCGAGCGGCGAGCTTTGCGCCTCTGGCCAACGCATCCTCGACATGGCGCTCGATCTTCTCGATCGCCGCCGCGTTGATCATCGGGCCGATGGCGACGCCCGGCTCGGTTCCCGGTCCGACCTTCATCGCGTCGACGCGGGCGGCGAGCTTCTCGGCGAAGGCGTCATAGACGCCCGATTGCACCAGGATGCGGTTGGCGCAGACGCAGGTTTGGCCGCCGTTGCGGAATTTTGAGGCGATCGCGCCTTCTACCGCAAGGTCCAGATCGGCGTCGTCGAAGACGATGAAAGGGGCGTTGCCGCCAAGCTCGAGGGAGAGCCGCTTGACGCTGTCGGCGGCGCCGCGCATCAGAAGCGAACCGACGCGCGTCGAGCCGGTGAAGGAGATCTTGCGGACCGTCTCGTTCGCCATGAACTCGTTACCGATCTTGGTCGGCATGCCGGTGACGATGTTGATCACGCCGGCCGGAATGCCGGCGCGCTCGGCCAGCACACCGAGCGCAAGCGCCGAGAACGGCGTGAATTCCGAGGGCTTGATGACGACGGTGCAGCCGGCGGCGAGCGCCGGGGCGACCTTGCGGGTGATCATCGCGTTCGGGAAGTTCCAGGGCGTGACGATGGCGCAGACGCCGACTGCTTCCTTCAAGACGACGATGCGCCGGTCCGCCGTTGGCGAGGGGATGGTATGGCCGCCGATGCGGCGGGCCTCCTCGGCGAACCATTTGACGAAGGCGGCGCCATAGCGGATCTCGCCACGCGCTTCGTCGAGCGGCTTTCCCTGCTCCAGGGTGAGGAGCAGCGCCAGATCCTCGAGATTTTCGATCATCAGCGCGTGCCAGCGTTCGAGCAGCGCGGCCCGCTCGGCATGCGTCTTCTTTTTCCACGCTCCGAAGGCGGCAGCGGCAGCCTCGATTGCAGCCCGCGTCTCATCCGTCCCCATGTCCGGAACCGTGCCGAGGACGTCCTGAGACGCGGGGTCGATGACCTCGACGACCTCACCGAAGGCTGCGTCGACCCATGCGCCGTCGATCAGGCCGGCCTGGCGGAAAAGCTCCTTGTCGTTCAACTTCAGCATGTCGTTCCCCTGTGATTAGTCGAGCGCGGCAAGAACCGCGGCTGTGATGGTTTCCGTTCTGTCCTTGCCGGGCACCGTGCCGATCCCGGCGGAGGTGGCGGAGGCGATCGCCGCCATGACTGCCTCCGCCGCGGCCGCCTCGCCGACATGATCGAGCATCATCGCCGCCGACCAGATCGCCGCGATCGGGTTGGCGATGCCGAGATGGGCGATATCCGGCGCCGATCCGTGCACCGGCTCGAACATCGAAGGGGCGCTGCGATCGGGATTGATGTTGGCTGAGGCGGCAAAGCCGAGGCCGCCCTGAATGGCGGCGCCAAGGTCGGTGAGGATGTCTCCGAAGAGATTGGAGGCGACGACGACGTCGAGGCTTTCCGGCGCCATGACCATGCGCGCGGCCATCGCGTCGATGTGGTAGCTGGTGACCGTCACGTCCGGATATTCCGTGGCCAGACGCTCGGTGATCTCGTCCCAGAAGACCATCGAATATTTCTGCGCGTTGGACTTCGTCACCGAGGCGAGCTTGCCGCGGCGGGCGCGGGCCTGTTCGAAGCCGAAACGGAGGATGCGTTCGACACCGGTTCGGGTGAAGATCGATGTCTCGACCGCGACCTCGTCCGTCGTGCCCTGATGCACGCGGCCGCCGGCACCGGAATATTCACCCTCGGTGTTCTCGCGGATGCAGAGGATGTCGAAGCTGCGGGCCTTCAAGGGGCCCTCGACGCCGGGCAGCAGCCGGTGCGGACGGATATTGGCGTATTGCACGAAGGCCTTGCGGATCGGCAGCAGCAGGCCGTGCAGAGACACGGAATCCGGAACCTCCGCGGGCCAGCCGACCGCGCCGAGCAGGATGGCGTCGAAACCGCGCAGCGTCTCGATGCCGTCGGCCGGCATCATCGCCCCGGTTTCCTTGTAATAGGCGCAGGACCAGGGAAAGGCCGTTGCCTTCAGCTCGAAGCCCGACCGGGCGGAGACCTTCTCCAGTACCTCCCAGGCGGCCGCCGCCACGTCCTTGCCGATGCCGTCCCCGGGGATCAATGCGATTGAATAGCTCTTCATCGTAGTTCCCTCAGAGATTGATCAGCACGCTCTTGCTGCGGCGGTTGGCGAGATAGGCTTCGCGGCCGAGATCCTTGCCGATGCCGGAGCTCTTGTAGCCACCGGTCGGCAGGATGTGGTCGCGCGAGCGGCCGTATCGGTTGATCCAGACGGTGCCCGCCTCGAGCCGGCGGGTCACGCGGACAGCGCGCGACAGGTCGCGGGTGAAGACGCCGGCGGCAAGCCCGTAGGTCGGGTGGTCGGCGAGCGCCAGGGCCTCTTCTTCCTCGTCGAAGGTCTGCAGCGTCAGCACCGGACCGAAGATCTCCTCGGTCACGGCGGGAGAGGACTGGTCGACCCCGGCGATCAGCGTCGGCGCATAGAAGTAGCCCTCCCGCTCAAGTTGCCGGCCGCCGAGCAGGCATTCGCCGCCGGTCGCCGCGGCTTTCCGCACGATCGCATCGATCCGGCCGATCTGGCGCTCGGAGATGATCGGCGAATATTGGCTTGCCGCGTCCCAGGTCGGTCCGGGCTGGATCGCCGACATGTGCCCGACGATCGCCGCGGTCAGCCGCTCGGCGATCTTCCGGTCGGCGATCAGCCGCGAACCGGCGACGCAGGCCTGGCCGGCATTGGCGGTGATGTTGAGGGCGATCGCCTGCGCCGCGCGGTCGAGATCGGCATCGGCGAAGACGAGCTGCGGGCTTTTTCCGCCGAGCTCGAGGGTCATCGGCTTGATGCCGGTGCGCGCGATGTTTTCCATGATCGCCGCTCCGGCCGCCGTCGAGCCGGTGAAGCTCACCTTGGCAATGCCGGGATGCCCGGTAATGGCATTGCCGGTCGTCGGCCCGTCGCCGAGCACGACATTGACGAGACCGGCCGGAAGGCCGGCGCGCACCGAAAGCTCGGCGAGATAGAGCGTCGAGAAGGGCGTCATCTCGGACGGCTTCAAGACGACCGCATTGCCGGCGGCGAGCGCCGGCCCGAGCTTCCAGCCGGCCATCGACACCGGGAAGTTCCAGGGTGTGATTGCGCCGACGACGCCATAGGGCTCGGTCATGATCATGCCGAGATTGTCGTCGTCCGTCGGCACCAGATCGCCGCCTTCCTTGTCGGCGAATTCGGCGAAGAAGCGGATCTGCTCGGCGGTGACGGCGATATCGCCGTCGACGAGATGACCGACGGGACGGGTAGAGGCGACCGCCTCGAGGCGCGCCAGCGTCGCCGCTTCCGCCTCGATGAGGTCGGCCCAGCGCGAAAGAGCGCGGGTCCTTTCGCGCGGACGCAGGCCCGACCAGCCGCTTTCCTTGAGTGCCCGCGTCGCGCTCGCGACCGCCTGATCGACCATGTCTTCCCCGGCGACGGGGCACTCGGCATAGGCCACCCCATCGGAAGGACGATGCATGGCGAGCCCGCCGGCCGCGGGCACGTAGCGACCGCCAATGAAATGGCCTTTGGGGAGTTCGACCGTATCGGGGTTGAAACTGAGGGTCATGGCTGCTCCTTGCCTTCCGAGCAAGATTAGCGGCGCTTTACCGGCAGTTTCAGTCGACTGCGCCAATAGCGATGATCGAATGCGCTGTTTGACGGGGGCGTTTCAGCGCAATCTTCGGCCGTTCAATTGGCCCGAGGCAAGCGAGGAACGGCTTTGCGAACGCGGGGAAGGACGGATGTCACTGGTTGCCATGATGGCCTGCATCGGGGTGCGTGGCTGAAAGGACGGAGAACAGGGAGGCGGTCTGCATCGCCACGTTCCGATCCGCCCGGCGGGGAACAACAGAAGATCAGGTGTGAGGTCAACGGCCGTCGTTTCGCCTTTTCAGCTCGTCGGAAGATATCCTACATGGGGAGCATCCAGGGGGTGAGCGGGTTAAGCAGCTGGCGCATGCCCTTTGTCAGCTCGGCGACAAGTCGTCGCCCGAAATCAGCAGGCAGGGTAAAGACGTCGGAGATGGCGAAGACGGCGAGGGCGCAGAAAAGACGGCGGTCGAAACCAAGGGTCTCGTAGGATTCCTCGGCAAGATGCCGGTGGATTCGGTCGAGGTCGAGGACGACCACGGTCGGCGCTGAGCCAGTAGCCGTCCCGCTGGACCTCGTAGACCGGGAGATCCTGAAGCGCTGCCACTAGCCGACGGTCAAATAGATTTTCCGAACGGTTTCGATCGTCCGCCAGACGCCCTTGAAGCCGGGCTTCATCACGAAGCTGTCGCCGGCGCGATAGGTGACGGGAGCCGCACCGCCTTCTTCCGTCAGTTCGACGACGCCTTCGATGATATGGCAGAACTCGAATGTTTCACCCTTGATCGAGCGGGTCTCGCCCGGCGTTGCTTCCCAGACGCCGGTATTGATCTTGCCGTCGCCGGCGACGTCCTGTGCCCAGGTCTTGAAGGACGGATTGCCGGAAATCAGTCGTTCGGGGGTCGGCGTCGACCGCTTCGGCTCGAACTGCGGATTGGTTTCGATTTTCTTCAGAAGAGACATGGCTTTCCTTTCGGCGTTGCTGTGAGTTCAATAGCCGCGGTCGCGGTCGACGGGGCCGACGAGCTCGAGGCCGGCCTCGTGGCGCCGGATATTGGCGGCGACGGTTTTTGCCGCGGTTTCCGGCTGGGTGACGCTGGCGATATGCGGAGTGATGATCACCTTCGGATGGCGCCAGAGCGGGTGCTCCGCCGACAGCGGCTCCGGATCGGTGACGTCGAGCACTGCGCCGGCGAGCTGGCCGCTCTCAAGTGCTGCAACAAGCGCGTCGGTATCGAGCTGTGGCCCCGCCCGGCATGAACAAGACCGGCGCCCAGCGGGAGTTTAGAAAACAGCGACGCGTCGAGGATGCCGTGTGTCTCGGCGGTGAGCGGCAGCAGGCAGATCAGGATGTCCTGCTTGGGGAGAAAGTCGGCAAGACCGCTTTCGCCGTGGTAGCAGGTGACGCCCGGGACCTCGTGCGGCGAGCGGCTCCCGCCGGCAAGCGGGAAGCCGAAGGGACCGAGCCGGTCCAGCGCCGCCCGGCCGAGATTGCCGAGGCCCATGACGCCGACCCGGCGCTCCGCCGCCTGGTGGACGGGACGCCCGCGCCATTCGCCGGCACGTTGCTGGTTGAGATAAACGGGAAGGTCGCGATGCAGCGCGAGGACGGCGAGTGTCACATATTCCTGCATCATCCGGGTGATGCCGTCCTCGATCATCCGGACGAGCTTGACCCTTTTCGGCAGGCGGTCGAGCGCGAACTGGTCGACGCCGGCGCCGATCGAGAACAGCACTTCGAGATTGACATAGCGTTCGAGGTCCGGCGGTGCGGTCCAAGTCAGCAGGTAGCGGACCGCAGCAGGATCGACGCTGCCGGCATCCGTGAAGAAAGAAAGCGAGGGTAGCTCGCGGGCGAATCGAAGATCTTCGCCCGTACGGCATCCGAGTTGAATAGAAAGGCCATGGTCGTCCCCTTTTCTTTTCATGCATCATTGCCGTGTTGCCCCGGCAGAATGCTCCGAAGCAGGCAGGCTCGACGGCATTTGGCACCGATTTGATGGGTGGCTTCGACTTGCCGGTTGACCGGGTTCACGCGCCTAGCCTTCGGCCAAGCGCCTCGATCATTGTTCGGCAGGCCGCGAGTTCGCCGATCTCGATATATTCGTCCGCCTTGTGGGCTCGTGCGATGTCACCCGGACCGCAGATGATCGCGGCGATACCGGCCGCCTGATAAAGGCCCGCTTCCGTGCCGTAGCTGACGGCGGCAAGCGGCACCTTACCGGTGAGATCGTGCAGCAGCGCGGCAAGCGGCGCATCTTCCCTGAGCGACAACGCCGGATACGAGCTCAAGCTTTCCCAGCGGGCCTTGAAGCCGCGGCCGGCCAGGCTTTGGAGCTTCGCCTCAATGCCTGAGAGGAGCCCGGCGGGATCGACCCCCGCCACGGCGCGGGCTTCCAGTTCGATCGTACAGCGGTCGGGAATGATGTTCACCGCCTGCCCGCCGGCAATGGTGCCGACCTGGAGCGACGAATAGGGCGGCTCGAAATTGCCGTCGAACGGACCTGCCATCAAAGCCGCGGCGGAACGGACCGCCTCGCCAACGATCTCCGCCATGGCGTGGATGGCGTTGAGGCCGAGGTCCGGCCGTGAGGAATGGCCGGCCCGGCCGACGATCTCGATGCGCGCGGCGGCCTTGCCCTTGTGGGCGCGGATGGCACGCAGGCCGCTCGGCTCGCCGACGATACAGCCTTCGGGCTTGGCGCAGAGATCCGGAAGCCGGGAAATCAGGTGCGGGACGCCGCGGCAGCCGGCTTCCTCGTCATAGGAGAAGGCGAGGTGGAGCGGCTGGGAGAGCGGCAGGGAGGCGATCGCTGGCAGAGCCGCGAGGGCGCAGGCGAGAAACCCCTTCATGTCGCTGGTTCCACGGCCATAGAGCCGTTCACCCTCGTGCCTGAGCGTGAAGGGATCGCTCTTCCATGTCGGCTCGGCAGCCGGCACCACGTCCATGTGTCCCGACAGGATGATGCCCGGCCGGTCGACGGGGCCGAGGCTGGCGAAGAGGTTGGAGCGATCGCCTTCCGGACCCGGCAGCACGCTCACCTTGGCGCCGAGCTCTGCAAGGTAGCTGCGGATCCAGTCGACTATCTCGTGGTTCGCCGTTCCGACCACCGACGGAAAGGATATCAGCCGGGCGAGGATTTCTTCTGTCTTCATTCTTGCCTCACAGCATGCCGGGTTGGCCGGGGTCGAGGTGGCGTCGCATCAGGATAGGTCCAGAGCGGGCAAATGCCTGCCGAATGATTTGCGGCTTCGGTGGAAAGTGCTGAACTGGAAAAGATCTGAAGCGTTTTGTGTTGCGGGCAAGCGGCTACAACTGAAGCGGGACATTCGGCTTCCGCGGCCCGAGTACGAACCGTAGCGCGGATGGCGTGCTGGTGCCTCCAAGGGGCAAGAAAATGGAAAGAGCCGATTCGATAAAGTTGGATTCCTTCGAATTGAGTATCGGTGACATCGCCGATGCCGATCTCGACGCGCTCCATGCCCTGTCCATGTCCGTCGGCTGGCCGCATCGAGCCGAGGATTGGCAGCTCGCGCGCGAGCTCGGTCACGGGATCGTGGCACGCGATGCGATCGGGCGCGTGCTCGGCTCGGCCATGTGGTTCGATCATGCACCCGATTTCACCACCTTCGGCTTGGTCATCACCTTGCCGCGCTTGCAGATGCTCGGCGCCGGTACCTGGTTGATGAATCATCTGCTGGCCCAAACCGGCTCGCGGGCGATCGGCCTCAACGCGACCCGCTCCGCTCGGCGGCTCTATAAGTCGCTCGGTTTTGCTCCGGAACGAACCGTCTATCAGTGCCAGGGCGATGCGATTGCAACGCCGCAGGGGACTCTTCCGTCGGGAGCGGCGCTGCGTTCGCTTACGCGGGACGATCTTGACGAGATCGCGGCTCTCGACCGCGCCGCCTATCGCGCCGACCGCACCTCAGTTTTGGCCCGCCTCGTCGAGCTCTCGAAAGGCATGGCGCTTGTCCGTGGCGATCGCATCGCCGCCTACTCGCTGTGCCGGCGCTTCGGGCGCGGCCACTTGATCGGCCCGGTGGTGGCGGCAAGCGACGATGATGCTATTGCGGTGACGAGGCCGCATGTGGCCGACCACGCCGGGGCCTTTCTGCGCATCGACACCCGGCAGAAGAGCGGTTCGTTCGCAGAGTTCGTCGCGCAATCCGGCCTTCCGGTCTACGACACCGTTACCAGCATGTCGCTCCGGCGGCCTTGGCTGATCGACGACGCGGGCGGCGAGAAGCCGATAATCTATGGCTTGGCCAGCCACGCCCTGGGATAGGGGACGGCCTTACCGCCGCCCAACCCAAGAAACGGGTTGAATTCGCAGCCTGGCCGCACGATTTTCATGGAAACTCCAGAATCGTGGGAGGCTGTGGCTATGGGCCAGACAGCGCACCAATATCTGATCTTCGAAACGGCCGCCGGCTTCTGCGGCATTGCCTGGAGCGTGCGAGGCATCACACGCTTTCAACTGCCGACCAAAAGCGCGGAGGCGACCGAGCGGCTTCTGCTCAGGCGTCTGCCCGAGGCGGTACCACACGAGCCCACGCCGGCAGTCGTGGAAGCCGTTGCCGAGGTGAAACGCTATTTCGAGGGCAAGGAGACGGATTTTTCCGGGCTCGCGCTCGATCTCGAAGAAGAGGACGCTCTGTTCAAGCAGATCTATGCAGCGACGCGAAAAATTCCCTGGGGGCGCACGACGACCTATGGCGCGCTCGCCAAGGAGCTCGGCGCCAGCCCGGAAGCGGCGCGCGATGTCGGCCAGGCGATGGCGAAAAATCCGGTCGCGCTGATCATACCGTGCCATCGCGTCCTGGCGGCCGGCGGCAAGGTCGGCGGGTTTTCTGCGCCGGGCGGCGCCACCACGAAGCTGCGCATGCTCGAATTGGAAGGCGTCTACATCGGCCCGCCGGAGCCGGCACAGCAATCCCTGGGATTTTGAACAAGGGTTGCGATGGAACCCCGGCCGAAGGAGGGTGCAATGCAGATTCTAGAGTCGCGGTTGGGTTCCGCTCGTCAGAGCGATCGGGCGTGGTCCGTGGAGCGAAGGAAGATTCTCGACTGGCTGGTGATGGAGACGCGCGAAGAACGCTTCATCGACAACATCTTCGTGGAACTCTGCCGGAGATTGTTGGAGGCGGGCTTGCCGGTGGCCCGTGCGACGCTGCATTTCAGGATTCATCACCCGCAATGGATCGGCGCACGCATCCTGTGGCGGAAAGGATTGTCGGAGGCGGAGATCGACACCTATGAATATGGCGTCGAAGACAGCACCCCATATCTGAACAGCCCCTTGCACGAGTTCAACGAGGGAGCCGACGAGGTGCGCCGGCACCTGGACGACCCGACAGCCGAGGGTCCGAACTACCCGCTCTACGAAGAGCTCAGGACCGAAGGTCTCACCGATTACATGATCTGGCCGCTCTACCACACACTGGGCAAGCGCCACGCGATCACCTTTGCCAGCGACAGGCCGGGCGGCTTCGATGCCGAGGATATCGCCTTCCTGTCGGACATCCTGCCGGCGCTGGCGCTCGTCAGCGAGATCCGGTTGAAAAACCGTATGGCTCGCACGCTCCTCGAAACCTATGTCGGCCCGCATGCCAGCGAGCAGATTCTGGCGGGGGCGACGACGCGCGGCAGCGGCGTGACGGTCGGCGCGGCAATCCTGATCTGCGACCTGCGCGACTTCACGAGATTGTCGGATCTCTGGCCGCGCGACGACGTCATCGAGCTCCTGAACGACTATTTCGACGCGATGTCCGAGCCGATCGAACGGCATGGCGGAGAAATACTGAAATTCATGGGCGACGGGCTGCTGGCGATCTTTCCGCTCACCGATCCTTGCGCCTGCAGCCAGCTTCTCGCCGCCATTGACGAAGCGCAGGCGGCGCTTTCCAGGCTCAACGAGGCCAATCTAAAAAAGGGCCACGATCCGCTCGGCTACGGCATCGGCGTCCATGTCGGCGACGTGATGTACGGCAATATCGGTTCGCGCAAGCGCCTCGATTTCACAGTCATCGGTCCGGCCGTCAACATCGCCTCTCGGCTCGAGAGCCTGACCAAGGAGCTCAAGCGCCCCGTTCTGCTTTCAAGAGCCTTTGTCGAAAGGGCAGGATGCGCCGGAGAGCTTGAAAGTCTCGGCGCCTATGCATTGAGAGGACTGGACGAACCGGTCGATGTGTTTGCCCTCTCGAGTGCGAACTAGGTCGGGACTCATCCTGGAAATGACTCGCGTTCCCCGCGGCTTGAGCGTTAACTGAATCGCTCTCACGGCAGGAGGTGAGCCATGACCATGTATCTCACGCGCTTCAGCTACACGCCCGAAACATGGGCGCGCATGATTCAAAACCCCGAGGATCGCCGCGAGGCAGCTCGGACCTATATCGAGGCCGTCGGCGGCAAGCTTCACGGTTTCTGGTACGCGTTTGGCGAGCATGACGGTTGGACGCTTTGGGAGGCGCCGGACAGTGTCTCGATGGCCGCTGTCGCGATTGCGATCGGCGCGGGAGGCGCGCTGAGCTCCATTGAGACCACCGTACTTCTCAGCGTCGATGAGACCATTGATGCCTTGGCAAAGGCAAAGCAGGTGCGGTATCGCCCACCGGCAACGTAGCTGTCCCTGCTGTTCCACATTGAGCGAGATGCTTGAGCTGTCGGTCAGCTTGGTTCGTGCAGGACCACGCGATTTCGGCCGGCCTGCTTGGCAAGATAAAGTGCAGCATCGGCCTGGTTCTGAAGCTGTTCCGGTGAAACGATCGTCTCATCCGGCGGCTGGGTCGCCACTCCGATGCTCAAGGTGACGCAAGGCGAAACGCGGGAATCCGGGTTCGGAAGGGAGGCGGCTTCGACACTCTTGCGAATCCGTTCGGCGAGAAGGACCGCCTCGCTCTCGTCGACGCCCGGAAGCACGATCAGGAACTCCTCGCCGCCGTAACGGGCGACATGATCGCGATCGCTTTGCACGCTGCTTTCAATAATACCCGCAACCTTCACGAGGCAACGATCGCCCTCCGCATGGCCGAGGCGATCGTTGAGCTTCTTGAACTCGTCGATATCGCACATCAGCATGGAGCAGCCGCGGCTATCCAGGCCTGCGCTCCAGAACCGGTTGAGCGTTTCCATCATCCAGCGCCGGTTGGCGATCCCCGTCAGCGGATCGGTTCTGGCGAGACGTTCCAGCCGGGCATTCGCATCGGCCAGTTCTGCCACACGGCTGCGGTCTCTGAGCTCGAGAAGAAACCCCTTCTGCGCCAGGATCGTCATGGTGCGCCGCGCAACGACAGTGGCGACGATGCCGCTGGCAAAAAACAACGTCGCAGCCACGGCGCTGCCCGTCTCCAGGCTGGGGTTCAGCAACTGGAAAACCAGGTAGAGGCTCAGCGCCAGGGCGGCGACGGTAACGGTCCAAGCCAACGGAACGCTGAAGATGATAATGGCGGTGATCGCCACGAAGAGCATGATGGTCAGGTGGCGTTCGTAAAACTCGCCACCCGCGCCGACGCCCACCAGCGCGACCGAGAGGAGGATGAAAAACAGGCCCGCGATGATCGAGCCTCCCTGGATCGAGGTCGCTCGCGGTTTTCGCCAGACGAAGGCTGTGCCGAGAGCGGCTGGCGGCAGGATGCAGGCGGGCGCGAGCATCGACAGGACGATCGCCTTCGGGAGGAGGATGGCGTTGAGGCCCAGGGTCAGGACATCCAACAGGGCCACCCAAATCATCCAGGCACGAATAACCTTGGCGGTTCGCGGCCAGGAGCGCTCCTGGAACAGGCGACGAAGCTCGCCCTTGAGGCGGATGTCACGCGTTCGGCCCGCGAGAAGGCGGGCAACCTCGGCCATGACCGCAGGATCCTGTGCCTGAAGCTGCATCTGTGCGGACGGATCAAGCCTACGCGCCGAGACTGCACTATCCTCAATGTCCATGCCTGCCCATGTAGGGGAGCGTCTCCCCCAGGCAAGTAAAGGCAAAGCGGGCTATTTGAATATGTTCCGTCGTTTCGCGGTGACCCGGCCGCCGACGTAAATGATACGTTCCATACAGCGCCGCGCGTCCTATCAGGCGCTCAAAGGTCGCTGCAGTACTTGGAATTGCCGCATGTCTTTGTCCTTAAATCGAGATCGATTGAACGAGACATGCAGTAGTCGAACAGGTCTGCGTCAACGGGAGAGACGCATGGTTGCATCCGTGCCGCAGGAGGCGGTCGGGCGTGTTCTGATCGCGGAACGCAATCCGCTCGTCATTGCTGCCCTCCGTGGATTGTTTTCCGAGAATGCCCGCTTTTTCATCGCCGACACCGCGAGCACATCGGCCGAGCTTTACGAGAAGCTTGCCATCGCCGAAGTGGATTGCGTGCTGCTTTCCTGGCAGCTCGACGATGCCGAGGCACCCGAGGTGCTCGCCGATCTCGGCCGGCTCGGACTCGATCCGAGGATCGTTCTATTCGCCGATACTCGTGATCCGGCCGTCGTCAACGAGACGATCAGGCTGGGTGTGAACGGGCTTTGCTATCAGTTCGAGGATCCGGAAATCCTGTTCGCGACGCTCACCGCCGTGATGAAGGGCCGGATCTGCATTCCCTATACGGTGCTCTCCAAAATCTCCAACACGCCCTTTCAGCAGCTCACCTCTCGCGAGAGCGAATTGCTCGGCATGCTGGCCAATGGCTGGACCAATATCCAGATCGCCGCGCGAACCGGCATCTCCGAGAATACCGTGAAATACCACCTCAAAAACCTTTACGACAAGCTCGAGGTGCGCAATCGCGCCATGGCCGTAGCACTCTACACAAAAGAACGCCGGCGCAACCCGGAGTAACTACCTGCGGGTAGTCTTCGCCTACCCATCTCCTCGAAGTGACCACCCGCAAGGACCGCGCTCGCGCTGCCCGTCCGGCATTCTTTTCTGCCTGAGCGAGTGTTGTGCAGACTTTCCCTGAAAGGCAGCCTCGGTTCCGAGGAAACGCCGTCCGCGGACGCAGCCATTGGAGGAACGATGTCAGGCTACAATCATCTCTTCATCCCAGGCCCCACCAACATTCCCGAGCAGGTCCGCCAGGCGATGAACCTGCCGATGGAGGACATGCGGTCCCCTCGCTATCCGGAGCTCACGCTGCCGCTCTTCGCCGACATCAAGAGAGTGTTCAAGAACCAGAGCGGCCGCGTTTTCATCTATCCATCGTCCGGCACCGGCGCCTGGGAAGCGGCGATGACCAACGTGCTCTCCCCCGGCGACAGGGTGCTGATGAGCCGTTTCGGCCAGTTCTCGCATCTCTGGGTCGACATGGCCGAACGCCTCGGTTTCGAGGTTGATTGCCTCGACCGGGAGTGGGGCACGGGCGTGCCGGTCGAGCTCTATGCCGACCGGCTCGCCGCCGACAAGGCCCACACGATCAAAGCCGTCTTCGTGACCCATAACGAAACCGCGACCGGCGTCACCTCGGATGTCGCCGCCGTGCGCGCCGCGCTCGACGCCTGCGGCCACCCGGCGCTGCTCTTCGTCGATGGCGTCTCGTCGATCGGCTCGATCGACTTTCGCCAGGACGAATGGGGCGTCGACTGCGCCGTGTCCGGTTCGCAGAAGGGGTTCATGATGCCTGCTGGCCTCGGTTTCCTCTCTGTCAGCCAGAAGGCGCTCGAGGCCGCCAGGACCGCGCGTCACATGCGCTGCTACTTCTCCTTCGAGGACATGATCAAGACCAACGACACCGGCTACTTTCCGTATACGCCGCCGACACAGCTGCTGCACGGCCTCAGAGCGGCGCTCGACCTGATCTTCGAAGAAGGCCTGGAGACTATCTTCGCCCGCCATCATCATCTCGCCAATGGCGTCCGCGCCGCGGTCTCCGCCTGGGGGCTCAAGCTCTGCGCAACCGAACCGAAATGGCATTCCGACACCGTTTCGGCAATCCGTCTGCCGGAAGGAATCGATGGTGTCGAGGTCATCCGCCACGCCTACCAAACCTATAACACCTCGCTCGGCAGCGGGCTCGGCAAGGTGGCAGGCAAGGTCTTCCGCATCGGCCATCTCGGCTCGCTGAACGAGGTCATGGTTCTGGGCGCGCTTTCCGCCGCCGAACTGACGCTGCTCGACTGCGGCCTAAAGATCGAGCCGGGTGCGGGTGTGGGTGCGGCGATCAGCCAGTTCCGTTCCGCCGCGACCGCGTCGTCCGCCAAGGCAGCCTGAAAACCGGGAGGAGAGGAAATCATGAGCCACACGATAAACCATCTCCGCCGGTTGCGGCTGCAGCGCAGCGAACTCGCCGTTCCGGGCTCGAACCCCGAAATGATCGGGAAGGCCGCAAATTCCGGCGCCGACTACATCTTCCTCGACATCGAGGATGCCGTCGCCCCGCCGGACAAGGAGCGGGCCCGCGCCAATATCGTCGCAGCGCTGAACGAGATCGACTGGCGCGGCCGTGGCAAGACCATCTCGGTGCGCATCAACGGGCTGGACACGCACTACATGTACCGCGACGTCGTCGACCTCATGGAGCAGGCCGGCGACAGGATCGACACGCTGCTGGTGCCGAAGGTCGGCGTGCCCGCCGACCTCTACATGGTCGAGGCGATGGTCAACCAGATCGAGATCGCCAAGGGCTACAAGACCCGTGTCGGTCTCGAGGCCCTGATCGAGACGGCTCTCGGCATGGCCAATGTCGAGGCCATCGCCTCCTTTGGCGGCCGGCTGGAAGCCCTACATTTCGGCGTTGCCGACTATGCCGCCAGCCTCAAGGCCCGCACGGTCAATATCGGCGGTCTCAATCCCGACTACCCGGGAGACCAGTGGCACTTCGGCCTGTCGCGGATGACCGTTGCTTGCCGCGCCTATGGCCTGCGCGCCATCGACGGTCCCTTCGGCGATTTCTCCGATCCGGAAGGCTACAAGGCCGCGGCCCGCCGTGCCGCTGCGCTTGGCATCGAGGGCAAGTGGGCCATCCATCCAAGCCAGATCGCGCTTGCCAACGAGATCTTTTCCCCTCCCGAGAAGGAGGTCGAGCGCGCCCGCCGCATCATCGATGCGCTGAAGGTCGCCGAGAGCGAGGGCAAAGGTGCAGCCTCGCTCGACGGAAAGATGATCGATGCCGCTTCCGAGCGCATGGCGCGCAACGTGCTCGCCACCCATGAAGCCATCACGGCCGGCCGCTGAGAGGAGGAAGCCATGGATATCCACGAATACCAGGCCAAGGAACTTCTCTCCCGCTATCATATCCACATTCCGCGGGGCGGGCTGGCCTACAGTCCCGAACAGGCTGCCTATCGCGCAAGCGAGATCGGCGGCGACCGCTGGGTCGTCAAGGCGCAAATCCATTCCGGGGCGCGCGGCAAGGCCGGCGGTATCAAGCTCTGCTCGTCCGACCACGAGATCGTCGCGGCTGCCGATGCCATGCTCGGTGCCAAGCTGGTGACGCACCAGACCGGAGCGCAGGGCAAGCTGGTCAGCCGCCTCTACGTCGAGGAGGCGATGGATATCGAGCGCGAGATCTATCTCGGCTTCGTCCTCGACCGGAAATCCGAGCGCATCATGATCGTCGCCTCGTCCTCGGGCGGCATGGAGATCGAGGAGATCGCCGAGGCGGAGCCCGATTCCATCATCCGCGCCACCGTCGATCCGGGCGTCGGCATGCAGGATTTCCAGGCCCGCGAGATTGCCTTCGGGCTCGGCATCGACAATGCCCTGATCGGCCGCGCCACGCAGACGCTCATGGGCTGCTATCGCGCCTTCGTCGACTATGACGCCGCGATGCTTGAGATCAATCCGCTGGTCGTGACCCGCCGCGGTGATCTCGTGGCGCTCGACGCCAAGATGAGCTTCGACGAGAACGCGCTGTTCCGCCGGCCGCATATCGCCGAAATGCGCGACAAGAGCCAGGAAGATCCGCGCGAGACCTACGCGTCCGACCGCGGCCTCTCCTATGTCGGTCTCGACGGCAATATCGGCTGCATCATCAACGGCGCGGGGCTGGCCATGGCGACCATGGACATGATCAAGATTGCCGGCGGCGAGCCCGCGAATTTTCTCGACATCGGAGGCGGGGCCTCGCCCGACCGCGTTGCGAAATCCTTCCGCGCCGTGCTGCACGACAAGAACGTTGAAACGATCCTCGTCAACATCTTCGCCGGCATCAACCGCTGCGATTGGGTGGCGGAGGGCGTGATCAAGGCGCTGAAGGAAGTCGGTGTCCCGGTTCCGCTCGTCGTGCGCCTTTCCGGCACCAACATGGAAGAGGGCCGGCGCATCCTCGCCGAGTCCGGCGAGGACATCATCGTCGCGGAAACGCTGGCCGAGGCTGCCGAGAAGGCGGTCGCCGCCTGGCGTTCCTACACCGCCAACAAAGCTGCTTGAGGGAGGCCTACGCCATGTCCATTCTCCTCGACAAGAACACGCGCGTCATCGTGCAGGGCTTCACCGGTAAAATCGGCAGCTTCCATGCCGAAGACATGAAGCGTTACGGCACCAACGTGGTCGGCGGCGTCACGCCCGGCAAGGGCGGGCAGACGCATCTCGGCATGCCGGTCTTCAACACGGTGAAAGGCGCCGTCCAGGAAACCGGCGCCGATGCCTCGATCGTCTTCGTGCCGCCGCCCTTTGCCGCCGACTCGATCATGGAGGCGGCGGATGCCGGCATCCGGCTCTGCGTCTGCATCACCGACGGCATTCCCTCCCAGGACATGATCAGGGTCAAGCGATACATGAGGCGCTATCGCTTTGAGGATCGCATGACCCTGATCGGGCCGAACTGCGCCGGCATGATCACGCCTGGCGAGGCGATGATGGGGATCATGCCGGGCTTGATCTACCTGCCCGGCCGCATCGGCATTGTCGGCCGCTCGGGGACGCTCGGCTACGAGGCGGCGAGCCAGATGAAGGCCCTCGGCATCGGTGTGTCGACATCGGTCGGCATTGGCGGCGACCCGGTCAACGGCTCGTCCTTCAAGGACATGCTGGAGTTGTTCGAACAGGATTCGGAAACGGACGCCGTGCTGATGATCGGCGAGATCGGCGGCCCGCAGGAGGCGGAGGCCGCTCTGTGGGCGCGCGACCAGATGAAGAAGCCGCTGATCGCCTATATCGCAGGGCTTTCGGCGCCGAAAGGCCGGCGCATGGGTCATGCGGGCGCGATCATCTCCGCCTTCGGGGAATCGGCGCAGGAAAAGGTCGAGATCCTGAAGGGGGCGGGTGTCACGATCGTGCCGACTCCGTCCTCCTTCGGCGAGAGCGTCGCCGACGTGTTGTCGGCGATGAACAAGGCAGCCTGAGCGGCAAGGCCGCCCGTTGAGTGCGGGCGTGCTCGCCCCAGACAACAACAAGAAGACACGATCCGCCCGGCGGATCGCACGAGTGGGAACAGGCTGCTCGGAAGAAGGCGGGCAGCCCCGGTTAACTAGGAGGAGCAACCAATGCAAGGATCAAGACCTCAGGTCGATCCGGCCGTCTTCTGGCCGTCGATCACCATCATTTTGGGATTTGTCGGTTGGGGGACGGTGTTCCCCGACAGCCTGTCCTCGGTCTCGAAAGTGGTCCTCAACACGGTCATCGACGATTTCGGGTGGGGCTTCGTCGTCTCGTCAGCGGGCTTCCTGATTTTCGCGCTTTTTCTTGCCGTCAGCCGCCTGGGCAAGATCCGGCTCGGACAGGACGACGAGCGGCCGGAATTCCGCACCGCATCCTGGATCTGCATGATGTTCAGCGTCGGCATGGGCATCGGCCTGATGTTCTGGGGCGTTGCAGAACCGATCTTTCATTTTTCAAGCCCGCCGCACGGGCAGGCGGAGCCGAAGAGCCTCGAGGCGGCGCTTCTCGCCATGAAGTACTCCTATTTCCACTGGGCGCTTCACCCCTGGGCCATCTATGCCGTGGTCGGCCTGACGATCGCCTATTTCACGTTCCGCAAGGGCAAGTCGAACCTGATTTCGTCTGCCTTCACGCCGCTTCTCGGCAAGGCCGCAAGCGGGCCGATCGGCAAGGCAATCGACGTGCTAGCGATCATCGCGACGCTGTTCGGCACGGCCACTTCGCTCGGCCTCGGTGCCCAGCAGATCAACAGCGGCATGGACTTCCTATGGGGGACCGGGACTTCCAACGCGATCGCGCTGTCCATCATCGGCGTCATGTCGGTGCTGTTCATCCTCTCGGCGGTGTCGGGCGTGGGCAAGGGCATCCAGTTCCTCTCCAACATGAATATGATCATCGCGATGCTGCTGTTGATATTCCTGCTCTGCATCGGTCCGACGATCTTCATCTTCAACACCTTCACGGAATCGCTCGGCTTCTATCTGAGTGACCTCGTAACCATGTCGTTCCGCACCGCGGCCTTCAGCGACGGCAAGTGGCTCGGCAGCTGGACGATCTTCTATTGGGCATGGTGGGTTTCCTGGGCGCCCTTCGTCGGCGTGTTCATCGCCCGCATCTCGCGTGGCCGCACGATCCGCGAATTCGTGATCGGCGTTCTGCTGATCCCGAGCGGCGTCACCTTCGTCTGGTTCACGATCATGGGTGGAACCGCGCTGCATTCCGAGCTCTTCGGCGCCGGCGGCATCGTCGACGCGGTCTACAACCAGGGTGCCGCAGTCTCGCTCTTTGCTTTGCTGGCGCAATATCCCTTTGCCTGGCTGACGTCCCTGGTCGCCATTTTCCTGGTTGCGATCTTCTTCATCTCCGGCGCCGATGCAGGCGCGGTGGTGATGGGAATGCTCTCGTCGAACGGCACGCTCGAGCCGCCCCCGAGTGTCGTCGTGCTTTGGGGCGTGCTGGCGGGCGCCTCGGCCTCGGTCCTGCTCATGATGGGCGGATTGCAGGGTTTGCAGACGGCCTCGATCATCGCGGCGGCCCCGTTCCTGATCGTCATGGTCGGGCTCTGCATCTCGCTGTGGCACTCGCTCCTCGACGAACTGGAAGAGGGGCGGTCGCCGCGGAGGGTGCCGACTGCCGCTACCGCTGGCGAAGCCGCCGCACTTGCGCCTGAAGCCGCACAATAACGATGCTGATAATCTTAAGAGCGGCCGATCTTCTGATCGGCCGCTCTTAAGAAAAGCATGCGTTCGATCGTATCCAGCGTCTCATGTCGCAATTCGATGGCAATACGTTCGGAATTCGTGCTGCGTGGATTTTTGAATTGTCCAACATTGTCGCCTGAGCAATCGCCCGATCCGGGAGCGAGACTTGCACGTTCGGCCGCAGCGTCAGTTTCGGCGATCACCAATGACGGGGAGCGATTACCTGCTGCCCAGAATGAACAGAGGTAGAAATGATTTCCGATTCAGACCTTGTCGCGCATCGCCTCGACGCAATGAAACGCACCGAAGGCGGCGCTCCTTCGCTGCCGACGAATCCGTTCTTCGGGGTCGGTCCGATAACCGATGCGACAAAGGATGAGGTCGACAGCCGGCTGCGGCGCTATGAGTTCGACAAATGGATAGAGAGCACCTACCGGAAATACGATGACACCGGCAAGGATATCGGCGCGTTTACGACCGCCGAGCTTTCCCGCAGCATGCATCGCGGTTACCCGGCGGACAAAATTCTGCTCGATATGATGCGGGCGATCCATCGCTATTTTGAATTCCCCAAGTCGAACAGGATTGCAGTCGGTTTGGGCGGCGGCCACAGCGGCTATACCGTGTGCGTGCAGCACCTGCTCAACGCAAATGACGCGGGCCAGCGGGTGTATGTCGACACCCCGCGCCCCGAGAGCGACCGCGCCGGTGCAGCGGGCTTCTTCCGGCAATCCTGGGCAACCCAGCTCATAGAGATGCATCGCTTCGCGGAAAAGGGCGACGAAAACAGGATTCACTTTGCGAAGCGCGAGGGGGAGATCCCCTCGGCAAGCGCGCTCGCAGAACTCGGCGTTTCGATCTTCATTGGCGTGGGACACGAAACGACCGGTGCCAATTCATACACCAACGAGGAGATCACCGAGCTCCTGGCCTGGTTGGACGGCGACCCTGAAAACCGTCATGCCGTCTTCGACGCGACCTCCATGCTGGGGGCGATGCCTTGGGAGCCCGATGTCGTTCGGGCGGTAATGGCCAAATGCTGCCTGTTCATGCCGTTCCAGAAAGCAATCGGCGGCGTGTCCGGCTACTTCGTCGCATCCTTCACACCGGCGGCTCTGGCATTGATCGAGCGCAACCAGAGCAATCCGTCCTGGGCAATCCCGAGGCAGCTCAAGATTGCGCCGCCGATCAATCCCCGGCAGCCGTTCAGCAGCAAGCGGTCGGTCGATTCCGGTCCGTTCTACGATGCCGAGGAAGACAGGATGCTCGGCGGCGTCATCAACACCTATAGCGCCCTGGCATTCGCCGAGACCACCTTCGGGCTCTTGCAGACCGAACGGCGCGTCGGGTCCGTCAGCGAATTGAACAGGCGATCGGCAAAGAACCGCAAGCTCGTGAACGAATGGGTGGACCGCAACCCGCTGTTCAGTCTCGTCGTGGAGGAAGAGGATCGCCGCGGCGCGGCGGTAACGCTGCTGAAGGTCAATGACGGCAGCATCTCCTCGTCGGACCTGCATCAGCGCATCATCGCGCGGTCGAAGCAGATCCTGGGTTATGAGGGAATTACCCATCCGAACGGTGTCCACGAAAAGGGCCTGGATGCGGCGCGCTACGTGAACGCGTTCCCCGGCACTCCGGGGGATTATCGCGCCTGGATCGGCGGCATTCGGGACGCTGCCGACGTCACCGCTCTGCTCGACAATCTCAAATACGCCTATCTCAGGGCCAAGATCGTCGTCATCGAAGAAGAGCTCGAGAAGAGAGGCAGCCGCGTTGACTACGCCGAATCTGCCGGCGCCGGTGCCGCATCGGTGCGCGAGGGCACTTTCAAGGTGTTGATCGCGGATGCGATCGGCCTCCGCTTCGATGCTGAGGGCCGTCTCGATCACAGCGAACTGGCCGCATACATCCACGAAAAAGGCGGCGTGTTCCACGAAAATTCCGCGGACGGTTCAAGCACGGCCGACGACGGCAAGATTCACTTCTACTACCGACCCCACCTCAGCACCGCCGACGAGATCCTCGCTGAAGCGGGCGAGGGGCAGTACGATGCGGTGATCGCCGCCGCAACATTCATCCCCCAGGCCGCGAAGTTCCGCCTTGGCGGCGTCCGTATCGGCACGGGCACCGGAAACATGGGTTCCGCTTCCTGGGGCGGTCCGAACGGCGAAGGCGGCGAGGCCCCGCTGATGAACACGCCGGGCATCAATAGCCGGGCTACCGCGCAGATGGCCATGAAGGCGCTTCTCAAGGTTCTCCCCGACCTGCCGGTCGAGGAATTGCATGCCCGCGTCGTCGCGGGCGACTTCGATACCGGCAAGAACCTCGCCGAATATCCGACTGAGAAGCTCGAGGGAAAAAGGATCGCGATCCTCGGCTACGGCAACATAGGCCGTGAGCTCGCACGTCTTGCCAAGGCGTTCCACATGGATGTGGTCGTCTACGCCCGGCCTGCGCATCGCGACAACATCATCGCGGAAGGCTATGAATACGCCGCTACTCCGGCTGACGCCGCGCGTGGCTCGGACGTCTTGTCGGTCCACCTCGGCCTCGGAAAACAGGATCCGGCCACCGGGACATTCTCCAATGCCGGGATCGTCGATCGCGAAGTCCTGTCCGCTCTGAACGACAGGGCCGTTCTGCTCAACTACGATCGCGGCGAGCTCGTGAACGTGAGAGACCTGGACGACGCCCTGACATCCGGCAAGGTCAGGCATGCGGCGATCGATGCCGACATCTTCAAGTCGTCGGACGGCCCGAGCGGCCCGATGAAACCCTATCTCTCGCTTCTCCCGAAGCATGCCGACAAGCTTGAACTCCTCCCGCACGCGGCAGCGGACACCGACCATCCGACGCGCGTGGCCGGCGCGAAGCAAGCCGTCGACCAGATCATCGACTCGATACGATTGCTCTCGGTCACGAACCTCAAGGGTGACCTGCCCGATGGCTATGTATCGCAAGGTGCAAGCAGCCCCTCTGGCATTGGGCTTGTTACGCGCTCCGTCCTTGACCGAGTTGCGAACGACAAGGGTCTTCTCGTCCAGTTGCGGGAGGCCAGCGAAAAGATAGCCGCGATCCTCGGATCGCTCGAAACAGTGTCCGACGAGGCTCACAAAGCGCGGATCGTCGAGCGCTACCGGTCACTGCTTGCGCAGAACGCGTTGAAGCAGATTCAACTTCTAAGGTCTGCCGGTCTGCTGGCCCCTGCTGCCAAGGAGTAGGAGGACAGGCGAGAAGGTGCCCCTTGCTGCGGTCTCACTTGAGGCGCATGCTGCGTAGTATCAGCGGCTATTAGCAAGGGCGCCACTGGCTGGGAGATCATCGCGCTTTCGCCCCATCCTAGGAGGCCGCGCCATGTATCCGTTCCGCGACTTTGACTGCGTTATCCGACCAAGCGAGATCAGTATGCTGCAAGGCGTGTTCGAAACCGAACTTGCCCGGACAAGGCTGAGGAGTGACACCGAGGAGGCCGAAACGCTCGCAAGGAGGCTGGTCGCGCTCTATCAGGAAGGCGTCAGAGACCCGAATCTCTTGGCTGAAAGGCTGAGAGACCGATAGCAGAGAGCGCCTTTGGCCAGCGCAAACAGGGGCGCTAAAGCTCGGGGCGCCGCTCATCGGGATAGAGCAGGGCAGTGCCTGCCCGAGGACTGAGGAACAAACTCGCGCGCGGCCCCGTTTCGGAAATTCAAACGAGAGGCTTCGAGGCCAACCGCAATGGCACCCCGCTCATTCTGGAAAGGCTATCTGAAACTGTCACTCGTCACCTGTCCGGTGGCAATGACGCCGGCGACGACCGAGAACGAGAAGGTCCGCTTCCACACGCTCAACCGGAAGACCAACAATCGCGTCGTCAGCCAGTATGTCGATGCGGTGAGCGGAAAAGCTGTCGACGAAGATGATGAAGTCAAAGGCTATGAACGTGGCGAGGACGATTTCGTGCTTCTGGAGGACGAGGAACTCGAAGCGGTCGGGCTGGAAAGCACGCGCACCATCGACATCGACATGTTCGTGGAGGCCGACAGCATTCGCTGGATATGGTACGACAAGCCGCACTATCTCGTTCCCGACGATCCCGTCGGTGAGGAGGCCTTTTCAGTCATCCGCGACGCGATGGCCTCAACCGGGACGGTCGGGATTTCGCGGCTTGTCATGTATCGCCGCGAGCGCGCCGTTATGCTCGAACCGAGAGGGAAGGGGATCGTTCTTTGGACGCTGCGCTATGGCGACGAGGTGCGGAAACCCGAGGAGTACTTCCGCAACATTGATGACAGCGATAACGATCCCGAACTGATGCGCCTCGTGACGAAGCTGATCGAAGAACGCAGCAAGCCCTGGGATCCCGCTATGGTGAGCGATCCCGTTCAGGCGCGACTCCTGGACATCATTTCCGCCAAAAAGAAGGGCCGGAAGCGGCCGGCCAAGGCAAAGGCTGAGGAAGAGGAGCGACCCAGCAACGTGGTCAATATCATGGACGCGCTTCGCAAGAGCCTCAGTTCGGAAAAGAAGAAAAAGACGAAGAGTTAACTCCCGGCATCAAGGTGTCAGTCCGGCATCGAGACGCGATACTTGAAGCGATCGCGGATATGCGCGTTGAAGAAGCGGCCCTTCGAAAAGGCCCGCTTGAAGGCCGCATAAGTTTCGGGAGGCACGTCCTCATAGTCATAACGCTTTTCGGTGGTCAGGAGCCAGACCGAGAGCGTTCGCGTCTCGGCGTCGTAGTCTGTCCTTTTTATCAGATGCGACGGCATTGCCTCACCCCTTCCTGAAAGGGTCCGTTCTGAGTGCAGCCTTACGCGGCCCTCCTTCGCCCGGCCTTCGCCTCCTTGAGCGGAACGGCGGCCGCGCGAAAATCCGCCCATGGGTCGGTGTGCAGCGACGCCAGCCGCGTCGGCGTGTTCTCCACCGTGAAATAGGCCGGTCCGATGCTGGGAGCCAATTCGTCCCAGGAGAGGGGCATCGAGACGGCGGCGCCCGGCCGCGCTCGCGTCGAATAGGGGGCCACCGCGGTCGCGCCGCGCTGGTTTCTCAGATAGTCGACCAGGATCTTGCCGCGGCGCTTGGATTTGCTGATGGTCGAAACGAACCGGTCGGGACTGTCGGAGGCCATCGCATCGGCAACCAACTTGGTGAAGGCCTTGACGGCCGGCCACTCCGCCTTGGGCTTCAACGGCGCCACCACGTGAAGCCCCTTGCCGCCAGATGTCTTGACGAAGGGAACAAGGCCGGCCGCCTTCAGGCGGCCTGCGGTCTCGAGCGCAGCTTCGATCACCGCTTCGAACGGCACGTCCTCGCCGGGATCGAGATCCATTATGATCGTGTCCGGTCTTTCCCAATCGGCGACCGTCGAGCCCCAAGGATGGATTTCGAGAACCGCGGACTGGACTAGCCCCATCAGGCCATCGAGATCCCTGATGCTCAACAGCTGTTCGTCGGGCGGGTCCTTCGGATCGTTGACGAGCACGATATTGGGGTTCAGCCCCTTCCAGGCATGCTTCTGGAAGAACGTCTCCCCGGTGATCCCATTGGGGCATCTGACCAAAGCGAGCGGGCGCCCGACGATATGGGGGCCGACAAAGCGCCAGACTTCGGAGTAATAATCGGCGAGCCCCTCTTTGGTGACACCCTCGTCCGGCCAGTAGAACCGGTCGGGGTGGGTGAGTTTCACGGTCCGACGCGGAGCCTTGGGCGCAACTGCCGCGGACTTGGGCGTTTCGCGCACGATGTCGCGGGCGGGTTTATCCTCTCGCAATCCCCTGAACGAAGCGTGGCGGAGAAGGCCGTCGGCGGTCCAGGCCCTGAACTCGACCTCGGCAACGAGCTCCGGCCTGACATATCGGACCTGGCGCGCATCTTCCGCCGCAAGCCGCGCCGCGAACGGGCTCTCGGGCGTCCGCAAACGGTCCAACCTCTTGAAGAGCTCCTCCGCAACGGCGACGGTGAACCCTGTTCCAACGCGGCCCACATGATGGAGCTTGCCGCCTTGATAGACGCCGAGCACGAGTGAGCCGATCGCCTTCCGCGACGTGGTCGACGGCACGTAGCCGGCGACGACGAACTCCTGACGCGCCGAGCACTTGGATTTCACCCAGCTTTTGTTCCGTCCCGCACGATAGGGCGCATCGCGCTGCTTCGAGACGATGCCCTCGAGGCTCAGCCTGCAGGCGTGACGCAGCACCAGGCTGCCTTCCTCCTCGAAATGGCTGCTGAAGCGGATGAGGCCATCGCCTTCGCTGATCAGCTGGCCGAGCAGCTCCTTGCGTTTGACCAGGGGCAGAGCGCGCAAGTCGTAGCCGTCGAGATAGAGCAGGTCGAAGACATAGAAGCGGAAACGATCGCTGCGCCCCTCGCTCAAGTCGGCCTGCAATCCGGAAAAGTCGGAGGCCCCGGAGCCCGTTTCGACAACGACCTCGCCGTCGATCAAGGCCGTTCCGACCGGTAGCGCCTGCAATGCCGACACCAGCGCCTTGCCGAACCTTCTCGTCCAGTCCAGCCCGCCACGGGTGAGAAGCTTGGTGCGCCCGGCTTCGATCCGCGCCTGCAACCGGTAGCCATCGAACTTGATTTCGTGGAGCCAGCGTTCGCCGGCCGGCGCGGAGGCGACGAGGGTCGCCAATGAGGGCTCGACGAAGTCCGGCAAAGGAGCCCGCTTGGCGCCCTTGAACTTCGCGGGATCTGGGACGTTCGAAGCCGCTTCCGGCTCCTGCCCTGGTGAAGCGGCCGTTTTCCTGCCGCGAGCCCGCTTGCGTATCCGGCCGGTCTTCGACGACCAGCCCGGCTCTTCGCCGGCAACATCCTTGATCTCGCGGCCGGTCAGAACCGACTCCGGCCGCTCCTCGAGAATATCGGGGTCTTGCTCCGATCGCGCCGCCTCGTCGTCGCCTTTGATCAGCAGCCAGTTTTCCCGTTTCTCGCGCGGCTTGCCGGCCATCCGAACCAGATGCCAGCGGCCGCCGAGCTTTTCGCCGCTGAGCTCGAAGTCGAGATGGCCTTTCGCGTAGCCCCGCCGGGCATCGCCGATCGGCGTCCACGTGCCGCGATCCCACAGGATGACGGTACCGCCGCCATATTCGCCTTTCGGGATCGTGCCTTCGAAATCTCCGTATTCGAGAGGGTGGTCCTCGACGTGAACGGCAAGGCGCTTCTCGCCGGGAACGAGGCTCGGACCCTTAGTGACGGCCCAGCTCTTCAAAACCCCGTCCATCTCCAGCCGGAAGTCGTAATGCAGCCGCGTGGCGTCGTGCTTCTGGACAACGAAACTGTTGCCGGATCGACGCGCTCTGCCCCCCTTCGGTTCGGGTGTGGAGGCGAAGTCGCGCTTTTCCCGATAGGTTTCGAGGCCCATGGGTCAGCCCGCCTTGCGACGCGGCGAAGCTTCCTTCGTCTTCGCGCCACGGGTCGCCTTCTTTTTGGTTTGAGTGGCCGCCTTTGTCTTCTTGGCCGGAACGCCGGCGCTCTGCCGCAATGCCTCCATCAGGTCCACGACCTTTTCGCGCTTCGGCTCCTTGCGCGGCTCGATCTTCTTGCCCTCGAGTTTCGCCTTGACCAGCTCGGCAAGGGCCGCCTCATAGCGATCATCGAATTTGGCCGGGTCGAACTTTCCGCGTTTGGTCTTGATGATGTGCTCGGCAAGCTTCAGCATCTCGCCCTCGATCTTCAGATCCGGCACGTCGTCGAAGGCTTCTTCGGCCGAGCGGACCTCGTAGTCGAAGTTCAAGGTCGTTGCGATCAGTCCGTCCTCATAGGCGCGGATCAGAAGCGTGCGCACCCGCCGGAACAGCACTGCACTGGCGATGGCCGCGACGTTCTTCTTGCGCATGCCCTCGCGGATCAGAGCGAACGCGTCTTCGGCATGGCTCTTGGTCGGAGCAAGGTAATAGGGCTTGTCGAAATAGACGTTGTCGATATCGCCGCAGGCGATGAAGGCCGAGATCGACAGGGTCTTGTCGCTCTCCGGAACGGCCGCCGCGATCTCCTCGGGCTCCAGCACGACGTAGTCGCCGGATCCGACTTCATAGCCCTTGACCTGATCGTCCTTTTCGACCGGCTTTCCGGTCTCGCTGTCGACGAATTGCCGGTGAACGCGATGCCCGGTGGCACGGTTGATGGTGTGAAAGGCAATTCGTTCCGAGGTCGAGGCCGCTGTGTAGAGCGCGACCGGGCAGCTGACCTCGGCGACCTTCAGATAGCCCTTCCAATTTGCTCTCGGCGCCACGATGCGGCCTCACTCTGGGAACGGAGCACTGGGGTGGTTGCGCGCAACATGCTCGACGGTCGGGAACGTGGAGGCGTGGCGGTTTGTTCCCCTCGGAGGCGGGCGCGTCAGTCGATCACTCCCCGCCGGTGGCGGAAAATTGCAATGACAGGGCCGTTCGTTGTAAACAATCCGCTCCGCTTGATCTGGAGGAGGCACAGCATGGACCGGTTCACCGGAGGTTGCCTGTGCGGCAACGTTCGTCTTGTGGCGTCGGGACTCCCATACCGGGTCGGCCTTTGCCACTGTCTCGACTGCCGCAAGCATCACGGGGCGCTTTTTCACGCTTCCGCGATATTCCCCGAAAGCGCGGTGACGGTCGATGGCGAAACGCGCGCCTATGCCGGGCGGTTTTTCTGCCCCCGCTGCGGCTCGTCGCTTTTCGGCCGCAGCGCGGACGAAATCGAAGTGAACCTGGGATCCCTGGACGCCCCCGACCAACTGATGCCGACCTATGAAAGCTGGATCGTTCGCCGTGAGGCCTGGCTGCCGCCGTTTCCGCTCACGAGACAATACGAGCGCGATCGAGAGGGCTCGGGTCGGTTCGAGGAGTAGGTCGAGCGAACCGCGCGAAGCGCGTCACTCCGGAAGCCCGGCCTTGCGGAAACCGTCAACGAAATGCTCGAGCGTCGCGTCGTCGCGGAACGGCTCGGTCGTGGCCCAATGGCGGATCGTGAAATGTGGGTTGCCGACGAGGAAAAGCTCGACCTCGGCGCGCGCCTCGTCCAGCCGGCCGAGTTGGGCAAGGCTTGCCGCCAGGAAACGGCGCGAGCCCGTGCGATAGGTCTCGTCCCGGCTGAGTGTCACGACAGCCGCTTCGTATTCGCCGCCCGCATATTGCGCCTGGCCGAGCGTCAGATAGTACCAGCTTGCCGGAAACGGGTTCAGCCGGAAGGCCTTTCTGATGTGCTCCAGGCCCTCCGCGACCCGGCCGGCCAGGACCGCAATGTCGGATAAGGTCGCCCAGATGTCGGCGTCGTTCGGATCGAGCTCGATCGCCTTGGCGAATTCCGCATCCGCCTCCCTGAAGCTGCGCTCATAGGCAAGCAAGTTGGCCAACACCCAGCGGCAGCCGGCATCGTTGGGATCGATCGCTACGGCCTTGCGCGCCAGTTCCAAGGAAACGCTGCGGCTTGGTTCGATCGGTTCGCCCCAATGCACCCACCCCATCCAATGATTCATGGCAAGCCAGCGATAGGCCTCGGCATATCGCGGATCGAGCGAGACCGCGCGGGTCAGCATCAGATGCGCCTCCCGCGCCGTCTGCGGCGAATCGTCGATCAGCTTGCGCGCCCGCACGCAGAGATCGTATGCCTCGAGATTCTTGGGCCGATTGCGCTGCGGCGGTGCCCGCAGCCGGCCGAGCAGCGCCTCGACGATCTTGCCGGTGACCTCGTCCTGAACGGCAAAGATATCCTCGAGGCTGCGATCGAAGCGTTCCGCCCAGAGATGAGCGCCACTCAGCGCATCGACCAGCTGGGCGTTGATGCGCACGCGCCCCTTGGCGCGTCTTGCGCTGCCCTCGAGCAGGTATCGGACGCCGAGGTCCTCGGCGATCTCGCGCACGTCTGTCGCCTGTCCTTTGTAGGCAAAGACCGAGTTGCGGGCGATGACGAACAGGCCGGAGATCCTGGATAAATCGGTGATCAGATCTTCGGTCAACCCGTCCGCGAAGGCTTCCTGCTCGGGATCGTTGCTGAAATTCACGAAGGGGAGCACGGCAATCGACGGCCTGTCGGGCAGTGGCAAAGGCTTTCGCATGGCGCCACCGAGCTGTTCGGTCGCCCCCGTGAAGCGGTAGCCGACGCGCGGAACCGTGGAGATCCATTCACCGCCGTCGGGGGCTGGACCGAGCAGCTTCCGGAGCTGCGCAATCTGGACGGTGAGGTTGCCTTCCTCGACGGCCGTGTCGGGCCACGCCGCGTCCATCAACTCGGCTTTGCTCAGGATTTCGCCGGACCGTCCGACGAGAGCCGCAAGCAGCTTCAGCCCGCGGTAGCCGACCGCAACGGGGTCATCGTTCCGAAGCAGCGTTCCCGCAGCCGGATCAAGCACGAACGGACCAAAGGCAAAGCGCGATCCCTGCATAGGGCAAGTCTATAGTCCGTTTGGAAGTTTTTGAGAACTTTTTGGGAGCGCTTAATTACGGCGCTCCTCGTCTCCCGCAGAATTCATCCTCTTTCAGGTCGGATCCCCGACCCGCAAACCATAAGGAGGATTGGTATGAACGAGACTCCGACCCCTGCTTCGGCCCCGCCCCATCGGCATTACAGCCTCGCGACTCTGCGGAGCATCATCGCGACCTGGGGCGCGCGGATAGGCTTTCGCCGGGAACTCGAGCAGAAGTTGAAGGACGATCCGCATTTGATCGCCGATATCGGCCTGACCCAACGGCAGTTCGAGGCAGAGATCGCCAAGCCCTTCTGGCAAGGGCCGATGCCGCCTCTATGAGGCGACTGCTGCAATGACAGAGGATCGCCAGTTTCCGCGTGCCGCAGTTGTTTGCCGGCACCTGCAAAGCACGGCATCGCCGCGAGAGGATCGGCTCCCCTGGGCGGCGATGGCGGGCATCATCGCGACCGTCTCGGTGTTTGCCGTGGCGCAGGGGCTGACCTATCCGCTGCTCAGCTTCATCCTCGAGCGGCAGGGGATGGCGCCGGACCTGATCGGCTTGTCGGCGGCGATGACGCCGCTGGGTTTCATTGTATCCGCACCCCTCGTTCCGGCGCTGGCGCGGCGCGTGGGCGGGGCGCGGCTTGCGATCCTGTGTTCGCTGCTGGCGGCGCTCACGCTGGCCGCGATCGCCTGGATGCAGGGCGTTTGGGCCTGGATGCCGCTGCGCTTCCTGCTCGGCTTCTTCGCCAATCCGCTCTACGTCATCAGCGAGACCTGGCTGATGTCGATCACGCCGGCGCCACGCCGGGGCCGCATCCTGGGCCTCTATTCATCGATTGTTTCGGGGGGCTTCGCCATCGGCCCGCTCTCGCTCGGCCTCACCGGTACCGAGGGTTGGCCGCCTTTCCTGATCGGCATCGTGGCCCTTCTACTCTGCGGCCTGATCGTGCTTGGGGTCGTGCCACGTCTGCCGAAGATGCCGCACGAAGGCGAGGCAATATCGGTCGGCGGCTTCTTCGCACGGGCGCCGCTCCTATTGTTCGCGGTCTTCACGGCCGCCGCATTCGAGCAGACCCTGCTCTCTTTGTTGGCGGTCTATGGCGCCGCGCTCGGTAGCGCCGAGGCCCGTATCGCTTCGCTCATCGCCTGTTTCATCGCTGGCAATGCCGTGCTGCAGATTTTGTTCGGGCGCATGACCGAACGGCTCGGCTCGAGGCGGACCCTGTTGCTCTGTGCCCTGGCTGCGCTGGCCGGCTGCCTGCTGCTGCCGTCGATCTTCGACGCATGGCTCGTCTGGCCGCTCGTTTTCGTCTGGGGCGGAGTCTCCTTCGGGATTTATACCGTATCGCTCATCCGGCTCGGCGAGCGGTTCACCGGTCAGGCGCTGATCGCCGGTAACGCGGCCTTCGCCTTCGTATGGGGTATCGGCGGCATCGTCGGCTCGCCCGCGACGGGATTGACGATGCAACTGATCGGACATCACGGGCTGCCAACGTCCCTCGGCCTCCTGTGCTGCGTTCTGGCAGTGCTTCTGATGGCAGAGAGAAGGCGGCTCTGATCGAGGCATCTACAGCATCACTGCCGAACATTGCCATGGTGAGGCAGCGCCCCTCGGAGGAGGGAGGAGGGGCGCTGCCAACAAGGTCGACTCGGGGGCAGTGGGAGGGAAAGAGTCGACCCCCATTGCGTCAACGTCGCTTGGTAAAGCGACGGGCTCTAACGTCCCGCGCCCGCGCAAGGTTCCGAACGTTGGCGAATGTTCTCGCTTCGAGCAGGCTCAGTAAGCCAGCGCGCAGCCGTCCTTGCGCGGATCCGAGCCGGCCTGCAGCACGCCGCTGGCCGCATCGATCATGATCGCCTGGCCGCCGCCAAGCGGCATCTCGGCCATTTTGATATCATGGCCCAATGCCACGAGGCCTTTCAGCACATCCTCGCGGATGCCGCGCTCGGCCTCGAAGCGCCCCATCTGGGGGAAGCCGCGGGCGCAGTCGATGGCTTCCTGCACATTCATGCCGAAGTCGATGATATTGGTGAGCACGTGGGTTTGGCCGACCGGTTGGAAGCCGCCGCCCATGACGCCGAAGCAGAGCCACGGTTTGCCGTCCTTCATGGCCATCGCCGGGATAATCGTGTGCAGCGGGCGCTTCCGCGGTGCCACGCAATTGGGGTGCGCGGGATCGACAAGGAAGCCCGTGCCGCGGTTGTGCAGCAGCACGCCGGTTTTCGGGCTGGAAAGGCCGGTGCCATAGGGCCAGAACAGCGAGTTGATAAAGGAGCAGGCGTTGCCCTTTCCGTCGACCACGCTGATATAGACGGTATCCCGATATGTCGTGGTGCCGAGCGGGCCCCCAGCCGGCATGGCTCTCCTCAGGTCGATGCGGCCGCGCAGGCCGTCGGCGAAGTTGGCCGAAAGCAGCTTCTGCACGGGGACATCGGCAAAGGCCGGGTCGGCGACATACATGTCGCGCGCCTCAAAGGCCAGTCTTGTGGCCTCGGCCTCGATATGGAAGCGCTCGACGCCGACCGGATCGTATTTGCCCAGGTCGAAGCCGCTCAGGATGTTGAGCATTAGCAAAGTCGTGATGCCGACGCCGTTCGGCGGGATTTCCAGGATCTCGATGCCGCGATAGCTGGTCGAAATAGGCTCGACCCAAAAAGCCTCCTGCGAGGCGAAATCCTCCAGCGAATGCGTGCCGCCGAGGCTGCGGAGATAGGCCACCATGTCCTCGGCGACCCAGCCGGTGTAAAAGCCGTCGCGGCCCTTGGCGGCGATCTCCCGGAGGACTTTCGCATGCTCTGGCTGCCTGAACACCTCACCGGCCGTAGGAGCGCGGCCACCCTTCAACCACATGCGCGCACTATTGGCATCCGCCTTCAGCTTGTCTTCGTTACGGGCCCAATCGGTGGCGACGCGCTCGGTCACCGCAAAACCTTCCTCGGCATGGCGGATGGCGGGCTGCAGCAACGCGCCGAGCGGCATGGAGCCGAGGCGCTGGTTCAGCTTGGCCCAGGAATCAATGGCGCCCGGGACGGTCACCGCATGCACCGACGTTAGAGCGATCTCCTTCACTCCCTGCCTCAAGAGATGCTCGGCGGTGAGGCCCCCCGGCGCGCACCCCGAGCCGTTCAGACCGTAGACCTTGCCGCGCGTCTTGGTGTCGGTGCCCGGCGGATCGGTAGACGCGGGAGCGAAGAGCACGAAATTGTCGCCGCCGATGCCTGTCGAGCCCGGCTCGACCACGCATTGGACGGCACAGGCGGCGATCGCGGCGTCGGCCGCATTACCGCCGCGGCGCAGGATTTCGATGGCGGCGAGCGTCGAAAGAGCATGCGACGTGGCCGCGGCGCCATGCCTGCCCATGACGACTGAACGGCCGGGAAATTGCAGGTCACGCATGGGAATGGAACTCCGCGAGGATCGAGAAGACAGTCCGGAGCTTATGACGGGGCCGTTTCGATGGAAACAGGCGCGGATCATCGAGACGCCCATGCGAGCCGCGATATATTTCAATATTCAAAGATCAAGCCACATTTGCCCATGACGGGCGAGAGGTGCCGCGAGGATGAGTTGAATACAACCAATGATAGGAAACCTCTTGATCTCAAGCTGATTTCGAAGCATTGTGCATTGCACAAGATCGGCGGCGGGCGAGGCGCAGCTTAGTCGCACTGCGAGCGCTCATATCATACGACGCGAGCCTGAGAGGAGTGGAGCCGGTGGGTTTTCGAGACATGCCTCTTTATAAGAAGCTCGTTGCCCTCGGGATTGTCGCTCTGGCGTTTGTCGGTGTATTCGATGCGCTCATCAATTTGCCCGTCGTTTCGGGCTGCACGTTTTATGGTGAATGCCGCCTCGGCGACATGGCCGAGCCGCCCACCGACCTGGGCGTCGATCCGCCAGTCCAATGAAAGAGCCCCCGACACCAGCACTGATCGTCTATGATGGCGATTGCATCTTCTGCCAAAGCTATGTTCGCTTCATGCGATTGCGCGAAACCATTGGTGCCGTCGAACTGCTCGACGCCCGCTCCGCTGATCCGCGGGTGGCTCGCTTCCAGAAGCAGGGTTTCGACCTCAATGAAGGAATGCTGTTCGTCTTCCAGGATCGCATTTACCACGGCGACGAAGCGGTCAATCTCCTGGCAATCCTTAGTTCGTCTTCGTCCCTCTTCGGCCGCCTTAACCGGGCGCTTCTTTCCAATAGAACGGCCGCGAGGTTGATCTACCCGCTCCTCAAGGCGGGGCGCCGTGCTACGCTGCGACTGCGCGGGCGCCCGCTCATTCCGGCCGACCTTGACCCTCCACCGGATGGAAATAGCGGCTGGTGAGGGGGAACTTCCTCAGGCGCTAAACCCGGCAGGCTAATGGTCTGGCTCGCATTGTCGCCCTGCTCCGTCCCGGTGGCCGCGCGGACGCCTGAGCCGCGCGTCCGCCTGGCAGAAAACTGCAGGTCCCGAGCCTAGTGGGTGCAGACCTTAGGCCGGGAGAAGTCCACCAGCTTGAAGATCAGCAGCTTGCGTTCGAGGATGTTGGGCATTTCATCTGCCAACGTCGCTGCCGTCGCGCGACTAACGGTTTCTCCATCCTTGACGTAGGTCACCCACGCCTCGGGATTCCAGCGGAGCTGCTTCTTAATCTCGTGCAGGACGTGATACTTTCCGGCCTGCGCTTGCCTGACCAAGTGCGGCTCGGAAGAATCGACGATCTTCATCACCTCGTTCTGGTAGTTGAAAAGATACGGCGGCGTCGGGAACAGCAGGTGGTTGGTTTGACCGGCTTCGGTATGCAGATTGCTGAACATGTTGATCGAGCTTTCGGTCTTTAGCCCCACATAGGGCGAAAGGCACGAAAGGAAAAACAAGCCCGGGATGACGTAGACCCATGCCGGCGGGCGCGGGGCGGAAACGTTGTCGCAAGGCAGATTCTGCAGCGCCACATAGGCCAGGACGATCATCGCGACGCCGCCGACCACGGACCACACGAGGATCCATACGGAGTGGACCACCATGTCGAAGCTGCGCTCCGGATAGGTCCGGGCGAGAAGCAGGACGACTGCAATCGCAAAAAACATGAGCACCGCCGCCGGGAAGAGCGTGCCAATCCGTCCGAACTGCGCGCGAAGGCCATTGGCGGCGGCAAGCGAGATGCCGTAGAGCGATCGGCTGGCGGGAACTGGAATGCTCAGCACGTAAAGCGCGAATACAAGGCTCGAAAAATCCATGTACCACGAATAGGCGGAGATCGGGATCACGTAGTGGAAGACAAGCGCCAGGATGAAGCCGATCGCGAAATAGCGCTTCCAGTAGAGTGCGACGATGGCAATCGCCTCGATAACAAAGGTCGCATAGATCGCCAGGTACCTGCCAAACAGATTGTCTTCGAGACCGAACGGGCGAGCAAGCGGAACGTAGAGCCCCACGGCACAACTGACGGAAGGATCGAGGAAGTCCGTGTTGATCTTATGAAAGATTCCGTAGAAGTACATGATCGCGAGCAGGGCGCGGGCGACGACACGGATCTGACCATAGAGCGTCATGCGGTCGATGGCGGCGATGCTGCCGGCTTTGACGTAGAGAGCCGCTGCGCTGAGCAGGATTCCCAAGTTCATCACGGCCGTGATCGTCTTGTTGTTTGAGGCAACCGGCAAGCGGAGGCCGTATAACAGCAGCGAGACCGCGACCAGCCCCAGCAGGATGCCGGTGCGGCGCGGATAGAGCAGAAGCAAGAGGCTGAGCAGGACGATGGACCAGCTCAAAACCGTGTAGGCCAGCCCTTTGTAACCGATCAGTGAATAGACATCGCCCGCGATGCTGAAGAGCGCTGCCATCGCCCAAAACGGCGTAAATGCAGTAAGACCGTCATAGGTATAGGCGGGATTTCCGACAGTTGAGATTTTGCTTGGACGAAAGTTCCAGAAAGGTATTGCGCTCGCCGTCATCGTTAGAACCCACTTGAAGTGATTGTTTCTCGCGCCGGAGAAGAAGGCATGCTCCTCCGGGCAGCCTTTTGTGCACCGACAATTTCACACGACCTCGAATGCACCGGGAGCAATTTGCCGCATCACGACATCTTGCCGGTGTCCTGTCCAACGCGCCCCGACCATTGGCGGGGTCCATTCGCACGCGATGATTAGCTTAAGCAACTCTCAATTGTAAACAACAATTCGGTCAGCAACCGGCGGTGAGCGTTTGCGGACGACCCTTCGAAGACGGTTCCTTGGAGAGTTGGTTCCCACGGAAGCGGCACGCTGCATGACCCACGGTTACGAAGCAACTCTACTACGGCCCATGTTGCGCAGCAATATTTCATTGTGCATGGCAGCAACAACAGACCGTTTCTGTTGCGCTGCGGCAAGCATCTGGGTTAGTTTCAAACCTGTCGTCGACTGCAACCTGCATGAGGGTGAGGATTTGGAAGCCAGCGCATTCGATCCCCCTGACGGTTCGCTCCGCGAGAAAGTAGGTCGGGGTGCCGTCGCGACGGCCCTTGCCCAAGCGGTCAAGGTCGCGACGCAGATCCTTTCCGTAATCGTCCTTTCGCGCCTCCTGTCACCTCAGGATTTTGGCGTGGTTGCGATGTGCGCGCCGGTATTGGCGTTCATCGCACTGTTTCAGGACCTTGGGCTCACGCAGGCGACCGTGCAGAAACGCTCCATAACACACGAAGAGGTGAATTCTCTCTTCTGGATCAACGTTGCGGTCAGCGTGGCGCTTGCCTGTTTGATGGTGGGCATGGCACCGCTCATCGGAGCTTTTTACGATGAGCCCCGAGTGGGGCCTCTTGTCGCCGCGATGTCGTTGCAGATACTCGCCTATGGCTTCGGGGCCCAACACCTTGCACTGCTCAACCGGCGCATGGCCTTCGATCGCCTGGCGGTGGTGGAGATCGCTAGCGCCATGGGTGGCTTTTTCGCCGCCGTCGGCTGGACTTTCGTCGATCGATCCTATTGGGCGCTTTACGCCGGCACGCTGACGAGTGCCGTCTTGCCGACGCTCTGTTACTGGGCGAATTCGGGGTGGCGGCCAGGTTTCACACTCAAAACCGAAGGCGTAGGCGCGTTGCTGACCTTCGGTGCCGGCATAACTGGATTCAACTTCGCGAACTTCTTTGCCCGCAATCTGGACAACATTCTCATCGGCCGATACTGGGGCGAGACGCAATTGGGGCTTTACGACCGAGCCTATAAGCTGCTGCTCTTTCCGCTCAGCCAACTGGCCAATCCGCTGTCGAAAGTCATGGTGCCGGCGCTCTCCCGCCTGGCGAACGAGCCCGATCGGTATCGCAGCGCCTATCTTCGGGTGCTGCCCTTGATGCTCATTGTGGCGCTCCCCGGCGTCGGCGCCGCCATTGCCACGGCCGATGTGCTTATTCCTTTTGTCTTGGGAGAGCAGTGGCGGGAGAGCGCAGTCATTTTCATGGCGCTCGGCTTTGCCGGCTTGCTGCAGCCGGTCAACAATCCTGCAGGTTGGCTGTTCATCAGCCAGGGCCGGTCGGGTGATTTCATGCGGTGGGGAATCGTGACAGCGGTAACGTCGGCTTTGGCCTTCGTCATCGGTCTGCCCTACGGAGCCTTAGGGGTCGCCGTTGTCTATTCGCTCAGCGAGTATGTTCGAACACCGCTTCTGTGGATCTATGTCGGGAGAAAGGGGCCGTTGGGTTTGAAGGATGTGCTTTGTGCTGCCGGCCCCTTTGTGCTCGGTTCGCATTGCGCATTGCTGGTCCTTTGGTTTTCCCGACCGGTCTTGCCGAACCAGCCTATTCTCGCCATTGCGGCCGTTGCCGCCCTGTCATACGCCGTTACAATCGTGATCGCGATGCTTTTCCCGTTCGGCAGACAAACCTTGCGGGAGGCCATCAAGCTCGTGCCGGGACGCGTGATCGGATCGCGGGGCGGGGAGGCCTAAGAGCGCCTTCTGCGCATCGGAGGCCTTCTGCAATCATCAATCATCAGGCCGGCTTTCGCACCCTGCCCTTCAGCGCCTGGTAACCCCGTTCTCCAAGCATCGCACGGGCCGCTGCCTTCAGCATTGCCTGCCGACCCTCCAACGATTTCGCCTGTTTTAGCCCTGCCAGCAGCCACGCGGAATTCGAAGAGATCATCTGTTGCGACTCCATACAAAGCACCGGCTTTCCCGAGAGCTTGGCTATATTCACCGCCTGATCGTGCTCGCTTTCGATGAAAAGCACGGCATCCGAACGCCGGTAGAACTCGGCCTTGAAGCGGCCGTGCGCGGCGAGCCGTTGGCGCTCTTCCTTGCTGGGAAGGTCGAGCATGATGAGTTCTCCATACTCGATTCCCTGCGCCGCCAGCCAGGCCTCCGTCTGGGCCCGGTATTTTTCCAGCCGACTGGTCACCAGATAGGCGATCTTTCGCGTCGGGACATACAGTGGACGTGCTTGCGCCAGGAATTGGAGGTAGGCGGGGCCGTCATCGTTTTCTTCGTTGGTGGGATCGAAACACAGGACCCCGTCAATATCGACGCAGCTCTGGCCGAGAAACTTGTGGTGCATCACGTTCCACTGGAAAAGCCGAGGCTGTGGTACGACCTCGAGCACGAGATCGGCCTCGTCGTAGCGCTCATAGGTGCCGTATACGGCAGCGAAGACAAGCTGGTCGCGGGCAACGCCCGCGGCGGCTGCCTTTACCCGCGCCTCCCGCATGGCGCCACCGCCATTGATGCTGTCATCGATAACCAGTATCCGGCGCATCTCAGGTATGGTGCGCTGCAGAGCGGCGGAGCGCTTGGTGATCCCGCAGGAGAAGGTCTTGCCGGCGACAAAGCTGTCGAGATCGGTCATCTGGATGTTCGCGGTCAGACTGACGAGGTTGGCAGCCAGGAGGCCGCTTCTGGGGATTCCGACGACGAGATCGATATCACGTGGCAGTCGGTGGAGGTTTTTGGCAATGGTGGAATTCATATCTGCAATTGATCTGTAGTACATAACTTCACCCCCAAGTAGTATTGATGGACACTATGCAGCGTCGAAATTTGCAAACGGGTTCACGCAATGCTGGCTGCCTGAAAAGGTAACGGCATCTTCCGGTCCGCTGCGCCAGGCGTAGTCGGTGAGGAGATGAAAGTCGGCGAGCAGCCAGCGCTCGAACCGCTCCAAACGCTTTGCGTCATCATCGGGCAGCAGTGGTCGAACCGCGTCTCCCAGACCCAGTCCTTCGAATAGCGTCGAAGCATCCGCCAGCTTTTCCGTCGGGAAATCCCATGGATTTCGCTTGTGGAATTCCAGGGTGAAGGCGCGCAGATGCTCATCCGACATGTTCAGCTCTCCGAGATACCGTTTCAGAGATACCCGGACCAAATCCTCGCCGGAAAAGGACCGGGCCGCCGTGTAGGCAAGGGCGGTTGAAGCGACACACCCGCCGGCCAGACCGAGAACCGCGCGCCGTGAAAGCGTGATCATGCTTTTTCTCCATCATGTTAGGCGACTAGCCGCCCGCAACGAGAGGGCCGCGGCCGTCAAGCTGGGATTGGCGCAGGAACAGCTTGGGTAGGTGCTGGTGCCGACGATCAGCAGATTGCGAATTTGGTGGTGGATCAAATCACCGTCGACCACCGAGTCCTTGGGGTCTTTCCCCATGCGAAGCGTGCCTTGAACATGCGATTCCGTCCGCCGGATGCCGCGATCCAGGACTTTTTCGACCGGCAGCGGCCGAAGAAGCTCCGGCAGTTGCTCCTTGGCTCTCGTCATGCCTTTGACCGCGTATTCGGCCGCTCCCTTGTAGCTTATGAAAGCGTCGCCGTTTTCATCGAGGCTGACGAAATTGTCCGCCTCCAGCAGGTCCTCGGTGACGATTACGAGGGGAAGTGTTTGCCGCAATCGCCCCTTCTCGGGACGAAGACCGTGCTGCCAGCGGTTCTCGAAATAGACCAGAGCCGCGCCGTGCTCCGATCTGTGGGCTCCGTCATACAGGCCGAAATTCAGACCAGTGGTGATGGTGCTTCCATCGAAATTGTCGACGCCGTCGAGATAGGCTTCAAGGTTCCAGCCGTAGGATTCATGCAGACCCCGCCCGACCAAATCGCCGCCGAGACCCGATCGCAGCATGATAGCCGGGCTCTGAATACCGTTGGCGCCGAGCACGAAAAGGTCGCCCGTGACCGTATGCTCCCTGCCATCGTGCCGGAACGTCGCGGCGCGAATACTTCCGGCCGCGTGCTCCAATCGCCGCACTTCCGATTCCAGGCAGACGGATACCTGCGGATGTTCGAAGACATGCATGAGACCGTTATTGGCAGTGAATTTCGCATCGGCCGGGCAGAGCCAGCAGTGCAGCGATGCGCAGCAGGACGCACGCTGTTCTGTCGCTACCCGCGCCCGTGCTGTCGGCATGACGAAGTGCCGATCCGGTTGCGCCGCTTTCATCATCCGATCCGGCGTCGACATCCGATGCGGCGGTTGAGGGAAGGGCCTCGATCGCGGCATGAGCGACGCCATATCCGGATCGCCCGATATGGACATGATCGACTCGGCCTGACAGTAGAAAGGCTCGAGATCATCGTAGCTGATCGGCCAATCCTGTCCGACCCCATAGAGGCTTCTCAGCCTGAAATCATTCGGATGCAGCCGTGGCGTCTGGGCGAACCAGCAGTTGGTGCCGCCGCCCAGCCCGATCGTGTAGTTCCACGGCTTTGTTGAATTGCTCCTGTAGGTCTGCTCATCCTTGAGATCGGTATTCGCACCATGTTCCAACTGCCACGCATGCGAGTTGTGGCGACCCCATTCAAGGAGAAGAATGCGCGCGCTGCGGCGATGCGTGAAACCATGGAGGAAGAAGGCGGATCCGAAGCCGGAACCGATCACGACCACGTCGAAATGCTCTCCGGCGATCTCTTCGGCGCGAACACCCAGCACCATCGGTTAACCTCGTAAGGCGGGGAGGAGCAACCGCATTGGCCTGCGGGGCCCGAATTGCAGGGTCAGCAAATTCACTCCGGTCACGTTCTCACCAGTGCTGCGGTAGTAGGCAGATGCTTCGATGCGAATTTCGGATGGCAGCAGTCGGAGTTCCCCGACGGCCGCTATTGCCTGTGAAATGCGGCACAGGCGATTACCGGCTGCAGACCGCAGCTACAGTTTTTGCAATGATACGCAGATGCCGAAGAAACGACCCGCACTTTGAACATTCGCCGCTGTGGGCACTTACCTCGAAACTGCGCTTCACCAAAGCGGGCGGACGGCCTGCGGGGAGCGACCTTAGCCCGTTGAAAACTCCGGCTGCCCGACCAAGCACATGCCTTCATTGCACAACCTCAAGAGGAGATAATCTCTGCAATACACCCTAACAGAATATTATTGCATTGCAACATGTGCATGAAAGTTTTCTGCCGGAGCAGCTTTACAGGGAATTCCAAAGGGTTGGGGAAGGATTGTAGGCGGAGCGGCCTCGTTGTGCAGCGCCAGACGAAACACAGTCATAGCCCGTTTGGCGATAGGCTGGATCAGTTGCGAGGCCGAAGAGCGGTCGGCTTGGCGCAGCGAGAGAACGCCGAGCGGCAACCCATCCAGTAAGCGCCAGATCGATTTACCGCGCCGCCCAGTTGGCACCGCGGCGGAAGATCGTCCGCATCTGCGGAACCTCGAATTCCTTCGATACGTGGCCGAGCGAGGAATAGAAGACCCGGCCCTTACCGTGCTTGCGCTTCCAGACTACCGGCATCACCACGCCCTCGATCCACCACGCATGCTCGCCGGAAAAGGTGGTCGTCGCCAGCACCTCGTTCGAGGGATCGACATGCATGTAATATTGCTCTGAGGTGTAAGGGAAATCGGAGATCCCTTCCATCAGGGGGTCGTCGGGGCGGCTGATGTTCACGCGGTAGTCGATGATGTTTCCGGGATGGGCCACCCATTGGCCACCGATGATGAACTGGTACTCAACGCATTCGCGGAACGCATCGCCGGCGCCGCCGTGATAGCCGGCAATGCCGACGCCACCTTGCACGGCAGCGGCGAGGTTTTTCGCCTCCTCCTTCTCGATCTTCGACATGGTCATGATCGGCACGATCAGCGACACGTCGTGAATGGAGGGATCGGCAAAGATCTCGGTCGTGTGTTCCAGATAGACCCGGAAGCCGTCCTCCTGCAGCATGTCGCGAATGACATGGGCGCATTCCTTTGGCTCGTGCCCGCTCCAGCCGCCCCAGACGATCAGTGCCTCGCGCATGTCTCATCCTCCTTGATCTCGTTTGCGGACCGCCGGAACAAAAGCCCGAACCCTGTAGTTTGTCGACCCGAAGGGATGCACAAGGGAGAATTTTCTGATGAAAGCCATGCTCCTCAAGAGTGCTGTTGCGTTGAGTCTTGGAATTGGAGCCGTAACTCTTCCTGCTGCAGCAGAAGACACGTCGAGAAATAGCGCAGTGACCGGCGCCGCTGGCGGAGCCGCCGCGGGCGCAGTCGTTGGAGGTCCGGTCGGAGCCGCGGTTGGCGGCGTCGCGGGCGCGATCGCGGGAGCGGTCATCGACCCGCCTCCGCCGAAAGTGATTGCCTATGTCGAAGCGCAGCCGCTTCCGACGCAGCCAGTCGTCATCCAGGAACAGATCGTCGTCGGCAAGCCCTTGCCCGAGACGGTTGTCCTTACTCCGATACCCGAAGATACGCGCTATGCCTATGCGGTCGTGAATGAGCAACGGGTCATCGCCGACCCGAAAAGCCGCACGGTGGTACAGGTCATACAATAAACTTGAATTCCCCCGGTGAGCTTCCGAGCTCGCCGGGTGAACGCCGAAGCGTTCATCGGCCGCTTACCGAATTCGAGTGGCCTTGACGCCCTGGGTGCCTCTGTCGGTCCACTCCACTGCCGCAACCGCTGAACCGAAAAGAAGGGCAGGTATCGCCAGCGCGCTGAAGAATTTCAGCATCTGAAGGCGACGTGTCCGCTTTCCGTCCCAGTCGTAAACCATCCTCTGTCCTCCTCCACCCAAGAATATTAGCTGAAGATAAAACCAAAGAAAAACCTAGAGGTCGAGTCCCTTTGCCTGTGCAACTCTTGACAGAATTTTACGCCCGCACATGTTACGGGAAGCGGATCGCCATTCTCGCACGCGCCTTTGCTGCTTCGTCCTCACGGTTGCGCGGGGGTTGGGAAGTCTCCAGCGTTTCGAGCAGTTCGCTGGCGCAGGCCGCGATCGAGCTTACGGCGCGCTCGAACGCCGCTTCATTGCGCTTAGACGGCTTGGTCGTTCCGCTCAATTTTCGCACGAACTGCAGTGCGGCATCGCGTATCTCCTCGTCCGTCGCCGGCGGATTGAAATTGAAGAGAGGTTTGATGTTTCGGCACATGGCTTGCTCCCGGTCATCCTCGTCTCCTCCGCTTCAAGTCACATCGGATGGCGACTTGAGCGGCAGGCGCTGACACGCAGCATTGCGCATCTTTTCAAAAACTGATGCCTTTGGGTAGCGCGCAAGTTGCTTTTCATCTCCAAAAGCCTGAGCGAGCCGGTTCTCCGCGGCATAGGGCATGCTCCACGGGCATGGTAGCCATGCCTTGCAGGCCAGGGGTTCCGCGACCATATCTCATCAGACCACTTCCACGACTTCCATATGAAAGATGCGCGCGCTGTTTGCCACCGCGAATTGTCGCGCGCCAAGGAGACGTCATGCAAGTTCTGAAAACTGTCGAAGAGATGAATGTCAGAGAACTGGCGGACCTGATGTCGGCGGTAGCCGACGCGCTCGAAGCAGCCGCCGACGAGGCCGAGGAGGACGGCGACGCGCGCGCGGTTGCGAACTCGATGTCGCTCGCATGCAGCCTTCGCGGCTGTTCCTCCGGCCTTGAGGCGTGCGACCTGAAGGCCGCCGAACTGCTCCTGGAGCAGGGGATCACATTCGTTCACCTGTTGAACAGCCGGAAGATCGATCCGGCCACCCTGCAGTAGGGGCGGGTTTCTTTCTTATCGCGGAGCCAGACCTTTGTCAGGCATCTCCGCGACCGTGCGCGAGAAGCTGGCCGCCAAAATTCAGGGGATTCTCACGCACGGCGGAACCTGAGACGGAGCCCTCGCATTCTTCGTACAGACAAACGATGGAGGGTCAGGTGAAAGGCTTATTGGCGGGACTTTGCGGGCTCGCCCTGTCACTCGCACTCTTCCTTAGCGGGGCGGCGGTCGCAACTTTCATCCTTAACGGGAACCCGGCACGTGAGCCGCAGCTCGACATGAATCAGTCGGAAATATGGACCGAGCAGCCGCGTGCAGTGAACCCGGCGGCTCAGCAATTCGAGCGGCTCCCCGCCCGCGCCGCGGCAATTGATGTCTCTCCCAAGGAGCCCTTGGAGACCGAAAAAGGCAAAGAGCCGGTAGTGACCCTGCCTTCAGAACGCATCGCGACCACAAAAGGCAAAGAGGCAGTGGAGGACTTCCCGGAACACGTGGTAACCACGCAGGGCAATGAGGCTGCAGAAGACCTTCCTTCGGAACCCGAGGTGATCGCAAGGGTCAATGGGGACGAAAAGGAACTTCCTTCTCTGGATTCAATGGCCACCGGCTCAGTTCAAACGATACCCAGCGAGGAACAGCCGGTGTCGGCAGCCGGGCCGACGGCGCACGTCGAATGGTGTGCGAACCGCTATCGGTCCTACCGTGCCCGCGACAACAGCTATACATCCTTTAGTGGCGGCCGGCGGACTTGCATCTCTCCCTATATGAATGCGGCCGGAACGCCGTTGGAAGTCGCCTTGCCGCCACCCACTCCTGAGGAAAGCGTCGACGCTCCTTCAGCCGAGATGGACCTCTCGGCCGATGCGACGAACCTGTCGTTCGAACATGTCGACTATTGCTTCAGTCGATACCGATCGTACCGTCCGGAAGACAACACCTACCAGCCCTATGACGGCGGGCCGCGCCGTCAGTGCCGATAAGCCGAGATGTTGCGGAGAAGGAAAGCGGAATAGCCGTATCGCGGGAGCGCCACGTCTCCCGCGATACGGACGGCCAGCTCTACATCGCGTTGACCATAGTGCAGAGTTGCGCGATGGTCATCGCGCCGCCTGTGGCCTGAGTGCCCGCCGCCGACCCGGACGAGGTCGATCCGGTAGAGGTGCTTGCAGTGGTTTCGCCCGAAACCTGGGGTGTAGTTCCGGCCGCCGACCCACTTGCGCTGCCTGATGCGCTTCCGGCTCCCGTCGCCGATGCGGTTTGCATCGTATTGCAATCCTGCTTGATCTGGTTCTGCTGCTCGGCCGTCAGCTTCGACCAGTTGGCCTTGATTTCATCCTGGCTGCGCAAGCTCGTCCCTGACGCATCGGAGAAGAGGGCGTTGCGTACCGGATCCGGCCATTTCGACGTGGTGCTCCTTTCCGCTTCGTTCATCTGCATCACCCCCGGGGCTCCCGAGCTGCTCCCGGAAGGAGAGGCGGAGGTCGTCCCTGATGCGGAGCCCGCCGTGCCACCACCCGATGTTGACCCTGAACTGCTTTGAGCGACAGCGGCGGATGCCATTGCAAGCGAGATAGCAGCGGCAAAAAAATAATTGTATTTCATCTGCGTTGTCCTTCTTATTAGCGCGCACAACGCGCAGCGCACCGAACCGGCCGGTGACGGGAAGGTTCCACGCTCTTTCGATTCGCTTCCGCCGCGAACCGGACCTGCGAGGATCCGCATTTCTTCCGGCACCTTCCAAAACAACTTTACATCTACCGCTTCCTTTGGTTTGTGAGGCGGAGTCTTTCGTCTCGACCGTTTGGAGGAGCAGAATGAAGTTGTTGCGTTACGGCCCCGAAGGGGCGGAAAAGCCGGGCGTTCTGGACAGTGCTGGCCGAATTCGCGACCTCTCGGCGGTGATCGCCGACGTCGCCGGCCCGGCAATCGCCGATCTCGGCTGGGCTCGCGGTCTCGACCTCGAGGGCCTTCCGCTCGTAGAGGGCACGCCCCGGCTCGGCCCCTGCGTCGCCGGTAGCGGCAAGTTCATCTGCATCGGCCTCAATTACGCGGACCATGCGGCAGAATCCGGCCTCGAGGTTCCACCGGAGCCCGTGGTTTTCATGAAGGCCACCTCGGCGATCGTCGGTCCGAACGACAACGTCATCATCCCGCGCGGTTCGGTGGCGACCGATTGGGAAGTCGAACTTGGCGTGGTGATCGGCAAGAGGGCCAAATATGTGGGCCGAGACGAAGCGATGGACCATGTCGCCGGCTATTGCGTCATCAACGACGTCTCGGAACGGGATTTCCAGATCAAGCGCTCCGGCCAGTGGACCAAGGGCAAGTCCTGCGACACCTTCGGTCCGACCGGTCCCTGGCTTGTCACCCGCGACGAGATCGCCGATCCGCAAAACCTCGCGATGTGGCTGAAGATCAATGGCGAGACGAAGCAGAACGGCTCGACCGAGACGATGGTCTACGGCGTCGCGTATCTGGTCAGCTACCTTTCGCAGTTCATGACGCTCCATCCGGGCGACATCATCTCGACCGGTACGCCGCCCGGTGTCGGCATGGGTTTCAAGCCGCCGCAATATCTGAAGGGCGGCGACGTCATCGAACTCGGCATCGAAGGCCTCGGCGCGCAGAAGCAGATGGTGGTTGCGGACGACTGATTTCGCGGGTGGCGCCCCTTGAGGGCGCCGCCGGGTCTAAGCCTTCAGCCGCCCCTGCCGCTTGAGCTGTTGCTCGCGGAAGAAAATGAAGAGGCCAGAGGCGACGATGAGACCGGCGCCGAGCACCATCGACAGGCGCGGCGTGTCGCCGAAGATCAGCCAGCCGAAGACGATCGCCCAGAAGAGCAGCGTGTATTGAAGTGGCGCCACCGTCGCGGCGTCGGCAAGCTTCAGCGCCCGATTGACGAGCACGTGGGCGACCATCGCGACGACGCCGAGCAGGCCGAGCAGCGCCGTGTCGAGCGGCTTCAGCGGCGTCCAGTCAAACGGCGCCCAGAGGAGGCCGGCAAGCGCCGCCCCGACCAGCTGCCAGAAGGCGAGCGTCGTATCCGGCGTGCCGCGCAGCGAGCGGCCGGACACCATCATGAAGGCGAAGCACATGCTGCCGAAGATCGAAATCAGCGCCGGCAGAGTCAGCGCCTCAGAAGAAGGTTCGAGGGCGATCAGGACGCCGACGAAGCCGAAGGCGATCGCCGTCCAGCGTCGCCAGCCGACATGTTCCTTCAACAGGAGCGGTGAGGCGGCCGCCACATAGATCGGCGCCGCCAGCCAGTAGGTCATGACATCGGCAAGCGGCAGGTAGATGACGGCGAAATAGAAGGCGAAGACCTCCGCCGTCGAGGCGACGACCCGGGCGACCTGGAGGCCCGGCTGCTCGATGGCGAGAAGTTTGCGGGCACCGCCGAGCCAGAGGAAAGGGACAAGCAGGACCGCCGCGGCGAGACTGCGGATCAGCACGACCTGACCGACCGAATAGGTGGCGACGAGCCACTTGCCCATGACGTCGTTGAGCGAAAACATCAGCATGCCCAAGAGCATGACCAGCACGCCCGTGCGGGTGGCGTTGGACGCGGTGGCTAGGGCGGCGGGCGCGGTCTCGACGGCCATGGCGAAGTCCTCGTGGAGCGCTGAGCCATTGGCATATTCCGGCGCCGCAATCCATGCATCGTTCTTGATCGACTCATCAGCGTTGCGAATGAGACGTCAAACGGACCGGCTGATGCTAGCCGGCCAAGCGCATGTCGGTGGCGGTCGCGGTGAGGTCGCCGTAGAGCTCCGCATATCTGGCAGCACTGCGGTGCCAGGATGAGTCCGTCTTCATCCCCTGCCGCTGCAGGCTCTCCCAGACGCGCCGGTGCCGGAATAGTTTGAGGGCGCGGCGCAGCGCGTGCCGCAATCCCTCCGTATCGACCGGGGAAAATTGCACTCCGGTGGCGGCCTGCGCCTGGAGCGCAGCGACGTTGGCGTCGATGATCGTTTCCGACAGGCCCCCGGTCCGCGCGACGATCGGCACGCAGCCGTATCGAAGCGCATAGAGCTGCGTCAGCCCGCAGGGTTCGAAGCGCGAGGGAACGAGCATGGCGTCGGCGCCGGCATGGATCTTATGGGCGATCTGCTCCTCGTAGCCGAGCCTCATGGCGACGTGTTGCGGGAACCGCCGGGCGGCGTCGAGAAAGGCGTATTCGATATCCGCGTCGCCATTGCCATGAACGATCAGCCGGCCGTCCATGGCGACGATTTCGTCGACGACGGCTGCCAGAAGATCCATGCCCTTCTGCCAAGTCAGCCTGTTGATGCTGGCGAAGACCGGAGCGCGCGTATGCGGCAGGCCGAACAGCTCGAGCAGCGCCTCGCGGTTCGGCAGCCGCCGGAGAGGCGTTCTCGCCGAATAGGAATGCTCGATATGGGGATCGATCGAGGGATCCCAGACGTCGACGTCGATCCCGTTGACGATGCCGACGACGTCTTCATGGCGTGCATTCACCACTCCTTCGAGACCCATCCCGAAGGTCGGCGTCATGATTTCGCGCGCATAGGTGGGGCTGACGACGGTGATGGCATCGGCCGCCTGCAGGCCGCCCTTCAAATACCCGACATCGCCGTAATATTCGAGGCCGTCTATGGAATAGGCCTCGTTCGGCAGGCCGAGTTCTGAGAAGAGATGGGCGGAAAACTGTCCCTGGAAGGCAATGTTGTGGACGGTCAGGACACGTGGAATCGGCACGTTCTTTGCATATTTGGCGTAGACCAGACTCAAGGCGGCGTGCCAGTCGTGCGCGTGAATGATGTCCGGCCGCCAGTGCTGCACGAGTCCGCCGGCGATCTGCGATGCGACCAGGGAGAAGGCGGCGAAGCGCTTCCAATTGTCCGGATAGTCCACCCCGTGCTCGTCGGTGTAGGGGCCGCCCGATCTGTAGAAGAATCCCGGCGCATCGAGCACGAAAAGCTCCAGCCCCGCGGCGCGTCCGGAAAGCAGGGTCGCCTTCTCTCCGAAAAGACAATCGTAGCGGGCAACCGGTGCGGCCGCCTCGAGGGCCTCGATGGCGGAGGCGTAGCCCGGGATCAGCGTGCGTGTGCGAATCCCGTGCGATTTCAAAGCCTTGGGCAGCGAGCCGGCAACATCGGCCAGCCCGCCGGTCTTCACCAAAGGGAAAATCTCGGCCGTCACGGAGAGAACGTTCATAGATCGTATTTCCGGAAAATTGTGTTGGCCGTTGCCGGCCAATCGCCGCCCCATTTGCAGTTCCTTCAACACGAAGCCCGTGCGCAAAGTTCCGCCGCGAAATCGAAATTTTTGCAGGAGCCTCTGTGCGCGCGGCGACCGGTTCGGTCGGGTGGCGATTTGCTGCCACCGACCTCAACACCGGCCTGCTTTGGGAGTACAATCCGGCGGTCGTGCGCCCGTTCCATGTGCCCAACATGAAGGAGAGAGGTGATGACTTTCAGCTTGATGAGCCCCGCCTTCGCGGAAGGCCAGCCGATCCCGAAAAAACATACGCGCTTCGGCGAGAACATCTTTCCGCCGCTGAAATGGACGGGTACGCCCGACGGTACACAGAGCTTTGCATTGATCGTCGAGGATCCGGACGCCGTCAGGGGGGTGTTCCGGCATTGCGCCATCATCAACATTCCGGGCAACTGGACCGAGCTTTCGCAGGCTGTCGATACCGGCCCGGAACACGCCATCAAGTTCATCCGGAACGACTTCGGCAATGCGCGCTATGATGGGCCGCAGCCTCCGGCGGGGACTGGCCTGCATCACTATCACTTCAAGCTCGCCGCGCTGGACACCCGCAACATGTCGATCTCGGACGATGTCGGGGCGATGCAGGCCTGGAACGAGGCCCGCAAGCACCGCATCGCGGAGGCGGTTTTGATCGGCACCTGTCAAGGCTGACGCTTCGGTTACGGCGTCGATCACCTCAGCCTTCGAAAAACGAGTTCGCCGGGAACCAACCTCAGCGGTCGCGGTTTCGTGCCCATTCCGTCCCCGATCAAGGAGTGCTGCGATGGCCAAGAAACCCTCTGCGCCGAACATTTCGAAGCCGGCCACCATTCATGACCAGAAAGCAACCCGCGGCAACGGCGGCGAGCTCCATCAGATTGCCGAAGGCGCCACTCCTGTCTTGACGACCGCGCAAGGAGGACCGGTGGCAGACGATCAGAACAGCCTGCGCGCCGGCGAGCGTGGCCCGACATTGATCGAGGATTTTCATTTCCGCGAAAAGATCTTTCACTTCGATCACGAGCGGATCCCGGAGCGCGTCGTGCACGCCCGCGGCTACGGCGCCCATGGCTTCTTCGAGACGTATGAATCGCTTGCCGCCTATACCCGGGCGGACCTGTTTCAGCGGGCGGGCGAACAGACGCCGGCCTTCGTGCGCTTCTCGACCGTGGCCGGCAGCAAGGGCTCCTTCGATCTGGCACGCGACGTGCGCGGCTTCGCCGTCAAGATCTATACCAAGGAGGGCAATTGGGACCTCGTTGGCAACAACATCCCGGTCTTCTTCATCCAGGACGCGATCAAGTTTCCGGACGTCATCCACTCTGTGAAGCCGGAGCCGGACCGGGAGTTCCCGCAGGCGCAGTCTGCGCATGACAATTTCTGGGACTTCATCAGCCTGACCCCGGAGAGCATGCACATGATCATGTGGGTCATGTCAGACCGGGCCATCCCGCGGTCCTTCCGCTTCATGGAAGGCTTCGGCGTTCACACCTTCCGCTTCGTCAATGCCAAGGACGAGTCGACCTTCGTCAAGTTCCACTGGAAGCCGAAGCTCGGACTGCAGTCCGTCGCCTGGAACGAGGCGGTGAAGATCAACGGCGCGGATCCCGACTTCCACCGGCGCGACCTGTGGCAGGCCATCCAGTCAGGCAATTTCCCGGAGTGGGAACTGCATGTGCAGCTCTTCGACCAGGCGTTTGCCGACAAGTTCGATTTCGACATTCTCGATCCGACCAAGATCATTCCGGAGGAGGTTCTGCCGACGAAGCCGGTCGGGCGGCTGGTACTCGATCGCATGCCGGAGAATTTCTTCGCCGAGACCGAGCAGGTCGCCTTCATGACCCAGAACGTGCCGCCGGGCATCGACTTCAGCGATGATCCCCTGCTGCAGGGACGCAATTTCTCCTATCTTGACACGCAGCTGAAACGGCTCGGCAGCCCGAATTTCACGCATCTGCCGATTAACGCGCCCAAATGTCCTTTCCAGCACTTCCAGCAGGACGGCCACATGGCCATGCGCAATCCCGTCGGGCGGGTGAACTACCAGCCGAATTCCTGGGGCGAGGGGCCGCGCGAGTCTCCGACGAAGGGGTTCCGGCATTTCGCTTCGGAGGAGCAGGGGCCGAAACTGCGCATTCGGGCCGAGAGCTTCGCGGACCACTATAGTCAGGCGCGCCAGTTCTTCATCAGCCAGACGCCGCCCGAGCAGCGTCATATTGCTGACGCCCTGACCTTCGAATTGAGCAAGGTGGAGACACCTGTGATTCGCGAGCGCATGGTCGCCCATCTCCTCAATATCGACGAGACGCTCGGCAAGAAGGTCGGCCACGCGCTCGGGTTGCAAACAATGCCGAAGCCGGCCGAAGCTGCCGTACCCACGCGGCAGGACCTCGATCCATCGCCGGCGCTCAGCATCATCGAGCGCGGTCCGAAGCGCTTCGAGGGCCGTAAGCTCGGAATTCTGGCGACCGACGGCGCGGATGCGGCGCTGCTCGATGGCCTGATCGCTGCGGTCACGGAGCAAAAGGCAGCCTTCGAGCTGATCGCCCCCAAGGTCGGCGGATTCACCGCCTCGGACGGCAGGTGGGTCGCAGCCCATCAGATGGTCGATGGCGGCCCATCCGTGCTCTATGACGCGGTGGTGCTTCTTCCTTCGGCAGAGGCCGTCGCCGATCTGATCGATGTCGCCACCGCCCGCGATTTCGTGGCCGATGCTTTCGCCCACTGCAAATATATCGGCTTTGTCGGTGCGGCACGTCCCCTCCTGGAGAGGGCCGGCATTGCCGACGCCCTCGACGAGGGAACGATCGAGCTCACCGATGCCGGGAGCATCGCCGCCTTCTTCAAGGAACTCGGCAAGCTGCGCGTCTGGGCGAGGGAACCGGCCGTGAAACTGAAATAGGGCGATCGGGGAAGGAGTGGACGATGCCGTCACCGGCGCATCGAAAACCGACCAAGGCGACCGGACGGCCGCGCTCGGCGAGAAAGGCAAGGGCGGCGGCGGAGGCTGTATCCGCCGGCGGCTTCGCGCTGCCGGTCAGCACCGCGCCGATGGAGGCCCGCTCTGCGACCGAGCTTCCGAGCGATGGGGCATGGCAGTATGAGCCGAAATGGGACGGCTTCCGCTGCCTTGCCTTCAAATCCGGCGAGGAGGTTGATCTTAGGGCCAAATCCGGCAAGCCGCTCGGGCGGTTTTTCCCGGAAGTCATCGCCCTCTTGCGCCGGCTGGACGCCCGGCAATTCGTCCTTGACGGTGAACTCGTCATCGAAGTCGAGGGGCGTCTTTCCTTCGACGCCCTGCAGATGCGCCTGCATCCGGCGGCAAGCCGCGTTGAGAAGCTCGCGCAGCAAACGCCGGCCCGCCTCATCCTGTTCGACATGCTGGTCGACGCAAAGGGGGCAGTCCTGACCGACAAGCCTCTTCCCGCCCGGAGAGCGGCACTGGAAGCCTTTGCCGCCAAAAACGCAGTTCCGGACAAGCTCGCCCTTTCCCCCTTCACGCGAGACCGACAGGAGGCCGAGCGATGGCTCGCCTCGTGGGAGGCGGGCGCGACCGACGGCGTCGTCGCCAAGCGGCGCGACGGGAATTACGAATGCGGCGAGCGTGCGATGGTCAAGGTCAAGCGCCTGAAGACCGCCGATTGCGTCGTAGGCGGCTTCCGCTACGAGAGCGACAGCGACGAGGTCGGTTCCCTCCTGCTCGGCCTCTACGACAGCGACGGAACGCTGAACCATGTCGGCTTTACTGCGACGATTTCCGACAAGGAGCGCCCGGCATTGACACGTCGGCTGGAGGCATTGCGCGAGCCGCCCGGCTTTACCGGCAAGGCACCCGGCGGCCCGAGCCGCTGGAGCACAGAGCGCAGCGGCGAATGGGAACCGGTCCGTCCGGAGCTGGTGGTCGAGGTGAGATTCGATCACGTCAGCAGCCGTCGTTTCCGCCATGGCACGAAGCTGATGCGCTGGCGTCCCGACAAGGATCCGCGCCAATGCACCTATGAGCAGATCGAGCCACGCTGACAGGCCAAAGCGCGTCGCGAGAAAATGTATTCACGCTGCGCGCTTTAGGTCCTTGTTTTGTGCATGTCGTCATCCCAAAACCGCTGCACACTTTTGGGCAAGAGGCGTTAGAACTTGCGGCTGAGGAAGGGCGAGTTCTGCAGCCCGAAGCGCCAGGGGTGCTCGACGGCCTTGGATATTCCGACGCGAAGGCCGGTTGCAACGGGCGGCCGCTTCGTCTGCAGGCTTAGCTGGAAGGGCTTTCCGTTAAGCGGCAAGCCATCCTGTTCCTTGCCGATCGCGAGCGCCTGGCCGACTCGTCCGGGGCCGGAACAGAGCAACCTGTCTTGCGAAACGCCGCGCCGCTCCCGCATCGTCTCCAGCCCCCATCTCGGCTCGATGGCGCGGACGAGCACGGCGCTGCCGGGCAGGCAGACGAAATTCAGGCACCAGTGAAGACCGTAGGAAAGATAGACATACGCATGCGCCGGCGGGCCGAACATCGAGCGGTTGCGGTTCGTGGTACCGGCGAAGCTGTGGGAGGCGGCATCGTCGGGCAGATAAGCTTCCGTCTCGACTATGATGCCGCCGATGCCGGAGACAGCGAATTCCGCACCGATTAAATCGGCGGCGACCTTAACGGCGTCGCGCGCAAAGAAGCTGTCATCCCACCGCAATCGATAGCGCTCCCCGATCTATGCCGGTCGTATGTAGTCTCATATTTTCACGCTCGCCAACGTTGCGCCCGAAACTTGCGCGCAGCCACTGAGAACTTTCCGCGAACATCCGAAGCATGTAGGGTTAAATCAAAGACGATACAACGAGGAGCCGAGACATGGCGCAACGAGCGGGCAATGCGGATCTGCCGCTGCATGGCGGCCGGGTCCCGAAGTGGCTCGGCGACCGGATGACACGCCTCGGCACTCTGATCACCGAGGCGATCGTCCATCATTATGGACGGGACGAATTCCTGAGGCGGCTTGCGCACCCGTTCTGGTTCCAGTCCTTCGGCGCGGTGATGGGCATGGACTGGCATTCGTCGGGCATCACCACCAGCGTCATCGGCGCCTTGAAGCGTGGCCTGACGCCGCTTTCGGGCGAACTCGGCATTCACGTCTGCGGCGGCCGTGGCCGGCATTCCCGAATGACCCCGGGCGAACTTGTCGTGATCGGCGAACGCATCGGGTTCGACGGCGCGAGGCTTGCCGAGGCGAGCCGCCTCGTCGCCAAGGTCGACAGTGCCGCCGTACAGGACGGCTTCGATCTCTACCTTCACGGCTTCATTGTCACGGACGATGCGAGCTGGGTGGTTGTCCAGCAGGGCATGAATGGCGACCGACGGCAGGCACGGCGCTATCACTGGCTTTCCGAAGGCCTGGATAGCTTCGTCGACTCGCCGCATGCGGCGATCGAGGGGCGGGAGCAGGGCAAGATCATCAACCTTGCGGACCGGCGCGCCGGCGCCTCGCGGGCAAGCCAGCTCGACCTTTTAAGCGCGCTCGGACCCGATGGCCTCATGCGCGAGCTGGCGACGATCGAGGCGCGCGGGCCGGGACTGCCGGCTCCGGCCCAGCCGATGCTGCCGCACCTCTTCATGCCGGCCCATCACGACGTGCGCGAAAGCGACGTGAACATGCGGCGCCTGCACGGCAATTTCGCCGCCGCAGCTGATCGCGGGCCGAAGGATTTCGAGGAACTGCTTCTCGTGCCGGGCGTCGGCGCGCGAACCGTCAAGGCGCTCGCGATGGTCGCCGAGGTGGTGCACGGCACGCCGTGCCGCTTTTCCGACCCGGCTCGTTTTTCGCTCGCCCATGGCGGCAAGGACCGTCATCCCTTCCCGGTGCCGCTCAAGGTCTATGACGAGACGATCAACGTGATGAAATCGGCGGTGCAGAAAGGGCGGCTCGGGCGAGAGGAGGAACTCGCCGCCTTGCGGCGGCTCGATGAGCAGTCGCGCCGGTTGGAGCGCTACGTCACCGGCCCGGATCTTAAGGAGATCGTTGCCGGCGAGTTCAGAAATTCTGCCCGCTTTGGCGGGCGGAGCGTGTTCGGCTGGGAGCCGGAGGACAAGGAAGACCACAGGGACGCTGCCGCCGTCAAGGGCCGCAGCCGCAGCTGAGCTCACGGGAACAATCACCGGACCGATCGATTAGAGGGGCGAGATGCGAGACATCCCCAACCGAAGGAGGTTCCGGTGAGCGCTTCGAAAACAACGACCGATCACGACACGATCCGCAAATGGGCAGAGAGCCGCGACGGCCATCCGGCCCGCGTCAAGGGGGCATCCGACGGCGGTTTGCTGCGCATCGACTTTGGAAAGCCGGAAGAGAGGCTGGAGGAGATTTCCTGGGAGGATTTCTTCAGCATATTCGACGAGAACAAGCTGGCCTTCCTTTATCAGGACCGGACCGCGGAGGGGAAAGTCAGCCGTTTCTTCAAGTTCGTCGACCGCGAGTGAGAGCGGACACTTGCAAGGAAACCCTGTTCAGGCCGCCTCCGTATGGCGCGCCTATTTTGAGGTATGACGTGTTTTGAACCGGCCTCGCCGCGGGTGAGTTGGAGAAGCTAACGCGTCGCGACGAGCCTTTGAATTTCCTCCAGCCGTGCCCTCAGCCTCTGAATCTCGTCGCGCTTCTCGGTAACCACATCCTTTGCCGTCTCGATCCGGTCGGCGCCGGGGAGCGTACCGATTGCGGTATGCGCCTCGGTCGCAATCGCATCGATCTCTGCCTCGAGCTCGGCGATGCGCTCCTGCAGGTCAGTGATCTGTTGCCGGACCGTACCACTGGTCTCTGCCGCATGACGTTCCGACGCATCGATAGGTTCGTCGACACCGTGCGGATCAAGAGGGCGTGCGACGGTCGGGGATCGCGCTTTTCCGTGCTTGCTCATGGCTGGTCTCCCGTAAGCGCTCTAAACTCCGGGAAGCCTCCGTTGTTCCCGTGGTACGATGCGGATTTGCGGAGCTTCTTTTCATGTCGTTGGAACTTCCTCTCGCGAGGGCCGTTTTTGTGAATCATGTCCGGGAGGGATTCGATGCATGCACAGGAATGCCTAGAGCTTCATTTCGACCTGATGAGCGGGAGAGCGTTGCTCTGCTGTGGCGACAAGGATTATGTGTTGCCTGATTTTTATCCCACGAAGGAGACGGCAAGGATGGCGGCCCAGCAATTCGCCTGGGAAAAGCTCGGCTGGAAGGACCGGGCGCGCGAATTTCGGCAGGCTTCCGAATTGCCCGTGTGGCTGCGCTGAGCCGCTGATGGGGCCCGAAGGGCAACGGCAGTAAAAAGACGACGAAATGGTCGCAAGAGGTGACGGCGCATAGCAATGCGCTGGACATCGAGCCCGGTATCTATGCCTCGGACGATCCGCGGAAGATTGCACGTTCCCTGAGACGCTCGGCGGAAGCGAGCGACCGCCGTAAGTCGAGCGCCTACCGGTCCGCGATGTCGATGCTCACCTTCTATATCAACAGGGCAGGCCTCTGGATTGGCCGACGAACAGCGGTGCGTGCTCGAACAGGCGAAGGACGAACTCAGGAGGGATTTTCGGGCGGGAGCCCACAGGCTGAACCGGGAGACGAGGGATTTCATGGCATTCACGCTCTATTACTGGGACGGAATTCCCGGCCGCGGCGAATTTGTGCGGCTCGCGTTGGAGGACGCAGGCGCCGACTATGTAGATGCGGCGCGCCAGCCGGGCGGCACAGATGCAATGCTGAAGCTGATGAAGGATGCCGGCGGTGCCACCAGCCCTTTCGCGCCCCCCTTTCTGGTCGATGGCGAACTGCTCATCTCCCACGTCGCCAATATCCTGTTCTATCTCGGCCCGAGGCTGGGGCTGACGCCCGAGGATGAGGGCCTGCGCCACGTTGCCAACGGCCTGCAATTGACGGTGACGGATCTCGTTACCGAAATCCACGACACGCACCATCCGATAGGCGTGTCGCTCTATTACGAGGAGCAGAAACCGCAAGCGTCGAAGCGGGCGGAGAACTTCCTATCCGAGCGGCTCCCGAAATATCTTGGCTATTTCGAACGCGTTCTCGCCCAAAATCCGGAAGGCCCGGAGCATAGCGTCGGCGGGCGACCGAGCTATGTCGATCTTTCGCTGTTCCACCTGGTCGAGGGGCTCCGCTACGCGTTTCCGAACGCGATGCGTGCCAATGAAGAGCATGTGCCGGCGCTGATTGCGCTGCATGATTCGGTCGCGGCGCGACCGCGGATCATGAGCTATCTGGCTTCCGACAGGCGCTTGCCCTTCAACGAGTCCTGCATTTTCCGCCGCTATCCCGAACTCGACCGACCGCCCTGAGTTGCTAATCCACGTGGCCGGCGATTTGGGCGAGGTCTTTCACGAAGCGGGCGCGTTCCGCCGCGGCGTCGTCCCTGTTCTGAATTCTGAGAAGATAGGAGGGATGGATGGTGACGAGCACCGGGTATCCGGCGGGCGTGGCGACCAGGTCGCCGCGGTTTTTCATCACGCCGGCGCGGCGTCCGAGCAGCGACGAAAGCGCCGTTGCACCCAGCGCGACGACGACCTTGGGCCGCAGCTGCTCGAGCTCTGCGCCGAGCCACCAGGAACAGCGCTGGATCTCGCCCGCATTGGGCCGCGAATGCAGGCGGCGCTTGCCGCGTTGCTCGAACTTAAAATGCTTGACGGCATTGGTGAGATAGCAGCTTGAGCGATCGATGCCTGCCTCATGCAGGCACTCGTCGAGAATACGTCCCGCCGGGCCGACGAAGGGCCGCCCGGCCAGATCCTCGCGATCGCCGGGCTGTTCGCCGACAAGGACGACGCGGGCCTTGCCGGGTCCCTCGCCAAACACGAGCTGCGTCGCATGCTTGTAGAGATCGCAACGCTCGCAGCCCTCGGCCTGCTTGCGCAACGCTGCAATGGAGGGCGCATCAGCGTGCTCGCCGGAAAGGGCCGGACCCATTTTTACAAGTTCAGTCGGCATGGCTTTCAAGACACGAGCCTCGGTCCATTTCAGTCGTGCAATCGGCTAAACCGACAGGCTCCGACCATGTTCCGTTCGCTACGTTAATTGGACCGTACGGCAGCAACGATGCTTGGGCCCGGCAACTCACGTCCGTCCAATTTAAGTGCGCCGAATATCTGCTCGCCGCAGATCGGCGGAACGGCGGCTTTGCCTGCGGAGAGATTGGCGCGCAACTCGAGCACCGGGCCGCCGAACGACCAGTCAACGGCGACAATGCCGTCGCGAGCGGAATGGACCTCGAAACTCGGAAGGTTGCATTGTCTCATCAGCGGCGCGATGTGCCGCTGCCGGATATCGGCGAGGTCGCGCATGAAGGCGAGGTGAGTCCTGCCGGCCGCGCTCTCGGCGCGTTCCCAGCGAAGCTTCGAAGCGGCAAAGGTCTCGGGATCGATCGGATCGGGGAGATCTTCTGCCGTCTTGCCGGGCGGCATGCCGCCGAATTTCTCGGCTTCCTCCTGCCGCCCGCGCCGAACGGCCGCGCCGAGTTCGCCCGCATAGTCGGCGAAGAACAGGAACGGCTGGCTTTCCCCGTATTCCTCGCCCATGAAGAGCAGCGGAATCTGCGGCGAAAGCATCAGCATCGCGGTCATCACGTTCAGCTGGTCAGTCCTCGCGAGCGAGACGAGGCGCTCGCCGAAGGCGCGGTTGCCGATCTGGTCGTGGTTCTGCAGGAAGCTCACGCGCGCCTGCGGCGGCACTTGGCCCTCCGGCTGAGGGAGGGACTCGATCGTTTCGGTCGAGGCGAAGCCGTCGGTCATGGCCTCGCGCGTCGCCTGCCAAGGGCGCGCTGCAAAGGGCCGATAGAAGCCCCTGTCTTCGCCCGTTGCGATGACATGGAGGCCGTGGTGAAAATCGTCGTTCCACCCGGCAGTGAAGAGAGCGATTGTCCCGTCGGCGTTGCGCCGCACCAGATTGCGCCGACGGTCGGCATCCTCGACCACCAGATGGATGCTGCGGTCGGCAAAAGTTTCGCGCACCTCGCGGGCCAGGGCGGCAAGAAAATGCGGCTGGCTGGTGTCTCGGATCTGGTCCGTCGCGTCGAGGCGCAGCCCGTCGAAGTGGAAGTCACCGAGCCAATAGAGCGCGTTGTCGATGAAGAAGCGGCGCACGGCGGGTTCCTCGAAGGCGATCGACGCACCCCATGGGGTCGGCCGGTCGCGGTTGAAGAAGCGGCTGGCGTAACGGGGGAGGCTGTTGCCCTCCGGTCCGAAGTGATTGTAGACGACGTCGAGCAGGACCATCATGCCGAGCCCGTGCGCCGCATCGACCAGCGCCTTGAGATCGTCGGGAGTGCCATAGGCATGGTGTGGCGCATAGGGCAGAACGCCGTCGTAGCCCCATCCGCGCTCGCCTTGAAACTCCGCGACGGGCATGATCTCGATGGCGGTGATCCCGGCCTCGGCGAGATGCGGCAACCGCTTGGCCGCCGCTCTAAAGGTGCCCTCCGGCGTAAAACAGCCGACATGCAGCTCGGAGATGATTGCCTCTTCCCAGGGCCGGCCGCGCCAGGAGGAAGCCTTCCACTGGTAGGCCGAATGATAGACGAGCATCGACGGGCCGGAAACTCCTTCTGGCTGGGCGCGAGAGGCAGGATCGGCGACGCGGGTTCCGTCGGAAAGTTCGAACCAGTAGCGATCGCCTGCCTGCGCCCGGGCAGAGATTTCGAACCAGCCGCTGTCGAGCGCGCGCATCGAGTGCGGCACATCGGCAAGAACGAGGCGGACCGCCTGCTCGTCGGGGGCCCACAGGCGAAAATGTGCGACGTCGTCTGAGGTGAGCTCGGCGCCCCAGGTTTTCCGGACAGAATCGGTCATTCATTTTCCTTGATGCTGCGAGATCGGCAAGAGACGAGAACTGCGTCGACGGGTCGAAAGTTCCGCGGCAATCAATCGTCGCCGAGCTTCGGCAGGAACAAAGTTGCCGCCATCGGCGTTGCCCCCTCACTTCCACGACGCTGCAGGGGGCGCGACGACACCGAATGAATGTGGCTTTCTCCGAACTCGATTTTCTGAAGCCGGAGCTTGGCGCCGAATACACCGGCCAGGGCACCCATTTCGCGGTGTTTTCCGCCCATGCCGAAAAAATCGAGCTGTGTCTCTTTTCCGAGGATGGCAGCAAGGAAACGGCGCGGCTGCCCCTGCCGAAGCGGGAGGGCGACATCTGGTCCGGATATATCGAGGGGCTGGGGCCGGGCACGCTCTACGGCTACCGCGCCTACGGACCTTACGACCCGCAAAACGGACATCGCTTCAATCCGAACAAGCTGCTCCTCGATCCCTATGCCAAGCAGGTGGCGGGGGAGTTCGTCTGGGACGACGCGCTGTTCGGCTATACGATCGGCAACCCGGAGGGCGATCTTTCCTTCGACGAGCGGGACAGCGCTCCGTTCATGGTCAAGGGCGTCGTCCAGGATCCGAACTTCGACTGGGACGGCGAAGAGGCGATCCGCCGGCCCTGGACCGAGACGATCATCTACGAGACTCACCTGCGCGGCATGACCATGACGCATCCCGGCGTGCCGGACGAATTGCGCGGCACCTTTCTCGGCATGGCCAGCGACCCGATCATCGATCATCTCATGAAACTCGGCGTCTCCGCGGTTGAGCTTCTGCCGGTGCAATATTTCCTCGACGACCGCTACCTCATCGAGCGAAACCTCAGGAACTACTGGGGTTACCAGCCGCTCGGCTATTTCGCGCCGCATGCGCGCTACATGAAGGGCACCAGGATTACCGAGTTCAAGGCGATGGTGAAGCGCTTCCACGCCGCCGGCATCGAGGTTCTGATGGACGTCGTCTACAACCATACAGCCGAGGGTTCGGAACAGGGGCCGACGCTCAGCTTCCGAGGTCTCGACAATCTCAGCTATTACCGCCAGTCGCCGGAGCAGCCCCGGCATACTTATGACATGACCGGCACCGGCAACACGCTGAACGTCGCGCATCCGATGGTGCTGCGCATGGTGCTTGACAGCCTCCGCTACTGGGTGGGCGTCATGCACATCGACGGTTTCCGCTTCGATCTGGCGAGCGCCCTCGGGCGCGAATACATGGAATTCGATCGCGAGGGCGGCTTTTTGGATGCGATCCGGCAAGACCCGATGCTGGCCGGCGTCAAGCTCATCGCCGAACCGTGGGACATCGGCGACGGCGGCTATCAGCTCGGCGGTTTCCCGCCGCCCTTCCGCGAGTGGAACGATCGCTTCCGCGATGATGTCCGTCGCTTCTGGAAGGGAGACGGCGGCGTCGTGCCGGTGCTCGCCGAACGGCTCACGGGCTCGCCGGTCCAGTTCAATCATTCCGGCCGGGCGGCGACCACCTCCGTCAATCTCCTAAGCGCACATGACGGCTTCACGCTGATGGACACCGTCTCCTATACGGAGAAGCACAACGAGGGCAATGGCGAAGACAATCGCGACGGCCACTCGGACAACCATTCGGACAATATGGGCGCCGAGGGGCCGACCGATGATCCCGGGATCGGCGAGGCGCGCCGGCGCCGCCGCCGTGCAATGGTCGCCACCTTGATGATGAGCCAGGGCGTTCCGATGATCCTCGGCGGCGACGAACTCGGCAACAGCCAAGGCGGCAACAACAACGCCTATTGCCAGGACAACGAGATCGGCTGGATCGACTGGAGCAGCTCTGACGAGGCGTTCCTTACCTTCTGCCGCAAGATGACGGCCTTCCGGCGGGAGAACCCGGTGCTGCGCCAGGAGAATTTCCTGGAAGGGGCCACCGACGAGCACGGACGTATCGAGATTGCCTGGTACAAGCCCGACGGTAGCATGATGGACGAGCCGGCATGGGGCGACGGCGAATTGCGCATCCTCGGCGTCTATCTCTGCCACCTCTCCCCTAACGAGGCACCGGCGGAAGAGATCTTTCTCGTCTTCAACGCCGGCGGCGACTGCGATGTCGCGCTTCCGCCTGTGCACGGGGCGCAAGGCTGGCGGTGGGCGCTCAATACGGCCGAAGACGACGCCTTTACCGAGACCGTTGCCAGGGAGCGGGAAACGGTCCGCGCGCAGAGCGTCGCCGCTTTCGTTCCACAAGACTCTGGCGAGCAGGAGGCGCCAACAACAACTGCGCTTGCGGGCGCGTGGAAAGGAGGCAGCAGTGCAAAATCCGCGTCAGCCGGGTCAGGCTCCGCCACCGTCGCCGAGGGATCCGGAACCGCCTATCGGCGAACCTGAACCCGACCGCCTTCCGGACGAGGCGCCGGTACCGAATCCCGATGAAAATCCGGAGCCGCCGCGCTATGGCGGCGGCTCCGGCGAGCGTTACTGGAACAGGTTTTAAGCATGGAACAAATGGGCGGTCGTCCCGTTTGCATTTTGCCGACGAGGCTTCATCAGCGAGGTAAGGGACATGGAACACGACAGGGAAGAGCTCATCAAGCGCAGGGCTTACGCGATCTGGGAGCAGGAAGGCCGTCCGGACGGCGAACACCTGCGCCATTGGGAGCAGGCAGCGCGGGAAATGGAAGGGCAAGGCACGTCCAGCCCCAACGGAGGCGAGAGCCTCGAAACGGAGGGTACGACCAATGCCGTGTCGAGCCCGAAGCCGCCTGCACCGCGCGCAAAAACTGCCAGGAACGGAGCGCGAGCGCACTGAAATGCCGCCTCCCACCTGTCTGATTCGGCCTGGTCCCGGACGGCTCGGCTGATCGGACAGCACCTTCCGAGAAAGGAGCAGGACAATGCATGTATCGGATATCATGAGCAGGGACGTTCATCTCGCCACCCCCAACGACACGATCAGGGATGTGGCGCGGCAGATGGCGGACAACGACATCGGCTTCATGCCGGTCGAAGACCATGACCGCCTTGTCGGCATGGTGACGGACCGCGACATCGTCGTGCGCGGCGTGGCGGACGGACTCGATCCGCAGGCGAAAGTGCGCGACGTGATGACGACAGACGTCAAATATTGCTTCGAGGACGAAGAGGTGGACGACGTGGCGCGGAACATGGGGGATATCCAGGTGCGACGTCTCCCCGTCGTCAATCGGGACAAGCGCCTCGTCGGCATCGTGTCTTTGGCTGACGCCGCGCGGGAGCAGCCCGCCGCGGCGGGCGCGGGCCTGAAGGGCGTGACCATGCCCGGCGGCGAGCACAATCAGGCCGGCCGGCACTGACACGCTCCCTTTGAAAATCGAATTGGCGCCCGCGAAGGGCGCCAAGCCATGGAGGCAGCATGCCGCAAAAGCAGGACAATGGAGAGCTTGGGAAGGGTCGCCCCGCGGAGCAGCGCCCGCGCCGGACGTCGCAGTCGCCCGATGTATCGTGGCCGGCTCGTCGCCTGGGGCCGCAGCCGCAAAGGACAGCGCACCTGCAGTCGCAGCCAGAGAATGCTTCCGGCGAAGACCACATAGCGGACGCTTCGGACGCGGGCGGCGGCGCCCAGGACTTGCGCGCCGGAATGTCGGTCGACCCGCCGCAACCTTCGCCGCGCGATTTCAGCGGCGGCGCTCAACCGATCAGGCCGAAACACGACCAAGGCCGAACGGTACAGGAAGCCGCAACTCAGGAACATCAGGAAAGCAGTGACGAAGGAACGGGCGGAGAGACCTGGAACAGGATGCTTGGCGATACGACGAATGCCGGGATGCTTCGCCTGCTTGCTGCAATCGCCCTTTTCATTCTGGTGGCGGGAACCTTCTTCTGGCTCGTCACCTGATGCACGTTGGATTGAGCGTAGAACCGCAATGGCGGAGAAAGTGAATGTCGCTTCTGCGTGACCACGGGCTGAGCATTACACTGACCATTCTCACTGCCGCAACCATCGCGGGCACGGTTTTCGCCGGCACTCATGCCTTCAATCAAGAGGCTATCATGCACGGCGAAGGGACCGTGACCGTCGTCGAATATCTCTCCACCGGCCATTTCCTGTCCGCTCTCTTCGAAAATTGGGAGAGCGAATTTCTGCAGATGGCGGCCTATGTCTGCCTGACGGCGTTCCTCTACCAGCGTGGCTCGGCCGAGTCCAAGGACCCGGACGTCCTTCAGGACGAGGTGGACGAAGATCCTCGCGAGAAGAAGAACGATCCGAAGGCACCCTGGGCCGTTCGGCAAGGGCCGCTGATAAGGACGCTCTATTCCTATTCGCTGGGCATCGTGCTTGCTGCACTGTTCGTCCTGAGCTTCGTTTTCCATCTGCGCGCCAGCGCCGCGGCCGCAAATGTCGAGGCGATGCGCCATGGCGAGCCGTCTGTCGGCCTCTGGACGCGACTGGCCGATGCCGAGTTCTGGTTCGAGTGTTTTCAGAACTGGCAATCGGAGTTCCTCTCCACCCTGCTGCTGGTTCTGCTCTCGATTTTCCTGCGTTTCCGCGGATCGCCGGAATCGAAGCCGGTCGCGGCCCCGATAAGCGCAACCGGAAAGTAGAAGCCAGAAACGCTTCCGGGGTCCCGACCTGACGTCGGAACGCCGGAAGCATCGGCGGGCGGGAAGCTTATTGTTGCTGTGCCGGAGCCTGCTCGACAGGCGCTGTGCCCTGAAGCTTTTCCTGGACCTTCTTGGCAAGCGCCGGATCGTTCTGCGCGGCCGTCAGAATGGTCGTATATTCCTCGACAGAGATGTTCGGCGAGGCCTCGACGGCCTTGACCATCTGCTGGCTGGCTTCGCTCTGCAGCTTCTCCTTTGCAGCCGCGTCCTGTGTCGCGCCGATCTTGGCGGAATATTCCTGCCGGACCTTGTCGACCTGAAGGTATGCGACCGCGAAGGCCTCGATCTTCTGTTCGCTGATCGGGGCACCCTTGGCGCCGGGTTGAGCCGGGGCCGTCTGCTGCGCCGGCTGTGTTTCCTGGGCCTGGGCAAGTTCCAGCGCCGAGGCCGGGCTCACGACCATCAGGCCGAAGAATGCAGCGGTCAGCGATGCAACGGGGGTGTAACGAGTGATCATATTCATTCCTCTTGGACGTGCCCTCTTGGACGTGCATGACGTGATCGGCAGCAATACCGCCTTGCTCAACCGCTCCGTGTCGTGTGTGACGCAGCGGCGATAGACCATGTAGCCCTCAAAAGTGCTCGGTTGGGCGATCTGGGGGCAATTTGCTGACCATTGCGCGGCAGCTTTGTGGCCCCGCGCTTCTCTCGAACCAGAAAGCGAGTACAGCCAGTGGTGGCGGCGAAGTGCCGCCCGGTCAGGCGGCGCGCTTGCTTGCGCGGATCGCGTAACGATGCTGGCTGCGTCTCGCCAGCCCCTTGAAGAGGTTCCAGTTCTTCGCCTGCGTCCGGTGGATTTCGCCGAGATCGGTATCGACGATGATGTCCGTAAAGCCGGTGGCCGTAAGGAGTTCGACCACGGCCTCGGCGCGTGCGCCGTTGGCGAAATGGACACGGGAGAGGATGCTCTGGTGGGCCTCCATCATCTCGCGCGAGTGCATGGGTGCGTCCGGCTTGAAAACGCCGGTGCGCTGTCCCCAGGCGCTCAATTTCGAGAACAGGCGCTCCAGCGCACCCGTATTGACGAAATCGCCGTCGACGATCAGAAGCGTGCCGCGGGGCTTCAGCACGCGCAGCCATTCGGCGAAGGCCGCGGCCGGATCGACGAGCGTCCAGACCAGATGCCTGTTGACGATGACGTCATAGTGGTCGTCCGGCTCCATCGTGCTTTCCGCGTCGCCCATGCGGAAGGAAATGGCACGCTTGCGGCTTCTTGCCTTCTGACGTGCCCGCTCGAGCATGGGCTCGGCCCAGTCGAGACCGGTCACCTGGAAGCCGAGATCGTCGAGCAGGTGTGAGATGACGCCGGTGCCGCTCGCAAGGTCGAGTGCGGCGCGCCCTTCGCCGTGACCGAGATGGCGCAGGAAAAGCCGGTGCCAGGCGGCGCGCTCTTCCTCGGAGAAGATTTCGTGTCCCGGCGAGAGATCGAAAGTGGCGGCACGTTCCGACCAATAGGCCTTGATTTCGTCGCGAAGATCGTAGTTCCGGCCCGCCGCCACGTCGCTCATTACCAGTCCGCCTCTCCTGTTTGGAAGCGTTCTAAAAGATAAATGTTGACTGGTAAAGTCATGAAACATTAGAAGGCAGCGTTTTCCAAAGGAGCAGGGATCAATGAAGGTTTTCAACAGGGTGGCTTCCGCCGCCGCGGGTCTTTGCGTGCTTTTTTCGAGCGCCGCACTCGCTGACACGGTCAAGGTGAAGGACATCACGGGCCGCGAGGTCGAAGTAAATGTGCCAGTCCAGCACGTAATCCTCGGCGAAGGTCGGCAGATCTATTTCATCGGCGCCCTGGACAAGGACGAGCCCTTCAAGCGCGTTGTCGGCTGGCGCGACGACCTGACCAAGGCCGACCCCGAGACCTATGACGCCTACCTCGCCAAATATCCTAACATCGCCAAGCTGCCGGCCTTCGGCGGCATGAAGGACGGCACCTTCGACATCGAGCAGGCGGTGGCGCTGAAGCCCGACGTCATGCTGATGAATGTCGACGCGAAGACGGCGACGGAAGAGGCGGGCTATATCGAGAAGCTCGAGAAGGTCGGCATTCCGCTCGTCTATGTCGACTTCCGCGAAAAGCCGATGGAAAACACAGAGCCGAGCATGCGCCTGATCGGCAAGCTGTTCGGCAAGGAAGAAAAGGCCGAGGAATTCATCAAGTTCCGCGCCGACAGCATCGCCAAGGTGACGGACGTGCTGGCTAAGGCCGATCCGAAGAAGCCCCTCGTCTTCATGGAGCGCGCCGGCGGCTATTCAGACGATTGCTGCATGTCCTTCGGCGACGAGAATTTCGGCAAGATGGTCGAGTTCGCCGGCGGCATCAACATGGCGAAGGAGATCATCCCGGGGACGTTCGGGACGGTCAATCCGGAGCAGATCATCGCCTCGAACCCGGACCAGATCATCATCACCGGCGGCAACTGGGAAGGTTACGTGCCGGGCGGAAACTGGGTCGGCGTCGGCTATGGCGCCGATGAGAAGGAAGCCTTCCGCAAGCTCGAAAACCTGACGAAGCGCCCGGCCTTCACCGGCGTGAAGGCAGTGAAGGAAGGCAATGTCCACGCCATTTGGCACCAGTTCTACAACAACCCGTACCAGTTCGTCGCCATCCAGCAGATCGCCAAGTGGCTGCATCCGGACCTCTTCAAGGACCTCGACCCGGACGCGACGTTCAAGGAACTGCACGAGCGCTTCCTGCCGCTTCCCTACAAGAGCGGCTACTTCGTGTCGCTGAATGTCGGCCAGTAAAATCCGGATCGGAGGGCACAAGCCCTCCGATCGCTTTTGCGAGGTACTGAACATGCGGGTTCTGAAAACTATCGTCCTGGCACTTGCCGCCGCCGTTATTGCCGCGGCGCCGGCCGTTGCGGCGGAAATCACCGATGTCACCGGCCGCAAGGTCGGGATCGAGCTTCCGGCCAAGCGGATCCTGCTCGGCGAGGCGCGGCAGATCCACATCGCGGCGGCGCTCAGGGGCGAGCATGTCTTCGATACGATCGTCGGCTGGCGCGACGATCTGATCATGAAGGATCCGGATTCCTATGAGGGTTACCGTGAACGCTTTCCGGCGATCGAGAAGCTGCCGCGCTTCGGCTATATCCCGAGCGGCGACTTCAGCCTGGAGGCGGCAATCGCGCTGAAGCCGGACGTGCTGACGCTGAACCTTGAAGCGCAGGAGGCAGTCGAGGAGTCGGGCTTCATCGACAAGGCTGCCGCTGCCGGCATCGCCGTCGTCTACCTCGATTTCCGCGTCGATCCGGCGAAGAACAGCGAAAGATCGGTCGAAATCCTCGGCCAGATTTTCGGCGCCGAGGCGCCGGCAAAGGAGTTCATCGACTATCGACGCGCCCAGATCGACGTCGTCACCGACCGCCTCGCCGGGGCCGGCGCGATTGCGCGCCCGAAAGTCTTCATCGAACGTTCGCCCGGGATCACCGGCGACACGGCCTGCTGCCGCACCTTCGGGCCGGCAAATTTCGGCGAGATGGTGGAAAAGGCCGGCGGCCACAATATCGGCTCCGACGTGATCACGGCGACCTTCGGCGACCTCAATCCCGAGCAACTCGTCGTTGCCAATCCGGACCATGTGATCGTCACCGGCAGCAACTGGTCGGCCGAGTCCGACGTCAACCAGTTCGTCAGCGTCGGCCGCGGCGCCGACCCGACCGCGGCGCGGGAGCGGCTGAAGGGGCTGATGCAGAGGCCGGCCTTTGCCACGCTCGACGCCGTCAAGGCGGGCAGGGTGCATGCCGTCTGGCATCAGTTCTACGGCGCGCCCTATGAATTCGTGCCGATCCAGCAATTCGCCAAATGGTTCCATCCGGAACTTTTCGCCGATATCGATCCGGACCGGACCTTCCGCGAATTTCATAAAAAGTTCCTGCCGATCGCCTACCGGCCCGGCTATTTTGTCTCGCTTTCGGACGGGGGTGAATGATGGTCGCGATCGCCGACGAAATCTCCGGCCTCGAGGGGCGCGGTCGCTACCGCGCCCTTGTCGCGCGCCGGCTCCTGATTCTTTCCGCCCTGATCGCCGCCTTGTTCCTTTCGATCGCCGTCGACATGGCGCTCGGACCGGCGAACTATCCGCTTGCGGACGTGCTGACGGCACTGTTCAGCTCCGATACGGTAACCGACCAGCTGCGCGTCGTGATCTGGGACATCCGCATGCCGATCGCGCTGATGGCAGTGACGGTCGGCGCTTCGCTGTCGGTCGCCGGCGCCCAGATGCAGACGATCCTCGCCAATCCGCTGGCAAGCCCCTTCACGCTCGGCATCTCGGCGGCGGCCGGCTTCGGCGCCGCCCTCGGGCTCGTCGCCGGCGTCGCGGTGTTTCCGGTCGCGGTCCAGTACATGGTGCCGCTCAACGCCTTCCTGATGGCGATGCTGGCGGCGCTGTTCATCCATTTCGCCTCGACCATGCGTGGGGTCACCGTCGAGACCATCGTGCTCCTCGGCATTGCCCTCGTCTTCACCTTCAACGCGGCGCTGTCGCTGCTCGAATACCTCGCCTCCGAACAGGCGCTCGCAGCCGTCGTCTTCTGGACCATGGGCAGCCTCACCAAGGCGACCTGGCCGAAGGTCTGGATCACCGCCGCGGTGCTGGTTTTCGCCGTGCCGCTCTTTGCCCGCCATGCCTGGGCGTTGACGGCGCTTCGGCTCGGCGACGACAAGGCCGCGAGCTTCGGTATCAACGTCCGGCGCCTCAGGCTCGAGACGATGCTGATCGTCAGCCTGCTCGCGGCGATCCCCGTTTCCTTCGTCGGCACGATCGGTTTCGTCGGCCTCGTCGGGCCGCACATCGCCCGCATGCTGGTCGGCGAGGACCAGCGCTTCTTCCTGCCGGCGTCCGTGCTTTGCGGTGCGCTGTTGCTGTCCGTCACGTCCGTCGTCAGCAAGATGATCATTCCGGGCGCGGTGCTGCCGATCGGCATCATCACGGCGCTGGTCGGCGTGCCGTTCTTCTTCGTGCTGATTTTCACCAACAGGAGACGAGCATGGTAGCCTTGAGGTTAGACGCGGTCGGCGCCACCTATGGTCGGCGCACCGTGCTGTCCGGCATCGACACCGGCACGCTCAGAGGCGGGGGCCTGACCGCGGTCATCGGTCCGAACGCCGCCGGCAAGTCGACGCTCTTCAAGCGCATTGCAGGGCTCGCCGCCGGTCCCGGTCTCGTCCACCTCACCGACACGGAAAAAGGGCCGGAGACAATCTGTTACATGCCGCAGGACACCGGGGCCAATGCGGTGCTGACGGTGTACGAATCCGTCCTGCTTTCGGCCAAGCAGGGCTCGGGCTGGAAGGTGAAGGACGGCGAGCTCGCTGAAATCGATCGGGTGCTTGCGGCACTCAGGATCGACGACCTCGCGTTTCGCGGTCTCGGCGAACTCTCCGGTGGCCAGCGGCAGCTCGTCTCGATCGCCCAGGCGCTGGTGCGCAAGCCGGAGGTTCTGCTCATGGACGAGCCGACTTCGGCGCTCGACCTCTTCCGCCAGATCGAAGTGCTCGGCTTCATGAAGCGGCTCGCCGAGCAGTCGGGCATGGCGGTGTTGATTGCGCTGCACGATCTGAACCACGCGCTTCGCTATTGCGACGACACGATTGTGATCAGCGGCGGCTCGGTGGCGGCGAGCGGGCCGACGCACCAGGTGATCACCGCCGAGATGCTGAAATCCGTCTACCGAGTCGAAGCCCGGGTCGAATCCTGTTCGCACGGACGCCCCGTGATCATCGTCGACGATTCCATTCCCCTCCGTTGAATGGTGCGGTCGCGCCGACACGGCGCGACTCATGGATGTCGAGGCGGATGCCTCAGTTGACGCGCGTTCCCTGCGCGGAAAACAGATGCAGCTTGGCGAGGTCCGGGGCGACATGCACTTGTTGGCCGGGCTCAAGATCGATCCGGTCCCTGAGGACCAGGTTGGCTTCCGCAGAGCCGAGCTTGACGAGCACATGCGTTTCGGAGCCGGTAGGCTCCACGACGACCACCGTCGCCGGCACGCCGTTCTCGGCGAGGGCGAGATGTTCCGGCCGGATGCCGTAGATGGCCGCCGCTGCGCCTTGATAGCGAGCCGGCATCGGCAGCGAAGCGCCGTTGCGCGTGACGAACTCTCTATTCGCGACCGAGCCCTCAAAGAGGTTCATTGCCGGCGAGCCGATGAAGGCCGCGACGAAGGTGTTGGCCGGACGGTCGTAAAGCTCGAGCGGTTTGCCGATCTGCTCGACATTGCCGCCGCGCATGACGACGATCCGGTCCGCCATGGTCATCGCTTCGATCTGGTCGTGGGTGACGTAGACGGTCGTCGTCTTCAGGCGCTGGTGCAGGTCCTTGATTTCGGCGCGCATGGTGACGCGCAGCTTGGCGTCGAGATTCGACAGCGGTTCGTCGAACAGGAAGACCCGCGGGTGGCGGACGATCGCCCGTCCCATGGCGACGCGCTGGCGCTGGCCGCCGGAAAGCTGTTTCGGCAGACGGTCGAGCAACGGCCCGAGCGCCAGGATGTCGGCCGCTTCGCGCACGCGCTTTTCGATCGCCGCCTTGCCTTCACCCTTGAGCTTCAACGCGAAGCCCATGTTTTCCGCGACCGTCATGTGCGGATAGAGCGCGTAGCTTTGGAACACCATGGCGATATCCCGCTCCTTCGGCGCGACGTCATTGACGACCCGCCCGCCGATGCGAATTTCGCCCCCGCTGATGTCCTCCAGCCCGGCGAGCATGCGCAGAAGGGTCGACTTGCCGCAGCCGGAGGGGCCGACGAGGGTGACGAACTCGCCATCCTCGATGTCCACCGAGACGCCGTGGATTACCGGCACGGCGCCGTATTGCTTGCGAACCTGTTCGATCGTGACGGATGCCATCGTTGATTCCTCCCTTCCTGTTCTTTCAGAGCTCAAGCTGCCAGATCAGTGCGGCAGTGACATTGCCGTCCGGTGCGGCGAGGCGTGCCGAGCGGACGCCCGCGAAGCCAGACAGGCGCTTCGTCCCGGTCCAGCGGCCGTTGTCGGCAAAGACCTCGATCGATCCCTTGTCCAGGAAGATCCGAAGTGTCGAGGGACGCGCGCCGGTCGCAATGTAGCGCGGCAGCCATTTGCCGTCCGGAACGTCATAGAGGATGCTCAGGCCCTTTTGGTCGAGCCTTAGGCCGAGTTCGACTTCAGGATGGTCGAATTCGAGATCGAAGGCCGCGCCTGGGGCCGCAAGGTCGATGACGATCTCGACGGCGTCGTTGCCGAGCGCGACCGTTTCGCCGGACCATAGCCGGGCCTCGTCGATCAGGTGTTTTCGCAGGCTGTCGACGGCGTCGACAGGCGGTGTCGACAGAGCGCCGTCTGTGATCAGCACGCGGCGTGGCAGCGTCATGGCGGTCGGGAAATCGGCCTTCTTCGAAATCTCCGTCCAATTCGCCAGCCACGCGATGCCGACTGGCCCAGACTGGTCGACAAATGCCTGAAAGGCATAGGCGTCGGTGCCGAAGTCGAGTTCCTGCTCGAATTCCCTGGTGAAGCTCCGGCCGTCGAAGCGACCGACGGTCGCGATCGTGATGTTGCGGCGGCCGGTCGCCGGGTCGCGGCTTGTCAAGAGGCCAAAAATCAGCGCCCAGCGGGTCTGCGGATCGTCAGCCGGCCCGTCGACCGGAACGATGCACGGGCATTCGGCCGCCGTCATGCCAAAACGGTCCTCGCGGTGCAGGATGCCAACGAAGGTCCAGCCGCCAGCCGCCGCTGGATCGACGGTCTCGTAGAGCAGGATGACACCGCCGGCGTGGTCACGGCTGCCGATGAGCATCTTCCAGCGGCCGTCCGGACCCTTGATCACATAGGGATCGCGGAAATCGAGTGTCAGATCGAGGCCTGCCGGACGCTCGGGAAGAAGGACCTCGGCGGGTCCGGCGGCAATCTGGTCGCGGGTGACAGCTGTCAACTGGATCTGCTCTTCCGGCGCGCGGTCCTTGACCTGTTCGGTGAAGAATACTCGGATGCCCTCCTCCTCTCCGGCGAGCGGGATTGCCGAGCCGGAGAAAGCGCCGCCGCGGCCGTCGGCGCTTGCGGAAAGCTCCGCCGCGGGCAGCAGGAATACCGGGAGATGCCTCCAGCGGAGATAGTCGTCGGAGATCGCATGGCCCCAGTGCATCGTGTTCCAGCGCAGGCTGTGCGGATAGTGCTGGTAGAAGAGATGGACCTTGTCGCCGAAGCGGCCGAAGCCGTTCGGATCATTCATCCAGCCGAAGGGCGGGCGGAAATGGTAGCTGCCGGGAACGGCGGGTGCCGCATTGGCCTCGCCGGTGAAGAGGATGCGGATGCCGGTTTCGAGCACCTCCTTTTCCGAAAAGGCATAGACGACGGACAGGGTGGTCGTCGTCGCGTCATAGGTCAATGTCGTTTCGCCGCCCCTCTCGATCACCAGCGATTGGAACTCGAATTCCTCGCTGTTGCGAGCCATCAGACGACCGGCGTCGCGTCCTTCCTGGTCGGCTCTAAGCTCAGCCGGCGTTCCCGCGTCGATCGCCTTCAGCCACGCATGGATTGTCGTGCCGGCGGGAAGGGCGGCACTCAGCGTCTTGAGGCTGCCGTCGAGAAGCGAGGAGGGATTTGCATGGCTTGTCATTGATCAACCTTTCACGGCGGAGCCAACGAAGGAACTTACGAACCAGCGCTGGAAGACGAGATAGAGGGCGAGGATCGGGATCATCATCAGGACCGAGGCCGCCATGGCGCGATCCCAGTAGATGCTGTCCTGGCCGAAGAAGGTGGCTATGGCGACTGCGATCGGCCGAGCATAGTCGGTCTGCGTCACCAGGATCGGCCAGAGATACTGGTTCCAGGCCTCGATCCCCATGAGGATCGAGACTGTGGCGAGTGCCGGCAGGCTCAAGGGCAGGAAAATCGAGCGGTAGATGCGGAACACCGAGGCGCCGTCCATCTCGGCCGCCTCGAAGAGCTCCTTCGGAAGCTGGGCGAAGAACTGGTAGAACAGGAAAATGTAGAGCGGACTGGCGACCCAGGGCACGATCTGCACCGTGAAGGTGTCGGTCATGCCGGCGCGCGACACCATGATGACGAGCGGCATGATGATGCTTTCCTGCGGGATGACATAGAGGGCGATGACGACCGACAGCATCAAGGCCCGCCCGCGCAGCGATCCCCAGGCAAGCACGAAGCCAGCCATGGAATTGACGATCAGGCCCGCGCCTACGGTGCATGCGAGAATGATCAGCGAATTCAGGAGGTAGCGGCCGTAGGCGAGCTCGCCCGAGAGGTTGCCGACCTCCGCGAAGTTCGACAGCGTCGGGTTCGACACCCAGAAGGCACGGAAACTGCCCATATCGGCGAGGATCTGGAAGCGATCATCCTTGAGGCTCGCCACCAGCAGCATGAACAGCGGCGAGATGATGACGAGCGCGATGACGAGGATGCAGGCGGTCTGCACGAGGCGCAGCGTACCGACAGCGGAGCGCTCACGCTCTACCTCCAACGGTGTTGTGGAAAGGACGAGATCAGACATCGAAACGCCTCAGAAGCTGGCGCTGCAGCAGCGCGATAACGAGAACGATGAGGAACAGAATGACCGACACGGCCGAGGCAAGCCCGAGCTTCTGCTCCTCGAAGCCGGTTCGCACCATGTAATGCACCACGGTTTCGGTGCTGCTTTTCGGTCCGCCCTGGGTCAGGACCGCGACCTGAGTATAGAGCTTGAAGGCCTGGATGGTGGTGATCACCAGCACGAAGACATGCGTCGGTCTCAGACCCGGCATGGTCACGTGCCAGAAGCGCTGGAAGGCATTGGCGCCGTCGATGCGGGCGGCATCATAGAGCTCGTCCGGTATGCCCTGCAGGCCGGCAAGATAGACGATCATCTGGAAGCCGTAGGCCTGCCAGGCCGAGAGCAGCACGATCGAGAACATCGCCCAGTTGGGGTCGCCGAGCCAGTCGATCGGCTGGATACGGCCACCGGAGAGGAACCCGATCACCTGGTTGAGCGGCCCGGTCGGGTATTGGAACAGTGTTCCCCAGATGACGCAGACAACGACCATCGAGGTGATGGCGGGCAGGAAGAACAGCCCGCGGAAGAAGTTGCGGAAGGGCAGCTTCTGATGCAGCAGCAGGGCGGTCGCGAAGGCGAGCCCGCATTGCACCGGCAGAATCCAGAAGGTGAAGCGCGAGACGTTCCAGAGCGAGGTCCAGAACAGGTCGTCCTTCAAGATCCTCAGGAAGTTGGTGAGGCCGATGAAGCGGACAGGTGTCGGACGCGGCACCAGCGGCTGGTTGGTCATCGCCGTCCAGAACGACAGGAGGAACGGCACGATCAGGAAGATCGCCAAGAGCACCACCGCCGGCGCAAGCATGCCGATTTCCTGGAACAGGCGGCCCCGATCCCTGCGTCCCTTGTCTTTGCGTTGGGCAGGGCGCGCCAGGGCTGCCGTCGCGGTCAGCGCCGGTTGCTGCAAGGTCATGATCTCCTCCTCATTCAATCGCGTAAGTCGATCGCCTCTGCGACCGATTGGGCGACCGCGCGAATTGGGCGAGCGGTCGCCCGTCAGCGTTACTGCTGTTCGTCGAAGGGCGGGTAGCCGTCGTTCTCTTCGATGTCCTCGTCGATCTTCTCTGCCGCTGCGCTGAGCGCCGCCTTGACGTCGCCGCCGTTGAAGATCTCGTCGACGGCTCCCATGAAGGCCGAGGTGATCGCCGGATAGGCCGGATGCGGCGGCCGTGCGATCGCGGTCTTCGATGCCTGCTCGAAGGCGACGGCCATCGGGCCGCCGGTGCTATACAAGGGAGAATCGGCGGCAAAGCTCTTCAGCCCCGGATAGGCGGAATCCTCCCTGGCATAGTCGCGATATTGCTTGTCCTTCAGCATGAAGCTCACGAACTTGCCGGCAATATCGGGATGCTCGGAGGCGGTGGTGATGCCCCAGATCCAGGTGCCGTTCGGGCTCGCGCCTTTCGGCCCGAACTTCGGCAGCGGCATGACGACGATGTCGTCCTTCATCGAGGCGGCGGCTTCCGCATAGATCCAGTGGCCGCCGAACGCCAGCGCGGCCGGATGCCCCTCGGCGAAGAACTGGTTGGTGCCGGAGGATTGCGGCACGACCCAGCCCTTATTCACCCATCTCTGCATCATCGTCAGCGCATCGACGCACGGATCGCTGTCGAGCGTTCCGACCGCTTTCCAGCTCTTGCGGTCGATCAGGTCGCAGCCGGCGGATTGCAGGATCGGACCATAGGCATAGGTGATCCATTCGGTCTTGATGCCATAGCCTCGGAACGTGTCGATCGGCCATTTGACGCCCTCGACTTTCGAGAGCTTGTCGAGATAGCCTTCGAATTCCTCCCGCGTCCAGGCGTCATCCACGCCCTTCGGAATGCGGGCGCCGATCGCCTCAAGGTATTTTCTGTTGCCATAGAGGACGACGGAGGAGTCGGTGAGGCCTACGGCGTAAAGCTCCTTGTCGATCGGATAGGTGCCCTGCGCGACGTTGGACTCGGTCATGTCGTCGAGGATATCCTGCTCGATCAGAGGTTTTATCGGCTGCAGGTAGCCGGACCAGACGTAGTTGGCGAGGAAGGGAGCGTCGAGTTCCATGACGTCCGGCAACTGCTTGGACATGACGGCGGCGCTGAACTTCTCGTTATAGGCGTCGTGCGGCGCATAGATCAGCTCGATGTCGACGTCCGGATTGGCCGCCTCGAAACGCTTGGCGACGTCGCCATAGGTCGAGACCCAGCCGGGATCGCCCTGGTGCATCACCTGGATGACGGTATTGGCTTCGGCCTGGCCCATCAGCAGACCCAGGGCCGCCGATGCCTCCAGTAGTGAAAGTAAACGATTACCCATCATAGTCACTCCTCCTCAACGGGTTTTTACGCTGCAAGTAAATTCATACGGATAGCCGCTCCACCAATTGGAACGGCAACTTTCGCACTTCTCCCGGCACCGCATCATTGGTCAGCAGAATGTTGGCTGCCATGCGGCCCATCGTGCGATGGGGCAGGGCCATGGTCGTCAAAGGCGGATCGAGGCGCGAGGCGATATCGACCTGGTTGTCGAAGCTGGCGACGGCGACGTCGTCCGGGATCTCGGCGCCGACCCGGCGCAGGGCGGCATAGACCTCCATCGCAACCCGGTCGTTGCCGCAGAGGATTGCATCCGGGCGGTCTGGCCCGCGCATCAGTTCGGTGACGTGGGAGTGGACGAGGCTCGGCGCCCGGTCGCTGTAGGTGGCGCGCCGCACCGCCGGCAACAGCCTTGCGCCGGCGCCATCGAGACCGGCCTCCGTCATCGCCTGGCGAAAGCCGATCTCGCGCAGGTCGCCGGCGAGCAGGCCCGGCAGGTTGATGAAGGCGATGTTGCGCCGCCCTGCGTCGATCAGGTAGCTGGTGATCTCATGCGCCGCGCCGACCTCGTCCGGCACGAGAGACGTGACGCGGTCGCTCGCCTCACGACAGTTGATCATCACCCCGACGGTGCCGGCAAACTCCTCCGGCAGCGTGACGGTCTTGTGGTACATCGCGGCATAGGCGATCGCCCGCGGGCGGAAGCGGCGGACTTCCTCCACCACCGAAGCAACGTCGCGACTACCGCTGAGCGTCATCGCGAAGACGGCCATCTCTGAGGCCCGAGCCGCACCGTCGAGCCCGCGGATGATTTCGGTCGCGAAAGGCGAGGTGATCAACTCGTCGGCGACGACGCCGATCAGCGGCATCCAGCCCTGCCGCATGCTGCGTGCGGCGAGATTGGTGACATAGCCGAGTTCCTCGGCGATCTCCTTGATCCGCTGCCGCGTCTCTTCCGACATCCGGGCCGAGCCACCATGAAGAGCACCCGATACGGTCTTGACGGAAACGCCTGCACGCTCGGCTATGTCGCTCAACGAAATCGTCACGGTGGTTCCTTGGGTTAACGATTACTCACGTAATACCATCATCAAACGGACGGAGTCAATCACAGACCTTGACTGCCTCGTCGCCGCCTCTTCTCATGCGTTCCCGGCAGGTGCAAAAATCTATGCGGCTTCATCTCGATACAACTTTCGCGGCAGAGCATCGAGACTAGATCCCTTACGCTTTTTGCCGTTCTAACCTATATTAGAAACCATGAATTTCGACGAAAGGTAGAGAGCGGGTAGGATAGCGTCCGATCCATACTCCCGCTCGGCCCGTAGCGCGACCAGAGGCTTGACGGCGGATGTCCCGAATCCTCACCCTTGTTCTGTTCATCTTGTCGGCCTTCGCTTCTCCCGTCCCACCGGTGTCCGCGGCCGAGCGCGTCGCATTGGTGCTGCACGTCAACGGCGCGATCAGTCCGGCGACCGCGGAATATTTGATCCGAGGACTCCAGCGTGGGAAGGATCGGGGCGTGTCACTGGTGGTTTTGCAGATGGATACGCCCGGCGGCCTCGACACCTCGATGCGCGCCATCATCCGGGCCATCCTCGATTCGCCCGTAGCCGTCGCCAGCTTCGTTGCGCCGAGTGGCGCCAGGGCGGCGAGCGCCGGGACCTATATCCTTTACGCGAGCCACGTGGCGGCGATGGCGCCGGGGACCAATCTCGGCGCCGCGACACCGATCGCCATCGGCGGAGGGCTGTTCGGCGGCGACGAGGAAAGCGACAAGGACAAGCCTGCCGAGGAAGGCAAGACCGACGCTCCGAAACGCCCGGCAAGCGCCGGCGAGGCAAAGCTGATCAACGATGCGGTGGCCTATATTCGCGGGCTTGCCGAGCTACGCAATCGCAATGTCGATTGGGCGGAAAAGGCCGTGCGCGAGGCCGCAAGCCTCTCTTCGGCGGCGGCGGTCCGGGAGAAGGTCGTCGATTTCACAGCCGCCACCGTCGAGGACCTGCTGAAGCAGGCCCATGGCCGAACGGTTCGCATCGGCCAGGCCGATAGCCGGCTCGATACGATTGGGCTCTCAATTGAAGACGTGCTTCCCGACTGGCGCACGCGGCTCCTTTCGGTGATCACCGATCCGAATGTCGCGCTGCTGCTGATGCTCGTCGGCATCTACGGCTTGATTTTCGAGTTTCTGTCGCCCGGCACCGTGCTGCCCGGCACGGTCGGCGGCATCTGCCTTCTGCTCGGTCTCTATGCTCTCGCCGTGCTGCCGGTCAGCTATGCCGGTATCGGACTGATCATCCTCGGCGTGGCATTGCTGGTGGCCGAAGCGCACGCGCCGTCCTTCGGCGTGCTCGGGCTCGGCGGTGGCGTTGCCATCGTGCTCGGTGCCGCCATCCTCTTCGATACCGACGTGCCGGGGCTGCAGGTGTCTTGGCCGGTTCTCGGCGGCGTGGCGATCGCGAGCCTCGCCTTCAGCCTCATTGTCGCCCGCCTCGCCTTCGTGTCCCGCCGGCACAAGGTCGCCACCGGAGCCGAGCAGATGATCGGTATTTTTGGCAAGGTCGATAGCTGGGCAGGCGCCAACGGTTACGTCATCGCCCATGGGGAGCGTTGGCGAGCGGTGAGCAGCGATCCGCTAGGCCCCGGCGAGGACGTGATGGTCGTCGGCCGGGACGGCTTGACGCTCGAAGTCGAGCGCCGGGCAAAGGAAGCCAGAAGAGGAGGAGTTTGATGCCCTTCATAGGAAGTCTCGTCCCGCTCGCCGCGGCGCTGTTTGTCCTGCTGATCGTCATTGCCTACGCGATCCGGATCCTCCGGGAATACGAACGCGGCGTCGTCTTCACGCTCGGCCGCTTCACTGGCGTCAAGGGACCGGGCCTCATCCTGCTCCTTCCTTACGTGCAGCAGATGGTGCGCGTCGACCTCCGCACGCGCGTGCTCGACGTGCCGAGCCAGGACGTCATCTCGCACGACAACGTCTCAGTCCGCGTCAGCGCGGTCATTTATTTCCGCGTGATTGATGCGGAGAAATCGACGATCCAGGTCGAGGATTTCATGGCGGCGACGAGCCAGCTCGCCCAGACGACCTTGCGGTCGGTGCTCGGCAAGCATGATCTCGACGAGATGCTGGCGGAGCGCGACCGGCTGAACGACGATATCCAGAAGATTCTCGACGTGCAGACCGATGCCTGGGGCATCAAGGTCGCGACCGTCGAGATCAAACATGTTGACATCAATGAATCGATGATCCGCGCAATCGCCCGCCAGGCGGAAGCCGAACGCGAGCGGCGCGCCAAAGTCATCAATGCCGAGGGCGAGCAGCAGGCGGCGGCGAAACTGCTCGAAGCGGCGCAGATCCTCGCCCGCCAGCCGCAGGCCATGCAGCTTCGCTATCTCAGCACGCTCAATGTCATTGCCGGCGAGAAGAACTCGACGATCATCTTCCCGTTCCCGATGGAAATCGCCGAAATCCTCTCGGCCAAGACCGGACGCTCCTCGGAATAGCAGCGCCGGCGAGGCCCCCGGCGCGTCACATCACCATCTGCCGCGCCACTTTCTCGGTCAGTTCTTCCTGCTCCTCGCTGACGCGCTTTGCCGCCTGGGTGGCGAGCTCTGCCCCCATTCGGGTGAACCGCTCCGTCTCGTCGGAATAGTCCTGAAAGGCGTTGCGCCAGAAGGCGCAGTAGAGATCGAAGCCGTCGCGCGCGTAGTCCGACGCGAGCAGCTCCTCCCAGAGCTGCAGATGCTGCTCGCTGCGGCTCTGCATGAAGGTGAGCGCCTCGATCTGACCCCGCAAGGCGGTCTGCAAGAAGTCCGCCTGGAAACGGGCCATCGAAAGCATCAGCGATCGACCTTCAGGGCCTACCGGCCATCGTGGCCATGTCTCTGATGCAAGAGGGTCGGATATTGTCTTCGACATCGCAGAGCCTCCTCTTCTGCAGCATCTCGCTGTATCAGCGGCACACAAAACTCATTGAGCAGGACCATCGGCGTCGTGGAAGACGTGACGGCGCCCTCTACGACCCGGATTGGCGGTCTCCTTTGGCTACCAAGCTAGGGCGGCCAGTCCCCACATTCGTTGATCCGCATCAATTTGGAAGCGCAGGGCCGCCGCCGCGGCACCCATCCGTCTTGACGCCGGTCAAGGCGGGTCTGCGCTTCGGCCATAGACTAAAGCATTTAGATCGCTTGATGAAGTGACTCACATCATGTTCATCAGGGAAATGAGTGAAGCGGAGTGCATCGCTGTCGTGACGTCGGGGCGGCTCGCCAGGCTCGCCTGTTCAAAGGACGACCGGCCCTATGTCGTTCCGATCCATTATGCCTATGCCGGCCGGCGCCTCTACAGCTTCTCCATGCCGGGCCGGAAGATCGAGTGGATGCGCGTCAATCCGCATGTCTGCAGATCGACGTGTTTATAGGCGCGCAGGGCTGGAAGAGCGTGCTCCTCTATGGCCAGTATCGGTAGCTTCCGGAAACGCCACAATGGCACGCGAACGCATGCACGCCTGGTCTCTTCTGGAGAAGCACGTCAACTGGTGGGAACCCGGAGGATTGAAGCCGACGCCGCAGAAGATGCTCGGCGCTTCGCCGCATCTCTTCTATTGCATCGGCATCGACGAGATGACCGGACGTGCCGCCGCGGCAGATGACCGGGGCTGAAACTCTGTGCGCGCGACGGACATTCGTCCGAAGCCGCCGCTACGATGTATCCTGCCCCGGCCGCTGAGGCCGAACGGGCGCCGGACTATCGATCGGAGGATCGCACATGCCGAAGAAAAGCGCAGGCATCCTGCTCTACAGATACGAAGCCGGTGCGCTTCTCGTCCTGCTCGTTCATCCCGGCGGCCCCTTCTGGAGCAACCGGGATCTCGGGGCCTGGTCGATCCCGAAAGGCGAATACGAGGGGGGCGAAGAGCCGGAAGCGGCGGCGCGCCGCGAGTTCCTCGAGGAGACCGGCATCGCCGTCACGGGGCCGTTGGAGCCGCTCGGCGAGGCGCGCCTGAAAAGCGGCAAGCTGATCACCGCCTTCGCGGGCGAAAGCGAGTTCGACATCGCCAGCATTCGCAGCAACCTGTTCGAGATAGAGTGGCCGCCTGGAAGCGGGCGCATGCAATCCTTCCCCGAAGTTGATCGGGCGGAATGGTTCACGCTCGAGGAGGCGCGGGCAAAGATAAACGCCGCTCAAACGGCATTCATCGATCGTTTGGAAGACCGCCATAACCGCCGCTAGCATGCCATCTAATGGCCGGCGACCCGGAGCCGCTCGTGCGCCTGCTCGGCCATGCCCGCGACGACGAGCGCCTGCGCATCGCAGTTCTCCCAGGCGCCGCGACGGCGATCGGCGACGCCGGGGACGATCTCTACCGGGATGCCGCGTTGGCCGAGCCATGCGGCCGCCTCCCGCGTTTCGGCATCGCTTGCCGGATCGCCCGCCTGGAGCTGCACGACGCGTTTTCCGGCTCTCGCGAGAGCGGCAATCGCGTTGCTTCCATCTCCGGCGCCCGTATCCCGGCTTCGCTGGTTGACAAGGATGCGCCTGGCCTCGCGCCGAGCGAGTTCCAGCACGTCGTTGGAGATCCGTTCGTCGTAGAGGATGACGTCGGCGGCCTGCAGGGCGCGGACCGCCTTCAGCGTCAAGAGCTCCGCGTCGCCCGGTCCGGCGCCGACGATGGTGACGCGGCCAACGGCGCGGCGGGGCGTCGCCAAACGATCCACCTCCGCCATCAGCCGCGTCTCCACACCCTCCTCCGGTGTTTCGATGAAAGCCCGATCGACAAAGCGCTCCCAGAACGTGCGGCGCTGAGCGCCCGGCTGCAGGCGGGCATTCACCCGTTCGCGGATCGCCTGGGCCACGCCGGCCCAACGCTTCATCGCCGGCGGCAGCAGCGTCTCGATACGGCGGCGGATCGCCTGCGCCAGGATCGGCGCTGCTCCGTCGGTCGAGATTGCCACGACAACGGGCGATCGATTGACGATCGACCCGAACTGGAACTGGCAGAATTGCGGCTTGTCAATGACGTTGACGGGCACACCGGCGGCACGGGCCGCATTGAAGAAGGCTTCGGCCTCCTCGTCGTCTTCACAGTCGCCGATCGCCAGCGCGGCATCGCCGAAGATCCCGTCATGCCAGGTCTGATCATGGTGCACGAAGGAGCCGTCCCGATCGGCGGCGCCGCGGCCGAGCAGGTCGTGGAAGCCGTCGCCGAGGTCCGCATGCGATGCGTAGACGTGCACCTCGGCGCCGCAGGCGGCAAGCAGTTCGGTCTTCCAGGCGGCGCCGTCGCTGCCGCCGGCGACGACGACACGCTTGCCTTTCAGCGTCCAGAAGAGCGGCAGCGTCGCCAGTGCCGCGACACGCTGCGGCTTCGAGGCGCGATCACTCGGCAGCGGCGGCAAGGCATGCATTGATGATCCCCCTGATTTCGGAGCGGCAGGAACCGCAATTGGTTCCGGCGCTGGTCTTCTCGCCAATGGCTTCGACGCTGTGACAGCCTCCGCGGATCGCGGCGGTGATCTGGTTGACGCCGACGCTGAAGCAGGAACAGACGGTTGCGCCCGGGTCGGGCTTGTCGGCACCGGGGCGGCCGGCGGCCATGGCGAAGCGCTTGCTGAGATTGGCGTGCGAAACGCCAAGCTGCGAAACCGCCCAGTTTCGCGCCACCGCAACCGGCCGGGGCGAGAGGAAGAGCGCGGCAAGCAGCCTGTCGCCGTCGAAGAAGGCAAGGCGGAGTTCTCCCGAGGTCCGGTCCGTATAGCCGATCGGGTCAATATCGGCGGGAATGGAGAAGGCCTGCCGGCACCAGCCTATCCAATCGCCGTCCGCGCCGGTGAAGGCGAGTTCCATGCGCCATCCGCCCTCGGCCTTGGCGATCGCCCAGTAGGCCGCGTCGAACTGCTCAGGCTTTTCGGCCGAAACGGCGAAGCCGTAGGCTTTTGCGGCGAAACGCTTCGCCCGAACAGCGACGTTCTTCGAGGCAGGTTGGCCCGAGACCGGGTCGGTGACCGGCGGGACCAGAGCGTCGATCCGCGCCTTCGAGGCGAACTGATCGTTCCAGTGCATCGGCACGAAGAGATTGCCTTCGGCCTGCCGTTCGGTGACGAGCGCCCGCACGATCGCCGTGCCATGCCGGCTTTCGAGCATGACGAGGTCGGCGACGGAGACGCCGGCCTTCTGCGCGTCGCGCGGATGAATTTCCACGAAGGGCTCGGCGAGATGGCTCGATAGCCGGGCGCTCTTGCCGGTACGGGTCATCGTGTGCCAGTGGTCGCGCACCCGGCCGGTGTTGAGGGTCGAAGGGAAGGCCTCGTTGGCGCGGCGCGCCTGCGGCGCCTGAACGGCGATGAAGCGGGCGCGGCCATCCGGATGATAGAAGCCGCCCTTGGCGAAGAAGCGCTTGACCTGAGGCGCGCTTCCTTTCGGCTGCGGCCATTGGAAGGGCCTGAGCTCGTCATAGGTCGCCCGGTCGATCGCCGCGTGGGCGCTGATGTCGAAATCGCGGCGCCCATCGTTTTCGAAGCCGGAAAGTGCGGCGTGCTCGGCGAAGATCTCGGATTGCGACGAATGGCTGAAGGCCTCGTCAAAGCCCATCCGCCGCGCGACCTCGGCGAGTTGCCACCAGTCGGCCCGCGCTTCGCCCGGTACCGGAAGAAAGGCGCGCTGGCGCGAGATGCGCCGCTCGGAATTGGTCACCGTGCCGTCCTTCTCGCCCCAGCCGAGCGAGGGGAGCAGGACCTGGGCGTGGCGGGCCGTATCGGTCTGCCGCTGCATCTCCGAGACGACGACGAAGGGACAGGCCTTGATCGCCGCCTCGACGGCGTCGGCGTCGGGCATGGAAACGACCGGATTCGTAGCCATGATCCACAGCGCCTTGATCCTGCCATCGGCAACGGCGCGGAACATGTCCACCGCCTTGAGGCCCTGCTTCGCGGCGATGCTCGGCGCTCCCCAGAAGCGGCGCACCAGATCGCGGTCAACCGCCTTGTCGATATCCAAATGGGCAGCAAGCATGTTCGCCAGTCCGCCGACTTCGCGGCCGCCCATCGCATTCGGCTGGCCGGTCAGCGAGAAGGGGCCCATGCCAGGGCGGCCGATGCGGCCGGTCGCCAGATGGCAGTTGAGGATGGCGTTCACCTTGTCGGTCCCGGCGGAGGACTGGTTGACGCCCTGGCTGTAGCAGGTGACGACCCTCTCCGTCGTTTCGAACAGCCGGAAAAAGTCGCGCAACTGCTTGGGCGTGAGGCCCGTCGCCGCCGACAGCGCAGGGAGATCGAGTGCCGACGCGGCCTGAAGGGCCTCGGCGAAGCCTTGCGTGTGGGCGGACACATAGTCCCGATCGATGGCGCCGCTCTCTGCCAGATGCGCAAGCAGCCCGTTGAAGAGCGCCGTGTCGCCGTCGGGCGCGATCGCCAGATGCATGTCGGCGATGTCGGCCGTCATCGTCCGACGCGGGTCGATGACCACGACCTTCATTTTCGGGCGGTTGGCCTTCGCTGCCGAAAGGCGCTGGTAGAGGACCGGATGGCACCAGGCCATGTTGGAGCCCGTCAGGATGACGAGGTCGGCAAGCTCGATGTCTTCATAGGTGCCCGGTACCGTATCGGCGCCGAAGGCGCGCCGGTGGCCGGCGACCGAAGAGGACATGCAGAGGCGCGAATTGGTGTCGATATTGGCCGAGCCGATGAAGCCCTTCATCAGCTTGTTGGCGAGGTAGTAGTCCTCGGTCAGCAATTGCCCCGAGACATAAAAGGCCACCGAATCCGGCCCGTGTTCGGCGATGCTTTGGGAAAACCGTTCGGCGACGAGGTCAAGCGCTTCGTCCCAGCCAGCCCGGCGGCCGCCGACTTCCGGATGGAGCAGGCGACCGTCGAGATCGAGAGTTTCGGCCAGCGCCAATCCCTTCGAGCAGAGCCGGCCGAAATTGGCCGGGTGCTCGGGATCGCCCTTGACGCTGACCGCACCGTCCTCGCCCACGCGGGCGATGACGCCGCAGCCGACGCCGCAATAGGGACAGGTGGTCTTGACCTCGCACGCCATGCCTACTCCGCCGCTGCCAGTGCCAGGTTCTCGAGCGCGATGGAGAGCGCGCCATTGTCATTCCTGACCGGTATGGTGCGCACCGCGCCTTCGTCGGCGCCGAGCGCCTTGCCGGTCTCCAGCGAAATCACCCAGTTGTGCAGCGGGCAGGTGACCGCGTTGCCATGGACGATGCCCTGGCTGAGCGGGCCGCCCTTGTGGGGGCAGTGATCCTCGATCGCAAAGACCTCGTTCTCGGCGGTCCGGAAGACAGCGATCTTGCCGATCGGCGTCTTGACGCAACGGGCGCCGCGAAGCGGAATGTCGCTGATGTCGCCAATAGCTATCCAGTTCATTGTCCTCACCTCATTCCGCTGCCTGGTTGAACCCGACCGTCGCCATCGGCCGGAACTCGTGCTTGTCCTTGCCGGAGACCCGTTCCGACCAGGGATCGACCTGTGCAAATTTCTGGCTGAAGACAAAGCGGTCGTAGTAGCCCTTGCGCTTCTCCGCATCGTCCATGATCTGCCGGCGGATTTCGTCGAGGCCGATGCGCTTTGCCCACTTGTAGATGCGCTCCAGGTAACGGGCCTGTTCGCGGTACATCTGCGTCAGCGCGACGATATGCTCGAGCGCCTCGTCTTCGGTCTTGACGAGCCCCAGAACCTCGGTGCCCTTGATGTCGAGACCGGCGGCACCGGCAAAGTGGATTTCGAAGCCGGAGTCGACGCAGATGACTCCGATGTCCTTGCAGGTCGCCTCGGCGCAGTTGCGCGGGCAGCCGGAGACAGCCATCTTCAGCTTGGCCGGTGTCCACGAGCCCCACATGAACTTTTCGATGCGGATCCCGAGGCCGGTCGAATCCTGGGTGCCGAAGCGACACCATTGCGAGCCGACGCAGGTCTTCACCGTTCGCAAGCCCTTGGCATAGGCCTGGCCGGAGACGAAGCCCGCCTTGCCGAGATCGGCCCAGACGGCCGGCAGGTCCTCCTTCTCGATGCCCAGCAGGTCGATGCGCTGGCCGCCGGTGACCTTGACCAGCGGGACATTGAACTTGTCGACTACATCGGCGATGGCGCGCAGTTCGTTGGAGCTGGTGACGCCGCCCCACATGCGCGGCACGACCGAATAGGTGCCGTCCTTCTGGATATTAGCGTGGACGCGCTCATTGATGAAACGCGACTGGTAGTCGTCGGCATATTCGTCCGGCCAATCGCAGACGAGGTAGTAGTTGAGGGCCGGCCGACATTTGGCGCAGCCGCAGGATGTCTTCCACTCGAGCTCCTGCATGACGGCCGGAATGGTCTTCAACCCCTTCGCCTTGATCAGCCGGCGCACGTCGTCATGGCCGAGCTCGGTGCAGTTGCACATCGGCTGCACGGCGGCCGGGTTGTAGCTCTCGCCAAGCGTGAGCGACATCAACTGCTCGACAAGTCCGGTGCAGGAGCCGCAGGAGGCGGATGCCTTGGTGTGGGCGCGAACCTCGTCGAGCGAGGTCAGGCCCTTGCCGGTGATCGTCGAAACGATCTTGCCCTTGCACACGCCGTTGCAGCCGCAGATTTCCGCATCATCCGGCAAGGCTGCAACGGCCGCCGTAGGGTCCAGAGGGGCTCCTCCCTGGTAGGCCTGGCCGAAGATCAATGTGTCGCGCATTTCGGTGATATCGGTGCCGCGCTTCAACAGGTCGTTGAACCAGGCGCCGTCCGCGGTGTCGCCATAGAGAACCGAACCGATGATGCGGTTCTCCTTGAGCACCAGCCGCTTGTAGATGCCGGCGGTGGCATCGCGAAGCACGATCTCCTCGCGCCCATCGCCATCGGCGAAATCGCCGACGGAATAGAGATTGATGCCGGTCACCTTGAGCTTGGTCGGCGTGTCCGAGTGGACGAAGGCGGCCTTGCGGTCCCCGGCGAGGTGGGAGGCGGCAACCCGCGCCATCTCATAGAGCGGCGCCACGAGGCCGTAAACCATTCCACCGACTTCGGCGCACTCGCCGAGCGCCATGATGTCGCCGTCGGAAGTCTGCATACCGGCGTCGACGACGATGCCGCGGTTGACCGCAAGCCCCGCATCCTTGGCGAGGCCAGCATTCGGCCGAATGCCGACGGCCATCACGACCAGCGTTGCCGGAATGATCCGGCCGTCCTCGAGCTCGATGCCCTCGACCCTGGTTTCGCCGATGATCCGCTTGGTGTTCGCCTTGGTCAGGACCTTGATGCCGCGCTCTTCGACCGCCTTCTGCAAGAGATAGCCGGCGGCCGGATCGAGCTGGCGTTCCATCAGCGTCGGCATGACGTGGAGGACGGTGACCTCCATACCGCGGGCCTTGAGGCCGGCGGCCGCTTCGAGGCCGAGCAGACCGCCGCCGATGACCACCGCCTTCTCGCGCGACTGGGCGGCGAGCAGCATCGCCTGCACGTCATCGAGGTCGCGATAGGTGATGACGCCTTGCAGGTCTTTTCCCGGTACTGGAATGATGAAGGGCACCGAACCGGTGGCGATCACCAACTTGTCGTAGCTTTCGGTGACGCCGTGATCCGACGTCACGGTCTTGGCGGAACGGTCGATCGCGACGATCTTGTGACCCTTGTAAAGTGTGATGCCGTGCTTGATGTACCATCCGTCGCCATGGATGATGATCTCTTCGTAGTCCTTCTCGCCGGACAGTACCGGCGAGAGCATGATGCGGTCGTAATTGACACGCGGCTCGGCGTTGAAGATCGTCACTTGATAGCGCCCGGGCGCCTTTTCGAAGAGCTCTTCCAGCATCCGGCCCGGCGCCATGCCGTTGCCGATGATGACGAGTTTTTCAAGGGTGCTTTCAGCCATTGGGTAATTACTCCGCAGCTTCGACGAAGTGGCGTCGCTCGGCGAGAGAGAGCACGACTTCGCGACAGTTCAGGTGGGTTCGATTGAGGATCGGATGGATGGCCAAAACCCGGTCCCGCAGATAGGCGCGGTTTGACGCGCCCGTTGCGGCTGTCTTCGGGGGACTGCGGCGGAGTGGCCCGCCCATCGAGGTCCTGGTCATGTGCACGTTTCCTCAAAATTTGCCGGCCGGTCCGGGACCGGCACAAAAAAACGCCGCTTGGACATTTGCGCTCCGGGACCTGGAAGAAATCCCCTTGGAGGCAAAGCCTTGCGACGTCGGTGTCTTTGACGGGCGCTGGCGGCGCCCGAGCTCGCTTTCAATCGCCGTTGACTAAAGCAATTTTACAAAAGCAAACGTCGTGCCAGTTTCGGATTATTCGCTTATCTAATTGAATTCGCAATGGAATTTCTAACGCGGCAGGTCTGCCCAATAAATAAACACGGTGTGTTGTGATTAATTTTTGTGCGATGCGGCATTCAAGGGAAGCCTCTGCCGTTGAAACGAGCAGCTTATCGCTCAGACGTCGTCGAGCGAGGCGGGGGGAAGCCCCGCCGCCTTCACTGGGAAGCTCTCGATATATTCCCCGATCCGCTTGGGGTCGAAGACGTGTCCATCCATGAAGCCGTCGCCGGGCATTGCGCCTTCGAGGACAATATCGGTCTCCGCCGGCGGGGCCGCTTGTCCGAGCGCGCGGCGGTAGAGGTCGGGCCGGTAGGCGGAAACGCTCGCCTCCAGCCCCTCGGGGGACAAAGCCGCCTGTCCCCAGCGGACCATTTGGCTGTAGGTCCAGAGCGCCTGGCTCGGGCGGGGGAAATTGGCCGAGCCGGCGTGGAAGACGAAATAGTCGTCGACCACCCGCTGGTTACCTTCGGGATCGATGGTGAATTGACCGGCCAGCACCCGTCGCAGGATATCGACGGGGGCGGCGACGTAGCGCTGCGCGGAAAGGACCTCTGCAAGAGCCGCGCGGTTCTCCGCCGCGTCGCACCAGCGGGCGGCGGCATCGAGCGCGACGAGCAGTCGCGAAACGGTCTCTGGATTGGCCTCGGCCCAGTCGGGCCGCATGCCGATCACCTTTTCCGGCGCCGACGGCCAGATGTCCTGCTTGGTCGCAACGATGCGGCCGACGCCGCGTTCCGAGGCCACCATGTTCCAGGGAGCGCCGACGCAAAAGCCGTCGATCGCCCCGGCCGCCAGCGCGTCGGATGTCATCGGCGGCGGTACGACGACGAGCTTGACGTCGCGGTCCGGATCGACGCCGCCTGCGGCAAGCCAATAGCGGAACTCGTAATTATGCGAGGAAAACGGATAAGTGACGCCAAGCGTCAGCGGCGGACGACCGGCGGCCCGGTCGCGACGGATCACCGCCGCCAGGGCTTGCGCATTGGCCAGAGCGTTGTCGCTCGCGTAGAGTTCGCCCTCCCTCCTCATCTCGGCATAGAGCCGCGTCGACAGGGTGATCGCATTGCCGCCGCGCCCGAGCGAAATGGGCGTGATCGTCGGCGACGGGTTGGAGCCGAGGCCGAGCATCGCCGCGATCGGCATGGGCGCGAGCATGTGCGCGACGTCGAACTGACGAAAGGCCAGCCGGTCGCGCACATTCGCCCAGGAGACATCCTTCACCAGATCGAGGGTGATGCCTTGCTTTTGCGCGAAGCCGAACTCGGCTGCGGCGATCAGCACGGCCGCATCGACGAGCGGAATGAAGCCGGCGCGCACGGTGCGCGACCCTTCTGCTGCCACGATGGACGGAACGGGCAGGGCCTCGCCGGCGGCGAGCTTGCTCGCCTTGGACTCGTCGATATTCGTCAATGCATTCACTCCGGTCTCTCCCGACGCGCTGCTCGATGCGCGTGGCGTCCGTCCCTCATCGAATCAGCAATCCGGCGGCGGTCACCACGCTTTGCGCGATTTCCGAAATCTTCTTTTTCTCGTTCATCGCGGTCTGGCGAAGCAGCGTGAAGGCCTCCTCCTCGGAAAGCCCTCGCATTTTCATGAGAATGCCCTTGGCGCGTTCGACGAGCTTGCGCTCCTCGAGCGCCGATTTCGCCTCGGCAAGCTCGCGCTGCAGCCGGCTGAAGGCGTTGAAGCGGCTGACGGCCATGTCGAGGATCGGTTTGACCCGCTCCTTTCTCAGCCCGTCGATCACGTAGGCCGAGACGCCCGCCTCGACCGCTGCCTCGATCGAGGCCGTGTCGGAGCGGTCGACGAACATGGCGATCGGCCGGCCAACGGTGCGCGTCAGCTGGAAGAGGTGTTCCATCATGTCCCGGTTGGGATTCTCGATATCGATGACGATCACATCGGGCTGCAGCGTCTCGATGATCCGCGCCACCCCATGGACTTCATGGATGACTGTAACATTGCGGTGGCCCGCTTCGCGCAGACCTTCCTCGATGATCGAGGCGCGAATGGCGTTCTCGTCAATGACTAGGATGGTCAGATCTTGATGCGACATGCTGCATCATGATGCAGTGCAGCAACTTTCGCAATATGTCTGTGCCTAAATAATTTGCGGATTATCGAATTGCTCAAATTTAGGGCTAAATGCCCCATCATGCACACATGGCTGCGCAAAAAATGGGCCGTAACTTCCATCTTTGATGGTGGGCGGGGGCGGCGGGCAACCGCGTCGTTTCGCTGGGTCCCGACTCCCGACCTACATCTAAGATTGGCGGGCACAGCCGCGCCGACCTCAATGGGAACTTTTCGCAGACCCGACCGGTTGTAAGTTGCAGCCGTCAGCAAGGATGACGGCTGCAGAGCATGGGAAATGTTGCTATGCAAGCTGTCCTGTTCGTTACGGTTTTGGCTTTACCGCTGGCGGCCGGTCTGTTGCTCATCTGGCTGGGACCGCTCTGGGCCGCGGAGCGCCATTCCGGTGACGGCCGCTATTGGACGGTGCCGAAGCTCGAGAAGACGGACGCTTCGCGCTAGCTGGTGCTGCCGCTGGCGGGCTGCCGCCGTTGATGGCTCATCATCGGGTCCGCCTATGACCCGCACGTCAGCATTTATTACATTCGTTCATGGGGCCAGGTCTCTAAGGCCTGGACAAAATGGGTGAGCCACATATTCGTCTGATGGCCGTCGAGCGCCCGGTGGTCGATGGTCAGCGACACATAGGCCATCGGCCGCACCTGGATCGTGTCGACGCCGTCGATCTCGCGCACAACGACCCGCTTCTCGAGTTTTCCAATCCCGAGGATCGCCGATTGCGGCTGGTTGATGATGATCGGTGTCGCAAGCAAGGAGCCCGATACGCCATGGTTCGAAATGGTGAAGGTGCCACCCCTAACGTCGTCGGGGCCGAGGGCGTTTGCCCGTGCCCGGGCAGTTAGGTCCTGCAGCTTCGCCGCAATCCCGGCGAAGGGGAGATCCTGGGCCTGGTGGATCACCGGCACGATCAGTCCCTTGTCGCCGAGCGCGGTTCCGACGCCGATGTTGATGTCGTCGAAAACTTCGAGCGCATCCTCGTGCCAGCGGCTGTTGACTTCTGGGACGGCGCGCATCGCCGCCACGCAGGCGGAAACGATATAGGCGGTATAGGAGAGAGTGATGCCCTCCGCCCCCAGCTTCGCTTTGTGCACATCCCGGTGGCGCATGACCGCCGAGAAATCGGCTTCGAAGACGGCGGTCACGTGCGGCGCGGTGGTCACCGACGAGAGCATATGCGCGGCGATCGAATTGCGCATGCCGCTGTGCGCTATCTTTCGCGAACGCAGCAAGGTGGCCTTTTCCGCCGGTTCCATCCGCGGTGGCGGTTGGGTGGGCCTCGCCTCGGGCACCGGAGCGCGGCCTTCCGGCCTTTGCGCGAAGGCCCTGTCCATGTCCGCGCGGGTGACGCGGCCGTCCCGGCCGGTGCCGGCAATGGTCGTCGGATCGATCCCGTATTCCTCGGCCGCGTGGCGTACGGCGGGAGAGAAATGCGGTGCCCCCGCATCGCCGGGCGTCCTCAGGGCCGACCCCTGCGCCGGCACGGCGACCTGCTCACGACCGAGTGTTTCGCTGCCGATCCGGCCGAGAACGGCGCCGGGCACGGCATCGTCGCCGTTCTCCATCAGGATTTGCGTGAGAATGCCGTCGGCCGGGGCGGGGACTTCCTGGGTCACCTTGTCGGTTTCGAGCTCGACCAGCGGGTCGCCCGACTTCACGCTTTCGCCGATTTTCTTGAGCCAGTTGCGGACTACGGCCTTCGTCCCCTCCTGCTCGATGGGGGCGTTGATGTCGATGAGGTCGCCCATGCTCAATACTCCAGCAGGTCGGTGATTTTCCGGCGGATCCGTTCCGTCGAGGGGACCGCCCAGTCGAGCAGGACCGGATTATGGGGACTTGGAATATCCGGCATGGTGAGCCGCGAGACCGGAGCGTCGAGATCGATGAAGGCTTCGTCGGCGACGGCCGCGGCGATTTCGGCACCGAAACCGGCAGTGCCGAGATCCTCGTGAACGATCAGGCAGCGGCGGGTGCGGCGGACCGAGGAAAGCACCGCGTCGCGGTCCCAGGGCATCAATGTCCTGAGGTCGATGACGTCGGCGGAAATCCCCTCTGCCGCCTCCTCGCAGCGGTGCACCATCGCGCCCCAGGTGACGATCGTGACGTCTTTGCCTTGGCGCGTGAACTTCGCCTTGCCGAAGGGCAGGGCGAAGGCGTCGCCTGGATAGGGGCGGCGCGCCCAGGCATGGTCCAGCATGGCGCGGTGCTCGAAGAAGATCACCGGGTCGTTGCCGCGCAACGACGTTCTGAGGAGCCCGACGGCATCCTCGGCGTTGGAGGGAACGGCGACCTTCCAGCCCGGCTGGTGGACGAAGGCGACCTCGTTCGTCTGGCTGTGCCACGGGTCGCCGCATTTGAAGAAGCCGCCCGGCATGCGCAGGACGATCGGGGCGGCGAAGCGGTTGTTCGTGCGCCAGCGGACCGTGCCGCAATCATTGATCTGTTCCATCGCCGGTTCCGCATATTTGCGGAACTGGATTTCGGGAACGGGCACGAGGCCGGCGAGCGCCATTCCGACGGCGCGGCCGACGATGCCTTCCTCCGAAAGCGAGGTGTCGAACACGCGGGCCGCGCCGTATTTCTCCTGCAATCCGAGGGTCACGGCATGGACGCCGCCCTTGGGGCCGATATCCTCGCCGAACAGGATGACCTTGTCATTGATCGACATTTCGAGGTCGAGCGTCCGCCGGATTGCGGTCACCATGTTGATCCGCTGGCCGTCGCCCGTCGGCGTGTCGGTCGCTGCGGGTGGTTGGTAACCGCTACAGTGCTGGCCGCCCATCGCCTGCATCTCGCCCTCGAAGAAGACATTGCGGGTCAGCGTTGCGGGATCGGCGACCGGCCGCGACTCGGCCTCCAGGCGTGCCTGTTCGGCCGCCGCCCTGGCAGCGCCGGCGACCTCTTCCCATTCCCTTTCGCTCAAGACGGCAGGAACCAGATAGTCCTTCAGCCGCGGCAACGGGTCGCGCGCCCATTCGCTTCTGATGAGCTCTTCGCTCTTGTAGGCCTGCGTGTCCTGGAAGCTGTGTCCCTCGAGGCGGGGCACCCGCAGGCGCAGCAGGACGGGCCGGCGTTCGTCGCGAACGAGGTCCACGGCGCCTCCGGTGAGCCGTGCGGCCTCCTCCGGATCAGAGCCGTCGCCATCGAGAATGGTGAGGTTTTTCCAGGCCGCGAGATTGGCGGCGATGTTGCCCTCGGGTGTCTGCAAGGTCGAGGGGACCGAAATGCCGAAGCCGTTGTCTTCGATATAAAAGAGCATCGGCAGGCTCTGCGTCGTGGCGACCGTCAGCGCCGACCAGAAGCCGTTGGAGGCGACCGAAGCGTCGCCGCCGAGGACGACGGCGATGTCGCGGTCGTAATCCCGGTTTTTGAGGTGCTTTCTGAAATAGGCGATCGCCTGCGCCCATCCGGCCGTCGGCGTGTATTGCGATCCGACGCCGCCGCACATCGGCAGCGCCGAGGCGCCGTTCGGATTGGGATAGTTGAAGACGACGCCGATGTCGCGGCCGTCGGAATAGCCGCCGGCGCGCGCCATGGCCGAGCCGAGCGCGTCGGCCGGATCGACGCCGAGCGACAGCAGCAGTGGGCGGGAACGGTAATAGCCGCAGGCTGCGTCATGCTTACCCGTGAGCTTCAGCCCCAGCAGGATCTGCGCCATGTCATGGCCGCGGGCCGAAAACTGATAGAGGACCTTCTTCTCAGGGACGAGGCGTTTCTCCTCCATCTCGTCGAGTTCGCGGGACAGAAGCGTGAGATGCACCACCCGCTTCCAGGCGATGCTCTCGTCCGGTGCGTTCCGGCGGTCCGGTTTGAGTGCAGCCTGTCCCATTGCCTTATCTCCTCCAGGTTCCTCACTGGAAGAGTAGCTCGCCTCGGGCGCAAATCGGTTTCAATCTTGCAGCATTTTCGATATCCATTGATGAACCTGTTTCATTTTCGAAAGAATTATGATGAGCACGTTCAATCTCGATACGGTCGACCGAAAGATCCTGAGAATCCTCCAGGAACAGGCCGATATCAGCCACGCTGCGCTGGCCGAGGCGGTGGGTGCCTCGCCGGCCTCCTGCTGGCGGCGGATCAAGGCGCTCGATACGGCCGGCGTGCTCGGAAAGGCCGTTCGGCTCGTCAATCCGGACCTGGTCGGGCGTGGTCTGAACGTCTTCTGTCATGTGCGGATGAAGTCGCACGACCTGGTCGCCCGCCGAAGCTTCGAACGCTTCGTCGAGAGCCACGAAGAAGTGCTGGAATGCTATTCGATGTCGGGCGAGTGGGACTATCTCTTGCGCGTCGTCGTGGCGGACGTTGCCGATTACGAGCGATTGCTGATGCACGGCATCCTGACGCATGACGCGGTGGCGAACTCGTCCTCGCATTTCGCCCTGAAGAGCGTGAAATACTCGACCGCCGTTCCGGTGTAGTGGCCTGCAGCTAAGCAGCCTGTGCTTCGAGCAGGGCAAGGCGCCTTTTAGTCTCCTCGGTGACGTCGGGGAGCGGACCGAACCCGCTGACGAAGGTCCGCCCGATATGGGCGTCGGCTAAGGGCGACAGGAGCCGGTAAAGCGCGGCGAATAGGCGGCGTGCCTCCATGCCGGGCCAATCCTCGGGCAATGCGGCAGCAGGCAGGCGGGGGTCATGCAACAGGACGGTGCGGAACCGGTGGATCAGAAGCAGCCGCATCGTTAGCGCCGCGGCCGGCGCTAGGCTCTGCGCAAGAAGGACCACCGGTGCGAACTGGTCGATGAATCGGCGATAGGCGGCAGCGTGCGGTGCGAGGTCCCAATAGGTCTGGACAAAGGCGGCGAGCGCCTTCGAATCGGGCGAGTCGGCGCGCAGCACCAGGGCGTCGGCCGATCCCGGCCTCTCTCTCGCAGGCCCGATGGCGAGGCGCGGGTCTAGCCGTGCGTAGCCGGCGCGCTCGAGGGCCTGCATCCTTTCCTCGGCCCGGGCGCCGCTCAGATGCACCAGTTGCCAGCTTTCCGCCTGCGCGCTGCCGAAAATGATCCGTGCCGCGGCAGCGAATGCGCTGCCGGCTGCTTTCGAAAGGCGATAGTAGCTGCGCCGTCCTTCTCTCTCGCCGAGCAACTGCCCGGCCGCGACCAGCCGCGAGACGGCGGTTCGCACCAGCGTTTCGCTGATGCCGACCGCGGCGCAGGTGTCGATCAGATTGCCGATCCAAACGACGCCGCCGCGGGGCTCCACGACGTCTCCATAGATCGTCACGATGAAGCCGGCGGCCTTCAGGGGCGTCTCGGCGAGAATGTTCTCGACAAGTTCCGCTATGCGACCGTCTGCCTCGCCTTCTGCCATTATTCGACTCGCGCCTTCTCTCCCAGCCCGATCACATTCCATGGGCTGTGGCAGAACACAATGGAGAAGCCATGGAGGCGAGCTATTCGATCAGCCAAAGCGCACTGCCGTTCAGACATCCGCCATTTCGGTGAACGGAGGCAGCCGGCTCAGCATCGTCGTCCAGAGACTGGTTGCGTTGAAATTCCAGTCTCGCGGAGCCGCACGTCTTTCCGCCGGCATCCGTTGCAGCGCTTCAAGAAGCTCGAGTGCATCGATGCGCTTCTGGTCGACATAGTTGGCGCGCAGCATCACCGCATCGGTTCCGGACGCAAAGCCCGCGCGGGCAAAGATCGCGGCCCAGCTCCGTTCCTTGTAGAACAGGCTTGCCGCCGCATCGGCGGTGCGCGCCGCATCCGAGTGCGATAACAGATTCTGCTCCGTGAGGTGGCGCAGCGTCGCACGCAGATTGACGAGCGGCACCGTAAGCGGCGCATAGCCGAGTTCCCGTGGTGCATGCAGCAGTGCCACGTCCGAGTCGTCCACCGTCTCGCCGTCGATATACTGGCGAAAAACGGCACCGATCCCGACCATGCCGAAGGGGGCGCATTCGGCCGCCCGCAGGGCGCCCATGCTGGCGGCGCCGAGGACTGCGACACCCTGAGAGAGGGCGAATAGTATTTCCTTGTGCCAGACGGGAGCGACATATTCGAAATTCCCGTCGATCAGGCCGATGGCCGTGGCCCCTTCGTTGACGGCGCGGACGAGATCGCCCTGCGTGGCGGGCGGCCGGACGGCCAGTGCGTCGCCGGCAATTCTGGCCGCATCGGGGACGGTCGGGCCGACGAATAGGATTTTCATGCAGCAGTCCAAAGCGCTGCAGCAGCCGTTGCGCGCCTGATAGGACGCGCGGCGCTGCAGGTCTTAGCTGTGCAAGGGTTCGGCATGGCGGGCCGCCGACGGCACGGCCGACTGTTCCGCCTCGCCGGAATTTGCCATGGCGGCGACGAGGGCGATGATCTTCTTCCGCAAGACCGGATCGGCGATCTTCAGGAATGCCCTGTTGAGCGCGATCCCCTCCTTGGAGGCGACAAAGGAAGAGATTTCGTGCGACTCATGCACATCGGCCGCAGTTTCTCGCGCCTCTGGCTTCTCGTCCTGCTGGAAGAAGAAGCTCGGATGCACGCCGAGAATATCGGCGATCGCCTGCAACCGGCTCGCGCCGATGCGGTTCGTGCCCTTCTCGTATTTCTGCACCTGCTGGAATGTGATCCCGAGGCCGTCGGCGAGTTTTTCCTGGCTCATTCCGACCATCAATCTGCGCATTCTGACCCGCGAACCAACGAAGGTATCGATCGGATTTGGATTCTTCTTCATTAAACGATTCTCCTCGCGATCTCTCACTACAGTTATATGTAAGTCTGCTCGCATAAGCGAGCGGATGCAATCACTGCGCGCTAAATTCTATGGTTGAAACGGCGCTTTTGCGGCAAGGAGGAGTATTGGCCGCGTGTCGCTGCGAAATGAATCGCTACCCTGCAAGGCCGGACGCTGCCGAGGCAAGGGCGGCGAAGCCGAAAGCGATGAGGAGAAATCCGGAAAGACGCGAGGTCCAGGCGGAAAAACCGTCGGGCAGCCGGGTCTTGGCAAGGGCGACGCCGCCGCTCAGGAGGCACCACCAGCCGAGCGATCCGAGGAAGACACCGGCGACCAGGATCGCGGCGCTCCCTCCATCGCCGACGGCGGCAAGCCCGAGGCCCGCAAAGATCGCCGCGAAGGTCAGGATCGTGGTCGGGTTCGCCATCGTCAGCAGGAAGGTCGCGGTGGTGGTGTGCAGCAGATCGCGTGCACCGATCTCGGCCGCCGCCGCCATCGGCCGCGGCGTCAATCCTCGCCAGCCGAGCCAGAGCATGAAGACACCGCCGAAGACGCCGAGCGGCACCGAAAGCGTCGCGAGAAACGTCGCAAAGGCCGCAAAGCCGGCAGCCGCCATCATCGCATAGGTTGCATCGGCCAGCGCCGTGCCGAGACCGCCGGCGACGCCGGCCCAGAAGCCGCGCTCGAGCGTACGGCTGATGCACAGCGCGCCGATCGGGCCGAGCGGTGCAGCAATGGCAAGGCCGAGGAGCAGCCCCTTCGCGAAGAGGAACAGGGTCATGATCTCACTCGCTTCGCCTCGTCGCCCGCGGGCAAGGTGACCGGACGTTCCGTGGCGGTGGAGAGCGCCAGGACAGTCTCGCTGCGGGCGAGATAGCGGCGCGCCTTCAGTTCCGCTAGAAACGGTTCGATGTCGCCGAGCGTCGGCATGCGCACCTTGGCGCAGTAGGACCAGGCGCCGGTCACGTGATGGCACTCGGCAACCGCCGGGTGGGAGGCGATGAAGCTGCGAAACTCGCTCTCGTCGGCATCGGTCGCCAGCGCGATCCAGACGAAGGCAAGCACGTCGAAGCCGAGGATCCGGTGATCGACCTCGAGCGTGAAGCGGCGGATGACGCCGCTCGTCACCAGGCGGCGGATGCGTTCGTTGACCGCCGAGGGCGAAAGGTCCACCGCGGCGCCGATGTCCGTCAGCGAGGCACGAGCGTCGTTGGCTAGGATTCCAATGATTTTTTTGTCTGTAATGTCCATTACAGAAAAATACATTGCAAGGCAGCTAATGTACAGAGAATATTTAAGGTGCTCCCCGCGGCAGATCGATGTCCTTCAGAGCATCGAGCGGCCCGGTCAGTGCCGTCCTCGGCGGCACGAGCACCGGCTCCACCAGATGGATGCGCGCCGCCGCCCGGGGTTGTTCGATCACCTCGAAGGCCTTGGCGATCATTCCTTCAACATCCTGCCGGATCATGATGACGGGAAAAGGGAGAAACGAGGCGAAAGGGTCGTAGTCGTAACAGCCGACGACGAGGTCGATGAAATTGTTATGCGGATGCTCGGCCATGAAGCGCAACAGGCCTTCGAAGTTGATCGACGAATTGACGAAGAGGCCGCGCGGCAGCTTGCCGTGCCGGGCGTAGAAGGCGTCGAAGGCCTTCCGCGCATTGTTCGCGGCATAGCCGGTCGGCTGGATGCATTCGTCCGGATCGTCGCCGAGGAGTTCCTTTTTCACGGCGCGGAAGCCGCGGATCCGCTCATGGCTCGCATGGTCGTTGCGGCCGCCGAAAAGGTAGAGATCGCGCGGCTGGAGCGGCCGGTCGGCGGGAAAGTGGCGGATGATCGCCTCGGTCAGCAGCCGGCCGCCTTCGAAATTGTCGCTGATGACGGACGGGACCTTCGTGCCCGGCAGGTCGATATTGATGTGCTTCAGGCCGGCCGCTTCGCAGACCTCGTGAACCCCGTCCGGATCCGTCGCGCCGCAGATGAACAATTCGTCGATCGAATAGGAGATCAGCGTCTCGGCGGTCTTGCGCTCCTCCTCCGGGTCGCGGCTGGCGCTGACGACGATCGGGCACTGGCCCTTGCTGCGCACATGCGCCTCGAAGGTCTGGGCGAGCGAGGAGAAGTAACGGTTGTCGTGCACCGGCAGGAGCAACCCGACGAGGCCCGAGCGCGAGCTGCGCAAACCGCGCGCCTGGCGGTTGGCGGTATACTGGTGGGTCTCGGCGAGGCTGCGAATGAGCTCGGCGGTGCTTTCCTTGATGCGCCGCTTGCGCCAGGTGCCGTTCAGCACGGCGCTCACCGTCGAAGGCGAGCTGCCCGAGAGCACCGAGAGATCGTAGATCGTCGCCTTCTTCTTGCCGCTGTTCGCCATCTGAGCCCCCTCGAATCTCTTAGAGCCGATTTCCGCTTGACGAAAGATTAAGTCTGCAGGATAGTCTCTGCACCATCGATTGTGCAAACAAGAAATATCGATTGCGCACGGCGTGGGTCGCCTGAGGAGGCGACGGTCAGCGGCGGGAAACTCGCTTCTCGTCAAGGAGGATTGAAACTGGAGGCCGGCGCGCAAGCGCCCGGGAGAGTTCCCGTTGCGGGAACCTGTGGAGGAGAGACATGATCAAGACATTTCTTGCTGCCGCTCTGGCGGCTTCGCTTTCGCTCGCCGGTGCCTTTTCCGTCGCGGCGCAGGATGCGCCGAAGGTCGGCGTAGTCGTCAAGATCGGCGGCATTCCGTGGTTCAACGCCATGGAAATGGGCATCAAGGAGCGCGGCCAGAAGCTCGGCCTCGACGCCTTCATGGTCGGTCCGACGAGCGCCGACCCGGCCCTGCAGGTTCGCGCCATCGAGGATCTGATCGCCCAGGGCGTCAAAGTCATCGGCGTCGTGCCTAACGATGCCAAGGTGCTGGAGCCGGTCCTCACCAAGGCGAAGGAGAAGGGCATCATCGTCATCACCCACGAATCGCCGAACCAAAAGGGGGCCGACTGGGACTTCGAGCTTGCCTCGTCCCAGGGCTTCGGCGAGGCGCACGGCAAGCTGCTGGCTGAGAAGATGGGCGGCAAGGGCGAGTATGCGGTCTTCGTCGGCTCGCTGACCGTGCCGCTGCACAATGCCTGGGCTGATGCGGCGATCGCCTATATCAAGAAGAACTACCCGGAGATGACCCTGGTCGGCGAGCGCTACGGCGTTGCCGAGGATGTCGACAAGAGCCGCTCGACGGCGCTTGACCTGATCTCCGCTCATCCGAACCTCAAAGGCTTCCTCGCCTTCGGCAGCCAGGGCCCGATCGGCGCCGGCCGTGCGATCGAGGAACGCCGCAAAGTGGGCGAGATCTTCGTTCTCGGGCCCTTCTCGCCCGGACAGGGCCAGAAGCTGGTGAAGTCCGACGCGATCTCCGGCGGCTTCATGTGGAATCCGAAGCAGGCGGGCGAAGTCTTCGTGACGATGGCCGATAAGTTGCTCAAGGGCGAGGAGATCAAGGACGGCGACGAGATCGAAGGCCTGGGCGTCGTCCATCCGGACTTCCAGAACCGCAACATCATCGTCGACCAGCTGGTACCGATCAACAAGGACACCGTCGCCGACCTCGCCGCGATGGGTCTCTGACGGTGTTTCCAGGCGGGATGCGCGCCGTGCATCCCGCCCTACAGCACCGTACATCCTACGAGACGCGTAAAGGTCGCTGTAGCACTTTGAATTGCTGCATGTCTTTGTCCTTAAATCGGGATCGATCCAAGGAGACATGCAATCGGGTTCTCCCGGCTGCTGGGCCGGCTCCGGCCGGCCTGGCAAGTCTCGTGAAACGAAGTTCGACAGGCGCAGGGTCCATGCATCAGGCAACGAGCGCGACGGTCGGTGAAAAGCCGCTTCTGTCCCTTCGCAACATCACCATGACCTTCGGCGGCGTCAAGGCGCTGAAGAATGTAAGCTTCGAGGTCCGCCCCGGCGAAGTGCATTGTCTCGCAGGCGAGAACGGCTGCGGCAAGACCACGCTCATCAAGGTGATCACCGGCGTCTACCGCCCGGCGGACGGCGCTGTCATCGAATATGACGGCGAGACCTATTCGCACATGTCGCCGGTTACCGCCCAGGACCGCGGCATCAAGGTCATCTGGCAGGACCTGGCGCTGTTTCCGGAAATGAGCGTCGCCGAGAATATCGCCTTCCACGAAGTGGTCGGCCGCCGGCCGCGCCTGGTCGACTACGGCCGCATGCGGCAGATCGCCACCGACGCGCTCGCTCGGCTCGGCGTCAGTCTCGACGTCGACATGCCGCTGAAGGAATATGCAATCGCCCAGCGCCAGATCGTGGCGATCGCCCGGGCACTGATCGGCGAGGCGAAGCTCGTCTTCATGGACGAGCCGACCGCATCGCTGACGCAGTCGGAGACCGATCACCTCCTCGATATCGTTCGCAACCTCTCTGCTTCCGGTGTCGCCGTCGTCTTCGTCAGCCACCGGCTCGCCGAGGTGCTGGAGATTTCAAGCCGCATCACGGTGCTGCGCGACGGGGCGCTGGTCGGGGTCTATCCCGCCGCCGGCATGACGCAGTCGCGCATCACCGAACTGATGACCGGCAAGATCTTCGACCAGCATGTCCGCGCACGCGCGAAGGACGATCAGCCGGTGGTGCTTGATGTTCGGGGGCTAACCCGGCCCGGCCAGTTCGAGGACATTTCGCTCACAGTCCGGCGCGGCGAAACGGTCGGCATTACCGGGCTGCTGGGGGCCGGGCGGACCGAGCTGGCGCTCGCCCTCTTCGGCATGCTGAGGCCCGTCTCCGGCACGATCAGCATCGAGGGGCGGGACGTTCGCTTCACCTCGAACCGCGATGCGATCAAGGCTGGCGTCGCCTATCTCTCGGAGGACCGGCTGTCGCTCGGGCTCATCCAGCCGCAGGCGATCGCCGACAATCTGGTGATCGCCTCGTTGCGAAAGATCCTTTCCGGCGGGCTGCTCTCCGAGGACCGCAAGCGCAGCCTCGTTTCGCGCTGGATCGCCGATCTTGGCGTCAAGATCGGCCGCCAGGCCGATGCAATATCGACGCTCTCGGGCGGCAACCAGCAGCGTGTGGCGATCGCCAAATGGCTCGCCACGGATCCGAAGGTCCTCATTCTCGACTGCCCCACGGTTGGTGTCGATGTCGGCGCCCGCGCCGGCATCTTCGACATCGTGGCCAGCCTCGCCGAGAGCGGCCTAGCAATCATCCTGATCTCCGACGAGGTGCCGGAAGTCTATTTCAACGCAGACCGCGTCCTGCATATGGCGCAGGGGCGGATCGTCGGCAGCTATGATCCGCGCCAGGCGCGGCTGGAAGACATCGAGGCGGCCGTCTATGCGTAGCCTGATCCGCACTCACGCGACCGAATTCTCGCTGCTGGCAGTGATCATTGTCATCAGCACCGTGCTTTCCTTCGCCACGGCGAACTTCTTCTCGCTCGGCAACGCCTTCGACCTCCTCAATATCAGCGCGGTCAACATCATCTTCGCCGTCGGCCTGCTGGTCGTGCTAATTGCCGGCGGCATCGACATCTCCTTTGCCGTCTCCGCTTCGGTCGTGCAATATTGCACCGCGATCGTGCTCGGCTGGATCGGCGGCGGCGGCTGGGTCTCCGGGCTTCTGATCGCCGCCTCGTTCGGCGTGCTGCTCGGCTGCGTCAACGCCTTCCTGATCCACCGCTTCCGGATCATCTCAATCGTCGCGACGATCTCCACGTTCAACATCTATTTCGGGCTGCTGATGTTCTTCACCCGGGGCGTGTCGATCTACGACCTGCCCGACTGGCTGACCGACCGTGTCATCCTCTTCGAGCATGAAATGCCGGACGGGACCTGGATCGAGATCACGCTGCCGGTTCTCGTGATGGTGATCTGTGTCGTAGCCACCTGGATGCTGATCACCCGCACCACGATCGGCCGGCAGCTCTACGCCTTCGGCGACAACCCGGAGGGCGCGCGCCGCTTCGGCATCAACATAGGCGCGATGCAGTTCATCGCCTTCGGCTGGCTCGGCCTGATGGCCGGCATCGGCGGGCTGATCCAGGCGCATTATGCCCAGGAGGTGGTGCCGAACGCGCTTTACGGCCGCGAACTCGACGTGCTTGCTGCGGTCGTCCTCGGCGGCGCTCGCCTCGGCGGCGGCAAGGGTTCGGTGCTCGGCTGCGTGCTCGGCGTTCTCCTGATCTCCATCACCCAGAACGGCCTCAACCTGATGGGCGTCTCACCCTTTGCCTTCAAGATGATCGTCGGCGCCATCATCCTGCTCGCCATCACGCTTTCCAATACGCGCATCGAACGTCTGGTGCCCTTCGTCGGCCAGAAGGGAGGGGGACGATGAGCACAATCCTCGAGCGCGTCAAAACGGCCCTCGGGCCGGAGATGGCCGGACCCGGCCTCGCCTTCGTCGCCGTCGTCCTTGTCTTCGGACTTGCCTCGCCGCAGTTCCTGAGTGCCGCAACCTTCGGCTCCGTCGCTTTCCAACTGCCCGAACTCGGCCTGCTGACGCTTGCCATGCTGCTGCCGATCCTCACCGGCGGCCTCAATCTGGCGATCACCTTCACGGCGAATATCGCCGGGCTTACGGTCGCCTGGGTCCTCAGGGAGAATGGCGGCGTCGATGCTGGCGTCGGCATCTTCATCGTCGGCTGTCTGCTGGCGCTTCTGGTCGGCGCGGCAAGCGGCGTCGTCATGGGGCTGGTGATCGCCTTCACCCGCGCCCATCCGATCCTCGTGTCGCTGTCGATGATGATTTTCCTGCGCGGGCTCGGCGAGTTCCTGACGCGTGGCGGCGACATTTCCGGGTTCCCCGCCTTCATGGGACCGATTGGCCATGGTTCGATCGCCGGCATCCCCGTACCGCTCATCGTCTTCATTGTCTGCGTGCTCGGCTGGCACGTGCTGCTCGGCCGCACCAAGCTCGGCTTCAATACCTACATGATCGGCTCCAATCTCGAGGCGACCCGCTATTCCGGCATCAATACGCGCAAGGCGATCGTCCTCGTCTACACGCTCTCCGGGATGATGTGCGCCATTGCCGGCATCATCATGCTGGCACGGTTCAATTCGGTGCGCATCGGTCACGGCGAGTCCTACCTGCTGATCACCGTGCTTGCCTGCTTCCTCGGCGGCGTCAATCCGTTCGGCGGCTTCGGCCGGGTCATTCCCGTCTTCGTGGCGCTGGTGGTGCTGCAGCTTCTATCGTCCGGCCTCAATCTCATAGGGGCCAACCAGCATCTTGCGACCGCCGTCTGGGGAATCCTGCTCGTCGGCGTGATGATCCTTCGCTGGGTCGCTTCGAAAATCAGGGTTTCCATCATCAGAAGAGGATCATGACAATGCAGGGATTTGGCGTCCATACGAGCATGTGGACCATGAACTGGGACCGTCCGGGTGCGGAGCGGGCGGTGGCAGCCGCCGTCAAATACGAGGTCGATTTCATCGAGATCCCGATGCTGAACCCGCCGGCCGTCGATACGGAACATACCCGTGCGCTGCTCGAGAAAAACCGGCTGCGGGCGCTCTGCTCGCTCGGCCTGCCCGAGCGCGCCTGGGCCTCGGTGCGGCCGGATGCGGCGATCGAGCATCTGAAGGTCGCGATCGACAAGACCGCGGAGCTCGGCGGCGAGGCGCTTTCCGGAGTCATCTATGGCGGCATCGGCGAGCGCACCGGCGTGCCGCCGACGCTCGCGGAATACGACAATATCGCCCGGGTGCTCGAGGCCGCCGCCAAGCACGCCAAGTCGCGCGGCATCGAAATCGGCGTCGAGGCCGTCAACCGCTATGAGAACCACCTGATCAATACCGGCTGGCAGGCAGTGAAGATGATCGAGCGCGTCGGTGCCGACAACATTTTCGTCCATCTCGACACCTACCACATGAACATCGAGGAGAAGGGCGTCGGCAAGGGCATTCTCGATGCACGCGAGCATCTGAAATATATTCACCTGTCGGAGAGCGACCGCGGCACGCCCGGCTACGGCACCTGCGGCTGGGATGAAATCTTCTCGACGCTTGCCGCCATCGGCTTCACGGGCGGTCTCGCCATGGAGAGCTTCATCAACATGCCGCCGGAAGTGGCCTACGGCCTTGCGGTCTGGCGGCCGGTCGCCAAGGATGAGGAGGAAGTGATGGGCAATGGCCTGCCCTTCCTGCGCAACAAGGCCAGGCAATATGGGCTGATCTGAAGACCTCAACAGGCGGCCAGGTTCTGTTGGCCGCCTGTTGCTCCAGAGCAATAGGAAGTGGAGGCAGCGGTGAGCGATCGAGGAAGTGCAAAGGCGATGATCGCCGTCCTCGACGTCGGCAAGACCAATGTTAAGCTCAGCGCCGCCCAGGCGGACGGCACGATCGTCGAGACCCTCAGCGTCCCAAACCCCGTTCTGCCCGGACCGCCCTGGCGCCATCACGATCTGAATGCCTTAAGCGATTGGATCTTCGAGACGCTGGCGATCCTCTCGCGCCGCCATGCCTTCGACGCCTTCGTCACCTCCGGACATGGCTCCGGCGGTGTGCTGACCGGCGCGGATCCGGATGCCGGCGACGGCGCCGCTCTTCCGATGATCGACTATGAGCAGCCATTGCCGGCCGATATCCGCGACGGCTATGCGCCGCTCGCCGGCAGCTTTCTCGACCGCGGCAGTGCGACCATGCATGGCGCGACCCATCAGGCCCGTCAGCTCTATTGGATGGAGCAGCGCGAGCCGCGCGCGTTCGGGAATGCCCGTTGGTATCTCGGCCTGCCGCAATATTGGGCCTGGCGGCTTTCCGGTGTAGCCGCCTCGGAAGCGAGCTTCCTCGGCGCCCAGTCGCATCTCTGGAATGTCGCGGAAGCGCGCTGGGCGCCGATCGTCAGCGCCCGCGGCTGGCAGCACCTGATGCCGCCCTTCGCCAAGGCATGGCAGGCGCTGGGGCCCGTCCAACCCGAACTTGCCCGCCGCTTCGATCTGCCGGAAGGGCTGCCCGTGCTGACGGGCGGCCATGACAGCAGCCTCAATCATTATCGCTATCACGCCGCCGGGCTGCGGGATTTCACGGTCATCTCCACGGGGACCTGGATCGTCGGTTTTTCCGGTTCGACGCCGGTCGGGCGGCTCGAGGAGCATTGCGGCATGACCCTGAACAGCGATGTTTTCGGCAATCCGCTTGGCGGCATTCTGACCATGGGAGGGCGGGAATTCTCGCAGATCGCCGGCAGCGATCCGCCGGCCGAGCCTGTGCCGCCCGAAACGGTTGCGCGTCTGATAGCGCAGCGCACCTTCGCCGTTCCCTCCTTCGGAGAGGGGGATGGCATTTTTCCCGGCAGCGCCGGACGCGGCCGAATCCTGGGTCCGCCAGTCGCGGAGCCGATGGAACGCAAGGCCCTGGCGCTCCTTTGTTGCGCGTTGTTGACCGCCGAGTGCATCGACATGCTTTCCGATGATCGCCTCGTCGTCCTCGATGGAAGTTTTCTGCTCGATCCGCTCTATGCGGGGCTCGTGGCGTCCTTGCTTCCAGGCCGCGCGGTGCGCGTCAATCTCGATGCCTATGGCGTCGCCGGCGGTGCGGCGCTGCTTGCCGGCCAGGAGAGGCGCCGTCACCCGGCACCACTTACCCTCGGGAAGCCGTCCAAACTCAAAGACCTCACACCCGAGCTCATAGGCTACGCCGCCGATTGGCGGGCCCTTGCCTGCGCAGCGCCGGGCAAGCGAAATGAATTCGAATACGCGAAAGGAAGCTTCCATGGCTGAAGACCCAACGACCGACAAGCTGGCACTGAGGCGCGAGATGGTGGACATCTGCCGGCGGATGAATTCGAGCGGCATCAACCAGGGAACGGCCGGCAATCTTTCCGTTCGTGCCGGCGAGGGGTTCCTGATCACCCCATCTTCCATGCCTTACGAGACGATGCAGCCGGAAGATCTGGTCGAGATGGATTTCGATGGAACCTATGTCGGCCATAGGCCGTCGTCCGAATGGCGGTTCCATCGTGATATTCTGCGCGCCCGCACCGATATCAACGTCGTGCTCCATTGTCACTCGATCTATGCAACGACGCTCGCCTGCCACCACAAGACCATTCCGAGTTTTCATTACATGACGGGCATTGCCGGCGGCACGACGATCCGCTGCGCCGAATACGCGACCTTCGGCACGCAGGCGCTTTCCGACAACGCGCTTGCCGCACTCAAGGACCGGACCGCCTGCCTGCTTGGCCAGCATGGCCAGATTTCGCTCGGCAAGACGCTCGAATTGGCGCTCTGGCTTGCGATCGAAGTCGAGACGCTGTCGCGGATCTATGTCCAGGCTCTCACCCTTGGCGAACCGCCGATCCTGCCTGACGACGAGATGGAGCGCGTCATCGCCCAGATGCAGCGCATGAGCTACGGCCAGGCGCCGGATGCGGAGGGCGTGAACGACATCGCCCGCCCGCGCGGCGAGGCGTGAATTCTTTCGATCAATCGTAGAGACAGCCGACAAGGCGGCAGCCAGTTCACTCGACTCCTTCGGGGGACCCGCCTCTGCCAAGTATCAAATAATCAATTGCACAATGTGTGTGAAGGGCGTCATCGCCCATTTGCCGCTGTCATCCTTCGTCGTTCTGTAGATGATGAAGTCTCGACCGACGGTGAACTTTCCGTGCATGGTGATTTCATTGCCGGTTGAGAGAACTGCTCGAAGTTCGTTTGCATGACGCAGCTCGATTTGATCACTGATCAAATCGGCCAGGACTTGATTTAAAATTTCCGGTTTCTCAGACATCCGAAGCCCCAACTGTTGCCGCAGGCAGGCTGATGATGGGGCCATATTCCGACACGGTAGGCAAGGGCCACCAGCGATCTCTCGGATATCGGCTGCGCGAACGGACTCATGTCCAAAATTGCGCAGCGGTTTGGGTAATGACATGCATAAAGCGCATCGCGTGCAGTAAGCAACGCGTGCTTTAGTTATCCGGAACGATTGCCGGTCTGACGGGTGGGGGCTCCTGAACGCCGGGATCGAGTGCGAGAATACTGACCACAAGAGCGATGAGGATGCAGATAAGCACGAGGAAGGCCATGCCTGCTTTGTCGGTGCGCTTCGGCATGTCCTATATGGAATGGCGAATGTGAGAAATTCGAGGCAAATGCCCAGAGATCGGGCCGGCTCTGCACCTTTGCGCTGAACCAAGGAATCGCCTCCGCCTTACCTCCAGCGCTGGACAGTAGACGGGCATCTACGCCTTTCGCCATCAAAGCATGGTTGCGCCGCTTGCCCACCTTCTTCTTTTGCAATTCGTGCTTGGCCGCCCGGCTCTTTGGAAGGAAATTAGCCGGCAGCGATGTTATCGTTCGCGAGAGGCCCGCATAGCGGTAACATGTGCCGGCCTGTTCGTCGGTGAGGAGATCGTCGGCGGGCGTCGGGAGGAGAACGGAATGTTTGAAGCTGGATTGAACTTCGCCCTGGGCGAAGAGATCGACGCGTTGCGCGACAGCGTGCGGCGGTTCGCCTCCGAGCGGATTGCGCCGCTGGCGGATGAAACGGATCGCAGCAACGCCTTTCCGGCGCCGCTCTGGCGGGAGATGGGCGAACTCGGCCTGCTCGGCATCACCGCCGACGAGGCCTATGGCGGCGCCGGGCTCGGCTATCTCGCCCATTGCGTCGCCATGGAGGAGATCAGCCGCGCCTCGGCCTCGGTCGGCCTGAGCTACGGCGCCCATTCCAATCTCTGCGTCAATCAGATCAATCGCAACGGCAACGCCGAGCAAAAGGCGAAATACCTGCCGAAGCTGATCTCTGGCGAGCATGTCGGGGCGCTCGCCATGTCGGAGCCGGGCTCCGGTTCGGACGTGGTCTCGATGAAGCTCAAGGCCGACAAGCGCGGCGACCGCTACGTCTTGAACGGCAGCAAGATGTGGATCACCAACGGCCCCGATGCCGATGTGCTGGTCGTCTATGCCAAGACCGATCCTGCCGCCGGGCCGCGCGGCATCACCGCCTTTCTCGTCGAGAAGGCCTTCTCCGGCTTCTCGACCGGTCAGAAGCTCGACAAGCTCGGCATGCGCGGCTCGAACACCTGCGAACTTGTCTTCAAGGATTGCGAGGTGCCTGAAGAAAATGTGCTCGGCAAGGTCGGCGAGGGCGTCAAGGTGCTGATGTCGGGCCTCGACTACGAGAGGGTGGTGCTTTCCGCCGGGCCGCTCGGCATCATGGCGGCTTGCCTCGATGTCGTCGTCCCCTATCTCCATGAGCGCAAGCAGTTCGGCCAGCCGATCGGCGAATTCCAACTGATGCAGGGGAAGCTTGCCGACATGTATGTGACGATGAATGCGGCGCGCGCCTATGTCTATGCAGTGGCGGCGGCCTGCGACCGCGGCGAGACGGCCCGCAAGGACGCTGCCGGCTGCATTCTCTATGCGGCCGAGAAGGCAACCGCCATGGCGCTCGAGGCGATCCAGGCGCTCGGGGGCAACGGCTACACCAACGACTATCCGGCCGGCCGGCTGCTGCGCGACGCCAAGCTCTACGAGATCGGCGCCGGCACGAGCGAGATCCGCCGCATGCTGATCGGCCGCGAACTGTTTGCCGAGACGAAATAGCCACTACGGCGCCGTGCGTCCTTCAGGCGTACAGAGGACGCTATAGACCGAGGGGCGCCGCTTGACTGAGGAAGGGCAGGGCTGGGGGACAATGACAATCTTGCGATCGCACATCTCGCCATCCTCGGATGTGTTCAAGGCAAACCGGGCCGCCATGGCGGAGGCGATCTCGACGATAGAGGAAGCGGTGCGGCTGGCGGCCGGCGGCGGCGGAGAAACGGCGCGCGAGCGCCATGTCAGCCGCGGCAAGCTCCTGCCGCGCGACCGGGTCGCTGCCCTCGTCGATCCGGGCACGCCCTTTCTGGAAATCGCGGCCACGGCTGCACACGGGATGTATAACGGCGACGCGCCCGGCGCCGGGCTGATTGCCGGCATGGGGCGGATCTCCGGCCGCGAATGCATGGTCGTCTGCAACGACCCGACCGTCAAAGGCGGCACCTATTATCCGATCACGGTGAAGAAGCATCTGAGGGCCCAGGAGATCGCCGCCGAAAACCGGCTTCCCTGCGTCTATCTGGTCGATTCCGGCGGCGCGAACCTGCCGAGCCAGGACGAGGTCTTCCCGGATCGCGATCACTTCGGCCGCATCTTCTACAATCAGGCCAATATGTCGGCGGCCGGGATTCCGCAGATCGCCGTGGTCATGGGCTCCTGCACGGCCGGCGGCGCCTATGTGCCGGCGATGTCCGACGAGACGATCATCGTCGAGGGCCAGGGGACGATCTTTCTCGCCGGCCCGCCGCTGGTCCGTGCCGCGACCGGAGAGGTGGTGTCGGCCGAGGATCTCGGCGGCGCCGACGTGCACACCCGGCTCTCCGGCGTTGCCGACCACCTGGCGCGCGACGACGCGCACGCGCTGGCGCTCGCCCGCCGCGCCGTCGCGGGGCTCAACCGCGAGAAGCCGCATTCCGTCGAACTTCGCGTACCGGAACCGCCGCTCTACGATCCCGACGAGATCGCCGGCATCGTACCGGGCGATCTGAAGACGCCCTATGAAATCCGCGAGGTGATCGCCCGGATCGTCGACGGCTCGCGCTTCGACGAGTTCAAGGCGCGTTTCGGCACGACGCTCGTCTGCGGTTTTGCCCATGTCCACGGCATCCCGGTCGGCATCGTCGCCAACAACGGCGTGCTGTTCTCCGAATCGGCGCTGAAGGGTGCTCATTTCGTCGAGCTCTGCGCCCAGCGCAAAATCCCGCTCGTCTTTTTGCAGAACATCACCGGCTTCATGGTCGGCCGCAAATACGAGACCGAGGGCATTGCCAAGCACGGCGCCAAGCTGGTGACGGCGGTCGCGACCGTCAAGGTTCCGAAAATCACCATGCTGGTCGGCGGCTCGTTCGGGGCCGGCAATTACGGCATGTGCGGCCGGGCCTTCTCTCCGCGCTTTCTCTGGACCTGGCCGAACAGCCGCATCTCGGTGATGGGCGGTGAGCAGGCGGCGGGCGTGCTTTCGACTGTGCGCGGCGAGGCGCTGAGGCGCGCCGGAACGCCCTGGAACGAAGAGGAGGAAGCACGATTTCGCCAGCCGGTTCTCGATCTTTTCGAGCGGCAGAGCCATCCGCTCTATGCCTCGGCGCGTCTGTGGGACGACGGCGTCGTCGATCCGCGCAAGAGCCGGGAGGTGCTGGCGCTGTCGCTCTCGGCAGCGCTGAACGCGCCGGTCGAGGACACGCGTTTCGGGCTGTTCAGGATGTAGGAGCTTGGGGAATGAAGCGCGACAATATCAACGCCCTGAGCGCACCGCAGCCGCGCGGCGGCTACTCGCAGGCCGTGAGCATCGAGAATTTCCGGCGACTGCTCTTCGTCAGCGGTCAGGTGCCGATGAATTCAAGCGACATCGTGCCGGACGGTTTCGAGGCGCAGGCGCGCCAGGTGTGGCTGAATGTCGATGCGCAGCTGAAGGCGGCGGGCATGTCGAAGGCCGACATCGTCAAGGTGACGACCTATCTCGCCGACAGGCATCATCTCGCGGCGAACCGCGAGATCCGCAACGACTATCTGGGTGCGCTGGCGCCGGCGATGACAGTGGTGGTTGCCGGAATCTTCGATTCCGCCTGGCTCCTCGAAGTCGAAGTGGTGGCGGCGCAATAAGCGGAAGAGAGGCGTATGTTTTCGAAGCTCCTGATAGCCAATCGCGGTGAAATTGCCTGCCGCGTCATAGGCACCGCCCGCCGGCTCGGCATCCGCACCGTCGCCGTCTATTCCGATGCCGACGACGACGCGCTCCACGTGGCGCTGGCCGACGAGGCAGTGAGGATCGGCGCGGCGGCGGCCTCCGAGAGCTATCTGTCGATCGAGCGGATCATCTGGGCGGCGAGAAGCGTCGGGGCGGATGCCATTCATCCCGGCTACGGCTTTCTTTCGGAGAATGCCGACTTTGCCGCCGCCGTCGAAGCGGCGGGCATGGTATTCGTGGGGCCCTCTGCGGATGCGATCCGCGCCATGGGGCTGAAGGACGCCGCCAAGGCGCTGATGGAGCGCGCCGGCGTTCCGGTCGTGCCCGGCTATCACGGCGAAGAGCAGGATGCTGGCTTCCTTGCCGGGGAGGCGGCCGAAATCGGCTATCCGGTGCTGATCAAGGCGCGCGCCGGCGGCGGCGGAAAGGGCATGCGGCGGGTCGACCGGCGGGAGGACTTCGCCTCGGCGCTGGACGCCGCCCGGCGGGAGGCCGAAGCCGCCTTCGGCGACGGCTCGGTGCTGATCGAAAAATATCTGACCAGACCGCGCCACATCGAGGTCCAGGTCTTCGGCGACCGGCACGGCAATTTCGTTCATCTGTTCGAACGCGACTGCTCGCTGCAGCGTCGGCACCAGAAAGTGATCGAGGAGGCGCCGGCCCCGGGGATGACCGCCGAGGTGCGCCGCGCCATGGGCGATGCGGCGGTCACTGCGGCGCGGGCGATCGGCTATGTCGGCGCCGGGACGGTCGAATTCATTGCCGACGTTTCGAACGGGCTCTGGCCGGATCAATTTTTTTTCATGGAGATGAACACCCGGCTGCAGGTGGAGCACCCGGTGACGGAGGCGATTACCGGCTTCGACCTCGTCGAGTGGCAATTGCGGGTTGCCGCCGGGGAGCCTCTGCCGAAAAAGCAGACCGACATCACGATCGACGGCTGGTCGTTCGAGGCACGGATCTATGTGGAGGACCCCGCCAAGGGATTCTTGCCGGCGATCGGCCGGTTGCAGCACCTGCACTTTCCGGAAGGCAAGGCGCGGATCGATTCCGGAGTGCGGCAGGGCGACATGGTGACGCCCTATTACGATCCGTTGATCGCCAAGCTGATCGTCCATGGCCCCAACCGGTCGGCGGCCCTTGGCCAGTTGCAGGCCGCGCTCAAGGAATGCCAGATCGGCGGCACGGTCACCAATCTCGACTTCCTCATCCGCCTGACCGAAGAACACGATTTCCGCTCTGGCAGGCCCGATACGGGTCTGATCGACCGCGAAATCGAGCGGCTGACGGCGCCGGCCGCGGCCGACGACGAGGCGTTGGCGCTGGCGGCAGTCGTCGCGACCGGCGTCCTCGAGCTGGCCATAAAAAGCGATCCCTGGTCGTCGCTCGGCTATTGGCAGATATGGGGCGACGCGCAACGGACGGTGACGGTTGAGCATGGCGGAGTCCGCGTGGCGGCGACCCTCAAGGCCCGCGGCCGCGACCAGTTCGCAGTGCATGCGGGGTCGAGCACGCTGCCGATCCTGGTGCTCGAGCGGTTCGAGGACGGCGCCCGGCTCGAAGTGGCCGGGCAGAAGCGGATGCTTCGCTTCCTCAAGGACGGCGAGACATTGACCTTGTTCTTCGGTGGCCGCAACCTCGTCTTCCACCTGCCGGATTCGCTTTCGGGCGGGCACACGAGCGAGATCGCCGACGACGAACTCATCGCGCCGATGCCGGGACTCATCAAGCTGGTGCGCGTCGGCGCCGGCGAGGCGGTCGCCAAGGGCCAGCCGCTCGTCGTCATGGAGGCGATGAAAATGGAGCTTACGCTCTCGGCGACGCGGGAAGGCAAGGTAGCGAGCGTGCACGTGGCGGAGGGCGCGCAGGTCAGTGAAGGCACCGTGCTCGTCAAGCTTCACGAGGAGGCGGCCGAATGACCTCGCAGAAAAGCGAGCACGTCACGATCGTCGAGATGGCGCCGCGCGACGGTCTGCAGAACGAGGCCAGACTCGTCGATACCGGCGACAAGATCAGGCTTGTCGACCTGCTCTCCGACTGCGGCTACGAGCGGATCGAGGTGACGAGCTTCGTCAGCCCGCGCTGGGTGCCGCAGATGGCCGATGCTCCGGCCGTGATGGCGGGCATTGCGCGGCGCCACGGCACGCGCTACACGGCGCTGGCACCGAACATGCGCGGCTTCGAGGCGGCCCTTGCCTCCGGCGCCGACGAGGTGGCGATTTTCGCCTCGGCCTCCGAGAGTTTTTCCCAGAAGAACATCAACTGTTCGATCGCCGAAAGCATCGAGCGGTTCCGTCCGGTGGCGGAGGCGAGCCGTCATAACCGCATTCCGCTGCGCGGTTATGTGAGCTGCGTCGTCGAATGCCCCTACGAGGGGCCTATCGCGCCGCAGGCTGCTGCCCGCCTGGTGCGGCTGCTTTCCGGCCTCGGCTGCTACGAGATCAGCCTCGGCGATACGATTGGACGAGCGACCCCGGAAGCCGTCGACGCCATGCTGGAAGCGGTGCTCGGCGAGATTGCCGCAACGAAGCTCGCCGGTCACTTCCACGACACGTCAGGCCGTGCGCTCGAGAATATCGCGGTTTCGCTGGAGCACGGTCTCAGAGTGTTCGACGCATCTGCCGGCGGCCTTGGCGGATGCCCCTATGCACCCGGCGCCGCAGGCAATGTGGATACGGTCGCGGTCAACGCGCTTCTAGGGAAGAGGGGCTTTTCCACCGGACTCGACGCCGAGAAGCTCGAACAGGCCGCCGCCTTCGCGCGCTCCTTGAGGAGTACGGCATGATCTACCAAACGATCCGCTACGACCGCGACGAACGCGGCATTGTCCGGCTGACGCTCGCGCGCCCTGAAAAGCACAACGCGCTCTCGGCCTTGATGATCGGCGAACTCACGGAGATTGCCGGCCGGCTTGGAGCCGATCAGACCGTGCGGGCGGTCGTTCTCGAAGCGGAAGGCAAGAGTTTTTGCGCGGGCGGCGACCTGGAGTGGATGCGGCGGCAGTTCGCGGCAGACAGGCCGACGCGGATCGCCGAGGCGACGCGGCTGGCGATGATGTTCAAGGCTTTGAACGAGATGCCGAAACCGTTGATCGCGCGGGTCCACGGCAGCGCCTTCGGCGGTGGGGTGGGGCTGATCAGCGTATGCGATGCCGTCGTCGCCGAGCGCGGGGCGAAATTCGGGCTGACGGAAACCCGCCTCGGGCTTATCCCGGCTACCATCAGCCCCTATGTCGTCGCCCGGATCGGGGAGGCGAGGGCGCGGCCTATGTTCATGTCGGCGCGGATTTTCGGGGCCGAAGAGGCGAAAACCGCTGGCCTGGTCTCGATGGTCTCGAACGTTGCCACGTTGGATGCCGCCGTAGAGGCCGAAGTCGCGTCCTACCTGGTGGCGGCTCCGGGAGCCGCCGGCCGTGCCAAGCGGCTTGCGCGGTCGCTCGGCAGCCCGATTACCGATGTCGTCATCGCTTCGACGATAGAGCAACTCGCCGACACCTGGGAAACCAAAGAAGCGCAAGAGGGGGTCGCGGCCTTCTTCGAGCGCCGCGAACCGTCCTGGCGGAGCTGAGCTTCCTAAAGCGCTGCGCGTCTTTTCAAAGGCGCAAGGGTCGCCGTTTGAATTGCTGCATGTCTTTAATCGAGATCGATTCACGGAGACATGCAGTGGCGGAAATTGGGCTTGAATTGCGCCGTATCTAATCCTAATTTAATAGTGGACTGCTCAAAATAGGATCGAGTTTGTCATGATGGCTGTCGACTTCCAGATTCCGGCGGCACTCTTCGGGGATGATCATTCGCCGTACCTGTCGGCACGCCTCGTCGCCGACCGGCTCGGCGTCACACTTGCCGAACTCGCCAAGCTGATCGGCGTGGCACGCAACACGCTGACGGCAAAGTCTGGCGCGCGAAAGGTCGACAGCGCTTTGAGCAAGGTCGTCCGCATCCTCGCAATGGCGTCTGAAATGGCCGGCGACGAAGCCCGCGCCGTCATTTGGTTCAAACATCAGCCGATCCCCGGCTGGGCCGGCAAGACCGCTTATGACCTGGTCGGCGAAGGCAAGGCCGACAAGGTCCTCGCCTATCTCGAGGCCATCCGCGCCGGCGTCTACGCCTGAGGATGAGGAGAAGTGTGAGCGGATCTCCGCCCGCGTCCCGCTCCGATCAGGAACAAATGTCGCCGGCGGAGCCGATGACGCTCTGGCGTGCCTTCGTGCCCCGCTGGGCGCATATGCCGCTTTCCGGAGAGGGTGCCGCCCGGTTCGGTGGCCGATGGAATCCCGTCGGCACGCCGACGATCTACGCGGCGCGGGAGCTTTCCACCGCTTGGGCCGAATATAACCAGGGTTTCGTGCAGCATCCGGCGCTGATCGTCCAACTCGAGCTTCGCGACGCGAAGCTGGCGGACCTGACGAGTGGCGATGTGCTTGCCGAACTCCGGCTGGAAGAGGCGATCCACCGCTGCGAATGGCGCGACGCACTCGACAGGGGCTCAATGCCGCATACGCACAAGACCCGGGCCGACCTTCTGAAGCGCGGCTATGACGGCGTGATCTATCCGTCCTACATGTCGCCCGGCGGCACATGTGTCGCCCTCTGGCGCTGGAACGGCCGGAGCGGACCGCAGCTCGACGTCATCGATCCAGAGGGCCGGCTCCCGAAATCGCCAGCCTCCTGGCTTTAGATGAGCACCTTACCCGGATTGAGGATGCCGTTCGGATCGAGCGCGGTCTTGATGCGCCGCATGACCTCGATCTCTGCCGGACAGCGGGATCGGTCGAGAAAATCGCGTTTCAGGGTACCGATGCCGTGTTCCGCGGAGATCGAGCCGTGGTAGCGGCCGACGAGGGTGTAGACGATCTCGTCGACCGCATGCAGCGTCTCGGGCGCATCCGGGGCCGAGAAGGCGATGTGCAGGTTGCTGTCGGCGACATGGCCGAAGAAGGACACATGGGCTGAGGGAAACGCCTCGTGGAGTGCGGCGCCGCACGCCTCGGCGAAACGGCCGATCGCCCCGATCGGCAGGCTGACGTCGAAATTGGCGAGCGACGGCAGCCGGTCGAGCGCATGCCCTTCGCGAACGCGCCAGAAGGTCTGCGCTTCTTTTTCCGACTGCGCGATCAGCGCATCGCCGATCAACCCGTCTTCGAGCACCTGTCCAAGAAAGACCTCGAATGCGTCGCGCTCGCCGTCGCGGCCCTTCCTATCCTGTTCGATGATCACGGCGAAGGCGGGCGATGTCTCGAAAAGCCGCAAGCCTTCGGCCTCGCAAGTGAAGCGAAAATAGCTTTCCCACATCGTCTCGAAAGCCGACAGGCCGGGGAGTTGCTGCTGCGCCCGCTTGAGCAAGGCGGCGACATCGGCATAGCTGGCGAGGGCGCAGAGCGCCGTCAGGCGACCCGTCGGCAAGGGGCGGAGCCGGAGAACGGCGCGGGTGATGATGCCGAGCGTGCCCTCCGAGCCGATGAAGAGCTGCCGGAGATCATAGCCGGTATTGTTCTTCACCATCTTGTTCAGCGAGGAGAGCACGGTACCGTCTGCGAGCACGGCTTCCAGACCCAGCACATTGTCGCGGGTCACGCCGTAGCGGATGACCCGGATGCCGCCGGCATTGGTGGCGAGATTGCCGCCGATCTGGCAGGAGCCGCGGGCCCCGAGGTCGATCGGCAGCAGGAACCCGGCCTGCTCGGCGGCGCGCTGCGCCACGTCGAGCGGCGTTCCTGCAAGCACCGTCATCGTGGCAGCGGCGCTGTCGATCTCCTCGATGCCGGACATCCGCTCAAGGGAGATGACGATGTCTTCGGCCTTCGGGTTGGCGCCGCCAGCCAGACCGGTCATGCCGCCCTGCGGCACGACGTTCTGGTGGTGTTCGTTGCAGATTTTCAGGGCGATGGCGACCTCGGCTGCACCTGCCGGGCGAACGATCGCCTTCGGCAGGCTGCGTCCCGTCAGGCTGGCATCGCTGCGATAACGGTCGCCGATGCGGTCGCCGGTCAATACGGCCTCGCCGAGGGATTGAACAAGCTCTTCGATGACGGTCATGCGGTGGCTCCACGCGCGGCGGGCAGCAGTCCGAGGAACGGGATCGGATCGATCGATCTCGCCCGATGCTATCGCTCCGATAGAGTAAACCGGAAGTCGGCGCCAGCCAGTGCCGCGTCACGACGCGGCACTGTGATGCCGCTTCAGGTGCCGGTGCGTGCCAGCTCGCTCACCGGTGCTTCCACCTCTCTCGAGACGGCTGCGACATCCCCTTCCTTGCGGAAGAGCGTCCACTTGGTCGGCCGGAAGGCGACACGGGTGTGGTCGGTCGATGAGGCGCGCTCCGGCGGCAATTCGATCTCGACCGGAGGGTGGGTCTTGCCGAGATCGATCTCGAGGTGCCGTGTGCCGGCGACGCGGCGGCTCGTCGTCACTAGGCCCGCGAGACAGCCGCCGCAGCCATCGATGAGTTCGATGTCGTGCGGACGGAAGTAGAGCGTTGCCGCCCCGTCCGGCTCACTTGTGGCGCGCAGGCCGATCGGGCGGTCCTCGAACCAGATCTCGCCGCTCGAAAGCGTCACGTCGATGCAGTTCGACTGGCCGATGAAGCCATAGACGAAGGGCGAGATCGGGTGGTCGTAGATCTCGTCGGGTGTGCCGACCTGCTCGATCGCACCCTTGCTCATCACCACGACTCGGTCGGCGAGTTCGAGGGCCTCTTCCTGGTCGTGGGTCACGAAAACTGTCGTGTGGCCGGTGCGGTCGTGGATTTCCCGCAGCCACTTGCGCAGTTCCTTACGCACCTGCGCGTCGAGCGCGCCGAAGGGCTCGTCGAGCAGTAAGACGTTCGGTTCCACCGCCATGGCGCGTGCCAGCGCCACCCGCTGGCGCTGGCCGCCGGAGAGCTGGGCAGGATAGCGCTTTTCCAGGCCGGACAGCTGCACCAGTTCGAGCAGGTCGAGAGCCCGGCGCCGGATCTCGGCGGCCGGCGGCCGGCGATTGGACGGCCGGACCTTCAGTCCGAAGGAGACGTTGTCGAGCACGGTCATGTGCCGAAACAGCGCATAGTGCTGGAAGACGAAGCCGATATTGCGCTGCTGCACTGTCTTCTTCGAGGCATCCTCGGAGCCGAAGAAGATCGTACCATCGGTCGGGCTCTCGAGCCCGGCAATGAGCCTCAGCAGCGTCGTCTTGCCCGAGCCGGAGGGACCGAGCAGCGCGATCAGCTCGCCGGAGCGGATGTCGAGCGAGACGTCGTCGAGCGCCGGGAAGCGGCCGAATTCCTTGCGTATGTTCTGGACGCGAACTTCCATGGATTATGGACCTTTCAATGCCTGCGGCTGGCAGCGATTTCGTCGCTGTAGCGAATTTCAAGCGCCGTCTTCAGGACGAGCGTCACCAGCGCCAGGAGCGCAAGGACTGCCGCCACAGCGAATGCAGCCACGAAATTGTACTCATTATAGAGGATCTCGACCTGCAAGGGCATGGTGTTCGTTTGGCCGCGAATGTGACCAGAAACCACGGACACGGCGCCGAACTCGCCCATCGCCCGGGCATTGCAGAGCAGCACGCCATAGAGCAAGCCCCATTTGATGTTCGGCAGGGTCACATGCCAGAAGGTCTGCCAGCCGGTCGCCCCAAGCGACAGCGCCGCCTCTTCGTCGCTCGTTCCCTGCTCCTGCATCAGCGGGATGAGTTCGCGGGCGACGAAGGGAAAGGTCACGAAGACGGTGGCAAGCACAAGGCCCGGCACGGCGAAGAGAATCTGAATACCGTGCTTCTGCAGGAAGGGGCCGAGGGCGCTGTTGGCGCCGAAGAGCAGGACGAAGACGAGGCCCGAGATCACCGGCGACACCGAGAAGGGCAGGTCTATCAGGGTCGTCAGAAACGCCTTGCCCTTGAACTCGAATTTGGCGATGGCCCATGCGGCCGCTACCCCGAAGACCAGGTTCAGGGGAACGGAGATTGCTGCGACGATCAGCGTCAGGCGGATCGCCGAAAAGGTCTCGGGATCGCGAAGCGCCGTCGCGAACTCGGCCGGCCCCTTGCGAAACGCCTCGATGAAGACGGTCGCGAGCGGCAGGAGGAGGAAAAGGGCAACGAAACCGAGCGCGACTGCGATCAGCGTCAGGCGCGCGATCCGCGTTTCCGATGTTGCCGCCTTCACGAGTTTGGATGACGCGGCCGGCGCCGTGCTGGTATCAAGCGCCATTGCTGTATCTCCGCCTGCTCCAGGCCTGGATCGAGTTGATGATCAGCAGCATGATGAACGAGAGGAACAGCATCACCGTGGCGATTGCGGTCGCAGCTGGATAGTTGAACTCCTCCAGGCGGATGATGATCAGCAGCGGTGCGATCTCAGAAACATAGGGGAGATTGCCGGCGATGAAGATCACCGAGCCGTATTCCCCGACGCCGCGGGCGAAGGCGAGCGCAAAGCCGGTCAGACCGGCCGGCAGAAGACCCGGCAGCAGGACCCGGCTGATCGTCTGAAACCGGCTGGCGCCGAGCGTCGCGGCCGCCTCTTCGACCTCCTTGTCGATTTCCTCCATGACCGGCTGCACCGTGCGCACCACGAAAGGCAGGCCGACGAAGACGAGCGCCACGACGATGCCGGCCGGCGTGAAGGCGATCTTGATGCCGAGCGGTTCGAGCAGCGAGCCGATCCAGCCGTTCGGCGCATAGAGCGCCGTCAGGGCGATGCCGGCAACCGCGGTCGGGAGCGCGAAAGGCAGGTCGACCATGGCGTCGATCACCCGCTTTCCCGGGAAGCGATAGCGCACCAGCACCCAGGCGAGAATGACGCCGAAGAACAGGTTGACGACCGCGGCGATGAAGGCGGTGCCGAAGCTGATCGTCAAGGCGTTGACGGTGCGCTCGTCGAGGACGAGCGCCATGAAATTGGACCAGCCGAGGCCCGTCGAGCGCCAGATCAGGCCGGAGAGGGGAATGAGGACGATAAGGGTGAGCCAGGCCAGTGTGACGCCGAGCGCCAATCCGAAACCCGGAATGACGCTCGGCTGCCGAAACCGCCATCGCGTGCTGCTGCGAAAGGCCATATGCTGTTATTGTCCCGGCTTGTAGATCTGATCGAAGATCCCGCCATCGGCGAAGAATTTCGGCTGAGCTTCCTTCCAACCGCCGAATTCGTCAATAGTGACGAGTTTCACGTCGGCGAAGCGGGCGGTGTCCTTCGGGTCGGCAAGCTCCGGCTTGAACGGCCGGTAATAGTGCTTGGCGGCGAGCTTCTGGCCGGCATCGCTGTAGAGATAGTTGAGGTAGGCTTCCGCCACCTTGCGGGTGCCCTTCGCGTCGACATTGCCGTCGACGAGCGCCACCGGCGGCTCGGCCTTGATCGAGGTTGACGGCGTGACGATCTCGAAATTGTCGGGGCCGAGTTCCTCGAGCGAAAGATAGGCTTCGTTTTCCCAGGCGAGCAGCACGTCGCCGAGGCCGCGCTGGACGAAGGTGGTGGTTGCGCCGCGCGCGCCGGTATCCAGCACCGGAACGTGCTTGAAGAGCTGCGTCACATATTCCTGCGCCTTGCCATCGTCGCCGTTGTTGGCGGCGCGCGCCCAAGCCCAGGCGGCGAGGAAGTTCCAGCGGGCGCCGCCCGAGGTCTTCGGGTTCGGCGTGATGACCTGGATGCCCTCCTTGGTCAGGTCGCCCCAATCCTTGACGCCCTTCGGATTGCCCTTGCGGACCAGAAAGACGATCGTCGACGTATAGGGAGCGCTGTTGTTTTCGAGGCGGGTCTTCCAGTCCGCCGGGATCTTGCCGGTCGCCTGTGCAATCGCGTCGATGTCGGCTTCGAGCGCCAGCGTCACCACATCCGCTTCCAGGCCGTCGATCACCGATCGGGCCTGCTTGCCAGAGCCGCCATGCGAAGCCTGGATCGTGACGGTCTCGCCCGTATCGGCCTTCCATTTTTCCGCGAAGGCGGCGTTGAAGTCCTTGTAGAGTTCCCGCGTCGGGTCATAGGACACGTTCAGGATTGTCGTATCGGCGGCGGCAACACCGATCGAGCCGAGCTGCAAGCTTCCGACCACAAGTGCTAGTTTCATCATTCCGGCAAGTCTATTCGAACGCATGTCGACCTCCATCCTTTGCCAGATAAAACTATCAATTTAATAGACTACATCAACGCAAACATGTGACGCCGGCAGGCGGATTTGGGAAATGTCGTATCCTAATTTAGGCGTTTCCGGGAATTCCGTGCCGAACCGCTTCGCTCGGCGCGCAGGAGCATGGCCCATTTTTGCGCTGGGCCAAAGTAACTTTACGTGTGGCACGCGGCGATCGCCGCCGGTCGACCGCTGGCACGGCGATGGTCCCGGGGTACGGCAGACGAGGGGCCGTGGAGCGTTTCAAGGAGGCAGAAGCGCAGGCCCCCCGTCAGAGAACGCGACCGCGCGCCACAACGCTCCACTCGGCTTTCGGCTGACCGGCCTCGAGAATGTGGACCGCATCGACCATGTTGGTCACCACGCAGGCGTGGTTCGGAACGACGCGAACCTGCTCGCCGACCTTAAGGCGGATCGGACCGTCGCAGACCAGCCTGCCGTGCTCCTCGGATAGCTGGTCGATGCGGATGTCGTCGTGCCCGAGCACATGGCCATAGCCGGCGAGGCCGAGCAGGTCGGAGGTCAGCACCTTGCTGCCGGCGTCGATGATCGCCCGGTTTTCGGCCGGAACGGAGACGACCGTCGCAAGCACCGTGAGGGCACAATCCTGCCATGTGGCGACGCCGCGGGCGACGAGGGAGCGGTCGTTGTAAATATAGGTGCCCGGGCGATACTCGGTCGCGATCGGTGCCTCGGCCGCCTGCATCATGCTCGGCGTGCCGCCGGACGTGATGGTGGGGACCTCCAGCCCCTCCGCTTCGATCAGCCGCTTTGCTTCGCTCATGAAGGCTTGCACCCGCGCCTCACCGCCGGCCGGCGGATAGGTCATCAAACCGCCGAACCGCAATCCGGGCGCCTCGGCAACGCGTCGCGCAAGCTCTGCCGCCGCCTCGGGCGAGGCGACGCCGCAGCGGTCGGCGCCGGTGTTGCATTCGACGAGCACCGTGAGCGGCTTCGTAGCGTCGGCGAAAACGGCGGACATGCCGTCGACCACCGCCGGATTGTCGGCAACCACGCTGAGGGCTACCCGCTCGTTCAACCGGACCAGCCTTGCGAGCTTTGCCTCGCCGAGGATGTTGTAGGTGATCAGCACATCCTTGATCCGGGGGCTGCCATCGACCATCGCCTCGGCTTCGGAGACCTTCTGGCAGGTTATGCCGATCGCCCCTGCCTCGAGCTGCAGCTCCGCCATCTGCGGCAGCTTGTGCGTCTTGATGTGCGGACGCACGCGAATGCCGTGCCGATCGGCATAGGCCTGGAAGGCGTAAATGTTACGGCGGGCAATGTCGAGATCGACGAGCACGGCGGGCGTTTCGATCGGCAGCTGCATTGGCTCGGTTCCTCCACGAGATGGCACGGACGGCGAATCTCGCCGAAGCCGCTTGACAAGTTATGACCCGAGGCATTTGATAGGTCAATCCGGTATTGAGGACGTATGTCCAAAATAACGGACAACGAATTCACCGGGAACGAAAAGGGGAGATCTCCGATGCTCAAGACATTCGCCATCGCTGCGAGCCTCGCAGTCGCCGCGCTCGCTGCCATGCCGGCGCAAGCGCAGCAGCCGTCCAGCAAGCTTGATGAGGTTCTGGCGCGCGGCCATCTGATACTCGGCACCGGCAGCACGAACGCGCCGTGGCACTTCAAGAGCGCCGAGGACAAGCTGCAGGGCTTCGACGTTGACATGGGGCGCATCATCGCCAAGGCGCTGTTCGGGGATCCCGACAAGATCGAATATGTCAACCAGTCGTCGGATGCGCGCATTCCCAACATTACCACCGGCAAGGTCGATCTCACCTGCCAGTTCATGACGGTCACCGGCGAACGCGCCCAGCAGATCGCCTTCACCATTCCCTATTATCGCGAGGGCGTCGGCCTGATGCTGAAGGGCGACGGCAAGTATGCCGACTACAAGGCACTGAAGGATGCGGGATCATCTGTCACCGTCTCGGTGCTGCAGAACGTCTACGCGGAGGACATGGTCCATGCCGCCCTGCCGGACGCGACGGTCGACCAGTATGAATCGGTGGACCTGATCTATCAGGCGCTGGAATCCGGCCGCGCCGATGCGGCGGCCACCGACCAGTCGTCGCTAGCCTGGTACATGACCCAGAACCCGGGCCGCTATAAGGATGCCGGCTATGGCTGGAACCCGCAGACCTATGCCTGCGGCGTCAAGCGCGGCGACCAGGACTGGCTGAACTTCGTCAACACGGCGCTGCACGAAGCGATGACCGGTGTCGAATTCGACTTCTACGCCAAGTCGTTCAAGACCTGGTTCGGCAAGGACCTCACCCCGCCGCAGATCGGTTTCCCGGTCGAGTACAAGTAAGCCCTCGTCACGGCGGCGCCGCCATTCGGCGGTGCCGCCCCGAAGCGTGCTGAGAGGCGAGTGCGCCCATGACCTATACATTGAATTTCGCGGCTGTCTGGCGCTCCTTCGACCTGCTGCTGCAGGGGCTGGCGCTTAGCCTTGGCCTTGCCGTCGTGGCTATCCTCGCCGGCTGCGTGATCGGACTGATCACCGCCTTCGGGCTCGTTTCCAAAAGCATGCTCCTGCGCAAACCGGCCGGTCTGTACGTGACGATCATCCGCAACACGCCGATCCTGGTGCTCGTGCTGTTCAGCTATTTCGCCCTTCCGGAGCTCGGCGTGCGGCTCGGCAAGATCCAGAGCTTCGTGCTGACGCTCGCCATCTATTCGGGCGCCTACCTTGCCGAAGTGTTCCGCGGCGGCCTCATCGCCGTGCCGCCGGGACAGCGCGAGGCGGGGCTTGCGATCGGCCTTACGGAGATGCAGATACGCATCTCGATCATCATCCCGCTGATGCTGCGCAACGTCCTGCCGTCACTCGGCAGCACGTTGATCTCGCTGTTCAAGGATACGTCGCTCGCAGCCGCCATCGCCGTGCCGGAGCTGACCTTCGAGGCGCGCAAGATCAATGTCGAGACCTTCCGCGTCATCGAGACCTGGATCGTCGCGAGCTGCCTCTACGTCGCAACCTGCTCGCTCTTGGCCGCGCTGATGCGCGCCGTCGAGCGCCGTCTCGCCGTCCCGAGGTGACGCCCATGGATTTGGGTTTCATCGATCAGCTCTGGGTCGCCCGCGTTCCCCTCCTCAAAGGTCTCGGCGTGTCGATTTCGATCTCGCTGCTGGCGATCGTCGTCGGCACCGTCCTCGGCATTTTCGTCGGCCTGGCGCTCACCTATGGCTACAGGCCGATCAAATGGCTGGTGCGCGGCTATACCGACTTCATCCGCGGCACGCCGGTGCTCGTGCTGGTTCTGGCGAGCTATTATGTGCTCAGCACCGTCGGCATCGATCTCGGGCCGTTCCAGGCGGGCGTGCTGGCGCTTGCGGTCTTCTGCAGCTCGCATGTCGGCGAACTGGTGCGCGGCGCGCTGCAGTCCATCCCCAAGGGTCAGACCGAGGCCGCCAAGGCGATCGGGCTGACCTTCCCGCAAACCTTCGCCTATGTGCTCGGACCGCAGGCGCTTCGCCAGGCGCTGCCGGCCTGGGTCAATACGGCGGCGGAAATGGTCAAGGCTTCGACGCTACTGTCGATCATCGGTGTCGGCGAACTGCTGTTGCGCACCCAGGAAGTGATTTCCCGCACCTTCATGAGCCTCGAATTCTATTTCTTCGCGGGCTTCCTCTATTTCGTCATGAATTACGGCATCGAGCGCTTCGGACGCTACGTCGAGCGCAAGACCGCCGTCCCATCGTGAGGCTCCGATGACCAACCTTCTTGAAATCCGCGATCTCCATAAGCGCTACGGCACGGTCGAGGTGCTGAAGGGCGTCGATTGCTCCATGCCCCAGGGCGAGGTGATCAGCATCATCGGCTCCAGCGGCTCCGGCAAGACGACCATGCTCCGCTGCATCAACATGCTCGAGGAATTCCAGGGCGGCACGATCGCGATCGACGGCCAGGAGATCGGCTACGAGACGGCGGGCGGCGTGCGCCGCCGCAAGCCGGAGCGCGAGATCGCCCGCCAGCGGGCCCTGACCGGCATGGCCTTCCAGCAGTTCAACCTGTTTCCGCACATGACCGCCGCCGCCAACGTCATGCTCGGCCTCGTCAAGGTGAAGAAGATGGGCCGCGACGAGGCGCGGGCGCTGGCGGAGAAATGGCTCGACCGCGTCGGCCTGCTCTCGCGCAAAGACCATTATCCGGGCCAGCTTTCCGGTGGCCAGCAGCAGCGCGTGGCGATCGCCCGCGCCATCGCCATGAACCCGAAGCTGATGCTCTTCGACGAGGTGACCTCGGCGCTCGACCCCGAGCTCGTCAACGAGGTGCTGCAGGTGATCAAGGCGCTCGCGGAGGACGGCATGAGCATGCTGATCGTCACCCACGAGATGCGGTTCGCCTATGAGGTGTCGTCGCGGGTGATCTTCATGAACCAGGGACGCATCGGCGAGGAAGGCAATCCTCGCGAAATGTTCCTGAAGCCGCAGACCGAGCGGCTGGCGGAATTTTTGAAGACCTCAAAGTTCAACTAACAGTGAATTTCAAGGAAGAAGTGGAGTGTAGTGTGACGATCAAGCGTTTTGGAACGGGGGAAACCGGTGCCGGCAAGCAGCCCTTGCCCTTTGCTCGCGCCGTCGAGGCGAATGGCTGGCTTTATGTTTCGGGGCAGGTCGCCATGGAGAAGGGCGAGATCATCGGCGGCGGCATCGTCGCCGAAAGCCGCAAGGCGATCGAGAACATGATCGCCATCCTCGATGAGGCGGGCTATGGCGTCGCAGACGTGGTCAGGATCGGCGTCTGGCTCGACGATCCGCGCGACTTCTGGACGTTCAACGGCGTCTATGCGGAGTATTTCGGCAGCAACCCGCCGGCCCGCGCCTGCGTGCAGTCGCGTATGATGGTCGACTGCAAGGTGGAAGTTGACTGCGTCGCCTACAAGGCTAAATGAAGTGAACCGGGCGTGCTTCGCGCGCCCTTCCAACACGATCGAGGACGCGATGGCGGAGGTGGAAGACACGATCAATCGTAGGGCACGGGGTCTCGATCGGGCCTTCGAGATCCTCGATTATCTGCGCCTGCAGCGCCAGCCGCTGCGCCCCAACGAGATCGCCCAGGGAATTGGCGCACCGCGCTCGTCGGTCTATGAGCTCGTCAATCTGCTGCTGCGCCAGGGCGTCATCGAGTACCGGGGCGATGATGGCCGCGTCTTTTTGGGCCGCAAGCTCTATTTCCTCGGAGCGGCTTACGCCGAGCAGTTCGACCTGATGCGCGAATGCGAGCATCTGCTTTCGAGGGTCGCCGAGGAGACGCGCGAGACCGCGCAGATGTGCCAGCTCGAGGGCAATAAATATGCCGTGGTGCTGATGAACGAGGGCAGCCGGCCGTTCCGCATCTCCACAAATATCGGCGAGCCGGTCGCCATTCCGTGGACCGCTTCCGGCCGCCTCCTCGTCGACCATATGAGCGACGAGGAGATAATGGCCTTCATCCCGGAAAGCGACTTCGTACTGCCGAACGGCAAGCACCTGGATCCGGCCGAGTTCATCTCGCAGGTCCGGCAGGCCAAGAAAGACGGCTATTTCACCTTCAACAGCATTGTCGATAGCTTCACCCATTGCTTCGCCGTGCCGATCTACGACGCGGAGGAAGTCTGCATCGCCACTCTCTGCCTCGTATCGCCGAAGGAAGATGGGCTGCGCAATCGCGACGCCTATCTGCGGGTGCTGGTCGATGCGGCGGGCGAACTATCGGAAAAGCTCGGCTATCGGCAGGCCGGTGCGGCAACGGCGCGGAGCGTCGCCGGCCGCTAAAACCCGGAGAGGCGTGAGCGACAGACAAGAAGGCTTCATGCCGTCCGAACGGAGCGGCCGCTTGCCGGATCGAAGAGATGCAGTGCCGCTTCCTCGAACGAGAAGGCCCGCGTCGATCCCGCGGCGAGCGGCGTTCGTGGTGGCAGGCAGGCGGTGATCCGTTGTCCGCCGACCCTTGCCGTGGTCACCAGCTCCGGTCCGGTCAATTCCATCACCTCGATATCGGCAACCAAGCGGACGCCGCTTGCGCTGGGATCCGCGAGCCGGAGCGCTTCGGGCCGAATGCCGACCTCGACGCGCCCGCCCGATACTGCGGTTCTCCTGAAATCTTGCGGCAGCGGCAGCACCTGGTCGGAGCCAGCGATTCTCAGCTGGTCTCCGACGATTTCCGCATCGAGGATGTTCATCGGCGGCGAGCCGACGAAGCCGGCGACGTAAAGGGTCGCCGGCCGGTCGTAGATCTCCGCCGGCGTGCCGAGCTGTTCGATGCGGCCGTCGCGCATGACGGCGATGCGGGTGGCGAGCGTCATCGCTTCGATCTGGTCGTGCGTGACGTAGACGACAGTCGTCTTCAGCATCTGGTGCAGGCGCTTGAGCTCGGTGCGCATCTCCATGCGCAGCTTGGCATCGAGGTTCGACAGCGGCTCGTCGAAGAGGAAGACCTGCGGGTTGCGCACCAGCGCCCGGCCGATCGCGACCCGCTGGCGCTGGCCGCCGGAAAGCTGGCTCGGCCTGCGGTCCAGCAGGTTCTCGATCTGTAGCAGCTTGGCGGCTTCGCGCACCGCCTTTTCCCGCTCGGCCGAGGGCACCTTGCGCATTTCGAGGCCGAAGCCGATGTTGCGGGCGACGCTCATGTTCGGATAGAGCGCGTAGGACTGGAACACCATGGCGATGTCGCGATCCTTGGGATGGGCGCCGAGGATCGAACGCTCGCCGATCAGGATGTCGCCGCCGCTCGGATCGGCGAGCCCGGCAATGATGTTGAGCAGCGTCGACTTGCCGCAGCCGGAGGAGCCGAGCAGCACCAGGAACTCGCCGCTTTCGAGCGCGATGTCGATGCCCTTCAGCGTTTCGACATCGCCGTAGCGCTTTTGGATGTTGCGGATTTCGAGTGCGCTCATTGGCGGACATCCTCGAGGAGGGCCGAAAGAGGCTTGCCGTAGCTGCGCGGCAGGGTGGAGATCGCCTCCGAGGCGACGGTGACGCCGGTCCTCAAGCAGGCCTCCAGCGGCATTTCGGCGGCGAGCGCCGCCAGGAAGCCGGCGTTGAAGACGTCGCCGGCGCCGATCGTGTCGACGACGGCAACGCGCGGCGCGCCGACGGAAAATTCCTTGCCGTCGTGGTCAATGGCGAGCGCGCCGTGCGGGCCGCGCTTGACGACGACGATCGCATCGGCAGGCATTCGGGATTTCAGGCTGCGCGCCGCCTCCGCCGGGTCGGTGCAACCGGTCAGCGTCGTCGTTTCGACTTCATTGAAGAGCGCGCAATGGCAGCGCTTCAGCCAATTGAGGGTTTTCGATCGATTGGCCTCCGTCCAGCCCTCCAGCGGCCAGCCGGTGTCGAGCGCCACAGCGATCTCATGCGCATCCGCCCAATCGAAGAACGCGTCATAGGCAAGCCTCAGGGCGTCTGTCAGAAAGGAACCGGCGAGCAGGGCGATCCCGCCCCGAAGCGCGTTTCCATCGAGCATTGCACGCATCTCGTCGAAGCTGAAGAGCGGCAGGTGGCCGCGCGTGGTAAAGAAGGTGCGCTCGCCGTCCGGATGGGTGATGCCGACCGAAAGCGTCGAGCCAACGGTTTCCACCGGCCAGTGGCGCGAGCGCGCGCCGAAGGCCTCCTTCAGCCAGGCGCCGAACTGGTCGTTGCCGACATTGGCGGCGATCGCGTAGTTGACGCCGAGTGACTCCCAGGCAAGCGCGCTGTTGCCGGCACAGCCGCCGACGCGCAGCTCGTCGTGATCGACGATGATCTCCGTGCCTGCCTTGGGCCAGGGCGCGGCAGGCCCGAGGATAAGATCGACATTGACATTGCCGATGACGGCCAGTGGACGCATTTTCTACTCGCTCCGGGTGATCTTGGTGGATCGCACCGGCGTACCGGCATGTTCGACGCGGGCGTCGGCAAAGGCGATCATGAAGGCTTGCGCGACCGGCAGTATGGCGAAGATCGCCGCCATGCCCGCCGCCGGCTTGAAGGGAATTGTCGTCACGCCTGCGAGCGGCGGCTCGCCCGAGGCATCGAAGACGACGACGGGCGAGCCGGCTTCGGCCGCCGAGGCTGCCATGGCGGCGACGAGACCGGCGGTAGGGTCGGCGGCGCGGAAGAGAACGAGGCCGATCGAAGGTCCGAGCATTTCCATCGGTCCATGCCGCAACTGTCCGCCTTCGAGCGAGAAACAGGGAAGCCGCGACAGTTCGGTAAGTCCGAGAGCAATCGCCTCGGCGAGGCCCTGAAGGAGACGGCCGGAGGTTACCAAGGCGCTAACGTCGGCGAGCGCTTGCAGTGCGCCTTCGGTCTCGGGCGTTTCGGGTGCTTCGAGGGCGGCCAGCGCTGCTGCCGGGTCGCCACCAAGGGCAGAGAGGATTGCGAGATGCAGCGCGAAGCTGATCGTCAGGCTGCGGGTTGCCGCAAACGCCTTTTCGCTGCCGCCGGCGCCGATCAGTGACGGCACTGCTTTTGCGAGGAAGGAATTTGCCTTGAGCGTCAGGCCAAATGTTTCGGGCGTACCGCCATTCGTCTCCTTGAACCAGCGCAGCACCTCGGCGCTTTCGCCGGATTGCGAGGTGATGAGGATCGTCTTGCCTACGATCGGCAGCGGCTGGCCGAGCTGCTCGGAGAGCGGCAGGGCGACGGCATCGACGCCGAGGGCGCGGTAGAGTGGCTCGACGGCGCGGCCGACCGCATGCGAACCGCCCATGCCGAGAAGCAGAAGCCGGCCGGTCGACTTCAGCGATGCCGCCACCCCTTCAGCAAGGGCGGCCGCCTCATCGTAGGAGGCAAGGGCATCGGCGTGCTGGCGGCCCATCTCGCGATCGATCGCGACGAGCCCGATCGGGCGTTGTTTCGAGCTTCGCATGATCATCCCTTTACGCCGCCGCTGGTGAGCCCGGATATCAGGGCCCGTTGCATGACGAGGCCAATTAGCACCGGGGGCAGGGCGGCAAGCACCCCGGCGGTCGCGATCAGCCCGTAGTCGGAAACACGGCCGCCGGCGAGGTCGGCGATGGCGACCGTCAGGGTCTTGGCGCGCAGGTCGGAGGTGAAGAGCAGCGCGTAGAAGAACTCGTCCCAGGCGAGCAGGAAGGCGAAGAGCGCCGAGGTTGCCATGACGGGGGCGGCGAGCGGCAGCGTCAGCAATCTGAGGATCTGGTCGAGCCGCGCGCCGTCGATCATCGCTGCGCTCTCGATCTCCCGCGGTATCGCATCGAAGCCGGATTTGAGAAGCCAGGTGGTAAAGGGCGCCAGAATGGTGAGGTAGACGAGCGCGAGCCCGAAGACCGAATTGAGCAGCCCGAAATAGGCAAGGCCCATATAGAGCGGCACGGCAAGTGCTACCGGCGGCAGCATATAGGTGGCGATCACGGCATAGAGCGACCAAGAGACGGCGGGCGTCCGCGACACCGCCCAGGCAGCCGGGACGGCGACGACGATCGCGGCAAGCGTTGCCATGCCGGCGACCTGCAGGCTGTTGACGAGCGAGGCGACGAAGGCGGCACCGGCGCTGTTTTCGACGGCAGAGAGCAGAGTGCGGTAGCGGGAGAGGTCGATGTCGCTCGGCCACCAGGCGAGCGGCTTGGCAGAGAGGTCGGCGGCCGGCGAAATGCTCATGACGAAAAGCCACACGACCGGGGTAAGGATGACCGCGGCAAGGAGTAGCGCGCTCGCATAGACGAAGGCGTTGAAGAGCGGGTTCCGGCGTTCCATCACGAGGCTCCTGCGGCCCGGCGGAGCAGCGCCGCATAGCCAGCGGCGAGAATGGTGACGAGCAGGGTGACGATCAGCGCCAGCGACGCCCCGGAACCGGCCCGCTGGAAGGAGAAGGCCTCCTGATAGACGAGGATCGACAGGGTGCGCGTGCTGTTCGCCGGTCCGCCGCGCGTCATCACCCAGATGATGTCGAACACCTTGAAGGCCTCGATGGTGCGGAGCACCAGCGCCACCAGAAGCGGGCCGGCGAGATAGGGCATGATGACGAAGCGAAACCGGTTGAACGGGCCGGCACCGTCGACGTGAGCGGCGGCAGTGATGTCGCGCGGAACGGCCTGCAGTGCAGCCAGTGCGATGAGGGCGACCAACGGAAAGTTCTTCCAGCAATCGGCGATGATCAGCGCGGTCAGCGCCGACCCCGGCTCGCCGAGCCAGGAGCGGTAGTTGTCGATCAGGCCGAGTTGGGTGAGTGCGGCGTTGAGCGCGCCATACTCCGGGTTGTAGATCAGCCGCCACAGCGTCGCATTGACCACCGTCGGCAGCGCCCAGGGCAGTATCATCAAGGCTCTAAGCGCTGTTCGGCCGCGGAACTGCTGGTTCAACAGAAGGGCGGCAAGAACGCCGAGCACCATCTCGGCGGCGACCGAGACGACTGCAAACCATGTCGTCGTGACAAGTGCCTTTTGGAAGTTCGATCCCGCCAGCATCTTCTCGTAGTTGGCGATGCCGACAAAGCTTCCCTCGGTGCCGACGAGCTCGGCATCGGTGAAGGAGAGCCGCACCGTGTCGACAAGCGGCCAGCCGATCACCGAGACCATCACCACGAGCAGCGGCAGCATCAGCAGCCATGCGCGTGTCGAAATCCAGGTGCCGGACATGAATGAAACCCTTGCCGATCGTTCGATATTGGGGCTGTTGCGCTGACAAAATGGGTCCTGGGCGGCAAGCCCGGGACCCCATTGTCGTATTGCCATTAGAGCCCGCTGTTTTCAGCGGCGGTCTTCAGCGCATCCTCCGGCGAGGCCTGGCCGAGCAGCGCCTCCTGGATGGCCTGCTGCAATGCGGTCGAGAGCTCCTGGTATTTCGGCGTGGTCGGCCGCGGATACATGGCGGCAAGCCCGCGTTTCGCCGCGGCGATCAGCTCTTCCTGGCCCTTCGTCACATTCGGGTCTTCATAGGACGACGCCCAGATTGGCAGGCTGAGCTTCGCATAGGCGTTCTGCGTTTCCTGCGAGGTCATGTGGACGATATATTTCCACGCCTCTTCCGGATGCTTGCTGGTTGCGGTGATGCCGAGCCCCATGGAGCCGTTGACGGCGGAAACCTCGCTCTTGCCGGCAACGCCTGGAGCCGGCACGACGCCGACCTTGCCGGCCACCTTGCTCTCCTTGGGATCGTTGGCGAGATTGTACATGTAGGTCCAGTTGAGCGCGAAAGCGGCCTCGCCGTTCTGGAACACCTTGCGCACATCCTCCTCGAGGAATTCCTTGGAGTTAGGATTTGTGAGGCCGGAGGTATAGCTCGTCACCATGTAGTTCAGCGCCTCGAGGCCGCCGCCCGTCGTGAAGGCGGGCTTGCCGCTGTCGAGGAACTTGCCGCCATAGGCGCTGACCAGCGTCGTGTAGTCGCAGATCGCGGCTTCCGCCTGCGACCAGCTCCAGGCGATCGGCGTCTGGAGGAGCCCCTTTTCCTTGATCGTCTTTGCCTGCTCGGCAAGCTCGTCCCAGGTCTTCGGCGGCTCCTTGATGCCCGCCTTTTCGAGGATTTCCTTGTTGTAGAACAGGTACTTGGTGTCGAGGATCCACGGCATGCCGTAGCGCTTGCCGTCATATTCTACCGTCGTCCAGGCGCCCGGCAGGATGCCCTTGTTCATCTCGTCGGTGATGCGGTCGGTGACATCGACGAGCACCTTGTTGCTGGCATATTCGGCCGGCCAGATCACGTCGAAGAGGACGACGTCATAGCCGCCGCCGGAGCCCTGAGCCAATACCGTCTTGTCGTGCAGTCCCTCATAGGGGACGAATTCGAGATTGACCTTCACCTCCGGGTTGGCCTTGGTGAAGGCCTCGGTCATGGCGCGCACATCGGCCTCGCTATAGGCGGCCTGCGCCATGAATAGGGCATTCAGCGTCGTTTCCGCATAGGCCTGGCTTGCGAAGGCGGTTCCAATGAGTGTCGCTCCCAGTAAGGCATTACGTATGGATTTCAACATTGCTGCCTCCAATAGCTGATCGTTCCAGTCTACATGCGAGAATCCGTCGCTCGCCGCGACGGCCGTCGACAAATCGATCGAAGCGTTCGCGGCCCTGTCTCGCCGCTGTCGTCGTTCCCCGAGGTTCTTGTGCCCTCTATTAAGTCAATTGTCTTGACTTATTTCTTGTTCAATATTCTAGATGAGTCAAGCGGGATTTATGGATGAACGAGATGCGCCCGATCCGGGCCAAGAGCGGCACCAATCAGGAGGGCGCGAGTGCCCATAATCGCCGTGTGATGATCGACGCGCTGCGCCTCAACGGACAATTGTCGCGCGCCGATCTGGCGCGGGCGACGGCGCTCACCAAGCAGGCCGTGTCGAACATCATCGAGGAACTAGAGCGCGACGGGCTGGTCGCCTCGCTTGCCGCAGTGCGCAGAGGCCGCGGGCAGCCTTCGACCCCCTATCGGCTGGTGCCGGAGGGTGCTTTCGCCATCGGCCTGCAAATCGACCGGCATGTGACGCGCACCATTGCGGTCGACCTCGTCGGCACGGTGCTTGCCCGGGGCGAGGCGAACTTGCCCGCTGGCGGGCCGGAGCGGGGGACGGAGACCATCCTCTCGCTTATCGACAGCACACAACGGGAACTGGCCAGGGTGGCGCCGCAGTCGCGGGATCGCCTTGTCGGGCTCGGCGTCGCCATGCCGGGTCCTTTCGGCATCGATGCCGATCCGGACGATCCCTGGATGATGGCCCGCTGGCAACGCTTTCCACTTTCTGAAACCCTGGCGAACGGGACCGGACTCGACGTCCGGCTGCAGAACGATGCGGCCGCGGCGGCGACGGCGGAGAAGATGGTCGGCGCCGCCCATGGCTTCGAACAGGCGATCTGCATCTATCTCGGCTACGGTCTCGGCGCCGGCCTGATTCTCGACGGAGAGCTTTATCGCGGCGCCAATGGCAATGCCGGCGAGATCGGCATGATCCTCAGCCGACCGCGGGGAGGGACGGAAGATCAGCGGGCGCCGCTTGAGCACCGCGCGTCGATCGCCTCGCTCTGCAAGATCCTCGCTCTCGACCCGGCCGACCCCGCCCTTTACCGGCATCTCGACGATATGGCCGCTGTCTCGGACGGCAGAGTTGCCGATTGGATCGCCGACGCGGCTTATGAGTTGAGAGGCGCCGTCCAGATCCTCGAGACGACATTCGATCCCCAGACGATCGTGCTCTGCGGCGGCATGCCGCCCGGCCTCGCGCGCCGGCTCATCGATTCCATCCACCCTCTGCTGCCGTCGATCGCCGAGCGGCGTGCGCGCAGCGCGCCGCGCCTGCAGCTTGGGCTTACCGACCCCTGGGCGGTCGCAATCGGCGCAGCGGCCGAGCCGATCAGCCGGACCTTCGACCCGAGTTTCTCCGCCATCTTGAAGACTCGCGCGCCCCGGTCTCCGTGACCATTTGCGTGCATCTCCACGCAAAGTAACCTTTGTTACTTGAAATATTAGCAATATGGCGGTTAAATGCCGCCTTTCGGTGCAGCGATTTCTGCCGCCATACGATTGCCGATAAACACCCGAATGTTTTCTGGGTGACGCATTCGATAAATGCTTAGAGAAAAGTCTCTTTTTCAAAAGTCAGAGGGGTTGCGGCATGTCTCTTGCCAACCTTCGGAGACTTGAAGCCGAAGCCATTCATGTCCTTCGAGAAGTGGTCGCGACGTTTTCGAACCCCGTCGTCCTTTACTCGATCGGTAAGGACTCGTCCGTTCTCCTGCATCTGGCGATGAAGGCGTTCTTTCCGGCAAAGCCGCCCTTTCCCTTCCTGCATGTGGACACGACGTGGAAGTTCCGGGAGATGATCGAGTTTCGCGACCGGATGGCGCAGGAACGCGGCTTCAAGCTTCTCGTCCATGTTAACCAGGACGGCGTCGAGCAGGGTATCAATCCGTTTACGCATGGGTCCAACCTGCACACCCACGTCATGAAGACGATGGCGCTCCGGCAGGCCCTCGAGAAATACGGCTTCGACGTGGCTTTGGCGGGAGCGCGGCGGGACGAGGAGAAGTCGCGGGCCAAGGAGCGCATGTTCTCGATCCGCAACGCCCAGCACGGCTGGGACCCGAAGCGCCAGCGGCCCGAGATGTGGAAGACCTACAACACCCGCGTCGGCGCCGGCGAGACGATGCGTGTGTTTCCGCTCTCCAACTGGACCGAGTTCGATATCTGGCAATACATCCTTCAGGAAACTATCCCGATCGTGCCGCTCTATTTCGCGGCGCGCCGGCCGGTGGTGAGCCGCGGCGGCACGCTGATCATGGTCGACGACGGCCGCATGCCGCTCGAACCTGGCGAAGAGGTCGTGGATCGGATGGTCCGCTTCCGTACGCTTGGCTGTTATCCACTGACCGGGGCGATCGACTCCGAGGCTGCCACGGTTCCCGACATATTGCGCGAAATGCTGACGGTGCGCACCTCCGAACGGCTGAGTCGGCTGATCGACACAGACGAGGCCGGCGCCATGGAAAAGAAGAAGCGCGAGGGGTATTTCTGATGTCGTATCTTCAATCCGTGCCGCCGCACGACCTGGCGGTGCATCTCGCCGACCACGACGGCAAGGCGGTGCTGCGCTTCATCACCTGCGGCTCTGTCGACGACGGCAAGTCGACGCTGATCGGCCGGCTGCTCGTCGACGCGAAGCTGGTCTTCGAGGACCAATTGGCGTATCTCGGCCGGGTCGGTTCTTCGGGCGGAGCCAATGGCCAAGAAGTCGATCTGGCTTTGCTGCTCGACGGGCTCGAGGCGGAGCGCGAACAGGGCATTACCATCGACGTCGCCTACCGCTATTTCGCCACGGCGAAGCGCAAATTCATCGTCGCCGACACGCCCGGCCACGAGGAATACACGCGCAACATGGTAACCGGTGCTTCGACGGCGGACCTCGCCGTCATCCTCATCGACAGCCGGCAGGGTATTCTCCAGCAGACTCGCCGCCATTCCTATATCGCCTCGCTGCTCGGCATCCGCCATGTCGTGCTGGCGGTCAACAAGATCGATCTCGTCGAATTCCGCCAGTCGGTGTTCGACGAAATCGCCCGCGACTACGAAGCTTTCGCGAAGACGCTCGGCTTTGTCAGCATTCAGCCGATCCCGATCTCGGCGCGGTTCGGCGACAACGTTATCTCGCCATCGCAGAACATGCCGTGGTACGAGGGGCCGCCGCTTCTCGACTATCTGGAGACAGTGCCGCTCGATCCGCCCGAGGCGGAGCGGCCCTTCCGTCTCCCGGTGCAGCTGGTCACGCGTCCCAACGCCGATTTCCGCGGCTATGCCGGGCAGATCGCTTCCGGCCGGATCTCGGCCGGCGATCCGCTGGTCGTCGCAAAATCCGGACAGCGCTCGACGGTCAAGGCGATCGTCACCTTCGACGGCAATCTGGCGACCGCGGTTGAGGGCGAGCCGGTGACGCTCGTCCTTGCCGACGACGTCGACGCCTCGCGCGGCGACATGCTGGTCGCCCCCGCCTCGAGGCCCTTCGTCGCCGACCAGTTCCAGGCGCATGTGATCTGGTTCGACGCCAATCCCTTGCTTCCCGGGCGCAGCTATATCCTGAGAACGGAGACGGACAGCGTCGGCGCCACGGTCACGGCGCTGAAGCACCAGGTCAATATCAACAGCTTTGGCCGCGAGGCTGCGAAATCCCTGCAGATGAACGAGGTGGGGGTCTGCAACATCTCGACGCAGGCGCCGATTGCCTTCGACGCCTACAAGGATAACAGGGCGACCGGCAATTTCATCTTCGTCGACCGGGCCAGCAATGCAACGGTCGGCGCCGGCATGATCGATTTCCCGCTCCGGCGCGCCGACAACGTGCATTGGCAGGCGACCGACGTCAACAAAGGGGCGCGTGCGGCCATGAAGAGCCAGCGCCCCGCCGTCCTGTGGTTCACAGGACTTTCCGGCTCCGGCAAGTCGACGATCGCTAATGCGCTCGACCGGCTGCTGCATGCCCGCGGCAAGCACACCTACATGCTCGACGGCGACAATGTGCGCCACGGCCTCAATCGCGACCTCGGCTTCACCGAAGCCGACCGCGTCGAGAACATCCGCCGCGTCGCCGAGGTCGCCAAGCTGATGGCCGATGCCGGGCTGATCGTGCTCGTGTCCTTCATCTCGCCGTTTCGCGGCGAGCGCCGGATGGCCCGCGAACTGATGGAGGAGGGCGAGTTCATCGAAATCTTCGTCGACACGCCGCTCGAGGAATGCGCGCGGCGCGACCCGAAGGGGCTTTATCAGAAGGCGCTCGCCGGCAAGATAGCCAATTTCACCGGCGTCTCCTCGCCCTACGAGGCGCCGGAGAACCCGGAACTGCATCTGAAGACAGTCGAAGAGGACCCGGTCGCCCTTGCGCTGAAGATCGAGGCATTCCTCGACAGACATAGGGAGGACCAATGACGCTCCTTTGCGAACTCCTCGAGCGCATCGCGCTCGAGGCCGGCGCGTCGATCCTCCCCATCTACGAAGCGGGACCGACGGTCTGCTACAAGGATGATCGCTCGCCGGTGACCGAGGCGGACGAGCGGGCCGAAGCGATCATTCTCGCCCGGCTGGCGGCCGCCTTCCCGCATATCCCGATCGTCGCCGAGGAGGCCGTCGCTTCGGGCTGCGTCCCCGACATCAGTTGCGGCACGTTCTTCCTGGTCGACCCGCTCGACGGGACGAAGGAATTCATCAACCGGCGCGACGATTTCACCGTCAATATCGCCCTGATCCAAGGCTGCGTCCCGGTTGCCGGCATCGTCTATGCGCCGGCGCTGCGTTGCGCCTATGTCGCCGACGAGGGGCGGGCGGAGAAGCTCGTCTTCGGCTCCGGCCGGGTGGGAGAACGGCAGGCGATACGGGTGCGGGCGAGAGGTCCGGCCCTGACCGCCGTTGCCAGCCGTTCGCACAACAGTTCGGAGACCGAGGCCTTTCTCGCCGGCCACGGCGTCACGGATCTGACCTCGGTCGGCTCGTCGCTGAAATTCTGCCTGCTCGCTGAAGGCAGGGCGGATGTCTATCCGCGTTTCGGCCGGACGATGGAATGGGACACGGCGGCAGGCAACGCGGTGCTCAACGCCGCCGGCGGATCGGTGGTCCGGCTCGACGGCTCGCGCCTCTCTTACGGCAAGATGAAGCAGACGGACGACAGCGACTTCGCAAATCCGCATTTCGTCGCCTGGGCGGATACGTCTTCGGTGTTGACGGCTCCTTAGTACCGCCAGCTGTACGCAGGCACGGGCAGGAGGAATTTCTCATGTGTGGAATTGCCGGCCTGATAGACTATGCGCAGCACAGTCGGGAGGAAGCGGCGCAGATATTGACGCGCATGACGAACGCCCTCGCCCACCGCGGGCCGGATGCTTCGGGTACATGGCTCGATCGCGAGGGCCGTGTAGGGCTCGGACACCGCCGCTTGTCCATTATTGACCTCTCCCCGACTGGTGCCCAGCCGATGCATTCGAGCAGCGGCCGCTACTCGATCGTCTTCAACGGCGAGATATACGGCTTCCTTGACCTGAGAGCCGCATTGGAGGAGCAGGGCGCTCGCTTCCGCGGCCACTCCGATACCGAGGTGCTCCTGGAGGCGATCGAGACCTACGGCCTGGAAGGTGCATTGCAGCGCTGCAATGGCATGTTCGCCTTTGCACTTTACGACAGCGCCACGCGACAGATCATCTTCGCTCGCGACCGGATAGGAAAGAAGCCTCTCTATATCGGCATATCCAAGGGTGGCCTTGCCTTCGGCTCCGAGCTGAAAAGCATCAGGGCGCATCCGTCCTTCCGCGCCGCCGATCTAGATCCGCAGGCGGCCACGCTGTTCTTGCGATACGGCTATGTGCCAACGCCCTATTCGATCTACCGCGGCATCGTCAAGCTTCCGCATGGCTCCTGGCTGAGCCTCTCGGTCGACACGCCGCCGGCGTCGGCGGCCGCCGCCCTTAGCGGAGCCAGGAGCTATTGGGATGCTTTCGAGGCGGCGGAACGGGGCCATGCGCAGCGGATCGAATGCCCGGACGAAGCCTTGGACGCGCTCGACGCGGAGCTGAAACGGGCGGTGAGTGAGCGGCTGGTCTCCGACGTGCCGGTGGGGGCTCTCCTTTCCAGCGGGGTCGATTCTTCCTTGGTGTCGGCCGTCATGCAGGAAGTTTCGACCTCGCGTGTAAAAACCTACACCGTGCGCTTTCTGGAGGAGCAGTATAACGAGGCGGACCTGGCGTCAGGCATCGCCAGACAGCTCGGCACCGATCATACGGAGATCACGGCAGAACCCGACACGGCATTGGGCGTCGTCACCGAGTTGCCGGAGGTGTATGACGAGCCCTTCGCCGATCCTTCACAGATTCCGACGCTGCTTGTATCGAAACTGGCGCGACGAACCGTAACGGTGGCACTTTCGGGCGACGGCGGCGACGAGTTCTTCGGTGGCTACAAACGCTATCGGCAAATGCTCGCCTTCGACCGGCTGGCGAGGAAAACGCCTGCCGTTGCCCTGCAGGCGGCAAGGCATGCACCCCATTGGGCGCTGGAGGTTGCCGCCGCGGCCGCTCGCCATGCGCACCCGTCCTCGCTTCAGGACGAAGTGACCGGCAATCGGCTGAGAAGACTTGCCGAGCTCCTGGAGATCGAGGACCCGGACGCCCGCTACCTGGACTTTCGCTCGATCTGGTCACATCCGGACGAGGTCGTATTCGGCGGAGCGGAGCCTCCGACCACGATGACCTCGAAGCGGATACCGGCCTGCCTCGGCGCCGTCGACAGAATGATGTACAGCGACATGGTCGACTATCTGCCCGACGACATCCTCGTGAAGATGGACCGGGCTTCGATGGCGGTGGGCCTGGAGATGCGGGCCCCGTTGCTCGATTACCGCTTCGTCGAACTGGCCTGGCGTGCACCAAGAACGTTGTGCTTCGCCGAAGCGCCGGGCAAGCCCGCGCTGCGCAAGCTCCTGTCCCGGAGGCTGCCGGAACAGTTCATAAGTCTTCCAAAACGCGGATTCGGCGTCCCCATCAATGCTTGGTTGCGCGGACCGCTGCGCGCCTGGGCGGAAGAGATGCTGTCGCCGTCTCGCCTGCAGCGCGATGGAATCTTCCGGGCCGAGCCGATCGTCAGTCGCTGGAAGGAACATCTCGCCGGCCGCCGCGACTGGGGGCCGCAATTGTGGGCGGTGCTGATGTTCAACCTGTGGCACGACCGTTGGGTCCGTTCCGATTGACCGAGACAGAAGGCAGAGCAAGGGCGTAACGCAAACATGGAACCGCAACGAATGACGGATAGCGGCAAGCCTGTGTTCTCCCGTTTTCGGGATCTTGGTCGCGCGCAATTGAATGTGGAGTTCCAGGTCCATACCAATTGGACAGACGGGCAGGCGACGGTGCTTGAGGTGCTGCAAACGGCCAAGGAACGCGGCCTCGCCGAACTCGCTTTCACGGAACATGTCCGGGAAGACACGTCCTGGTTTCCCGACTTCAGGGCCGAGATTCTTTCCGCTGCGGACGGCTTCGGCGATTTGCGCGTCTATGTCGGCTGCGAGACGAAAGCCATCGACGACGATGGACGGCTGGATGTGTCGCGATCCGTGCTAGACGCCTGCGATATTGTTCTTGGCGTCGTCCACCGCTTGCCGGACGGGCAGGGCGGCTACCTCGATTTCAAGCAAATGTCGTTCGAGGAGACGGCCGAAATCGAATTCCGTCTGTCGATGGGCATGATTGCGAGCGCGCCGATCGACGTGCTCGGACACCCGGGTGGGATGAGCCTGAGGCGCTACGGCCGGTTTCCGGAGAATTACTTTCGCATGCTGATGACAGCGACGCTCGAGCGGGGGATCGCCATCGAGATCAACTCCTCGTACCTGGTCGATATCCCCGCGTTCTTGGCGCTGTGCGACGAGATCAATCCGTTTGTTTCAATCGGTTCCGATGCGCACAAGCTGAGCGAGCTGGGCCGTTGCCGGGACAGGCTTCGTGAACTGGGGGTAGGGCTGGCATGAAGGTCTTCATCACGGGGGCGGGCGCCCTCCTCGGGCAGGGGATCATTCGCGCTTTGCGGCGCTCCACGCTTCGAGCGACCGTAATCGTCGGGGATCCGAGCCCGCTCTCGGCCGGCCTCTACTGGGGCGATGCCGCCTATCTCGTTCCGATGGCGAAGGACCCGGAATATCTGGACAAGCTGGGCGACCTGCTGCGAGCGGAGCGGCCCGACATCCTTATTCCCGGAACTGATGTGGAATTGCCGATCCTTGCAGCGAACCGGGAAGCTATCGAGAGCACCTACGCAACCCAGGTGATCATCAGTTCGCCAAATGTCGTCTCCATCGCCAATGACAAGTGGCTTACCTCCGAGTTCCTCCGGCAACGCGGACTGGGCTTCGTTCCCTCCTGCCTGCCAGGCGACGAGGAGACGTTGATCGAAGAGTGCGGCTTTCCGCTTGTCGTCAAACCGAGGATCGGCGCCAGGTCGATCGGCTTCGGCATCGTCCGCGATCGGGACCAGCTAACGCGCGCAATCGCCGAGCAGCCCGACATCGTGATACAGAAATATGTCGGCTCTGATGCGACCGAATACACCTCCGGCACACTCACCTTCGACGGCAAATGCCGCGCGACGATCGTCATGCGCCGGGATCTGCGCGACGGCAATACCTACCGCGCCTTTGCGGAGCCGTTTCCGGCCCTCAACGCGGCAATGGCCCAGGCGGCAGACGCCCTCGGCGCCGACGGGCCTGCAAATTTCCAGTTCCGCCTCGACGACGGCGTTCCCAGGATTTTCGAGATCAATGCGCGGTTTTCGGGCACCACCGCGGTGAGGATCCATGCGGGCTTCAATGAAGTCGAGCTGTGCATCCGGCATCTGCTCTTTGGAGAGCCGATCGTTCAGCCGGAGATCACGCCGGTAACCATATTGCGCCACTGGTCGGAGACTGTGGTCAGACCCAGCGACCTGGTCACGGCTTCCACTCGTCTGGAAGAACAAGTCTGAGGAAAGAGATCGGCCGTGAGCACAAAGCACCTGGCGGTAACTGGCGCTACCGGGTTCATCGGGGCAAGAGTCATTGAGCGTGCACTTGCACAAGGCTACGCCGTGACGGCGCTTGTGCGCGATCCCGAGCGGGTCGCCGCGCGCAGTGGTTTTCGCTTGCGGCTCGAGAAATGGTCGATCGGCAACCCCCTGCCTTCGATAGGGCAAGCCGATGCCCTGCTTCATCTTGCCGCCTACATTCCAGCCGATCTCAGCGACGCCGGCCAGGCCGCGAGCTGTTTCAAGATCAATACCATCGGCGCCCTGCAGGTCGCGATGGAAGCCGCTTCCCAGGGTTTGAGGCGGCTGGTTTTCTTCGGATCCGCGCAGGTCTATGCGCCGGATCCCGGTCCCGCATCGGAAACGAGCGCCACATTTCCCGTCCATCGGGCCAGCTATTATCTGGCGAGCAAGCTCTCTGCCGAGATTTGCCTGATGGCTTTCGGCAAGGCAAATGCGATGCCGGTGACGGTCCTCCGTCTCGCGTCGGTCTATGGCCCGGGCATGCACGCCACGGGGATGGTGCCTGCCTTTCTGCGGACGCTCGCGCGCGGGCGTCCCTTGATCATAGCGGACGGCGGGCAATACAGCGTCGACCTCGTCTATGTCGACGACGTCGTGACGCTGGCGCTGCGGGCGGTGGAGAAGAGCGCGGACGGGGTTTTCAATGCCGGCAGCGGTTGCTCCTGCGCGTCTCTGGAAGCCGCGCAGGCGGTTGCCGACGTCGTCGGGGCAGACCGGATTCTCATTGGGGTCGAGGCCGCGGGCACCAATACAGCCGCTCGCGGGTTCAGGGCGCTCGAAGTCGCCAAGGCTGCGAAGCATCTCGACTACCAGCCTCGTTCCTTTCGCGAGGGCATTGAAGCCTGGAAGGCGGAGACCGGATTTGCGGAGTTCGACGACGCCTGAGGCCAGCGCTGACAATGTTACGGCCGCCAATGCTTTGCAGGGGAAGGCGCCGATGTCCGGCCCCTTCCCAACCCACGCTGCTACGCGTGCGCGGGGTCAGGCAAAGATGAAGTCGCTCCTCGAAAAGTTGGAGGCGGAGAGACTGCTGGTTGGATCGTCCACGACGATCGAGAAGGCGTGGCCCGCGGAGTTGAGACCCTTGAGCAACACGTCGCCATCCGTGGTGTTGTAGGCATAGACGGTGCCGTTGGCGCCGGAGCTCGAATACTGCGTGACCCCGAGCTTCTCGATGACCAGGAAGTCCACGCCATCCTGGAAATCCATGATCGTGTCCTGAGCGCTGAGGGCAGCGGTCGCCTTGAAGACGAAACGGTCGGAGTCGGCACCGCCCCAGAGGATATCGCTGCCCGCTTCCCCAATGAGGGTGTCCTTCCCGGCATCACCGCGCAGGGTATCATTGCCGTCACCGGCATAGATGAGGTCGATGCCGTTGCCGCCCCTGAGCGAGTCCGCGCCTCCTTCGCCGGTCAGGATGTCGTCGCCGTCATCCCCGAAGGCGATGTCGTTGCCGTCGCCGACCGAGATCCTGTCGTTGCCGATGCCGCCGTGGGCTTCATCGATGCCGGTTTCGGAGTCGAGCACGTCATTGCCGTCGCCGCCGTCGAGATAATTGTTGCCGTCGCCGCCGTCGACGATGTCGTCGCCGATGCCGCCATAGACACGGTCGTGCCCCGACTGCCCCTTCAGGGCGTCGTTGCCCTCTTCGCCATAGATCGTATCGTTGCCCGCGCCACCCGACACGGCCTGTTGCGTCAGCTTGCCGGTTGCCGGGTCTATGCGATTGTTGAAGCCGTCATTTCCCGATCCGGCATAGATGATGTCATCGCCGGAGCCTGCGTCGATATATTCTTCGCCTGCTCCACCGTAGATTTTGTCGTTTCCGCTGTCGCCCAGGATGTGATCATGCCCGTCGCCACCGTCGATGATGTCGTTGCCGTCACCGCCTTCGAAGATATCGTTTCCCAAACCACCGATCAGCGTATCGGCCCCAAGCCCACCCTCGATGCTGTCGTTGCCGTCGCCGCCTTCGGCATAGTCGTCACCGACGCCCGCCTTGATGTGGTCGTTACCGAGTCCACCGAAAAACCTGTCATTGCCTTCGCGGCCATCGAGGTAATCGTCGCCGGCATAGCCCCAAAGCTCGTCGCCATTGAGGGTGCCGAGAATCGTGTCGGTAAGGTTGGTTCCCTTAAAAATCATCATGATCTCCTAGCAGTTGCAGGAGGGCGGATAATTTCAGAATAGGGCGCAAAAGTGGATTTGGGCCTAATTCAATACGTACAATTGAATGGAGACGAAGGCTTATACTACCTATTCTAGAAATATTCAATGGCTTTCACAACTGAATCTGAAAGCGCTGGCCTTGAAAATGCTCACTCTTCTGACGGAATGAAACGGATATCAGGAATAACTTCATAGATGCGGAATGTAAGGCGTTAGAAAACTTGCGTATTTTGTCCTGATCGCGGCGATTGCATACGCTTTTTCCACACGCTCTCGGGCGTTGTAGGCATAGCGGGCATATTCGGTAGGGGAAAAATCGAGGATTTCGCGGATCGCCTCGGCAAGAGCCTCCGGGTCGCGGGCCGGTACGGCGATGCCCGCATTTCCGGCAACTGTGGCGGCATCGCCGACGTCCGTCGTGACGATCGGCTTCGCGTAGCTCATTGCCTCTGCAATCACGTTCGGGAAACCCTCGGTCCTCGACGACAGCACCAAGGCGTCGATGCTGCGGTAGTAGGAAGGCATGTCGGAGATCTCGCCCATGAGGTCGACCGCGTCCTCGGGCAGACCCGCCTCCGCCATCAAGTCGACCACAGCGCGGTTGTCGCGGGAAAGCCCGTTGCCGGCGGCGGAAAAGAGCGCCTGTGGGTGCGTCTTGCGGACGGCAGCCACGGCTTTGAAGAAGGTGCCGTGATCCTTCTGCGGGTGGAACCGACCGACGATGCCGATCCGGCGTGCGGTCTTCGCCTCGGGGGAATCGATGCGCGGCAAGTCGAAGCCGTTCGGAATGACGACGGCGTTCCGGTTTGCGTAGCCGTAGGCCCGATGCAACTGGAGGGCGCGCGCGCTGTTGTAGATGATGCCGGCCGGCCGGCTCGACAGAAGCTTCGCACCGGCAATTGCCAGGCGCGAGCTGCGCGTAAGGGAGGCGGGGTCGTCCAAGGACTGGCGAATGTTCCAGTAAACCGCCGCTCCGGACCGACACATCTGGGCAGCGATCGTGCCGACGACCATCGCATGGTACATCCAGCACAGGATTACATCGGGACGCTCCTTGCGAATAAGCCGGGCGAGCCGGACGATCGCACCTGGAAGCGCGGTGAGGGAGGAGGCGGCCAGCGATACGTAGGCAACTCTCGGATTGTCGGCGAGATTGCGGTTCCGATCCGAGACACCGATCAGCGAAACGACGACGATGCGCTCATCGGCGGAACCCTGAAGCAGGCGTGCGAGCATGGTCTCGGCACCTGCGCTGGCGGTGAAGTTGGTGATGACATGCATTATCATCGAGGCCGCCCTACTGCATGTCTTTGTCCTTAAATCGAGGTCGATTTAAGGACAAAGACATGCAGTAATTCAAGGTGCTACAGCGACCTTTGCGCGTCTGAAGACGCGGAGCTGCAAGTTCGGCACTGCCCATGCATCGATAGGAGGAACGAACCGCTCTGCCATGAACGTCCGTCAATCAGTCAGACCCATGCCGGCAAAGAGAATTCGGTTGACCATGTGCACGTCAAATCTGCTTTCCGCGAGTTCCCGCGAGCGCATGCCCATTCTTTCGGCGAGATCTGGATCGCGCGCTAACGCCGCCATCGCATCTGCAAGCGCGGCGACGTCGAGCGGTTTCACCGTCATGCCGTTCACGCCCGGCTGCACCGTATCGCGGCAGCCCGGCAGATCCGTCGTGATCACCGGCCTGCCGACCGCCAGCGCCTCGAGGATGCTCCGCGGAATGCCTTCGCGATAGTAGGAGGGAAGGACGAAGACACTGCATGCCGCCAAGTAGGGGCGCACGTCGTCGGTCGTGCCAAGATACTCCAATATTCCTTCACCGACCCAAGCCTTGATCTCCTGGCGCGAGATTGCCGTCGGGTTGCTGTCGAAGTGACCGAGCAGTTGAAACCGGGCATCGGGGAAAGTGCGCCGCACGATCCTCGCGGCCTCGACATATTCCACCACTCCCTTGTCGCGCAGGAGCCGTGCGATCATCAGGAAGACAGGCCCGCCGCGAGCCCTTCGCGCAAAGGCAAAATGCTCCAGGTCCACCCCGGATCCGGGAACCATCGTGGGGGTCAAGGCATCCGGCAGCATATGGTAGCGGCGAATGTCCTCTGCATCCGCGTCGTTATAGACGAAAACCACCCTCGCGCCCCTGAACGCCAGGCGATACAGCCGGACGCACAGGTGGCGGATGGCGAGCGCCTTGAAGGAGCGACCGCCGGTTTCGGAAAAGATGTGGCCAAGGCCCGTGACGAGGAAGCACCGTTCCCTGATCCCGAGCGTCCGGGCGGCGATCCCGGCATAGATGATCGGCTTCATTGTATAGGGAAGGACCATGTCGGGCTTCAGCCGCTTGAAGTGTCGCCGCAGCGACCAAAAGGTGCGGATGTCCTGCAGCGGATTGAGACCGGTCCGCACCATCGGAATGCGGACGAAGCGAACGCCGATTTCAGCGAGCGCCTGCGCGACCCGCGGGTCCTGCTCGGGAGCGAAGGCTATGACTTCGTGGCCGGCGCCGACCAAGCGCTTCAGCAACTCCAGCCGAAAAATCGTGAGAGACGCCGTCAGGCTTGCGACGACGGCGATCACGCGTCTGCGCGTCGAAGGCTGTGCGACACCGGAGGGGCTCGCTGCGCGGGCGATCTCCTCGGTCTGCATGCGGGCAACATGTTCAGCGGAACTCAAGGCTGACCTCCCCGCGCGCTCTCACCTAATCCGGCAATCGCAGTCCCCCGCGGGCGCTCTTTTGATAGATCTGCCGGCGTGGACTCTCAGGCTTGCTGCGCCTTGTCGGCTGGAGCCGGCCGCGCTTCTTGTTCACGGCGGGGGGCTTCGTCATGGCGGCCTCATGCTCGTAGCGCGGAAGCAGTTCGCGCATGACTGCCACGACGGCCGGATCGTTGCCCCGCTCCGCATGTCGCTGCAGGCGAGCGAACGCGTCCCGCAGCGTCGGTAAGGGAATGGGCTCCGGAACCGCACCGAGAACGCCCGGCACCGGAGAGGTTATGCGCTTGTCGGTCTCGTCGAAAAGCTCCTCGTAGAGCTTTTCGCCTGGGCGGCAGCCGATGATCTTGATCTCGATATCCTGGTCTGGGCTGAAGCCGGCCAGCCGGATCATGCGGCGCGCGATGTCGATGACCTTCACCGGCTCGCCCATGTCGAGGACGAAAATCTCACCCTGTCCGAGCTGTTTCTCAAAGCCATAGGCCGATGCCTGCAAGGTCAGCTCCACGGCCTCGCGGATCGTCATGAAGAAGCGCGTCATGCATGGATCGGTCACGGTCAGCGGGCCGCCTCTAGCGAGCTGGCGCTTGAAGAGCGGGATTAGCGATCCGCTCGATCCCAGCACGTTGCCGAAGCGGACGGTCATGAACCGCGGGCCCTTGCCGGTTTCGAGCCCCTGCAGGTCGAGTGCTTGGCAATAAAGCTCCGCAAGCCGCTTCGTCGCACCCATCATGCTTGTAGAGTTCACAACCTTGTCGGTCGATACCTGGACCATGGCAAGCGTGCCGTATTTCTTTGCCGCATTGGCGACGTTCATCGTGCCGATGACGTTCGTGAGGATGCCCTCGCGCGGATTCATCTGCACCATGGGCACATGCTTGAGGGCCGCAGCATGGAAGACCAGCTCCGGGCGATGCCGCTCGAAAATTTCCTCGACACGCTGGCTGCGCCGGACGCTGCAAAGGTAACTCCACGAAGATACGTTCGGGAGGGTCTCGGCGAGCGTCATGTCGATCGAGTAGAGATTGTATTCCGAATTGTCGACCAGCACGATCTCCGCCGGCTCGCAGGCAGCGACCTGTGCGGTCAGCTCGCTGCCGATCGATCCGCCGGCCCCGGTGATCAGCACGCGCCGACCCCGGACAAGCCGGGCGATCGCCTCGCGGTCGAGTGCCGCTTGCGGGCGCTCCAGCAGATCGGTGAGTTCTACCGACCGCAGTTCATAAGGATTGTCTCCCTTGGCGTGCTTGAACTCGGTTGGCTGCGATAGGCGCGACACGGCAATGCCAAGCCTTTCGGCCGACCGCAGCAGCTCGTCCGACGCGGCTTCGCCGAAGTTTGCCGGCGCTTCCGTGAAGACGACATGGCGCGGCCGCCTGCTGGCTTGCTGCAGTTCTGCTACGACCTGCTCGAAATCCTCGATCCGACCCGCGATCGGCACCCCGCGCAGGCTCATCCCCAGCTGGTCTGCGTTCTTGTCAAGGCAGGCCACCGGCACATGAGTAGCGTTTGGATCGCGCGCGAGTGCTCGCAGGTAAAGCTCGGCGGCGTCGCCCGCTCCGACGAGCAGCAGCGGCACCTGGTGATCGTCGCCCACTCCCTTGTCGCGCCCATTCTTGAAAACCGGTCGCGCCAGCGGGATTTCGTCGGCGCGAAAGCTCAGCCGGGCGGCGGCAAGGAAGGCGATCAGGAGCAGCGACTGCATCGGCACGACGGATCGCGGCATGTCGATCAGCCTTGTCGAAAAGAACAGGAGCGAAATCAGCAATAGAGACGTCGCGAGGACTGCGCGAAGAATGATCAGGAGATCGGAGATCGAGCCATATTTCCAGTTTCGGCTGTAAAGCCCGGACAACGGAAAAATGATCGCGCAAATCGCGAGATACTGGGCACCGGACCACAACAGGACGGAGGCGGTTTCGGGCCTCATACTGAGCTCGGCAAAGCCGTAACGCAGCAACAGCGCCACGGCCAGCGCCACGCCTGCGGAGCCAAGGTCGGCAAGATACAAGGCCGGATATTTCTGAATGCTGAAAACGGCCCCTCGCAGACGCCGGTAGCCGATATCGAGGGCCGCCCCGAATACCGGTAGCAACATTTTGGCCGATGCTCTTGCTGTTCCGCCTTTCGGCAACATTAGGAAACTATCGCGCACTGCCTTCGCGGCGTCGTAAAAACGCTGCATGACCGGCCCTTCCTAATTTCTGCAAGCCTGCCGTGCCGCCGAACGAGAACCGCACCTCCCTCAAGAAGGCTTAATGGTGGGGTAGAGAACGGTGCGTCCGTAAGTCTTGTTGTCGACCAGCTCGAAAGGCTTGATAAATCTACTTCGACAAAAGGTTACTCATCGCGGTGGGCTAGATCGCGATCAAATGGTCTATAATAAGAAACACGTAATTCAGTAGTTGTAAATGCTTATAAATCGCAGGCTTATAGTTTTTCACAAAAGTTTACCGGCTGCTGGGCGGTCAGGCGCCCTGGCATGCAAACGCCACCAGGGCGGGTCAGGAAATCGAGGTCCCCGGGAGATGAATTCGCCACCTGCGGCGATCGGTCGTGGCCGATCCGTATCTCACGAGAAAAATGTGACGCTCGGCAAGAGTATATCTAAAGGCATATGGCGTAACCCGGATGAAGAAGTTAGTCTTCTACGCCGTACTTGAGGTTTAGACATAAGCTTTCGATGAAAGTGTAATCGATCAGGCGCCATCCGGCGCATTGCCATAATGGTCATGGCGTCAGCCCCTCTTTTTTCACCGAGGTGGGCGGAAACATGCAAGCACGAAGCGTTATCGAGATTGTGGAGTCTCGCGGGCGGCTGCCTGCTGAACTTATCGTGGCCGGGTACTGGGCAAGCCAGGCCGGTGTTGTGGTCTATGTTCTGAATGGCGTCACCCCCCAAGCGATCAATCTGGTTCTGGACCCGATCGTGACGACGCTGCCTTTGTCGATCCCTGGCGTGCTTTATGTCAGCCTCAACGACAAGGCACGCGTTTGCGAGGCTGTCCGAGGCGCCGACGAGATTTATGCTGCGACCGGCATTTTCCGTCGACTGACGGCGCACTACGGCATCGCTCCGAGCCTCATCCGGTCCGTCACCGCCGCCATTCCGAGACTGGAAAGTCGCACGCTCCAGTCCGAAAGAGACGTCCGGGCGCCAAAGAGCGCTAGGCCCCATCTTCTCATGCCGATCCCGGCCATCCATTACATCCGCTGGGGTGCGTCGCACACGTCGAGCAGGCATCCGACCAAGATCGCCATCTGAACCGATTCTAGTCGAGTTCGAAATGCTCCTTGTAGTCCTGCCGCAGGTGCGACGGCTGATCCTCCTTCCGCAGAAAGCAGTTGCCGACGACGAGACATTCGATCTCGGTACCCATGAAGCAGTGGAATGCGTCCTCCGGGGTGCAGACGATCGGCTCGCCGCGGACATTGAAGCTGGTATTGACGAGGACAGGGCAGCCTGTCCGCTCCTTGAATGCGCTCAGCAGTTCCCAGTACCGTGGATTGGTATCCTGATGCACCGTCTGCACCCGGGCGGAATAATCGACATGCGTCACCGCCGGGATATTAGATCGTGGAACGTTGAGGCGGTCTATGCCGAACAATGCAGCCTCGTCGGGAGCGAGGGGCAATCGCCGCCCGCCGAGCACATCGGCGACGAGCAGCATGTAAGGACTGTCGGCATCGATGTCGAACCACTCCGCCACGTCCTCGCGGCGGACAGAAGGGGCAAAGGGACGGAAGCTTTCGCGGTATTTGACCTTGAGGTTGAGGGTCTTTTGCATCGTCGGAGAGCGCGGATCACCCAGGATCGACCTTGCACCGAGCGCCCGCGGTCCGAATTCCATCCGTCCCTGCATCCATCCCACCGCCTTCTCGTCGACCAAAGAGTCGACGGTGCGCGCGATCACCTGGTCGTCGTCGAGGACGGTATAGACGGCGCCCACGGCCGTCAGACGCTTCTCTATGTCGCGTTGGTCGAAGGCGGGACCGAGATAGGCGCCGGCCATGCGGTCCCGCCCGTCGGGAGTGCGGCCGTGTCCGAGATAGCCGTGCCATGCGGCCAGCGCCGCACCCACCGCGCCGCCCGCATCGCCGGCCGCCGGCTGGATCCAGATGTCGTCGAAGATCCGCTTTCGAAGAAGCTTGCCGTTTGCGACGCAATTCAAGGCAACCCCGCCGGCAAGACATAGGTGACGCTCGCCGGTTTCCCGCCGGGCATAACCCGCAAGTTTCAGAACGACTTCCTCGGTGACGGCCTGTATCGAAGCGGCGAGATCCATCTCGCGCTGGGTCAGCGGCGACTCCGGCTTTCGCGGCTCGGCGCCGAACAGACGATGAAAGGCGGAGGATGTCATGGTGAGACCGGTGCAGTAGTCGAAATAGCGCTGGTCGAGCCGAAACGAGCCGTCCTCCCTCAGGTCGATCAGGTTATCGAGTATTTTCTGCGCGAATAGCGGACGGCCATAGGGTGCCAAGCCCATCACCTTATATTCTCCGGAATTGACCTTGAATCCGGTGTAGTAGGTAAAGGCGGAATAGAGCAGCCCGAGGGAGTGCGGAAAGCGTATCTCCTTCAGTATCTCGAGATCCTTGTCCCGGCCATGGCCGAGCGACGTGGTGCACCACTCGCCAACTCCATCCATCGTCAGCACCGCGGCGCTCTTGAAGGGCGACGGAAAGAAGGCGCTTGCCGCATGCGCCAGATGATGCTCCGTGAACAGGAGCGAACCTGACCATTCCTTTGATCCGGAAAGCTTCCCCAATTGCCTGCGCAACAGGTTCTTCTGAAACAGCTTTTCCTTGATCCACAGCGGCATCGCCATCCTGAAGGAACGGAAACCGCGCGGACTAGTGGCAAGATAGGTTTCCAGCAACCGCTCGAATTTCAGGAATGGCTTGTCGTAGAAGACGACGTGATCGACGTCCGCCATGTCGCATTCGGCCGCAGCCAGGCAATAGGCCACCGCATTTGCCGGAAATCCGGCGTCGTGCTTCTTGCGCGTGAACCGCTCCTCCTGCGCGGCAGCGACGATCAGACCATCCTCGATCATCGCAGCCGCGCTGTCGTGGTAGAATGCCGAGATACCGAGAATGCGCATGGCGTCGGCTCAGAACAGGGTGTAGATGAACGGCGCCACCGCGGTACCCTGCGTCAGCACAACCAATCCGCCAAACACTCCGAGTATGATGAAGATAGGTAGGAGCCAGAACTTCTTGCGGACGCCCATATAGGCCCAGAGTTCACGGATCAGTTCCATATCCATTTCCTCCACTCATCAACCGACAACGCTCTTGTCGCTTTACAACCGCCTGCGTCAGAACTGATTGCGCATCGTCGTCGGGTCCGGTTCATGCGGTTGCCGCTCATTCCAGTACGTGTGCGCACCTTTGTCGAACGCGGCGACGAGCGGATCGTAGCCGCGCAGCCTCAAGAAGACCCCGATCGGAACGAAGGCTACCGCATAGATCAGAAGCATCACCACGGGATTGACGATTTTGAACAGCAACAGGCCGAGTTTCATCCACAGCCGGTTCGGCAAGGCGAGCCAGTCGGGAGAGGCAAACGCCAACAGGACGAGAACACAGCCGATGGCCGCAAGCCCCGTAGTGATCGGAGTGAGCCCGCCGCTGATAAACCACCGCGCGAGAACAAAAGCGAGGAGGATGCCACCGACCGTGTAGCCGAAGCTGCGGTTCGACGGCCCCTCCAAGGCATGCTCGGAAAAAGACTCGTGCGCCTGGTTCATCGGGAACGCCCTCAGCGGCCAGTGCTAATCTCTAAAATAGGATACTGCTCGAAATGCAATCGCCTGCATTGAGGAATAATATAGGACGCATCGTATAGAACAAGCGGCGACCGATCCGGTCAATATACCATTGGATATAGAGAGCAGGCGACGCCTGGTCGGGACCAAGCGGTACAGCGGCATTGATCAAACTTGCTGCGCCAGGCCACTTTTTGGGGGGAGACTCTATCGGCAAAACGCCGTATATTCCGCCGCACAAAAATGCTTTCGTATCAAATTCCTATTCTGAATTCATTTGTGTGAGTTCAAGTGCAAGAGATACGATTCTTATCTGCCAAAGCTGTCAGAACAGACAAGTCGGGATCGGCCGCCTGAACAAGGCGGTCTGCAAAGGCACGACTTGCTGGACGGCTCGTCAGAGAGGAAAAGATGTCATGACGAAGCGGCATCTCGGGCTTGTGGCATGCGCCGTTCCTGGCCTGTATCTGTTGTTAAGCCCAGTCTACGCTCTACTGCATTACCAGCTTTTCGCAGCTGAACCCCCGCATTTCGTCCGCTACGTGCTGATCCCGGGCGTGCTGGGAGCCGCGGTGATCGCCATCGGCTTGATTGCGAAGCCGCGCATTTCCGTACTTGTCGGCATCTGGGCCTCGAGCATGCTGCTCGGCCTCTTCCTCTTCGAGGCGATGCACACGGTCTCGGTGGTCTCAGTCCGGTTGGAAATGCTCGGCCAGCTCAGCGAGGCGCAGGCTGAAACGCTCAGGCGCAACAAGAACATCGTGCCCGGTTTCACGCTTCGAAGCCTGAACCGGCTTTCGGGTACCGACGAGCTACCCGAGGGGCTGCTGTCGGGTTTTCCGGCGACCCAGGTGGTGCTGTGCACGTCAAAGGACGGCATTGTCAGCTATACGGCGGACCGGTACGGCTTCAACAATCCCGACGATGTGTATAGTCGCCGGCTGGATTTGATGCTCCTCGGAGACTCGTTCGTCGAAGGCTTCTGCCTGCCTCCGGGCGAGGACCTCGCATCGAGCGTGCGCGCGGGCGGCGCTACCACAGCGAGCATAGGCATTCGCGGAAATGGTCCCCTGGTCGAACTCGCAATGCTCGGTCGTTTCGGTGAGCTTTTGCGTCCCCGCCACGTGATGATGGTTTTTGTTGAAGGCAACGACTGGGAGAATCTGGAGCGGGAACTCGCCGTGCCCTGGCTTCGACAAGCGCTTTCGCCGGATGCGAACTTCGGTTTGCAGTCGACGGCGCAAGCGACCATGCGCGAGGCTCGCAGCATTCTGGCGGAGCGAAAAAATGCCCCGGTGACGAGTGTCGACCTGCTCACGAGAACATCCTTGCTGCGCAATTTCGTCGCCCTGCAGCAAACTCTCGCACGGCTGGGGTTGGTTTATCCGAAGATTGCCGGCGACAGGCCGGAGTTCAGAAAGATATTGCACCGCGCAAAAGAACTGGCCAAGGGCTGGGGCGGCACTTTCACATTGGTCTACGTGCCGAGGATGGACAGGTTCATCGGGCCGTTCTCATCGGATCGCCCCTTCGATCCGCTGCGGAGGAGGGTACTCGATGCTGCCGCGGCAGAGGGGATTCCCGTGCTTGATCTTCACGAGGCCATACGCGCCCAGCCCGACCCTATTCTTCTGTATGCGCCCGATGCTCATTTCAGTCGTGCCGGGGCCAAATTCGTTGCGAAGGAAATCCTCCGCTCCATCGCGGTGAAGGAGACTGGCCTTCCGATCACCGCAGCGATCAAACGACCTTGCGGCGAAGCATGCCTGCCTCCGATGGCGACCCCGTGATGATCAATTCGAACCTAGCTGCAGCCGCTGAGAAATATTGGCGAGCTCCACGCGGGTCGTGATGTTGAGCTTGCTGTAGACGCTATGAAGGTGAAGCTTGACGGTGCCGGGTGCTATTCCAAGCCGCAGGGCTATTTCGCGGCTGCGCAAACCTGCTGCCGCAAGGCGGGAAATCTCGAGTTCACGCGGGGTCAACTTCTGCATGACCGCGCGGCGTTCGATGTCGCGTTCACGAATTCGATCGATCTCCGCAGTCAAACCTTGATCCACGACAGACGTTCGGCCGGCCATCACCGCCCGAATGCACTCGACAAGCGCACTTGGCGCCTGTTCCTTGAGAACGATGCCGCGCACACCAATTCTCATCGCCTCGGCAAGTTCCTGATCGCTGATATCGGCGGTCAGAAGGACGCAGGCGAGTTCCGGCCGATCGCCGTGCAGGCGGCGAATGAGGTCGAGGCCGTCGATTTCGGGCATTCGCAGATCGGCGACGACCAGGTCGACCGGCCGGGTCGAGACGACCTCGAGCGCCTCGGCAGCCGTTTTGCATGTTGCAACCACTTGCCAGCCGGGCTCGGCGTCGATCAAGCGGCGCAACCCGTCCAGGACGATCAGGTGGTCGTCGACGACCACGATACGCGGGCTCACGGATGGGCCGGTATCTTGATGGTTATCCGAGTCCATTGCTCCACCCTGTCGATCGAGAGTTCTCCTCCCCAGGTCGCCACGCGCTCTCGAAGGCTCCGCGGACCGACCTTGCTGCTCTCCAGCTCCGCATGCTCGAGGCGCCGGTCAAAGCCGAAGCCCGTTCCGTCATCGTCCACGGTGAGGACCACGGCCCCGCCGTCGAGCCGGAGCCGGGCCTCGAGCGTTCTTGCATGCCCATGACGTGCCGCATTGGCCGTCGCCTCTGCAATCATCCGCATCAGTTCGTCGATGATCGATGACGGCAAGCGGAGGTCTTCGGGTTCCAGAAGGAAGCGAAAGTCGATCGACCATTGCCGCCGCAAGCGCTTGGCCAGTGCCTCCAATCGCACCACCAGCGGCGAGTCCTTCGCGCCGCCGTGATCGGATCCCGGTTCGAGCGCGCGAATGAGAGCGCGGAGCTCTCTTTGTTCGTCGTATAGCATGGCTTGCAAGGCCATCAGACGCCTGTCGATCTCCTCGGGCTCGGCCTTCGACGAGCGCAGGCTTTGCAGCTGCAAGGCCATGCCCGCCAGGGTTTGCAGCACCCCATCGTGTATATCTCGTCCGATCTTGATGCGTTCCTCAAGGGCGGCTGCGTCGCTGAGACGGCGCAGCAAAATTGCTTGCTCGAAAAGCGTCTTCAGCCGGTCGGCGACAATTTCCGCCATGGCAACGTCGTCGAGTGTCGGGGCAGGGGGATCGAGGAGAAACAGGCGCGCCTCGACGTCGCTCGCGTGGAACTGCACCGAAATCGCCGAAGTGATCGAGAATTCGGCGACGAGGGCGGGGGACGCCGGCAACTCGTCTCCGCGCCATCGATCGAAACGTCCCTCGCCGCGGTGAATGAGGGCTCGCGATCGCTTTGCGTCGATGATCAGAAGACTTGCATGCTCCAGCGCTTCGGGTGTCCACGGCAGATAGGCGGTCGGCGACAAATGCCTCACCTCGCATGCGCCGTTCTCCCATGTGGCAAGATGGGTCCAGGGTTCGTCGCCGTCACTCCAGATCAGCAGTGCGCGGCCGACGCGCATCACCTGCGCGGCATAATCCAGCGCCGCCTCGGCCGGCCAATCACGCCCGTCGGGCGCGCCGGGCGTCCGCTCGACGAGCCGCAACAACTCGGAGCGCACCGCCTCCTGATGAGTCCCGAGCCATGTGAGAAGAACCGTTGCCGTCAGCAGGAAGAGTATGAACGACAGCGCGACTGCCGCGTCGACGTCCGAGTTGAAGGGCCAGACGGTATTCGAAAGCGCCAGATATGCGAGGATCGCCACGCCGATGAAACCGGTCCACAAGGCACCGCGCCAGAGCCAGTGCAGCGTCGCTGTCAGCTGGACGAACGGCATGAGCATGAAGACCGGGCCAGACACCCGGCCGGTAAGCAGCGCCAGGGCAACCAAAGTGGCGACGTCGATGATATGCCGCACGAGGGTCCCGCGGACCCTATGGACCTGGGCCTTCCAAACGAAATGGGCTGCAGCGATGGCGTAAGCGAGATAAGCGACGAGCAGCCAGAAAACGAGTTGCGAGCGCGCGGGCCAGATGGCGGCATCGAGCCATGTAATCCACAGGCTGCCGATCGCCAGGACGATGCGAGCGATGGCGATGACCGCGTCCGAGCGAGCCCGGAATGTATTGATCCAAGTCTGTCGATTGGTCGCCGGGGCCAACCCGTTTTCGGCCCGCACTGTGGAAATCGCGGAGGCCCAGTACTTCACCGCCAAGTCCTCTCTTCAGGCAGGCAATCAACCCCGGTCTTTCGGCAGGCCAGAGGGGATTATGTCGAATTGCATTTCCAAAGACCAGATTCGTTGCCGACTTTCCGGCTCCGGAGACGAAAGCCGCCTCGGCTAGTCCTAAGGCGCATGTGGACGGAATCTGCCGTGTACCGCCGGGCGCCTGCCAGTCGGGGAGGCCCAGGCCACCACCTCGATGCACGCGCCGTCGCCGCATAGAACGACGAATCCGCGTTTTGAATGGCATTGAACCTGTCCGACCAAACCGATGTAACGGCCGGCGTTCTCGAACTCCACGGCTGCGTCGATACGGACCCGCTCGCCGCTGTAAAAGGAAAATGCACCGGGGTAGGGGGCGCCGACTGCACGGATCAGCCGGAGCACGGAGACGGCGGACGCATTCCAGTCGATCAGGCCGTCCTCGGCGCTTCGCTTCGCACAATAGCTCGCCTGGTCATGATCCTGCTCTCTCCGTGGGGGATTATCCGTCTCGACGAGCGCGATCGCCTCGACCACCATCTCGCGCAAATTCGTTGTGTGCTTTGCATAGAGGTTGCGAGCGGTTTCGTCGGCCGCGACGGCGAACAGCCGCTGAAGCAAGATCGGGCCGGAATCGATGCCTTCATCCAGCCAGAACAGCGTTGATCCGGTCACTTCCTCGCCGCGCAATATCGTCCAGGGAATGACCGCGCGACCGCGCAGACGCGGCAAGGCGGCAGGATGGAACCCGATCGTACCCAGGCGCGCGACATCTCGAAAGGCCTGCCTGCAGACCTGCGACCAGCCGATGACGAAGGTGAGGTCGGGCTCGACCGCCGCCATCGCCTCCAGCACGTCCGGCTGATTGATATCCGACGCGTAGCGAACGGCGCAACCGGCGGCGCGCCCCATGGCCCCCAAATCGGCAAAATCGGAGTGGCGCCCGGCCAGCTCAGGCGGCAGGGTGACAACGAGCGTAGGAGCGCGCCCCATCCTTATGAGCGCTTCGAGAGCGATTACGGAGCTCTCCACGGCACCGACGAAAACGATACGCATGATCCAACAACCGCCGACTATCGACGAGCGCGGGATGTCATTTCCCGGCGGCAACGAACGATGTGATGCTATGCTGGCCGCATTGAACTCCAAGGACGACCATGATGTCCAGTGCAGGAACCAGACAAGTCCGCCGCGACAGCACCTTGGATTTGCGCCGCGAAAGGAGAAGGCGGCCGCCCTTGCCCTCGGATGAAGCGGCGTTTCAGAATTGGTGATCCGCCGTATTTGCGCCAAGAAATGGCTAAAAGATGAAGCGATTGAATAAGATATACGTCGCTTCCGAAACTACAGGTGGCGATGGGGCGAACTAAATTATTGCGCCCTACTAAACATTTCACTAATCTAGAACGATAGCGAAAATTGTTGCTTAAGATGGTTTCCATGACGACGTTCGTTTCTAATGGCAGCCTCTCTGCTCGCTCCCACTACCGAGAAAGCGTTGAGCTTGCCGTTCAGCGCAATGGGAATTCGGTAGGTCTGCTAGATGCTTGGGCGCTCGTCAAACGGCGCATGCGGCTCCTTGCGACAGTGATCGTCGGGTGCACTTTGCTCTCTGCGATCGCATCATTCACGCTGCCAAAAACCTACACGGCCAGTTCTGAAGTCGTGCTCGAGCGGAAAGACGTTCGACCGTTTGCTACTGACGCTTCTTTGACGACCGTCGACCGTGATCGCTCTGCAGCAGAAACCGAGATGGATGTCTTGCAGTCCAGACAATTTGCCGGCCGCGTGGTCGACAGATTGGAGCTCATCAACAATCCCAGCTTCAACCCCTATGCTCGCCAGGCCAAACAACCGCAAAACATCGGTGGCGGACTTCTTGCGTACTTACAGGGAATAATCGGAATCGATCAGTCGCCCGATCCGGTCAGAACTCTGCCGGATCTGAAAGCTCAACGGGACCGCGCAATCTCGACACTGCTGCCCCAGCTCAATGTCAGCCGGACCGGAGAGAGCCTTGCGGTAAGAATTACCGTATCGAATCCCAGTCCCAGGCTCGCTCAGGAAATCGCCAATACGATTGCCAAGCTGTACGTCGAATCCTCGCTCGAATTCAAGCAGGACGAGCGGATCGCCGACAAGCAGCGGGCCATTAATACGGGCGGCGCGGTCGGGTTCCTCCGGCAAAGCATGACGCAGCCGCTTCTGGTCACATTGCGGGCAGAAGAGGCCCGATTGCTGCAGAGCAAAGCGGAGATCGCGGCGAAGTTCGGCAAGAACCACCCTCAGATGATCGATGCAGATTCGCAAATCGCGGGCGTACGCAGCATGATCGAAGAGGAGGTTCGGCGCATCTTGTTGGACCTTGAGGCGGAATCGCTGAAGCCGAGCGCCCGGATCGTATCGGCGGCGGAACTCCCGAATTCACCATCCTTTCCCAAGGCAAGCATCATTGTTCCGGCGACATTTGCCGGGTCGACCTTGTTGGCCTTCTTGCTCGCCCTCCTGTTCGAGGCGACTGATACGCGAATCCGCAGCGGCCAGCGCACCGCCGAACTCCTGAGAATTCCCAACTTGGGCTATGTGCCGAAAATCCCGAAACATTTTTCGTCGCACGGCACCAAGCGATCGTCATGCATACCGGACTGGAGCAATGTGACATCGGCCGAAGCGGAGCGTTCGATCTATATGGCGTCCCGCTTCTCGGAAGCCAAGCAGCTGCATCGCGTCGTGATGGTCACCTCATGCCGTCACAACATTGCAAACGCATCGACTGCGTGGGGAATTGCAACGGCGGCGGCCGCAGACGGCCGCCCCACCGCCTTCGTGAACCTGGACTTCCATCAGCACAGCATTCCCTTTTTGAAGAGCATGGGGCGCTCACCCGAACTCCTCGAGCGCTATCTCAACAATGAAGCGACCCTCGCCGATGTCGTGCAAACGATTCCGACCTTGCCGGGCCTAGGTTATCTCGACGCGACGCTGGCAATGACGGAGCCGTTCAGACTCATCGACTCCGACAAGCTATGTGAACTGATCCAGGCGCTCAGGCAGAGCGGGTATGATTTCATTGTGCTTCACGCCCCGCCCGTCCTCAGCTCGGGCGATGCGACTTGGCTCGCACCCTTTGTCGACGGGGTCATCCTGATGGTGTCCTGGGGCGAGACAACCGAGGACCAATTGTTGGTGGCCGTTTCCCAGCTTCGGATGAATCATGCGCCACTGATCGGCACGGCAATCAATCAAGTCAATCCTGACATTCATAGACGCCACCGCTACGGAGGCTACGTGATAACCTCGAGGCGTTTTCCGGCGGGTGGATGGATCAGGAGCCGGTCCCGCGGAAATGGTGCGATCGCCGACCGCCCGATCAAGGAAACGAATACCTCGTCGGTCCTTTCGGTGAGAGCCGCGCCCAATTCTCCGTCGAAGATGGTGTAATTCGGCAACCCGAGGGCCGGCGCTCGTATTTGCTGAAACCGAGCAAGGCTCGTCTGTTGGAGGAGATCGTCTGAAAGGGCGGGCCCACAAGCTTTCCGTCGGTCTCGGCTCCAGCGTTTGTTGTAGAACGGAGAATCCAACATGAGCAACGGGCGGCCGCGGACCGTGTGCTTTCCTTTCATCGGGGATTTCATAGGCGGCAGTCATCTGTCCGCCCTCGGACTGATACGAAATCTTCCGAAACCGTTGTTCGCGCCGCTCGTTGTCCTCCATGATACCGAGGGGCCGGTGGCGGAACTGTTTCGCCGCGAAGGTATCGACTTTGAACCAGCGCCCGTCTTGAACCGCCTGGAGCGGGCCGGCGCGCGCAACGGCACGGCGGCGCTCAATGTCGCCCGCACTCTTCCGGCGCTTGTCAGATATTTGCGGGGCAGAGACGTCGCAATCGTGCACACCAACGACGGTCGCGCACATCTCATGTGGGGTCTCGCAGCTCGATTGGCGGGATCGAAGCACCTCTGGCACCACCGTGGCGACGCGACGTCCTTCGGCTTGCGACGCATCGCGCCCTGGCTTCCGAACCGTCTCGTGGCCGTTTCGAAATTTGCCTCGCCACGCCCTGGATTTATTTCAGCGGCGGCCAAATGCAGCGTCGTCCATAGTCCATTCGACGTCATGAAAGCGAAAGAGGTCGAGCGGGAAGACAGTCGAAGAAACATCATCGCCACGATTGGGTGCGCGCCGGAAACAAGGCTCCTCGGATATGTCGGAACCCTGGTCGATCGCAAGCGGCCAATCCTTTTCGTCGAGGTGCTTGCGGCTCTGCGGCGGCTGGAGCCGAGTTTAGAGTTTGCCGGGCTGTTCCTGGGAAACGCTCTGAACGGGCTTGACGACGCCGCAAGATCGCGCGCGCAAGCCCTTGGGGTCGGCGACCGCGTGCATTTCATGGGTTTCCGCTATCCGGGCGAGCCTTGGATCGCGGGGCTGGATGCTCTTTTGGTGACGGCGGTGAACGAACCGCTCGGAAGAACGCTCGTCGAAGCAATGCTGCTCGGAACGCCGGTCATTGCAGCAGATTCGGGTGGCAATCCCGAGGTCGTAGAGGACGGCGAAACGGGCATGCTCGTTCGCCCGGAGGATCCGGACGAATTCGCAAGAGCTTGCCTAAAACTGTTCGGCGACTCCGGCTATCTGGCGCACATCGTGGAAACGGCGCGCAACCAAGCACGCGCCCGCTTCAGCATAGAGCGCCACGTGCACGCAATCACGGCGGTCTACGAAGACCTGCTGCGCACGGGCGGCATTAAAGGCGCCGACCGAGTGCAGGCCCATAGCCGGTGACGGGGCAGTGATATGCGGCGCGAGGCGACAGTGTCACACCTAGGCAAAACAACGACACTTCACATTCATTCCGATACCCACCTGCGCGCGCCGGCCTTGCCTGCAATCGAACGTGCCTTCCTCTATATGGGCGTGTTCCTGGCGCCCTATGCAACACTGCGGTTTTCCGAGCTATTCTTTACGCTCAGCGATTTCTTTTTCTGCCTCAGTCTTTCTCTTCTTTTCATAACCGGGCGGATCTGGAGCAAGCCGCTCGGCGAAGCAACGCCGCTTTGGCTTATCGCGTTCACGCTCTTGTTCGTCGGGCTAATGGTCGGCAGCCTCTTGCATGACAGCCCCGAACGAGGGCTGATCGTGACGGCGCAATATTTGTTCGCCTACGTATTCCTGATGTTCATTCTGATCCGAGATGAGCCCAGGGTAGCCTATCGTTTGGCGGCCATTTTCCTGGTCAGCATGGTTGTCATCGATATTCACGGCATCATTACCTTCTACACGGTTGGCTATGTGCCTGGAGAAGGAAAGGGCGTCGTTACCGGTGGACGGCGTTTGGCGACAGTCCTTCGCAACCCGAACTTGGCTGCGGCGATGAATGCCCTGACGCTGCCAATTCCGCTCTTCTTGTGGGCGGCCGGCCGGATCAAGTCATACGTCGCCTTACCGGTAATAGCGATATTCATAGGTACGGTGATACTTACCAGCTCGAATAGCGGTCTGTTCGTAACGTTGCTTTGTCTAGGCGTCTTCACGGCGTTTCTTTCGACGCCCAAGCTGTTGCTACGGTTGGCGCTTGCCGGCGGCATACTTGCTGCGGCTGTGGCGGGCTTTGGAAGCAAGGACCTGCTGCCCAAGACATTTCAGACGCGTGTTTTGGGCGCGCTTTCCTCCGGCGACATATCCGAAGCGGGAACGTTCGTTTCGAGAGCCGCGCTGATCGAGGAAGCACTCCAGACGATATCCGATAAGCAGATTGCCTTTGTGGGTTTGGGAGCGGACGAGTTCCGGGAGAGAAGTGTACAAACCGCTCCCGTTCACAATCTCTATCTTCTCCTCTGGGTCGAAGGCGGGCTGCTCGCGCTCCTGGGCTGGATCATGTTTTCGGCCGTCCTCCTGCTGCATGGATTGACGCTCAAAAGGGGCGGAGGAGATAAGAGGGCGCTGGCAGCGATGACGACGACCATTGTGGTTTTTCTGACGATTGCCCTGTTCAATCCGCATATGTACGCGCGGTATTGGACGATCCCTATTTTCTTGTGCTGCGGACTCGGCCTCGCGCAATTCCGCCAGACCGAAAGATTTAGAAGGCGCGGAGCTTAAGGCCCGAGGGCTTTGTCGTTCACGGAATCAGGCGGCTAACCGCGTCGCATCATATCTATTCATGTGTAGCGGTTTTATGTCGAAAAAATAGTTGGCGAATAGTTGGAGAGGAAGTACGTTCAGGGCCGAGCGGTAGTAAAGCTGGCCGGGTTGCTAATCAGGCGTGCATGCATTATCATATATTCTTTGTTTCACTTGTTTTGTGAACGAGAGCAGCCAATTCCCCCGCATGAATTTGAAATAACTGGTCGGCGCGTGCTGACGTCCGCGGCTAGAAGATTGTAGTCGATCGCATCTGCTGGTGGGACGTCCGCGATCCGTGCAAGCATAATTGAAGGCAAGTTCAAGCAGCCGCTCATATGAAAGGCTATGATGATGCCCTCGCAGCCCGCTCGCATTGCTTACATCGCAGGTTACGGACGCAGCGGGACCACCTTGCTCGACATTGCGTTGGGGCAGCACGATGCCGTGCTGGGGGCGGGTGAGATAACGTCGCTCACACGGCATGTTTGGCGTCACAACGAATATTGTGCCTGCGGCAATCGGATTCGGGACTGCCGTTTCTGGAGCACCGTTTGCCAGGAATGGCTGGCGAACTCGGACCCGACGCTCATGTCGGAGTATTGCGGCCTTCAAGAAAAATTCGAGGGTCTGCCCGTGCTTGCACGGATGTTTTCCGGGCTCAGTCTCGGCAAACAATTTGCGGCCTATGCGCTGCACACGGAGCGTCTGATGAACGCGATGCTTACCTCTTCCGGCAAGCAGGTCATCGTCGATTCTTCGAAATTGCCGGGAAGGGCGATGGCGCTTGCGCAGACACCGGGAATTGACATGCGGGTCATCCACATGGTGCGTGACGGGCGCGGCGTGGCCTGGTCATTGCTGAAACCCTATGCGCGCGACGCGAACTCGGGATTGCAGAAGGAGATCCGGCCAAAATCGGTACTTAGAACGGCGCTGCGATGGAGCATAGTCAATCTTGCGGTCGAATATCTCTCGCGAAAACTGGGCCCGGATAAAGTGCTGCGTGTGAGGTATGAGGATTTCGTCTCCGACCCCGTCGGCATCATGCGGCAGATCGGGGCGTTTCTGGAGCTCGACCTCCAACAAATCGGTTCTTCTTTGCGGAATGGCGAGCCGGTCGGTCCAGGGCACCAGGTCGCGGGCAATCGGCTGCGCATGAATGGATCTGTCGCACTCACGAGGGACGAGTCTTGGCGGGCGCGGATGCCGGCCGGCCAGCAGCTCTCGTTCGAGCGGCTGTGCGGCTGGATGCTCAGACGCTACGGCTATCTTTAAGCATCGCCTGCAGGAGCGAGGGAAAACCTATGCTGGCTGCGCGTTCAGCTGTTTCGCGAAGGTCCCGACATTGGAGGCGCCCCGACATTGTCGCGGCTCAGCTGATGTTGGCATGGCTGCTCCTTGGATCGCAGGTCGGGCCGGTGCGGGAGGCCGAAGCTGCAACGGCAGTGCAGGAACCTCTTTCACCCAAGCTGCCGGACGGCAGGCAGCGTGCCTTTCCGACGGCCGAAGGCTTCGGCGCCGGTGCCGCTGGAGGCCGCGGCGGTAAGGTCATCTATGTCGTCAACACGAACGAGTCGGGCCCAGGATCTCTGCGCGGGTGCATAGAAGCGTCTGGACCGCGCGTCTGCATCTTCCGCACCGGCGGCACGATCACGCTGCGCGAGAAATCGCTGTTGGTTCGAAATCCGTTCCTGACGATTGCCGGGGAGACTGCTCCGGGCGGCGGGATCGCCATTCGCAACGGTGAGACACAGATTCGTCCTTCCATTGAAATTTGGACCAACGACGTGATCATCAGGCATATTCGCCTTCGACCTGGGCCGCATGCGCGCAAGGCGTGTTGTTCCGGCGGTCTCGGAATGTACTCGGAGGCGGCAAGAGACATCATGCTCGATCATATCTCCGCCAGCTGGGGATCGGACGAGACGGTAGATTCGGAAGACGCCAGCAATTTCACCTGGCAATGGGGAATTGCCAGCGAGCCGCTGCTGAAAGGCGGGCCGGGGAAAAACAATCGTGCTCGCAACATGTTGTTCACTAAAGGTGGCAACGTCTCGGTGCACCACTCGCTCTTCGCGTTCGGCAGGTTCAGAAATCCGCAGATAAAGATGAAACTTCCCGGCGCGGTTGCGGATGTCGTGAATAATGTTCTCTTCTCGCCAGAGTGGCAATACGTCGTGAGCTTTGGCGATGAATGGACGCATATTCAGGCCAATGTGGTGGGCAATTATAAGATCGCAGGACAAAAGTTGCGCAACGACCACCTGGTGCATCTTTTCCCCGAAAGCGGCCTCGGGCACTCGATCTATGTAAAGGACAACTATGACGAACCGTATCGAACTGCGCCTGACCAGGATGACAGCTTGGTTCTCGCTGAGGATCAAAGACGTTTTGTTGTGAAGGCGCCGTTCGAGGCGCCGGCCATCCGGACGTCCGCGCCCATGGCCGCCTTCGAGGAAGTTCTGGAGAATGCCGGTGCCACAAAGCCCGAGCGCGATGAGGCCGACAGCCGCATTGTCGAGGATGTGAAAAGTCGCGGCGGGCGCCTGTTGAAAACGGATCCGCGCGAGGTCGGCGGATGGCCCGATCTTGATGCTGGAACGCCATACCAGGACGGGGACATGGACGGCATTTCAGATGATTGGGAGGTGAAATACGGCCTGGATCCGGCAAAGGCCGACGATGGTCGGCAGGACATGGATGGTGACGGGTGGTCGAACCTCGAAGAGTTTCTCCACGTCATGGCCGGCGATCCGGGAGACGGCGATTTCCGGCCGCTGCCGGATCCGCAATGAGCTACCTTAGACGTCCTTAAATCGTTTCGATCTAGGGGTAAGACATGCAGCAGGGTTGAGGGGGCCATGAACCTGAGTGCCAGCGAGTTCTATTCATCGGGCGCGGATACGACCGATGCAGTCTTGGAGTCTGCCTTCTTTGCCAAGCTCAAGATGCGAAACGGCACCTTCAAGCTGACCCAGCCGTCGCGCTTTCAGGAGCTGGAGGTCGCGTTCCGCCCCCATGTCCAGGAGCGGGCAGGCTCGCTTCGCGAGGTTCTGGACGTCGGAGTTTCGACCGGGCTGACAACCGTGGAACTCGCCAGATTCCTGAATGATTGCGGCAGTGCTGCCAGCATCACGGCAACCGATCTCTTCATCGAGGCCCACATCGTCGAACTGTTTCCGTGGTTCAGAGTGTTCTGCGATCCGGGGGGCTGGCCATTGCAATATGACCTCAGGGGTATCGCGATCCGTCCCTGGATCCGAAGACTGGACTACGTGACGCTTGCATTTATTCCGCTCATGCTTAGCCGCAGCATTCTACAAGCACGCCTGCGATCGCGCATAAGCGCGGGTGTGAGCACGCCGGTGCGAATGGTTACCCGGTCGCTGCCGCCTAATGGTGCGATCGTGTTCGTTGAAAATGACATAATGCGTCAGTCGGAACGCTTTATCCGCCGGTTCGACATGATACGCGCCGCCAATATTCTGAATACGGGCTACTTTTCTGCGGATCAGCTTCATGTCGCAATTGAGAATATTCAAGCCTATCTCCACGGTCCTGGCGCCTTGCTCATGATCGCCCGCACCAATCGCGCTGGGGAAAACGCTGCCACCCTGTTTGAGCTAGACGAGGACGGATCATTTACCGCACTGGAGCGCGTGGGCGGCGGGTCGGAGATCGAAAGGCTCGTGCTGGATTTCCGCGGCCCGCAACCGTCGACGGCTATCGGAGCGTTGTCGATCGGGCGCCAGTAGCGTAGCCGGGCCAGCTGAACTAGTGAACGCCCCCATTTTTCAGCCACCCGTTCAGATCCCTGCCGACAATGGCGCCGAGCTTTTCTATCTCGGCGGCGTAGAAGTCGCCCATGCGTTCCCTGAGTTCTCGGGTCAGCGGCGCATACTCGACTTCGGCAGCGGCGATCGACCGCAGTCTCTTGAATCCCGCATTGTTCCTGAAAGGAGCGACGATCGGCTTCAACGGGCGCAGCAGACGGCGCAGCGTAGGGTTGATCATCGGCTCCGCCTTGTCCTTGACCTTTTTCTCCAGCGGCTGGAGCGGCATGTCGTCCGTCATCTTCATGAACTTGCTAATGCGATCGAGCTGTGCAGACGCATCTATTCGCATGTCCTCATAAAGAACGACGAGGATCTGCTCGGCCGGAAACCGATCAAAATAGGCGCGCAATTGCTGGAAGTAGAGACCACCGTTCAAGAAACGCCCGCCGGCACCCATGCGCGGGTCAAGATATGTGGCGATGTCGCGGCCGACTTCGCCCCGGCGGTATAGCATGCAGTAGTCCGAGTAGGCCCGCTCGATCGGATTGCGCAACTGGGCGATCAGCATCGCGCCTGGAAGTTTCTGGCATATCCGCTCAGCTGCGCCCTCTGTATCCAGATAGGAATTGGATTTTTCGCCGACGAGGCGTCGATCCTTGGGCCCTTCGAAGTTCGACAGATACCACTCGTCTCCGCGGTCATAGTAGCGACTGAAATAATGCAGCTCTGGAGCCGGCATGTAGATGCGCGGGTGCTGCTGCAGCGATTGCTGCAGCCACGTCGTGGCGCTCTTGGTGGCGCCGATAATCAGGAAATCGATATCGTGCAGCTTCATGGATTTCCCTCCGTCACAGCTGTCGAGAGAAGCTTCTGGCGATCTTGCCTTATGTCTGCCGATACGCCACTGCCATCATCCAGAGCCAGATGGCGGCCATGACAATGTGGGCCAAATTGGCGCCCATCGGGCCGATCCGCGGGATCAGCGCCAACGCGGTGCCATGAAACGCGATTGTCGCGACGAGCACGCTGCTTAGAACCCGGTCCTCCCGCCCCATGGCAAGGAGCGCTGAGCGCGTTATAGTACCATAGAGCGTCATGGTCGCCGCGATCGATTGAACGATGACCAAGGGCCCTGCCGCCTCGAAATCCGGACCGACAGCCAGTCTCAGCACCGGATCGATCGTCAAAGACACGGCGCCGACCAGCAATATTCCGAAGCCGAGAAGAAGCACTCGCATCTGTGTGACGGCCCGATGAAACGCTTCGATTGCGCTCGCGGCCCAGGCCCGGGCCAGATCCGGATAGAGCACGGCCTGCACGTGATCTCCGATCTGCAGGGTCATTCGGCCAATGCGCTTGGCGATGTGATAAAGACCTGCCGCGGTCGGGTCGGCCAGGTAGCCGACGAGAAGCGTGTCGAGCTGGTTGGCACTCGAACGCAGGGTCAATGACAGGTTCGTCGAGATCGCGAATTTCCAGAGGCCTGGAAAATGAGCGCTGATACCGCGGACAGGAGCCTTAAGCATGCTCGCCAGCATTCCCTGTCTTCGCAACTCCGCAAGCGAAAGGAAGAGAACGGACAGCGAGCCGAAGATTTGGGCCGCCATCCATATCAGCACGAAGTCCTGCAAGGTACCGCCGAAGGCAAAGCCGATTGCGCACAATCCCGCGCGGAAAACGCTCGAGGCGACCTGGCCATAGGCGATTGTTCGAAACTTCCCGAACAGGCGCAGCACGGCCAGCGGCATGCCGGAGATGCGAAACGGCAGAATGGCACAAAAAAGCGTGACAAGTCCGGACATCTCGGACGAGATCCCGAGCCACGGCCCGAAGGCCCACACGAGCGCCACGGCAATCACGCATCCGGTCGCAGCCGCAGAAACATCGAGCAGAAGCCCGAACTTGAACAACGAAGCAAGCGTTTCCGCGCTCTTCGATTCGGCGCCGAACTTGATCAGTGGTTGCCAGGACTGGAAGTTCACGAGCCGCTCTATGGCGGCCGTATAGGTGAAGCAAAGCGCCAGGATGCCATACTCGGACGGACCAAGCGCCCTGGCCGTCAAGGCGAATCCAACAAGGCCGAGCAGGGAGGTAAGCGCATTCCCCGTAAGGAGGTGCCTTATATTTCCCAGGCGACCCTTTAGTCCTTTTTCCCGAGCGAGCATCTTGTGGAGGCGGTTGAAATATTTGGCCAGCTCTTCTCGTATCGCCAAACGAGACCTCCCGCCTCTAGCGAGGCCGCCCTGTCGAAAAACGCGCCGCCCTTCGCCCGTGGCGCAGGGCCGATGCACTCATAAATCTATCGGGAGTGAGCCTGACTCCGCAGGGCAGGAACACCCGCGCGGCCCCCTGGGCGCAGTCGTGTTTGAGCGTCCAGGTAAGTCGCCTTGCCGGTCACCGGCGCAAAAAACAACTAAAATCCTTTGACGGGACAGTATGAGGGAGAATATAGTCGCGCGAGATATTTTGATAGCCTTTTCTTTGTTGCTTTTGGAGGGCGGTTGCGATGGGGACGTTACCTCCGCTATCGGCCACGAGCTTGTCCCTAAGGTTTTGGGGCACGTATTTTTTGGCGATCGTGCTGTTGGCAGTCGGACTCGTGGTAGGCCCGGCCCCGCCTGCGTCTGCCAGTGATTATCGGCTCAACGCCGGAGATGTCCTGACCTTCGACTTCCTCGACGATGCCGAGCTGCCGATAACGGCGACCGTTTCAGGCAACGGCGAAGCACAGTTCCCCCTTATCGGCGGCGTCAACGTCGTGGGTCTCACGATAACGGAGGCGATTGAAAAGCTTGGCAGCGAGTACCGGAGACGCGACATCCTCGTCGATCCGAAGCTGTCTCTGAATATTTCGACCTTCCGGCCGATTTTCGTCCTCGGCGAGGTCAGGAGCCCCGGTTCGTTTCCCTTCTACAGCGGCCTGACGGTCGAGCAGGCGATCGGCCTTGCGGGCGGCATGCAGGTGGTGACGGCGAACGCGTCCGACCGGCTGATCGTACGCGCCCGCCTGCGCGCCGAGATAGAGGCCGCAAAAGCCGAAATCGTTCACGAGGCCGTCTATGCGGCGCGACTTGCGGCGCAGTTGAAATCCAGCGAGAAGGTCGACCTGAAAGACGTCCCGGAAGTCGCCCGCACGCATGTCGAGGAGTTGCCTGTCGACGGCGTCATCGAGCTTGAGGAGAAGATCCTGAAGGAGGATCTCGCCGCCTATCGATCGCAAGCGCAAATTCTGACGGAAGGAATTGCCCAGGCCGAGGGTGGGATAGAGATCCTGAACGAGCTGGTGCAGCAGCAGAAAGATATCGTGAGCAACAGCGTCGACGATGTGGCACGCGTCGGCGCGCTCCGGCAGCGCGGGTTGAACACTGAGAGCGAGCTTTCTCGCGCGGAGAACAGTGCCGCAACGGAAAAGGCGCAACTGCTGGAAACCTTCGCGACCCTTGCGCGTACGCGCCAGGAGATGAGCGAGCTGAAGCTGCAGCTGGCAAAGCTCGCAGCTGACAGGAAGAAGGATATTCTGACCCAGCTCCAGGAGCGTGAAATTGCCATCAAAAAGCTGATTGCGGAGCAACGTTCGGCTGAAGAGCAGATCCTTCTCCTCGCCGCGGTGGCCCGCGATGAATCGAAGAAGAATCAGATCTCCTATGCTTACGAGGTCCGTCGAAGCGCAGTTGGCGGCAAGCCGACCAGCCTGCAGGCGTCCCTCGTTACAGAATTGCTGCCAGGCGATGTCGTCGTCGTGAGTATCGCCGGAATGTAGCATTCTTAGACAAGTGATACTGGAAACCGTGCTCCACGCGCCAGGGGACATCGAAGTGAAGCCCAGTCGAGAGCAGGCAGTTTTCCCTTTTGCTCTGCCCGCCCCGTCGGGATCATACCGTCTCAAGCGAATAGCTGAGTGCGCTCTTGGCGGCTTGCTCGTCATCCTCTGCCTGCCGCTGATGGCGGTAACGGCGATGGTGGTTTGGGCGAGCCTCGGTTTGCCGTTGCTCTTCACCCAGACGCGCGCCGGTGCGGGCATGCGTGCCATCACGGTGACCAAGTTTCGGACGATGACGAACGCGCGCGGACCGGACGGCACATTGTTGCCGGACGACATACGACAGACGGCTGCGACTTCGCTGCTGCGCAGGCTCCGCTGCGACGAGCTCCCGCAACTCCTTGCGGTGTTGGCAGGCGACATGTCGATCGTGGGCCCCCGCCCGCTTCCGTTGGCCACGGTCGCAAGCTTCGGCGATCTCGGCCGCCTGCGCTCACTGGTCACTCCCGGCATGACTGGCTGGGCGCAGGTGAATGGCAATACGTTGCTGTCGGACGAGGAGAAGATCGCGCTTGACCTCTGGTATGTCGCGCACGCCAGTCTTTGGCTTGATGGGCGAATTCTCCTGTTGACACTGAAGACGATCGTCTTGGGCGAGCGTGTCGATGAAATGCATTTGAAAGTCGCCAAGGATTTTCTGCGCGTCATTCGTGCGGGCCGCAGCCACGGATAGCGATGCGATGGCGGCAGGGGCTCGCGGAGGTTCCATGAACGGTTCGCATTTCTCTTTCGGCCGCACATTGGTCGTTGCTCCGCATCCCGACGATGAGGTGCTGGGCGCCGGCGGGACCATCGCGAAGCTGGCATCGCGGGGCGAGGAGGTCTTCGTCGCCATCGTAACCGAGGGAAAGCCGCCGACTTTCGACGCCGCAACGATCGCCAGGACGCAGGCCGAGGCGATGGAGGCGCACCGGGTCTTGGGCGTGCGGGAAACCCTTTGGCTGCGTTTGCCTGCTGCACAGCTTGCCGAAACCGCACATGCTTCCGTCAACGGTGCGCTGCTCGACCTTGTTCTTCGTCTACGCCCGCAAACAGTGCTCGTTCCCTTCGCGGGCGACATGCATATGGACCATCAGCTGACATTCACCTCGGCCCTGGTGGCCTGTCGGCCGCACCAGGCGGGGTTTCCGAAACTGATCCTCGCCTACGAAACGCTTTCGGAAACGAACTGGAATGCCCCATACTTGTCCCCGGGATTTCTGCCGAATTTTTTTGTCGACATCAGCGAGCATCTCGAGGCGAAGGTTGAGGCAATGCAGCTCTTTGCATCGCAGCTGCGCGAACCACCGCACGAGCGTTCCATAGCGGCCCTACGGGCCCTCGCCACCTTGCGTGGGGCAACCGTGATGTGTGCTGCGGCCGAGGCCTTCGTCCTGGTTCGGCACGTCGTTTGAAGCGGAGACCACCGACCGCGGCAGTGTCCGTTGGATTTTCGATACACTGTTTCGGCCATGGCCGGAGGCGGATGAATACGAGCGGGAGGGAAACATGGGGCGTTGGCCAATCTACGACGAGGAGCAGATCGAGGATGTCGTCTCGGTGCTTCGATCGGGCGAGGTGAATGCCTGGACGGGACCGCATGTCCGCAACTTCGAGGCGCTTTATGAGCGCTTTCTTGGCGTGAAGCACGCGGTGGCTCTGGCGAACGGAACCGTGGCGCTGGACCTGGCGCTCTTTGCGCTCGGACTTCAGCCCGGCGACGAAGTGATCGTTACGCCACGCAGCTTCATCGCCTCGGCCTCTTCGGTGCCGATGGCGGGCGGGGTCGCGGTTTTTGCCGATGTCGACCGCGACAGCCAGAACATCACCGTAGAAAGCATCAGGGAGCAACTGACACCGAAAACCAAGGGCATTATCGCCGTCCACCTTGCCGGCTGGCCCTGTGACATGCCGGCGATCATGGAATTTGCCCGCGAAAACGGACTGTGGGTCATCGAGGACTGCGCCCAGGCGCATGGCGCCGAAATCGACGGTCGCCCGGTCGGCAGCTTCGCCGACATTGCCGTCTTCTCTTTCTGCCAGGACAAGATCATCACCACCGGAGGCGAAGGCGGCCTCGTGGCGATGAACAATGAGGAGCTGTGGAAGAAGGCGTGGAGCCGCAAGGACCACGGCAAGTCTTTCGATGCCGTCTACAACAGAGAGCACCCGCCGGGGTTCCGCTGGCTGCACGAGTCGATCGGGACGAACTGGCGCATGACTTCCTTCCAGGCGGTGTTGGGGTCGCGGCAGTTGCGGCGCCTCGAGCAATGGCACAGCATCAGGGCGCAGAATGCCGCCATTCTCGCCAGGGCGGCCGCCGGGATAGACGCTCTGCGTACACCCCTTCCTCCCCGAGGCGTCCGGCATGCTTGGTATAGGTTCTACACCTTCTTGAAGCCGAAGCTACTGTTGCCGGGATGGAGCAGAGACCGAATCGTCGCGGAAGTTAACAGTGCCGGGGTCGCCTGCTTCAGCGGCAGTTGCCCGGAGATCTACCTCGAGAAGGCATTCGTGGAGATGAACATGGGTCCGGTTGAGCGGTTGCCGAACGCGCGGCAGCTCGGAGAGACGAGCCTCGCATTCCTGGTCGATCCCGCTCTAGACACGGCTGCCGTCGGGAGGGCGGCACAGGTTCTCCGCGAAGTCATGGCAAGCGCCAGTTCAACGGCAGAGGCGCGCCGTCAGAGGTCATAGTTCCGCAAGAGCGAACTGAACAAACAGGCAGCAAGCCCTCGCTACCGATGTTGATCCACGCCGGCTCCTTCTTTTTGCAGCATCGTGCTCGGGCAGCTGCCCTCGCAGCCAATGCCGGGTGTCTCGGAAGCCGCCGCCTTCATTTCCTCCCACAACGACGATGCGGTTCTTGCAAAAGCTTCATAACCGGACTCGAACGGATGGCCGTCGCTGTCCGGATAAAAACGCTGCCCGGTCAGGATAGCTGCCTGCAAAGCGTCGGCAGTTGCGGCAACGGCGCTGCGATGCGGCAAGTCGAGCCGGTCGGCGATCTGCCGGATTTCTTCCTCGAGCGCGATCTGCGTTTCAACGCTGGCAACAAAGCCAGGTTCGGCGGTTGCGAGCTGGCCACGGCGGCGCAGATGTTCGTAGATCACCCGCTCTTTTGTCGGAAGCACCAAAAGTCCGATCCGGCCCCGCCCTCTGTCAGCCCAATCGGCCGCAAAGCGCTCAAAATCCGCCAGCATTGCAGCGACCTCGGGCGAGGTCGGATCGGCCATTCGACCAGCTTCGTCGACATAGCGCTTCGACACTGGCGGACATCCGTCCGGAAACCGATAATATTCAGATAGTTCCTGATCGCTGGTTGCGAAGAAGCGAGCATACAAGCTCTTCGCCCGATCCCTGATCGCGTAGTGATAGGCGCTCAAGATGGCGACATTCTCGAAGAGCTTCGTCTTGAGGCTTGCCGACCGCGCCTTGGTGCATTGCGAATGACCTCCGGACTGACCGATGAAGGCTTGCAGCTGAAGTCGCTTCTGTTCTGCAAGCCAGAAGTCGGATCGCGCGTCCAGGATATCGCATGCGGAAAATACGATCGCGAAGTCGTTGGCAGGGTAAACGGCGACGATCGCGCCTTTTGCACCGGCAGCCAGCGCATCGACGACGATCGCGTGATAGGTGTAGATGCCGTAGCTGCCAATTCCGAAGTTGTAGGTGCGTTCGCCCGTGATTGCCTCAAAGACCGCCGGCCAAGAATGGGCGCTTTCGACGTTGTTGCCGTATGTCATCGAGTCGCCGATCGCCGCGACTTGAAAGCCGTGATGCGCGCCAGTCAGATTTCGGAAGCCTTCCTCGTCGACGTCGCCAAGAGTGGTATCGAGGCGATAGCCGTACTTGGGGTCGATATGGCGATGCGACTGCGTGCCGATCGGAAACGGCGTAAGCAACCGGAGCATCGCCTCCCCGGCTCCGAACGCCAGGATCACCGAAACCAGGAGTGCGATCAGGTTTTTCAACTGCCCCTCCCGCCTCTTCGCAACGATCAGGCGAGATCGCGTTCCCATTGCGATTCGGCTGGTGTCGACCGCGGCCCGACTACGGCCGGATGCCTGCGGCTTTAAAAAGCTAGACGAAGCGGTTAGTGTTAGCGTCCCTTCTGCAATTCACAGTTGCTCTATGAGGGAACGAAACTTGTTGTGCCCCAAGGAATGCGTTTTACGTACTGTTGAGAAATACAAGTGCGTCTATATTGCAAAGTCTTGTTACCGTAATTTCTACCATGTGTTTAGTGACGCGGCCAGTAGAAACCTCGGCATGGGGAGGGCAATTCTGGATGGACAAACGTTCAGATTCTCGAGCGCTCGCATCGCCGCAGATCGCCGGGGCAAGGATAACGATCGTCGTTCCGGCGCTCGGCGCGGGCGGTACCGAGCACATCGTCAATCTCGTTGCCAACCACTGGAACAGCACCGGCTGCGCAGTGACGCTCATCACCCTCGAGCGTCCGGATGCGCAGCCCTATTACGATTTCGATCCCACGATCGAGATCGTCCGCCTGGGCGTACCGCCCCGCAAAGCCTCGAAGCTGCGGTCGTCCCTCCTGGTGCTGCAGCGATTGGGACGCTTGCGGTCTGCCATTCGGCGAACTCGCCCGGATTTTGTTCTAAGCTTTCTAACGCGAACGAATGTCTTGACGCTGCTGGCGACGATCGGCTCCGCGGTTCCGGTCGTCGTCTCCGAGCGCAACAACCCGGCTTCACAGCCCTTCGGTCTGTTTTGGAGGCGGCTTCAGGCAAGCCTATACCCTCGAGCATTCGGTCTGGTGACGATGACCCAAGGGGCGCTGGATTACTTTCCGCCGAGCATTCGCAAAAAGGGCTGGGTCATCGCCAATCCGGTCGACTTGCCGCGGGATTGGCGGAACAGGCGCGGCAAGAACATCCTGACTGCGGTCGGCCGGTTGACGCCCCAGAAAGGCTTCGACCTCTTGCTCGAAGCCTTCGCAAGGATTGCTGGCGCTCACCCCGCATGGCGGTTGGTCATTTGGGGTGAGGGCGATGAACGGCGTAGCTTGGAGACCCTGCGCGAGACCCTCGGTCTGCAGAAGCGGGTGGACATGCCCGGGGTCACCGAACGGCCGGGCCTTTGGATTGAAACCGCGGATGCGTTTGTCCTCTCCTCCCGTTACGAGGGATGGGGAATTGTCCTGCTGGAAGCCATGGCTGCCGGCCTGCCCGTTGTCTCCTTCGAATGCGAATGGGGTCCACGGGTTATGATCACGCATGAGAGCGACGGCATACTTGTGCCGAAGGAGGATGTCGAAGCCCTTGCTAAAGCCCTCGACAGGATGCTTTCCGATCGTAACCTCAGGGAACGACTGGGGGCAAGGGCTGCGGCCAGCGCCCAAAGATACATGCCTGAGCAGATCCTTGCCGATTGGGACATGCTGGCCGCGCGCGTGTTGACGCAGTCCTCGAAGACGCCTTTGCAGACCTCTGATAGTGCCGGCTAATCTGCGCTTTGGTCGGCCCGCACCTACGGCAAGATCACCGGGCAGGCCGGTTCGCGCTATGGCCGAAGCGATCCCGAGCATCTTTCGACCTCGCGCCGTTGCACTGCCTGTCTGAGCGCCTCGGGCTTTCTGACCTGCCGTATGCGTAAATATTTGATACAATTCATCTCGCGCGATTGTCCCGCGCTATGAGGGGGCGCTTGCATGAGTTCGATGTTTAGGCTTGTTGGGCAAAGTGCAGTCCTGGCCCTGTTCGTCTTCGTTCTTCAACTGGGTTTGGGTTCCCGCTCTCCTCTGGCTGCGCAGGAGGCCGCGGCGAAGGCGCCGCCGGCCAAGGTCCAGCAATTGATCGAACTGCTGGACGATCCCGAGGTGCGGCAATGGCTTTCTGCCAGGCAGATCACGCCTCCGCCTGCGGCCGCCGCGCCGCCGAGCGGCGTTGCCTCGCGATGGGTCGCGCAAATCAGAAGGCACCTCGGCGGCATGCGTGAAGCGGCCCCGCGGCTGGTTCCCGAGTGGATGGCGGCAAGACAGCGCATAACGGCAGATATGCACCAAGGAACGATGCCGATCCTGCGCGGCTTCGGCTTCGTGCTTCTCGTCGGCTACGGTGCCGAGTTTCTTCTCCGCTACTTGCTGCGGCGGAGTGCAAGTCGAAGCGCAGGACAGTCTGGGCCAGGCCTTGCGGCCTTTGTTCGCATCGCGCCGCTCGTCGTCTTTGCAGTTTCGGCGATCGCCGCCTTCGTCCTTGCCGACTGGCCGAGCCGGCTGGAGGCGGCGGTCGCACCGCTCCTGATTGCCTTGATCGTCGCGCGCCTGCTGATCACTGTCGCTGCGGCCTTGGCGAAGCCGGCAGATGAGAATGCGGAGGAGGCAGGCGTGTCGCCCGCCGCCGACGTGACAAGGTTCTGGCACAAGCGCTTCGTCGTCATGGTCTGTGCGGTCGCTGTCCTGTGGGCCGTCATGGACATGATGCAGGCCCTTTCGTTCCTCCCCGACGTCCGGGACCTCACCGGCGCCGGCCTCGGCCTCGTCGTGCTCGGCATCGGCATCGACACGGTGCTCCGCCGGCCGGCTCAGGAACTGACGGGCGGCCGGCGCATCCTGCGCAACGCGCTGCTCGTTGCCTTCCTCATCCTGCTGTGGGTCGTCTGGGTTGCCGGCATGAAGGTGCTGTTCTGGCTCGGGGTCTATCTCCTCGGCCTGCCGCCGCTGCTGCGTTTCGTCAGTGCCGCGACGCGGACGATGCTGGACGCAGAGGCGGCCGATAATGTCCGGGTAATGCGCAATGTGCTGATCGACCGCGGAGCGCGGTTCGCCATCATCGCGCTCGCGGCCGCCTGGCTCGCCATCGTCTTCCGCTTCAACGGCAGCGAGATGATGCAGGACGACGTCTTCAACCGCATCTTCCGGGGCGTGCTTTCCGGCATCGTCATTCTGCTCGCCGCGGATCTGATCTGGCAACTGACGAAGGAGTTCATCAATCTACACGTCAAGCGGGCAAGCGTTGACGTCGCCGACCCGGTTCAGCTAGCTCGCGGCATGCGGCTGCGCACGCTGCTGCCGATCCTGCGCAATTTTCTCGCAGCCTTCATCGCCGTCGTCGCCGGCATGATGGTGCTCTCCGGTCTCGGCGTCGAAATCGGGCCGCTGATCGCCGGCGCCGGCGTCTTCGGCGTCGCGATCGGCTTCGGCTCGCAGACGCTCGTCAAGGATATCATCAGCGGCATCTTCTACATGATGGACGACGCCTTCCGGGTCGGTGAATACATCCAGAGCGGCAGCTATATGGGAACGGTCGAATCCTTCAGCATCCGTTCCGTCAAGCTGCGCCATCACCGGGGGCCCGTGTTCACCGTGCCTTTCGGCTCGCTCGGCGCGGTCCAGAACATGAGCCGCGACTGGGTCATCGACAAGTTCATGATCAATGTCTCCTACGATGCCGACGTGGCCAAGGTGAAGAAGGTCGTGAAGGGCATCGGTGCTGCGCTCCTCGAGGATGAGGAACTCGGGCCGCTGATCATCGAGACCGTCAAGATGAAAGGCGTTGAGCAGTTTGGCGACTACGGCATCACCCTGAGCTTCGCCATGACGACCAAGCCAGGTCACCAGACCCAGATCAGGCGCCGGGCTCAGGCGATGATCAAGGAGGCGTTTGACGCCAACGGAATCAATTTTGCCTCGCCGACCGTTCAGGTCGCCGGTGATGAGGGGCAAGCGACCGCCGCCGCGGCGGCGACCCGGGATGCGATAGAGAAGAAAAAGGCGGCTCTGGCCGCGCAGCAAGGAGGGGAGGCCGCGGCCGAGTAGATCGGGGCAGGGGGCGCCGCGGCCTGGCGGTCCGTGTTGACATCAGGAGGAGAAGGCGGGATAGCTCGCGGCGCATGAGGATTGCCTTCTACGCGCCGCTGAAGTCCCCGGATCATCCCGTCCCCTCTGGCGACAGGCAGATGGCGCGCATGCTGGTCGAGGCGCTTGGGCTATGCGGACATGAGGTCGATATCTCGTCGCGACTGCGTGCCTTTTCGCGCGAAGCGTCTGACGCGGCCTATCTGGATCTCAGCAAGCAAGCGGACGCGGAAATCGCCCGGCTTCGCCGGAGGTGGGCGAGCGAGGGTCCGCCGGACGCATGGTTCTGCTACCATCCCTATTACAAGGCCGCCGACCTGATCGGTCCTCCGCTGACCGCTGAGTTTTCCGTTCCCTATGTGACGGCCGAAAGCTCCTATTCGTCGCGTCGCAACGAGGGGGCGTGGAAGCTCGCCCAGGAGGCAATCGCAGCCGGCGCAAGGCAGGCGGCGGTGAACATCTGCTTTACCGAGCGCGACCGCAAGGGGCTCGATGAGGCGATACCGGAGGGGCGATATGCCATGCTGCCTCCGTTCATCGACACGACCCAATTTGAGGGAACGCCGCGGAAAAAACCGGATGCGGCCCGACTGATCGCGGTCGCCATGATGCGGCCCGGCGACAAGCTGGACAGCTACCGGATGCTCGCGGCCGCACTCGAAATGATCGTCGACATTCCCTGGACGCTGACCGTCGTCGGCGACGGCCCGACGCGCCCGGAGGTGCAGCAGGCCTTTGCAGGTGTGCCGGAAGAGCGGCTCGCCTGGGCCGGCGAAAATGCACCCGAAGCGGTTGCGGAGCTGCTCTTCGCAAGCGATCTTTATGTCTGGCCCGGATGCGGCGAGGCCTACGGTCTTTCCTATCTGGAGGCGCAGGCGGCCGGCCTGCCGGTTGTGGCGCAGGCGACCGCCGGCGTCCCCGAGGTCGTCAGAAACGGGGACACCGGGCTGCTCACCGCGGCGGGCGACATCGCCAGCATCGCCGAAGCGATCCGGGTCTTGCTGGGCGACGCTGCCATGCGCGCCGAGTTCGGCAATCGGGCGCGCCGTTTCGTGCTCGAAGAGCGCTCGCTCACTGCCGCCGCTCGGCGTCTGGACACTATTTTCGGCACGTTCGTCAGGAGGGCAGGATGAAGAGTGAGGCCATCTGGCAGGCGCTGATCGACAGGCTCGACCAGATGCAGGAAGCCGGCGAGAGCGCGGATTTCTGGTTGCGCGACGACGATGCGGTCGAACCGACGGCGGCGCTTCACCGACTGCTGGACCTGACGGACCGGTTTTCGGTGCCGCTGACCCTGGCGGTGATTCCTGCACATACCGACGCGCGTCTCGAGCGCTGCCTCGCCGGCCGCAGAGACATCGGCGTCGCGGTTCATGGCTGGTCGCACGAGAACCATGCGCCCGCAGGAGAGAAGCGCCAGGAACTAGGGAGCCACCGACAGGGCGGAACGGTCTCCGACGAATTGCGGGCCGGATATGCCCGTCTCAAAACCCTCTTTCCCGCTTCCTTCGTGCCGCTGCTCGTCCCGCCATGGAACCGGATCGATGCGGAAATCGTCGCCGGGCTCGGCGCAAGCGGCTTCAGGGCGCTGTCGGTCTTCGGTTCGGAGAGGAGCGGCAAGGCCACCGCTCTCCTGCGGCCCGGCCTCCAGATCATCAACACGCATGTGGATGTCATCGACTGGCGCGGAACGCGCGGCTGCCGCGATCATGCGCAGATCGTTCGAGACATTCTCGCGAGACTGGAGCAGGTGGTGAACGGCGGCGGCTCAGTCGGTATTCTGACGCATCACCTTGTCCATGACGAGAATGTCTGGGCGTTTCTGTCGAAGCTGTTCGAGGTTACCGTCACCCATCCGGCCAGTCGCTGGCGGAAGGTGTCGGATCTCATAGGTCGATGACCTGGTGGTCGCGGGCCGCGAAGGCGCCCGCGAAGAATGCCTGGACTTCCTGTTCGATCGCTGCAAGCGCCGCGTCGGTGCGCGACGGGTCGTGGTGGAACATGGCAAGCCGCGGAATGCCAGCGGCCATCGCCAGGCGCGAGCCGTGTATCCCGGTCGAGTGGCCGTAGCCGCGATAGGCCGCCATCTCCGACTCGAGATAAGTGCAGTCGTAAACCAGCAGATCAGCGTCGGCGATGAAATCGAGGAGGGTGGGATCGAGTATGCCCGGCTCGTGCTCGGTGTCATAGATGAGCGCGACGGCGCGGCCGCCCCAGTCGACCCTGTAGCCGACGCAGCCGCCCGGATGGACGAGGCTCATCGTGCGGATCGAAACATCCTTGCGCGGCGAAAGCGTGTCGCCCGGACGGAAATCGACCGTGTCGAGGCTTGCCTGACAGATGCCCGGGCCGACCGGAAACCATGGGGGCCGCATGAAGTCGTTGATCATCTCGGCCGTCGACATCGTGCCGTGCAGATGGCCGGACCAGAAACGCACCGCCGAGCTGCAGCGGTAGATCGGCTTGAAATAGGGCAGCCCGATGATGTGGTCGTAGTGGGTGTGGGTGAAGAAGACGTCGAACTCCGAGACGCCCTCGGACATCAGCGACAGGCCAGCCTCGCGCAGTCCCGAGCCGGCATCGAAGATCAGCACCTCGGCGCCGCAACGGACTTCGATGCAGGGCGTGTTGCCTCCATAGCGCAGGAACTGCTCGCCGGACACCGGCAAACTGCCTCTGACGCCCCAAAACTTCACTCGAAAGGTGTCGTCCCGCATTCCGTTTCGGTTTCATCCTGCCCGCCTCGGGCACTTTGCCCCGGCGCGCTGACTAGACAAGCACAAATCATGAGGGTCCTGCAATGCCATTGGCACTCGCGGCCACGGAATGCTTGTCGACGATTTCTGTGCCGGTCCTGAATTGAAAGCCTTACCGTCGGCCCCAACGTGATTTAAAAGTTGTATGGGGCGATTCAGGACTGAGGCGTTCCGCTCCCACTCTGAAAATTGGTGGCGGCCAAATTCCACCCTGGCCAAAGGGTTCAGCATCGATGGCAGAGCCAGCCGAAATGCAATTCTACCAGAGCCTGCCGCTTTTCGAAGCGTTCGAAGGCGTGGCCGACGAGGCGAATTACCGGCCCCTGCCGGAGGGCTGGTCGCTGGCCGTAGCCGACATCGTCAATTCGACCGGCGCGATCGCCGAGGGACGCTACAAGAGCGTCAATATGGCGGGCGCCAGCGTGATCTCGGCCCTGATGAACGCGCTTGAGGAAAGGGACCTGCCTTTCGTCTTCGGCGGCGATGGGGCGCTCGCCGCCATACCCGCCGCCCTGTCGGCAAAGGCGCGCACGGCTCTCGCCGCGGCCAAGACCTGGGTGGCCGAAGAGCTCGGCCTTGAACTGCGCGCCGCCCTCGTTCCGGTCGGCGACATTCGCGCCAAGGGTCTCGATATGCGCGTCGCCCGCTTCAAGGCGAGCGAAGAGGTTTCCTACGCGATGTTCTCGGGCGGCGGCGCAAGCTGGGCGGAAGCGGAGATGAAGGCGGGGCGCTACCAGATCGACGCTGCGGCGCCGGGGACGAGGCCGGACTTGAGCGGGCTTTCCTGCCGCTGGAATCCGATCGTCTCTCATCATGGCGCCATCGTGTCGATCATCGCGGTCCCCGGCGCGCGTGGCAACGGCCCGGAATTTCAGGCGCTGATCGCCGAGGTCGTGGCGCTCGCCGAGAGCGAGGAGCGCGGCGGCCATCCGGTTCCGGAGGGCGGTCCCGAGCCTCGCCTTTCGATGCGTGGGATCGCCATGGAATCGCGCGCCATCGCCTCACCGGGCAAGCGCCTCCTGGCCTGGCCATGGATCGCGCTGCAGAGCGCCCTGCTGTTCGTCTGCTTCAGGCTCGGCCTCAATATCGGCAGGTTCGATGTCACCCAGTACAAGCACGACCTTGCCAATAATTCCGACTTCCGCAAATTCGACGACGGCTTGAAGATGACGATCGATGTCGGCGCCGATCGCCTGAACCGGATCGAGGAGCGGTTGAAGCGAGGCGCCGAAGCGGGCGTTTGCCGCTATGGGCTGCATCGGCAGGATTCCGCCCTAATGACCTGCATCGTGCCGTCTCCGATGAGCCGCGACCACATGCACTTCATCGATGGAGCGGCTGGCGGCTATGCCATGGCGGCAACGAACCTCAAGGCAACGCTTGCCGAAGACGGTCGGCAAGCGCGCGCGATCACGCCTTGACGATGTGATCGCCTGCGAGGCCGCGGCGGACGAAGATATTGCGCGTATCGATGATCAACGGCGCCCAGTCGCGAAGTGCGGGGTAGTCGACAGCGTCATGGTCGGTGGCGACGAGCACGGCATCGAAACTGCGCACGGTGTTTTCGTCGAAGACGATCGACCGCCGGCCCTTGAGTGCGATGTGCTCGCGGGTCGGCGGAATTTCCTCGACATGCGGATCGTAAAAGGCCGCCTTCCCGCCGCGTTCCTCGATGAGCTCGATCAGCCGCAGCGACGGGCTTTCGCGAATGTCCGGCACGTTCTTCTTGTAGGCGAGCCCGATGATCAGCACGCTCGCGCGGCTGAGCGCCTTGCCCTGTCTCCGGTCGAGCGCCTCGGCGAGCCGCGTCACCACGTGGCGCGGCATGGCAGAGTTGATCTCCCCGGCCAATTCGATGAAGCGGGTCGGCAGTTCGTATTCGCGAGATTTCCACGTGAGGTAAAAGGGGTCGATCGGAATGCAATGGCCGCCAAGCCCCGGGCCGGGATAGAACGGCATGTAGCCGAAGGGCTTGGTCTTCGCCGCCTCGATGACCTCCCAGATGTCGATGCCCATCGCCTCGTAGACGACCTTGAGCTCGTTGACGAGGGCGATATTCACCGCCCGGAAGATGTTTTCCGTGAGCTTCACCGCCTCGGCCGTCGCATTGGACGAAACGGGCACGACGGTCTCGACCACGGCCGCGTAGAAGCGTTCCATCAGCGCTGCCGCGAGCGGTCCGTCTCCGGCCACGACCTTGGGGATGCTCGCCGTCTCGAATTTCCGGTTGCCGGGATCCTCGCGCTCCGGCGAGAAGCCCAGGAAGAAATCCACCCCCGAGTTCAGGCCGGTCTCTTCCAGGATCGAACGGACGATCCCGTCCGTCGTACCGGGATAGGTGGTCGACTCGAGAACGACGAGTTGGCCCCGCCGCAGGCAGGCCGCGATCGACCGCGATGTGTTCTCCACGAAGGAGAGGTCTGGGTCCCGGTGCTTGGTGAGCGGCGTCGGCACGCAGATGACGATGACGTCGCAGCTGCCGAGCTCGCCGAAGTCGGTCGTCGAGCGAAACCGTCCGGCGGCGGCCTCCCGGTTCAGCGCATCGTCCGGGACGGCCTCGATATAGGAGCGGCCGCCGTCGAGCGCGACGATCTTTGCCGGGTCGATGTCGAAGCCGGTGACCGGAAAACCCGAGCGGGCAACCGCGATGGCAAGCGGCAGGCCTACATAGCCGAGGCCGATGACGCCGATCTTGGCGGTGCGCGCGCCGATCGATTCGAGCAGCCTGTCGTGATGAGAGGAGGTCAAGATCATTTCCAAGTGTTGGCGGACGCGCCGCTCTTTCGACGTGGCGGCCGCGCGAGCTGGTCCGGTTTTGTTGGCGACAAAGCGGCGCGAAGTCAAGCGCGGGCAGCATCGTGGAGCGGCGTCCAATCGGCAACCCCGGCAATTGCAGGGTGTAATCGGAGGGCCTGTTCCGTGTAGCATTCTCCCACGATTAAAATTGCGAACGTCTCTGGAAATCGGGGCCGGCGGTGAATATCTGCAAGGCGAAATCGTGGCGATCCGATCGCTGCGCGCCGCCGCCGCCGTCAGATGCGGCCGGAGCCTTTCTTTAGTGACGGGTGCCACAGCCAGTGCTGCCGGGCAGGCGATGTAGTTCGCCAGGTGCCGCGGGAGCGTTGTCGACATCCGCCATCGCGACAAATGAGGACGTGGAATGAGTGCGATCAACGACAATGTTTCCGAAATCCTCCTGGACAAGGTCGCGGACTGGCTGATGCGGACATCGCTCAGCGACGAATCGCTGGAGACGATCGTGCGCGGCTTCTGCGAGCGGCTGGCAGCGGCCGGCCTGCCGCTCATGCGCGTTCACCTCTCCTTTTCGATGCTCCACCCGCTCTATGACGCGCTCGGCTTCACCTGGTGGCGCGGCCGCGGCGTCGAGGTCAGCGGCCTTCGCCATGAGGAACTGGCGCTCAATCCCGATCGGTTCCTCCGCAGCCCCTATTATTACCTGCTCAGCAATAATCTCGACCATGTGCGGCGACGGATCGATCCGGCACAGCCGTCGGAATTCCCGATCTTCGATGAGCTCAAGGAACAGGGAGCGACCGACTATATCGCCTTCATGCAGCCGCTCGGCGCCGTCTCCGAGCATGGCATGGTCGGCTCCTGGACGACCGATCGTCACGGCGGTTTCAGCGATGACGTCATCGCCGCCTTGCTGAGGCTGCAGAACCATCTGGCCATCGCCGCCAAGGTCGCGGTGCTCGGCAAGCTCGCCGACAACATGTTGACCACCTATCTCGGCGCCAATGCCGGCCGGCGGGTCCTCAGCGGCCAGGTGCGCCGGGGAGATGGCGAGACGGTTCGCGCGGTCCTCGTCATGGCCGACATGCGCGACTCAACCGTTCTTGCAGAGCGGGAAGGCCGGCAAGCCTATATCGAGACGCTGAACGGTTTCTTCGACGCGATCGCGACGCCGTTCAACCGCCATGGCGGCCAGATCCTGAGCTTCGTCGGCGACGGCTTCATCGCCGTCTATCCCTGCGGCCGGCACAAGGAGCCTTCCGAGCTTGCGAGCCGCGAAGCCTTCGCCGCAGTCGGTACGGCGCGCGCCCGGCTCGCCGCTCTCAATGCCGAACGGAAGAGGCAGGGCCGCGAACCGATCGGCTACGGCGTCGGCCTGCATGTCGGCAACGTCATGTTCGGCAATGTCGGATTGCGGGACCGGCTGACTTTCTCGGTTTTCGGCTCGGCGGTAAACGAGGTGCAGCGGCTGCAGAATCTCACGAAGAAATACGGCCACAACGTCGTCGCCAGCGAAGCCTTCGTCAATTATTGCGGCGGCGATTGGCTGACCCTCGGGCAGGAGAGGCTGCGCGGCGTGCGCCAGAAGTTTACGGTTCTCTATCCCAAGGACGCGGCCCTCGCTGCCATCGCACAGGAACGCGCCTTCGACGAGACGGAGGATGGACTTTCCGAAGCGGAGCATGTCATGCTGCTCTATCGCAACAAGATCGGGCCGCCGGGGCCTCGCGGCCTGATCGACAAGATGCTCCAATGAGGGATATATGCTTCGCGTCGCTTTTCTGGCCGCCACTCTTCTCCTGCCGACCATCGCAAACGCTCAAGCACTGCAGCAACAACAACAACCGCCTCTGGAGCAGAAACTGGTCGACGGTTTCGAAGGCAAGGATTTTGCGCCGGAAGGCGGCCTCTATTACCGCGAGAATTTCGAGCAGAGCGCCGGCACCGTCGAGTTCCAGACCGCGGTCAAACGGACGGGCAATGGCGGGCTGAAGCTCAGCGTCATGCCGCATTGCCCGACATTGAACGACGGCTGCAGCGAGCGGGCGGAAATCTGGGAAAAGACCGCCCTGCGCGTTCCCTATGACCAAGGCGTCTGGTACGGCTTCGCGGTCAAGTTCGAGGACCCGATTCCGAGCGGCGACCATCGCTATCTGATCGCACAATGGAAGCGCGAGATCGATCCTGGCGCGGATGGGGATTTCAGCCCCTTTCTGGCGCTGCGCATGGACCTCGGGAAGCTCTTCGCCACCGTCGAGACCAATTATCAGCTGCCGATTTCGACCGGCCCCGAAGGCAAGCCGGCCCGCTGCGGGCCGGGCGAGGTGCCGGCCTGGGCCCGCCCCGACGTGAACCAGGTGCGCATCCTGGTGGCCACGGACCCGAACTGGACGACTGAGGACAGCAGCTTTTTCAACTCGTGCACGAAGGCGGTGACGGTCACCGATCACGGCAATCCGCTCCCGGAGCCGGGTTCCGGCTGGATCGATTTCGCGATCTTCACCAAACCCGGGCCGGACGGCACGGGGCACATCGAGCTGTTTGCCAACGGTAAGCCGATCATAACGGTCAAGGGCCATATCGGCCACGCCGACAAAGGCCTGGGAGAGAATCAGTATTTTAAGTTCGGCCCCTATCGCGCCGCCGACACGACCGACTGGACGCTCTATTACGACGACTTCCGCCGTTCATCGCGTTGTGCCGATGTCCTGACGGACGGCGTTTGCCCCTTTCCGTAAAAGGTCCGCGCGCCACTTGCCAACGCCCTCCACGTACCCCACCGGCGGTGCGCTGGACAGCCCGCGGAAGCTAAGCTACTGTTTCGACGGTGGCGGACGCTACAGCGCCGTGGGGCATGTCAAGGTCGCTGTGACACTTGAAATTGCTGCATAATATCCCTGCCATAAGGGAGGGGGATCATGCAGGAGGGGTAATGAGGGCGGTGTGTTGCAATGACTTCAGGAGCGGACCTACTAAGGGTTGAGGGTCTGCGGATCACATTTTCCGTGCTTGGCGGCAACGTGGAGGCCGTCCGGGGAGCGAATTTCAGGATTTTGCCAGGCAAGGTGACGGCGCTCGTCGGCGAGTCCGGGTCGGGCAAGTCGGCCATCAGCCAGGCGATCATGGGCATTTTGCCCAGTGTCGCCAAGGTGGGCGGCCGGGTCCTGTTTAACGACACCGCGGCCGGGGCAAAGCCGGTCGACCTGCTCTCGCTCGAAACCGACGGGAGCGAGATCCAGGAAATCCGCGGCGCTCGGATCAGCAAGATCTTCCAGGAGCCGATGACCTCGCTGTCGCCGCTCCACACGATCGGCAACCAGATTTCCGAAGTGCTGAGAATCCACACGGATGCGGACAAGGCGGAGCGCCGGGCGCAAACCGAAGAGCTGCTGGGCTATGTCGGTTTCGCTAATCCGAAGCGGGCCTACGACATGTACCCCTTCGAGCTTTCCGGCGGCATGCGTCAGCGGGCGATGATCGCCATGGCGCTGATCTGCCGCCCGGCACTGCTGATCGCCGACGAGCCGACGACGGCGCTCGACGTGACGGTGCAGGCGCAAATCCTGCAGCTGCTGCGCGAGCTCCAGTCGAAGCTCAACATGGCCATGCTGTTGATCACGCACGACCTTGGCGTCGTCGCCAACATGGCCGACGAGGTGGTCGTCATCTATCACGGCGATATTGTCGAGGCGGGGCCGGTCGAGGCAATCTTCCGCAATCCGCAGCATCCCTATCTCAAGGGGCTGATGGCGGCCGTGCCGCATTTCGACATGAAGCCGGGTGAAAGGCTGAAGGCGCTTCGCGAGGTGCCGGTCAAGGCCGGGACGCTCCTCGGAACCCAGCACGTCAAGAAGGCCGCCGGGCCGGATGTCCTCGTCTCGGTCCGCCATCTGTGCAAGACGTTCTCGACGCGCTCGTCCGGTTGGTTCGGCAGCGGCACCACGTCGCGCCACCGCGCCGTCAACGATGTCAGCTTCGACATCCGTCGCGGCGAGTGCCTGGGGCTGGTCGGCGAAAGCGGCTGCGGCAAGACGACCGTCAGCAAGATACTGATGCGCGCCGTGACGCCGGATCAGGGTTCGGTCACCTTCGACGACGGGGAAGGCGCCGTCGACGTCCTGAAGCTCGATGGCGCCGAGCTCAAGGCGCTTCGCGCCAAGATCCAGATGGTCTTCCAGGATCCGGTCTCGTCGCTTTCGCCGCGCATGACGGTCAAGAACATCCTCAGCGAGCCGCTCGAGATTCACGGCCGGGGCGATCCGAAGTCGCGGGTCGAAACCGTCCGCTCCCTGCTGCAGGCGGTCGGCCTCGACCAGCGCTTCATCAATCGCTATCCGCACAGCTTCTCCGGCGGTCAGAGGCAGCGCATCGGCATTGCCCGGGCGCTGGCGCTGGTTCCGCAGCTCCTGATCTGCGACGAGCCCGTCTCGGCTCTCGATGTATCAGTCCAGGCCCAGATTCTCAACCTTCTCAAAGATTTGCAGAAGGAACTCGGCCTGACGATGCTGTTCATCTCGCACAATCTGGCGGTCGTCGACTACATGGCCGACCGAATTGCCGTCATGTGTTCGGGGCGGATTGTCGAGCTCGCACCGCGCGAGGTGCTGATGCGCAATCCGGTTCATCCCTATACGAAATCACTGCTGGCAGCCGTGCCCTATCCCGACCTGGATCGGAAGCTCGACTTCGACGCGCTCCAGGCGAGCGGGTGTTCGGACCAGCGTCAGTGGGGAGTGCAATTCTCGGACGGCGGCGAGGAGAACGCTCTCTTTCCGGCCGATCTTGGCGGTGGTCATTACGTGCTCGCCAGGAAATCGGCAGATGCTAGGGAGTTGCGCCCGTGATTACCCGAAGAACAGCACTCGCCATCCTCGCTTCAACCGCCCTGCCGAAAGTCCTCTTCGCCGCGGCGGGCGGGGTCGATGCCTCGGCGCCGCTTGTCGCCGAAGGCAAGATTCCGCCGCTCAACGAACGCCTGCCGAAAACGCCGCGAGTGATCAATGTCGCAGCGATGGGGAGGCAGCCCGGCCGGCATGGCGGAACGATCCGCAGCCTGATCGGCAGCGCCAAGGACATCCGCCTGATGACGATCTACGGTTATGCCCGGCTTGTCGGCTACGACGAGGCGCTCAACCTCCACCCGGACGTGCTCGAACGCTTCGAGACGGTGGAGGACCGGATTTTCACCTTCCATCTCCGCGAGGGGCACAAGTGGTCGGACGGCACGCCGCTGACCGCCGAGGACTTCCGCTACTGTTTCGAGGACGTGCTGCTCAACGAGGACCTGTCGCCGGCCGGCCTGCCGACGGCCATGGTCATGGACGGTCAGGCGGCGAAGTTCGAGGTCCTCGACGAGCGCACGCTGCGCTACTCCTGGGCGATGCCCAATCCGGATTTCCTGCAGAAGCTGGCGGCGCCGCAGCCGCTGGTTCTCGCCATGCCCTCGGCCTATCTCAAGCAGTTCCACAAGAAATACCAGGAAGAGGATAAGCTGAAGGCGCTGATGAAGGAAGAGCGGGTCAAGAAGTGGCACCAGCTCCACCAACGCATGGCGCGCTCCTACAGGCCGGAAAACCCGGACCTGCCGACCCTCGATCCGTGGCGCAACACGACGCCGCTGCCGGCCGAACAATTCATCTTCGAGCGCAATCCGTTCTTCCATCGTGTCGACGAGAACGGCCTGCAACTGCCCTATATCGACAAATTCGTGCTGAGCGTCAGTTCCTCGGCGCTCATTCCGGCAAAGACTGGCACAGGCGAAAGCGACCTGCAGGCGGCGGGCATCGACTTCGTTGACTATACGTACCTCAAGGATGCCGAGAAGCGTTATCCGGTGAAGGTCAAACTGTGGAAGAAGACCTCCGGCTCGCGCCTGGCGCTGCTTCCGAATCTCAATTGCGCCGACCCGGTGTGGCGGCCGCTCCTGAGAGACGTACGGGTCCGCCGAGCCCTGTCGCTGGCGATCGACCGGCGCGAGATCAACATGGCGGCCTTCTATGGGCTGACCAAGGAGAGCGCCGATACGGTCCTGCCGGAAAGTCCGCTGTTCCGTCCCGAATTCGCGAGCGCCTGGATCGCCCACGATCCGGACCAAGCCAACGCCCTGCTCGATCAGGCCGGCCTTGCAAAACGCGACAGCGACGGCATCCGCATCCTTCCCGATGGCCGGCGGGCGCAGATCGTCGTGGAAACGCCTGGCGAAAGCACGCTCGACACGGATGTGCTGCAACTCATCACCGACTATTGGCAGAAGGTCGGAATCTCGCTCTTCATCCGCACCTCGCAGCGCGACACGTTCCGCAGCCGCGCAGTCGGCGGCGAGATCATCATGTCCATGTGGTTCGGCATCGACAACGGCGTGCCGACGGCGGACATGAATCCCGGCCAGCTCGCGCCGACCGCCGACGACCAGCTGCAATGGCCGGTCTGGGGTCTGAACTATATTTCGCACGGCGAAATGGGCGAGGCACCGGACCTGGAACCGGTGGTCGAGCTGCTCGCCTTGCTCAAGCGCTGGCGGCATTCCGCCGACGACGCGGAGCGGGCAGACATATGGAGGCAGATGCTGTCCATCTATACGGACCAGGTCTTCTCGATCGGCCTCGTCAACGCTTCGCTGCAGCCGATCCTCGTTTCGACGAAGCTGCGCAACATGCCGGACGAGGCGCTGTGGGGCTTCGATCCGACGAGCTACTTCGGCGTCTACAAGGCCGATACCTTCTGGCTGGAACAGGATAGCTGAGATGCTGCGGTACATCCTCTGGCGCATCGCGGTGATGGTGCCGACCTTGCTCATCATCTCGGCACTCGTCTTCACCATCATCGAGCTGCCGCCCGGCGACTATTTCGAGAGCTACATCGCCGAGCTGAGGGCGCAGGGCGAAGGCGTCGACATGGAGCAGATCGAGTCGCTGCGCCAGCAATACGGCTTCGATCAGCCGCCGCTGCTGCGCTACGTCTATTGGGTCGGCGGCATGCTGCAGGGGGATTTCGGCTATTCCTTCGAATATGAGTTGCCGGTGAGCGAGGTTGTCGGCGACCGCCTGTGGCTGACGATCCTGGTGTCGTTCTTCACGATCATCTTCACCTGGATCATCGCCTTCCCGATCGGCATCTATGCGGCGACCAACCAATACAGCTGGGGCGATTACGGTCTCTCGCTCGTCGGCCTCATCGGCATCGCCATCCCGAACTTCATGCTGGCGCTGATCCTCATGTATTTCGCCAATATCTGGTTCGGCACCTCGATTGGCCACCTGATGGACCAGAAATACCTTTCCGAGCCGATGAGCTGGGAGAAGGCGAAGTCGATCCTCGAACACATCTGGATTCCGGTGATCATCGTCGGCGCCGCCGGCACGGCCGGGATGATCCGGCGCTTGAGGGCGAACCTGCTCGACGAATTGCAGAAGCAATATGTGGTGACCGCCCGGGCCAAAGGCCTCTCGCGGACCCGGACCCTTGTCAAATATCCGCTGCGGATGGCGCTCAACTTCTTCATCTCCGACATCGGCTCAATCCTGCCGGCGATCATTTCCGGTGCTGAAATCACCGCGATCGTGCTGTCGCTCGAGACCACCGGGCCGATGCTGATCAAGGCGCTGCAAAGTCAGGACATGTATCTCGCCGGGTCGTTCCTGATGTTCCTGGCGTTCCTCACCGTCATCGGTGTCCTGATTTCCGACCTCGCGCTCGCCGTCCTCGATCCCAGAATTCGCCTGCAAGGCAGGAGCACCAAGTGACGTCACCGATTCCTGCCCCGGGCGAACCGCTACCGCATTACGTGTCGACCGCCCCCTTCGATCCCTATTCCGTCGAGGTGATGACGGAGGAGCAGGTGCGCGTCAACCAGGCGTCGCAGCTGCGGCTGATGTGGTGGAAGTTCAAGCGGCACAAGGTTGCGCTGGCGTCCGGCATCTTCCTGGCGGTGCTCTACGGGATGATTCTCATCTGCGAGTTCCTGGCGCCCTACAATCTGCACACGCGCAACATGAATTTCATCTACGCGCCGCCGCAGCGGGTGCATTTCTTCCATGAGGGAGATTTCGTCGGCCCCTTCGTCTACGGACGGACGATGCAGCTCGACATGGATACGCTGAAGCGAAACTACACGGACAACCGGGCGGACGTCCAGCCGATCCGCTTCTTCTGCCGCGGCGACAGCTATCGCTTCTGGGGACTTTTCGAAAGCAACCTGCATCTCGTCTGCCCGGCGGAAAACGGCCAGATGTTCCTGCTCGGCAGCGACAGGCTGGGGCGCGACGTGCTGTCGCGCATCATCTACGGCGCGCGGATCTCGCTGACGATCGGCCTGCTCGGGATCACCGTCAGCTTCGTGCTGGGCATCGTCATCGGCGGCCTTGCCGGCTATCACGGCGGCGTTTTCGATCTCGTCGTGCAGCGGCTGATCGAAGTTCTCCAGTCGATACCGAGCATTCCGCTGTGGCTTTCGCTGGCGGCGATCATGCCGGCGACATGGAGCCCGATCCTCATCTATCTCGGCATCACCGTCATTCTCGGGCTTCTCGACTGGACCGGCCTGGCGCGCGCCGTCCGCTCCAAGCTGCTGGCGCTCAGGGAAGAGGACTATGTGCTTGCGGCGCAGCTGATGGGGGCGAAAAGCAGCCGCATCATCGGGCGGCATCTGGTGCCGGGCTTCATGTCGCATCTCATCGCGACAGCGACGATCTCGATTCCCGGCATGATTCTCGGCGAGACGGCGCTCAGCTTCCTCGGCCTCGGGCTGCGCCCGCCGATCACCAGCTGGGGCATCCTGCTGACCGAGGCAAAGAGTGTCAGCGTGATTGCCTTCTATCCTTGGCTGCTGTTTCCGACTATACCAGTCATTCTTGTGATATTGGCGTTCAACTTCCTGGGAGACGGGTTGCGCGACGCCGCAGATCCCTACAAATAGCCCCGGTACCGTCGCTCGATCAAAAAACAGGCGCTGCAGCGGACTTGGCGTTTCCGTATGAGAGAAAGGTTCTTCGTATGATACGGCGCTTCGAAGATGCCCGGATTCTCATGTACAGCCATGATACGTTCGGCCTGGGGCACCTCCGGCGCTGTCGCGCGATCGCGCATGCGCTCGTCGAGGACTACAGCGGCCTGCAGGTGCTGATCATTTCCGGGGCCACCATCGCCGGCGCCTTCGACTATCGGGCCCGCGTCGACTTCGTGAAGATCCCGAGCGTCATCAAGCTCAGGAATGGCGAATACACCTCCCTTGACCGCCATATCGACCTGCACGAGACGCTGAAGATGCGTCAGTCGATCATTCGCTCGACCGCCGAGACCTTCAAACCGGACATCTTCATCGTCGATAAGGAGCCGATGGGGCTGCGCGGGGAGGTCGAGGACACCTTGACCTATCTGAAGACGCACGGGACCCGCTTGGTTCTCGGCCTTCGCGAAATCATGGATGCGCCGCACCTGCTCGAGGAAGAGTGGAAGCGCCGCGACACGATGCGCAAGATCGAGCAGTTCTACGATTCGATCTGGGTCTACGGCCCGCCGGATTTCTATGACCCGCTGGTCGGGATTGACGTGCCGGCGGCGGTGCGCGACCGCATGAATTTCGTCGGCTTCCTGCAGCGAAGCGTTCCGCATGACGGATTGCCCGATCACCGGCCGGAGGGCGACTATATTCTGGTGACCACCGGGGGCGGTGGCGACGGCGCCGAGCTCATCCACAACGTCATCCACGCCTACCAGCAGGACCCGAACCTCACGCATAACGCACTTGTCGTCCTCGGCCCCTACATGCCCGCCAAGCAGCGCAACAAGCTGATCCGGAAGGGCGGCCGTATCCCGTTCATCAAGATCATCGAGTTCGACAATCGCATGGAGGAACTGGTCGCCGGCGCCCGGGCCGTCATCTCGATGGGCGGCTACAACACCTATTGCGAGATCCTCTCCTTCGACAAGCCGGCGCTGATCGTGCCGCGGCTGCAACCGCGAGAGGAGCAGTTGATCCGGGCACGCCGCGCCTCGGAGCTCGGCCTGGTCGAGATGCTGCTGCCCCACGAGGCGGAGGACCCGTTGCGCTTCGCCGCCGCGCTCAAGGCCCTGCCGCAGCGTGCGGCTCCCTCCTGCAACAGGAACGACCTGAGGCTCGAGGGCCTTGTCCACATCTCCGGCATCGTCGGAGACTGGCTCGATCACCGATCGAGGGATCACCTGAGCGTCGTCAAGCAGACAAGCTGAAATACCCGTGCCCGAAACTCGAAAGATCGCCGTTATCCTGAAGGGCTACCCACGCCTTTCCGAGACCTTCATTGCCCAGGAACTGTTGGGGCTCGAAAGGGCGGGGCACGATCTCGTGCTCGTCGCCCTCAGACGGCCGACCGACGCGAAGCGACACCCCGTCCATGACGAGATTCGGGCGCAGGTCTTCTATCTCCCGGAATATCTGCATGAGGAACCTTGGCGGGTGTTTCGCTCGCTGTTAAAGTCGCTGCCGAAAAACGGCTTCTGGCGGGCACTTCCTCCCTTCACACGCGATCTCCGCCGTGACTGGACGCGCAACCGCTTCCGCCGCTTCGGCCAGGCGCTGGTGCTCTTCGCCGAATGGCCGGCCGGGGCGCGTTGGCTTCACGCGCATTTCATCCATACGCCCGCCTCGGTGACGGCCTATGCGAGCATCATGGCCGGCGTTCCCTGGACTTGCTCGGCCCATGCCAAGGACATCTGGACTTCCGCGGACTGGGAGCTGTCGGAGAAGCTTGGTCGGGCGCGCTGGACGGTGACATGCACGCGCAGCGGCTTCGAGCATCTCAAAAGCCTGACGGCCGAGAAAACCCGGGTGCATCTGAGCTATCACGGTCTGGACCTCGATCGCTTCCCAAGCTTCGAGGGCGATCACTCCAGCCGCGACGGATATGATCCCGGCGATCCCGTGCGCATCGTCAGCGTCGGGCGGGCCGTCGCCAAGAAGGGCTACGACATTCTCCTCAAGGCGCTGTCGATGTTGCCCGCTGATCTCAATTGGCGTTTCGACCATATAGGGTCAGGCGATCTGACCAAGGATATGCGGGGACTCGCCGGTGATCTCGGCCTTGCCCATCGCGTGACCTGGCACGGCGCGCTCGATCAGAAGGACGTGCTCGCGCGCTATCGGGAGAGCGACATATTTGCACTTGCCTGCCGGGTTGCGGCCGACGGCGATCGCGACGGCTTGCCGAACGTGCTGGTCGAGGCGTCGAGCCAGCGGCTTGCCTGCGTTTCGACCCAGGTGTCCGGCATTCCCGAGCTGCTCGAGGATGACGAGAACGGTCTTGTCGTGCCGCCCGAGGAACCCCGCGCCCTCGCAGCTGCGCTCGAGCGGCTTATCCGCGACCCGGCCTTGCGCAGGAGGCTTGGCGCCGCGGCGGAAAGGCGCGTGCGGGCCGAGTTCGACCACCACTCGAGCGTCAGCCATTTGAGCGATCTTTTCGAAAGCGAATGGAGAAGGGCCCCTTGAGCAAGCGGCGCGTTTTTTTCTATGTGCAGCACCTGCTCGGTATCGGGCATCTGGCAAGGGCGAGCCGCATTGCGAAGGCGCTGCTGAAGCGCGGCTTCGACGTGACGATGGTCACCGGCGGCTTGCCGGTTCAGGGCTTTCCCGGAGAGGACATCAGGACGGTCGTCCTGCCACCGCTGACGGCGGGGGACAAGGGGTTCTCCGGTCTGACAGACGCCGAGGGCAATCCGGTGACCGCCGCGTTCCAGGAGCGTCGCAAGGATCTGCTCCTGGATGCACTCCGCCGTGCGGAACCCGACATCGTCATCATCGAGGCCTTTCCGTTCGGCCGCCGGCAGATGCGCTTCGAGCTTCTGCCGCTGCTCGACGCGATCGAAGCGATGGAACGCCGCCCGCTAGTCGCGACTTCGCTGCGCGACATTCTGCAGGAACGGACGAAGCCAGGCCGGGCCGAGGAGACGGTCGAACTGGTGAAGAAGCATTTCGACCTCGTGCTCGTCCACGGCGACCCGGCTTTTGCCCGGCTCGAGGAGACGTTTCCGCTGGCTGGCGAGATCGCCGAGCGGGTGGCCTATACCGGCCTTGTCGCCCCACCATCGCCGGGCGAGCCCGCCGAGACCTTCGACATTCTGGTTTCTGCGGGCGGCGGCGCCGTCGGCAAGGAACTGATCGGCGCTGCTCTCGGGGCTGCGAAGTTCTTGCCGCAAGAGCTCCGCTGGTGCCTGGTGACCGGCCCGAACCTGCCGCAGCCGGACTTCGACGAACTCGCCGTCTCGGCACCGGAAAATGCCAGCCTGTTTCGTTTCCGCCAGGATTTCGCAAGCCTCCTTGCCGGCGCGCGTCTCTCGGTGTCACAGGCCGGTTACAACACCGTCTGTGACATATTGCGGGCCGGATGCAGCGCGCTGCTCATTCCCTTTACCGCCGGCGGCGAAACGGAGCAGAGCACGCGGGCAACGAGACTGGAGAGGCTCGGGCTGGCCGCCGTCCTGCCCGAGGAAGGAATCACCGCGCGGCAACTCGCCCGCCGGGTGGAGGCGTCGCTTGCGCGTTCGAAACCCGATATTCCGCCGCTCGATCTCGACGGGGCCGACAATACGGCGACAATTATCGAGGAGCGTCTGAATCGGATGGAAGGCGTCAGACCGCACCGATCAGCATGAAGCGCGTATATTTCTTCATCGGCAGTGCGCCGGCGAAGTTGACCCGGGAAAGGCCGGCCTTGGCCTGAAACTCCCCGAGCGAGGCAACGCAGTTGATGTGGGTGGGCTCGCTGAAATAGTCGTTTGACTGCAAGAGCACGCGGGTGCCGGAGGGGACGAGGCCGAGCCATGCGCCAAGATCGGCGATGTGCTCGCAGCTCGTGTTGATGACGAGATCGGCCCCAAGGCCGCGATAGTCGATCTGATACATATCCGCGGTTGCGGCGTGAAAACGGGCGCCGAAGCCGGCATTCAGCGTCAGCGCCACCTGCTGGACCGCCGGATCGATGTCGAAACTGTCGATCGCGGCGATTATGAAGCGCCGATCTTCGAGCAGCATGGCCGGCAGAATGCCGTACCAGCCGCCGAGAACGGCAATCCTGCCGTAGTCGGAGCCGCCGCTCTTCAAAAGCTCCTCGCGGGCCCAGAGTTTGCAGAGAACCTGCTTGTGGTTGAAGGCATTGGCGATATTCGCTTCCGGATGCTTCGCAATGACCTTGGCTATACCGGCGACAAGCGTGCTGCCCGTGTATGCGGCGAGACCCCGCGCGAGGTCATAACCGTTTTCGAGCCAATCGTCGGATGTGCGGGGGGAGTGGCTGGCATGCGTCATGCGGCTGTTGTAAGCTCACGATCCGGCAAGCGCAAGGCGCGCAAGAACACCGCGACTGGTCGGTTGCCGAAGGAGCCGAGCAGAACGACAGGGCAGTTCGATATCCGACTGAAGAAGTCTGCTTGGCCCACCAAGCGCTTGACATGGAGCATGCCTCTGCTCTCATGGCAGGCAGTCATCGAGTTCGCGGAAGAGGCGAACGCCATTGAAGATCTGGTGGAGAAAAACCATTTGCGGCTAGCGTCCGCCTTCGGAGCGGCCCTGCGATCCCGAATTTCAGATTAGGTCTCATTACCCGCCCATGGAACCCCGTCTTTCCCGCTACATCTGGACCCATACCCGAAAGTCGCAGCTCTGGATCCTCCTGATCGTGGCGCTGTCGATGATCCCCTATTTCATGTCTTTCGACCTGCCGAAGCAGATCGTCAACGGGCCGATCCAGGGACAGGGCTTCGAGACGCCCGGAGCGACCCAGCTCTTCCTGCCGATTTCCTTCAGCCTGCCGTACTTTGGCGAGGTCAATCTGTTTTCGGGAATCGAACTTGGGCGGCAGGGGACGCTGCTGGCACTCAGTCTCGTCTTTCTCCTGCTGGTGATCATCAACGGACTCTTCAAGTTCTACATCAACACTTACAAGGGCCGGCTCGGCGAAAGGCTCCTCAGACGCATCCGTTTCGAGCTCGTCGATCGCGTCCTGCGCTTCCCGCCGCATCACTTGAAGCGCGTGAAGCCCGCGGAAATCTCGACGATGATCAAGGATGAAGTGGAGCCGATGGGCGGCTTCACCGGCGACGCTTTCGTGCAGCCTGCGCTGCTCGGCGGCCAGGCGCTGACGGCGCTGATCTTCATCCTGATCCAGAGCTTCTGGCTCGGCATCATCGCCTTTGTCATCGTCGCGATCCAGGCGATAATCATTCCGCGCATGCGCCGGCGCCTGCTGGTGCTCGGCCGCGAGCGGCAGCTGACGGCACGCGAGCTCTCCGGACGGGTCAGCGAAATCGTCGATGGCATCGGCACGATCCGCGGCCATGATACGTCCAACTACGAGCGCGCCGACATTGCCGCCCGCCTCGGCCGGATTTTCAAGATCCGCTACGACCTTTACCAGTGGAAGTTCCTGGTGAAGTTCCTGAACAACTTCCTCGCCCAGGTCACGCCTTTCCTGTTCTATTCGATCGGCGGCTATTTCGCCCTCCAGGGGCGCCTTGACATCGGCCAGCTGGTCGCGGTGATCGGTGCCTACAAGGACCTGCCGGGACCGCTGAAGGAACTGATCGATTGGGACCAGGCGCGCCAGGACGTGCAGGTCAAATACACCCAGGTCGTCGAACAGTTCAGCGTCGAGCCGCTGATCGACCCGAAGGTGCAGGAGGTTTCCCTTGCGTCGCCCCCGGTGCTCGCCGGCGCTCTTGCTGCCGTCAACCTCACTCTTGCCGACGACGGCGGCGCCAAGCTGATCGAGCATGTCTCCTTTCAGGTGCGCCCGGGCGAGACGGTGGCGGTTACGGGCGGCACGGGTGGCGGCGGAGAGGCTCTGGCCGAGGCCCTCGGCCGCCTGGCTTGGCCGGCAAGCGGCAGGATTGTCGTCGGCGACGATGACATCCATGAGCTGCCGGAGTCCGTCATCGGCCGGCGGATCTCCTATGCCTCCTCCGAGGTCTACACCTTCCAAGGCAGTCTCGGCGACAATCTGCTCTACGGTCTCAAGCATGCGCCGCTGACCGAGGTCGTCTATGAGGGCGACAAGGCGGCCCATCGCCGGTGGGAACTGCTCGAGGCGAAGCTCGCCGGCAATCCCTCGCTCGACCTCAATAGCGACTGGATCGACTATGGAGCGGCCGGAGCGACGGGGCCGGAGGATCTCTTCAACAAGGTCAGGGCGGTGCTCGACGTCGTGCTGTTGACGAACGACATTTCGGCATTGGCGGTCCGTTCGACGATCAATCCCGTCGAACATGAGGCATTCGCCCATGAAATCGTCGAAATGCGCGCAGCGCTCCGCCGGCGCCTCGAGGCCGAGAAGCTCAGCGACCTCGTCGTCTTCTTCGAGCCGGGCTCCTACAATATCGAGGCGACGGTCGGCGAAAACCTGCTCTTCGGCACGGTCACCGACAGGGCAAGGTGGGAGGAAGCGCTCGAGAATCATCCCTTCTTCAAGACGGTCCTGAAGCGGGCGGGCCTGAACGAGACCTTCTACGAGATGGGGCTGGAAATTGCCGAGAACGTCGTCGAATTGTTCCGCGACCTGCCGCCGGATCATCCGTTCTTCCAGCAGCTGACCTTCATGACCAGCGAGGAAATCCCGGGCTATGAAGCGCTTCTGCAGAAGGTCAGGGGCCGGCCGCTCGACGAGGTCTCGGAGGAGGACGCGATCCGGATCATCCGACTGTGCTTCGGCTATATCGAGCCGCGGCATCGCTTCGGCCTGCTGACTGAGGAGCTTATGCAAAAGATCGTCGAGGCGCGGCGTGAGTTCAGCGACGGACTGCCTGCCGATCTCGTCGGCGTCATCGAGCACTACCAGCCGAACCGCTACATGGCCTCGGCCACCATCCTCGACAACGTGCTTTTCGGTCGCATCGGCCACAAGCACACGGATGGATCGGACAAGATCCGGGCGATCGTTCGCGATCTCTTCGAGGCGCTCGGCCTTTACAACAAGGTGCTGGCCTTCGGTCTCGATTTCGACGTCGGCGCCGGCGGCAAGCGGCTGACCGCAGGCCAGCGGCAGAAGCTCAATCTGGCGCGCACCCTGATCCGGCTTTCGGATTTCTACATCATCAACCAGCCGCTGGCGGCGCTCGACCAGCGCACCCAGGACCAGATTACCCGCAACGTCTTCGCCTTTCTCCACGACGAAAAGCGGGATCCGGCGATCGTGTGGGTTCTCTCCAATCCGGCCCTATCGGAACTCTTCGATCGCGTCGTGCATTTCGAAAACGGCCGGCTGGTGCACGACGAATCTGTGGAAACGCCCTCAAAAGACAGCGACTATAAGGAACTGGCGTCTTGATGTAATATTAGCATAGGGTGGTAGGCGTAATTTCCCGGCCGGTCGGGAACGGGCGTCTTCGCGCCCGCGGCACATTCGGAGAAGCGGACTGATATGCTCCTAAAAGACGAAGTGGAAATGTTGCGCCGGATAACGCTCTTTTCCGGTCTGCCGCCTGCGAAACTCAAGCTACTCGCTTTCACCTCCGACCGGGTGATGTACAGCGCCGGCGAAAACCTGTTCCGCCAAGGAGATATCGGAGACGCCGCCTATGTCATCCTGTCCGGCAAGGCCGACGTACTGGTATCGACGCCGACCGGCCAGCTGAAGGTCGCCGAAGTCGAGCAGAATTCGATCGTCGGCGAGATTGCAATCCTCTGCAACACGCCGCGCACCGCAACCATCCAGACGACCACTCCGCTCGAAGCTCTGCGGATCCGCAAGGACGATTTCCTGAAGCTGCTGGCCGATTTCCCCGAGATGGCGGTTGAGATCATGCGCGTGCTCGCCGACCGTCTCAGCCAGACGACGTCCGAGCTCACCGAAGCCCGCAGCCGCGCCCAACGGGCCGAGGCGTAGGGTTCCCAGACATTTCCGATGCGTGCGCTGGTACCCGTGCGCGGATGGGCGATTATTCCGGTTCCGGTTTCGGGAATCATGCAGTAGAGAGGCGCCATGCGCGCCATAACTTATTTCGACAAGACCGTTCACTTCCCCGACAAGCCGGAAAAGAAGCGCTTTTTCGCCCGCTTGCAGGCCGGTCAATGGGAACCTGGCACCTTCCAGAACATCGCGCGCCTCGTCGACGAAAAAACCACCTTCATCGACATCGGCGGCTGGATCGGCGTCACCCCCTATTGGGCGGCGCAGATCGCCAACAATGTTATCGTCGTCGAGCCCGACCCGGTGTGCTTCGACATCCTGACACAGATGAAGGCCGGCAATGCCGGCGAGGTGGAACTCGTCAATGCCGCCCTGTCGCAGGACGAACGCTTGGTGCTCAACTCCGTCGGCGGCGGTTTCGGCAGCTCGGAGACCTCGGCGCTGATCGCCGACGACACCGGCATGGCGATCAGCGCCGAAACCGTGACGATCGAGAAGCTCCAGGCAATGGCAACGACCGAGCGCCTCTGCTTCAAGATCGATATCGAAGGCTATGAATACAAGGCGCTGGACCAGTTCCGGGCGATCGACCGCAGGCGAACGGCGGGTGTGCTCCTTGCGGTGCATCCGCAGATCCTGGCTGCCTCGCTTTCCGGTCCTGCGCTGTTTCGAGCCATCCGGACCATGGCCGCGACGGTGCGCTTGATCCGAAGCTTTCGCGGACTTCGCCTGGAGAAAAGGTCGGCGATCTTTGCGGCATTGCGCAAATCGATCGCAAGACGCGAACTCAAAGGCTTCGACCTGCTCTTCCTTCCCAAGTGAGTAAGGGACGGCGTGTCAGATTGCCGGTCGGACGCTATGGAAGATGGTCGGCGCGGCGCCGGGTATCCTGCTTAGCGCATAGACTTCATAGGCAGCCTGCGGATCGTCGCCCATGCCGAGCGAACCCACCGGCATGCCGGGCACCGCGAGCCCGGGAATGTTCGGGCGCTCGGCGAGCAACTTTCTAATCGCCTCGAGCGGCACGTGCCCCTCGATCAGATAGCCGTCGAGCACCGCCGTGTGACAGGCCGCCATGTCCGGCGGCACGGCAAAGCGCCGCTTGATCGCGGTCATGTCGCTTTCGTTATGGACTTCGACCGCGAAGCCCGCTTCCCTCATGGCTGCCGCCCAGCTTTCGCAGCAGCCGCAGCCGGGATCCTTGTAGATCACCATGCGCATGGCGCCTGCCAGCGGGGTCGGAGCGCCGAGTAGGACAACAAAGGCGCATGCCAGGGTGCCGGCCAGGAAATCTCTGCGGTGGATGGTCATCGGATCACTCCTTCCCCGCGCTGTTCATTCCAGCGCGCCGCGGATCGCATGAAATTAGACGCCCGAATGGTCAGCGTGTCGATGCACCAGATCGCCGCAGGCCGCGGACCGGCTCGCCGCCGCGGCCGAAACGCGCCGGCTTGGGCGACTTCTTCGGTTCGTTGTCTGCATCGGCAAGATCGTCGATGATCGGGCAGTCCGGCCGCGCGTCGCCGTGGCAATGGGCCGCAAGGTGTTTCAGCGTCAGACTCATCGCCTTCAGTTCCTCCGCCTTGCGCTCCAGTATCGCGACCTGATCGAGTGCGATCTTCTTCACCTCGCTGCTGGCGCGCGAACGATCGCGCCAAAGTGCCAGAAGTTCCGCCATCTGCTCGACGGTGAAGCCGAGGTCGCGGGCCCGCCGGATGAACCGCAGCGTATGGACGTCGTTGTCGCCGTAGTTGCGATAGCCGGATTGGGCCCTGTCGGCCGGCGGAATGAGGCCAATTTTCTCATAATAGCGGATCATCTTCGCCGAAACCCCCGAGGCGCGTGCGAGATCGCCGATATTCATGTCGTCATCCTTTCGACAGCCGGCAGCCAAGCCGAAATATAGGAACTTGCCGGGGCGGACGCCAATAAGGACCCGCTGCCGTTCACGCCTGCCGCTCCGAAGCTCGGAATTCCTTGAGGCGTAACGCATTGGCGACCACGAAGACGCTAGAAAGCGCCATTGCTCCGGCGGCAAAGACCGGCGAGAGCAGGACGCCATAGCCGGGATAGAGCGCGCCGGCGGCCACCGGAATCAGAACCATGTTATAGGCGAAGGCCCAGAACAGGTTTTGCTTGATGTTGCGGATCGTCGTCTTCGAAAGGGCGATCGCATTCGGCACGCCGACGAGGTCGCCGGACATCAGCACCACGTCGGCGCTCTCGATTGCGACATCGGTTCCCGTGCCGATCGCGATTCCGACATCTGCGGCGGCAAGCGCCGGCGCGTCGTTGATACCGTCGCCGACGAAGGCGACTCTTCGGCCGTCCGCCTGCAGGCGCTTGACCGCCGCGGCCTTGCCGTCCGGCAGCACCTCGGCGAGCACCTCGTCGATGCCGAGCTTGCGGGCGATCGCCTCGGCCGTTCGGCGATTGTCGCCGGTGACGATCGCGATCTTCAGGCCGAGGTCATGCAGCGCTCGGACGGCCTCTCGCGTCGTCTCCTTCAGCGGATCGGCAACCGCGATGATGGAGGCGACCCTGCCGTCGATCGCCGCATAGAGCGGGCTCTTGCCCTCGTCGCCGAGCCGGGCGGCTTCGGAGGCAAAGTGCGAGACGTCGAGGCCGAGACGTGCCATCAGCCTGTCGGCGCCAATGTGGACGTCCTTTCCGGCAACCTCGGCTCTGATGCCAAAACCCGGAATTGCCTCGAACTTTTCAGGCTCGGCCAATTCAAGGCCGGCGGCTTCGGCCGCGGAAACGATCGCTTCGGCGATCGGGTGTTCGGACCGTGCTTCGGCGGCGGCGATTAGAGCCAGGACGGTGTTGCGCTGGAAACCGGGCGCGGTCTCCAGATCGGTCAGCTCCGGCCGGCCCTCGGTCAGCGTGCCGGTCTTGTCGAGGGCGATGACCGCGGCATTGCGCAACGTCTGCAACGCTTCGCCCTTGCGAAAAAGCACGCCCATCTCGGCGGCACGGCCGGTTCCGACCATGATCGAAGTTGGCGTGGCGAGACCCATGGCACAGGGGCAGGCGATGATCAGTACCGCGACGCCGTTGACGAGCGCGAAGGTGAGGGCCGGGTCCGGCCCGAAAACGAGCCAGGTGAGGAAAGTCACCACGGCGACCGCCATCACGGCCGGCACGAACCAGCCGGTGACGCGATCGACGAGCGTCTGGATCGGCAGTTTCGCGCCTTGCGCCTGCTCGACCATCCGGATGATCTGCGCAAGAATGGTATCGGTGCCAACCTTGGTGGCACGGAAGGTGAAGGCGCCGGTCCTGTTGATCGTGCCGCCGACGACATCCGAACCCTTCGTCTTTTCCACCGGCACGGGCTCGCCGGTGATCATCGATTCGTCGACATAGGATTGGCCTTCGACGACCACGCCGTCGACGGCGACCTTCTCGCCGGGCCGCACCAGCACCATGTCGCCCACGCGCAACTCGGCAACCGGGATTTCCAGCATCTCGCCGCCGCGCCGGACGCGCGCTGTCTTGGGCTGCAGGCCCATCAAGTGCTTGATCGCCTCCGATGTGCGGCCCTTGGCGCGCGCTTCGAGGAGCCGTCCGAGCAGGATCAGTGTGACGATGACGGCTGCCGCCTCGTAGTAGACATTGGCGGTGCCGGCCGGCAGGAGCCGGGGCGCAAAGGTGGCGACGACCGAATAGCCCCAGGCGGCGGCCGTTCCGATCGCCACCAGCGAGTTCATGTCAGGTGCGGCGCGCAACAAGGCAGGCACGCCCTTGGCGAAGAAGCGGAGGCCGGGGCCGAAGAGAACGATCGTCGCCAGAGCGAACTGCAGGTACCGGCTCTCGGCCATGCCGATGCGGGTCATCACCAAATCATGGATTGCCGGAACGAAGTGCGAGCCCATCTCGAGGAGGAAGACAGGAAGCGTCAGGAGGGCGCCGGTCAGGAAGGCACGCTCAACGCGTCTCAGCTCCTGTGCGCGCCTTTCTCCCTCGCGGTCGATATCCTGATCATTGCCGCGCTGATGTGCCTCGTAGCCGACGCCGCGAACCGCTTCCACCAGCTGCTCGGTGGAGGCGAGCCCCCTTACTAGCCGGATCGAGGCCCTCTCGTTGGCAAGATTGACATTCGCCTCGACGACGCCGGGGACGGCCTTCAGCGCCTTCTCGACGCGCCCCACGCAGGAGGCGCAACTCATCCCCTCGATGCCGAGCTCAAGCGCATCTTCAACCGCCCCGTAGCCGAGATTCTCGATCGCCTTGATGATCTCGGATGGTTTCGCCGTCTCGTCGAAGCGAATGTCGGCACGATCCGTTGCCAGGTTGACGGAGGCGGAAACCACCCCCGGGACGGCGCTAATCGCCTTCTCGACGCGCGCGACGCAGGAGGCGCAGCTCATGCCCTCCACGGAAAGGCTGACGTTTTGCGTGCTTTCCACGTGCCTCGTTCCGGCGGCGTTCAGGGATGCCATGCTTATGTTCCTTGCGGTTATATCTGTCATTGAAGATGGGCCTTCCAACGGTGGGAAGGTCAAGGCGGACGCTTTGGAAAAATATTCGGGGTTTGATGATGATGATGATGACGCCGGTGCTTCGTAGGGCTGCGGCGGCCTGTCGCAAGCCCTATGACGAGCGAGAGCGCTCACCGGCTTGAGACCGGCAAATTGAAGCACGAGCTGGCGCGACCGAAGGACCAGCGGGCTCACCTTCAATGTTCGAACGGTAATGGCCGGTCACCACAGCCGGTTGACACTTATATGATAAGTGCATAGTAAGAGCGTCGACTTCAATTGCACATCGCCTATGCGGACGGGTGGCGAAACCGGGGGAATAAAGCGGTGAAAACCAGCCCTTCAAACTGCCGGGTCGGCGTCGATATCGGCGGCACCTTTACGGACATCGCCCTCGATCTGGACGGAGTTCTCCACTCCACCAAGGTACTGACCGACTACCTGGCGCCGGAGCGGGCGATCTTGAAGGGTGTAGGGGTCGTCGCCGAGATGGCCGGCATAGCGCTTTCGGACATCGATATCCTAATCCACGGCACGACGCTTGCCACCAATGCGCTCATCGAGCGGCGCGGGGCTAAGACGGCGCTGGTGACGACGGAAGGGTTCCGCGATGTGCTGGAGATGCGCACGGAGAACCGCTTCGAGCAATACGATCTCAACATCTCGCTGCCGCCGGCGCTGATTGCCCGCGCGGATCGTTTCGTCGTGCGCGAGCGGATCGCCGCGTCGGGCAAAGTTCTTCTGCAGCTGGATGAAGCATCCGTCGCGGCAGTCATCGAGAAGATCGCCGCGGGCGGTTACGAGAGTGTCGCCATCGGGTTCATCCATGCCTATGCCAACGGCGCGCATGAGGTTGCGGTGCGTGAGGCCATGCTCGAGCGGCTGCCGCATGTCTCCGTCTCGATTTCCTCCGAAGTTTCCCCGCAAATGCGCGAGTTCGAGCGCTTCAACACGGTCTGCGCCAATGCCTATGTGAAACCGGCGATCAAATCCTATCTCGACCGGCTCGTCGTGTCGCTGAAGGAGATCGGCGTCGGCTGCCCGGTCTTCATGATCCATTCGGGCGGCGGCATCGTCTCGGTGGAAAGCGCGTCGGAGTTCCCGGTGCGGCTGGTGGAATCCGGTCCCGCGGGCGGGGCGATCTTCGCGGCAGACATTGCCCGGCGTCATGGTCTCGACACGGTGCTCTCCTTCGACATGGGCGGCACCACCGCCAAGATCTGCCTAATCGAGAACCAGGTGCCGAAGACAGCCAAGACCTTCGAGGTCGCCCGCACCTACCGCTTCCGCAAGGGCTCCGGCATGCCGATCTCGATTCCGGTGGTCGAGATGGTCGAGATCGGTGCGGGCGGCGGTTCGATCGCCAGTGTCGACGGCATGCGCCAGATCCGTGTCGGACCGCACTCCGCCGCTTCAGAGCCGGGCCCGGCCTGCTACCAGCGCGGCGGCAAGAACCCGACCGTGACGGATGCCGACCTGATCCTCGGCAAGCTCGATCCGGAGAACTTTGCCGGCGGCGCCATCCCGCTCTCCATCGATGCGAGCCGCAAGGCGATGAGCGACGATATCGGCTCTGTTCTCGCGCTCGATCCGGAAGCTGCCGCCTACGGCACCTGCGAGATGGTGGACGAGAACATGGCCAATGCCGGCCGCGTCCATACGGTCGAGAACGGCAAGAACATCGCCGACTTCACGATGATCACCTTCGGCGGCGCCGGACCGCTGCATGCGGCGCGTCTCTGCGAGAAGATGGGGATTACCACCTTCCTCGTCCCGCCGGGCGCCGGCGTCGGCTCGGCGATCGGCTTTTTGAAGGCACCCTTCGGCTATGAGTCCGTGCGCAGCGCCGTCTTCAACCTTACGAAATTCGATCATGCGGCGGCGAACCGGCTTATGGAAGCGATGCTGGCCGAGGCCGTCGGCTTCGTCGAAGGCGGGCTCGACATGGGCCAGCCGGTGATCGAACGCATGCTTTTCATGCGCTACGCCGGGCAGGGCTGGGACATTCCCGTTCCGCTGCAGTCCCCCCGCTTCGACTCCGACAGTGCCAAGACGATCGCTGCGCTGTTCGAGACTGAATACGGGCGCTTCTTCGGCCGCGCCATCGAAGGCCTCGATATCGAGATCGTCAGCTGGTCGGTCAAGGCGAGCTCGCCGCTGCCGCCGGTCGCCCGGGTTGCCGCCGTTGCTGAAGGCGAGGCCGTCAGGCCCGCCAAGACGCGCCGGCTGTTCGAAGCAGCTCAAGGGACCTATCTCGAAGCGGGTATTCATGAACGGACGCACCTGAAGCCCGGCGACGTCGTCAGAGGTCCGGCCGTTATCGTGGAGCGAGAGACCTCGACGGTTCTGACCTCCGCCTTCAGGGCCATCGTTCAGAACGACGGCTGCCTGCTCGTATCACGGCTTTGAGGATATTCCCATGAACCAATCGATGATCGATATCCACATGCAGGTCATGTGGAACCGCCTGATCTCCGTCGTCGAGGAGCAGGCGCAGACGCTGATCCGCACGGCCTTCTCCACCTCCGTCCGCGAGGCAGGCGATCTTTCCGCCGGCGTGTTCGACCTCGAAGGGCGCATGCTGGCGCAGGCCGTCACCGGCACGCCGGGCCACGTCAACGCCATGGCGGAATCCGTTGCGCACTTCATCCGCGACATCGGCCCGGAGAACATCTTCGAAGGCGACGTCTACATCACCAACGATCCATGGAAGGGCACCGGTCACCTGCACGACATCACGGTCGTCACGCCTTCCTTCCATCACGGCAAGCTCGTCGGCTACTTCGCCTCGACCGCCCATGTCGTCGATGTCGGCGGCCGCGGCTTCGGCCCGGATGCGCGTGAGGTCTACGAGGAAGGCATCTTCATCCCGATCATGAAGTTCTTCGAGCGCGGTGAACTGAACCGTACGCTCATCCATATCGTGCGCAACAACGTCCGAGAAAGCGACAAGGTGGTCGGCGACTTCCATGCGCTTGCAGCTTGCAACGAGACCGGCCACCGTCGCCTCATCGACATGCTGACGGAATTCAACCTCGAAGATCTGTCGATGATCGGCGGCTTCATCCTGACGAACAGCCGCGAGGCGACGCTCGATCGGTTGAAGGACCTGCCGCACGGCTCCTGGGAGTACAGCCTCGATCTCGATGGCTACGATGAACCGGTGCACCTTGCCGCAAAGCTCACCATCAGCCCCGAGGGCGTGGCGGTCGATTTCGACGGTACCTCCGGCACGAGCAAGTTCGGCATCAACGTGCCGCTTGTCTATGCGAAGGCCTATGCCTGCTACGGCATCAAATGCGTCGTTGCCCCGGAAATCCCGAACAACGCCGCCTCGCTTGCGCCGTTCGACGTCGTCGCGCCGGAAGGCTGCATCCTCAACGCCAAACGTCCGGCGCCGGTCGCGGTGCGCCACGTGCTCGGCCATTTCGTCCCGGATCTGGTGCTCGGCGCGCTGCATCAGGCGCTGCCTGGTCAGGTGCCGGCCGAAGGCGCGAGCGCGCTCTGGAACCTGCATATGAGCGTGCGCCCAGTCTCCGATCAAATCGGCGGCAAGGGCGCGGAGATCCTGATGTTCAATTCCGGCGGTTCCGGCGCACGCGCTTCGCTCGACGGGCTGAACGCCACTGCTTTCCCCAGCGGCGTCCATACTATGCCGATCGAGGCGACGGAGAATGTCGGCCCGGTCATCGTCTGGCGCAAGGAGTTACGCGAAGGATCCGGCGGCGCCGGTGCACAGCGCGGCGGCCTCGGCCAGATGATCGAGATCGAGGCGGCCGAGGGCTATTCTTTCCGCTTCTCCGCCATGTTCGACCGTCTCGGTCATCCGGCGCGCGGCCGCGACGGGGGCAGGGACGGGGCGGCCGGTTTCGTGACGCTCGACGATGGAACGGTGCTGAAGGGCAAGGGATTGCAATTCGTGCCTGAGGGAAGAAGGCTCGTGCTCGCGCTTCCGGGCGGCGGAGGCTACGGCGATCCGGCGGAGCGCCCTGCGGATGCTGTCGCCCATGACGTCAGGCACGGCTACATCACCGAAGATCAGGCCATGCTCTACGGCAAGGCGGAAGGGAAGGCATGAACATGATGACGTTCGAAAGCAGCCGAGCCGCGACGATCAAGTCCTCGCCGTCGATGGCGATTTCTCTTGCCGCCAAGGCAATGCGGGCCCAGGGCGAGCATGTGGTCGACCTCTCGCTCGGCGAGCCGGATTTCGACACGCCGGCGCATGTCGTCGCGGCGGCGGCCGACGCGATGAAGCGCGGGATCACCCGCTATACGGCCCCGGACGGCCTGCCCGAACTGCGCGAGGCGATCGTCGCCAAGTTCAGGCGCGAGAACGATCTCGACTACGCCATGGACGAGATCTCGATCGGCAACGGCGCCAAGCAGATACTCTTCAATGCCTTCCTCGGAACGCTTGAGCCGGGCGACGAGGTGGTGGTTCCGGCGCCCTACTGGGTCTCCTATACGGATATTGTGATCCTGCACGGCGGTTTACCTGTCGTCGTGCCCTGCGGCGTCGAGGATGCCTTCAAGATTACACCTGAACGCTTCGAAGCGGCGATTACGCCCAAAACGCGTTGGTTCCTGTTTAACTCACCCTCCAACCCGACCGGTGCGATCTATACCGCCGACGAGCTGAAAGCCCTTGGCGAAGTGCTGGCACGCCACCCGCGCGTCGCCATCATGTCGGACGAGATTTACGAGCGCATCGTCTGCGGTGACGTGCCCTTCACCTCATTCGCGAATGCATGCCCCGAACTGCGCAATCGCACGCTCCTGATCAACGGCGTGTCAAAGGCCTATGCGATGACCGGCTGGCGGCTCGGCTATGCGGCAGGGCCGAAGGAACTGACGAAGGTGTTGAACAAACTCCAGTCACAGAGCACCACCTGTCCGTCTTCGATCACCCAGGTTGCCGCCGCGGCTGCGCTGAACGGCCCGCAGGATTTCGTGACGAAAGCTGTGGCGGAATACAAGGCGCGCGGTGAAATGGTGACGCAAGGTATCGGCGCGATTGCCGGTCTTGAAGTACGCGCCCCGGAAGGCGCATTCTATCTGTTTCCGAAATGCGCCGCCTATATCGGCAAGACCGCGCCGGACGGAGCGACAATCGCCAGTGACACTGATCTGGCGTCGTACCTCCTGAAGGAGGGAAAGGTCGCGACCGTGCCGGGTTCAGCTTTCGGCGTAGAGCCCTATATTCGCCTGTCCTTCGCAACATCGCGCGAAAACCTCGCTTTGGCCATCGAGCGAACCGCCGGTGCCCTAGCTAGACTTCGCTAATCAGGATCAAGTCTCGTGACCGATTATCAGCGCACGCTTCTCACCGGCGCCGCCGGCGCTCTTGGAACACAGCTTCGCAAATCCGGTACCAGGCTCGGCAAGATCGTTCGGCTCTCGGCCCGACAGGCGTGCCAGAACCTGGCGCCGCACGAAGAGGATTCCCCGGCGGACCTCGCCGATTTCGATGCCGTTTCCCATGCAGTGAAAGGCTGCGACGCGATCGTCCATATGGGCGGACAGGGACTCGAAGCGCCGTGGAAGACCATTCTGGACGCCAATATCGTCGGCAGCTACAACATTTACGAGGCGGCCCGCCAGCATGGCGTCAAGCGCATCGTCTATGCCAGCTCGGTCCATGCCATCGGTTTCTACGAGCGGACCGAGACCATCGACGGCAACGTGCCGACCCGGCCCGACAGTCTCTACGGCGTGTCGAAGACCTTCGTCGAAAACCTCGCCCGCTATTATTTCGACAAGTTCGGCCTCGAAACGGTAAGCCTGCGCATCGGCTCGTCCTTTCCGGAGCCCACAGATCGCCGACATCTGATCACCTGGCTCTCCTACCGCGATTGCCGCCAACTCGTTGAAAAGAGCCTGTCGGCCGAACGCGTCGGCTTCATGGTCGCCTACGGCATGTCCAACAACAGCCGCGCCTTTTGGGACAACCGCACCGCCGCTTCTCTCGGCTACAAGCCGGAGGACAGTGCTGACGACTATGCGGAAAGGGTGTTCGCCAAGACGGAGCAGGGGGATCCGAACGATCCGGCCGTGCGCTTCCAAGGCGGCAGCTTCTGTGCGGCCGGCCACTTCGAAGACGAGAACAAGTGATGCGGGCTGCCAGGACCTCCTATGACCTCGTCATCGTCGGTGGTGCCGTCGTCGGCAGCTCGACCGCCTACTTCCTGGCGACCAATCCGGACTTCACCGGTTCCGTCCTGGTGATCGAGAAGGATTGGACCTATCAACGATGCGCGACGGCGCTCTCGTCCAGTTCGATCCGACATCAGTTCTCGAACGCCATTAACGTCAAGGTCTCCCAGTTCGGCACGGAGTTCATCCGCAACTTCAAGGAGAACGTCGCCGTCGACGACGATACGCCGGAGATTGGCTTTCACGAGGCGGGCTATCTCTTCCTTGCGGGCGACGAACGAGGCGCTGAAGTTCTGCGCCGCAATCACGAAACGCAGGTCTCCTGCGGCGCCGAAGTGACGCTGCTCGAGGTCGAAGGTCTCGCGAAACGCTTCCCCTGGCTCAACCTCGAAGGGCTGGTGCTCGGCAGCACCGGCGAGCGTGGCGAAGGCTGGTTCGACAGCGTCGGCTTGATGCAGGGTTTCCGCAAGAAGGCCCGTTCGCTCGGCGTCGAATACATCGAAGACGAGGTTGTGGCGGTCAACCGCGAGGGCGACCGCGTCGTTTCCGTGACGACAAAGGGCGGCCAGACGATCGGCTGCGGGACGGTGGTCAACACCTCCGGCACCAACGGCAGACACGTCGCCCGCATGGCCGGTCTCGACATCCCCGTCGAGTCGCGCCGGCGCTCGCTCTTCGTCGTCGATTGCCGCACGTCCCTTGAAGGCAAGGTCGGACTGACCATCGATCCGACGGGAGTCTTTTTCCGTCCGGAGGGCAAGTTCTATCTGATGGGCACCTATCCCAAGCACGATCCGGAGGTCGATCCGAACGATTTCGAAGTGATGCATGACGAATTCGAGGAGGAGATCTGGCCGACGCTGGCGAATCGCGTGCCTGCCTTCGAGGCGATCAAGGTCGTCAATTCCTGGGCCGGCCACTACGACTACTGCACGCTCGACCACAACGTCGTCCTCGGCCCGCATACGGAGGTGAAGAACTTTCTCTTCGCCAACGGCTTTTCCGGCCATGGGCTGCAGCAGTCGCCGGCCATGGGGCGTGGGCTTTCCGAAATCATTACCTATGGAGGCTTCCGCACGCTCGACCTTGCGCCCTTTGGCTACGAACGGGTTGTGGCGAACCGTCCTTTCCTCGAAGACGCCGTCATCTGACCAAAAGGGCAGGGGAACTTCATGAACAACGAAATCAAGACACGCAGCGGCGGCCAGGTGCTGGTCGACGCCCTGCGCATCCATGGCGTCGAGCGTGCATTCGGCGTGCCGGGCGAAAGCTATCTCGCGGTGCTCGACGCCTTCCACGATGCGGAAGACGCGGTCGAATTCGTCATCTGCCGCCAGGAAGGCGGAGCGGCGTATATGGCCGAGGCCTATGGCAAGCTGACCGGCAGGCCGGGCATCTGCTTCGTTACCCGCGGGCCGGGTGCCACCAATGCCTCGGTCGGCGTTCATACCGCCTTCCAGGATTCCACGCCGATGATCCTGTTCATCGGCCAGGTGGCGCGCGACCAGATGGAGCGCGAGGCATTTCAGGAGATCGACTATCGCCGCATGTTCGGCCAGATGGCGAAATGGATCGTCGAGATTGAGGATGCGGCCCGTATCCCCGAACTCGTCAGCCAGGCGTTCCATCGTGCCGTCAACGGCCGGCCGGGTCCGGTCGTCGTCGCACTTCCGGAAGACATGCTGACCGATGAGGTGGCGGTTGCCGATACGCCGGCGTACAAGCGGGTCGAGGCCTATGCGGGCGAGCAGCAGCTCGATGAGCTCGTCCGGTTGCTCGCGGAAGCGAAGCGCCCGATGCTCGTTGCCGGTGGTGGTGGCTGGACGCAGCAGGCGGTCGCCGACCTCAGGACGTTCTCCGAAGCCTTCTCGCTCTCCGTCGCAGCCTCCTTCCGCTGCCAGGACCTGTTCGACAATAGGCATCCGAACTATGCCGGCGACCTTGGCCTTGCCGCCGGGCCGAAGCTGATCCAGCACATCAAGGCCTGCGATCTCTTGATTTCGATCGGCGCGCGGCTCGGCGAAATGACGACGGGCGCCTATACGCTGATCGACATTCCGGTTCCGAAGCAGACGCTTGTGCACGTCCATCCGGGCGCCGAGGAGCTCGGACGCGTCTATCACGCGGTTTTGCCAATCAATGCCAGCGTGGCCGGCTTCCTGTCGCAGGCGGCGAAGCTAAGACCTGCGGCATCCGCTGCCTGGATGGAATGGACGAGGGCCGCGCATGCGGACTATCTAGAAAACCTGAAGCATCCGGAAATTCCCGGCCCGGTGCAGATGGGCGAGGTGATGGAGTGGCTGCGCGGTCATCTGAAGCCCGACGCGATCCTGACGACTGGGGCGGGAAATTATTCCGCCTGGGCGCATCGCTTCTATCAATACCGGACGTTTCGCACCCAACTCGGCCCAACCAACGGCTCGATGGGATATGGCGTGCCGGCGGCGATCGCCGCCAAGATCACCGCGCCGGACCGGATCGTTGTGGCCTTTGCCGGCGACGGCTGCTTCCTGATGAACGGCCAGGAACTGGCGACCGCGATGCAGTACGACGCGCGTGTCATCGTCCTGGTTATCAACAATGGCATGTACGGCACCATCCGCATGCATCAGGAGCGCAATTATCCGGGCCGGGTGTCCGGCACGCGTTTGACCAACCCGGATTTTGCCGCGCTTGCCCGCTCCTACGGACTGCATGGAGAAACGGTGCAGAGGACCGAGGAATTCGCCCCGGCGTTCCAGCGCTGCGAAGCCTCCGGTAAGCCAGCGCTGATCGAAATCCGCCTCGATCCGGAAGCACTGACGCCGAAAATGAGCCTCACGCAGATCCGCGAACAGGCGATCGCGCTGGGGAGGTAAGAATACGGCTGCTGCCGGACAGATGGGTGACGGTGGCATTCCATCAAGGCGACCTTCAATGGCAGGAGATTGCCGGCTGAGTGAACGCATCCTGCGACAGTGTCGACGAGTTGCCGAAGTCTCCGCAGGCGCGCGAAGAAAATTTGCGAACCTGATCAGTCCGCCGTCTCCACACTTTCAGGCTCGTCCAACATCAGCCGGTATCTGTTGAGGCTCTCCTCGAGATGCACGGCAAGCGCCTGCTTTGCTGCCTTCACGTCGCCCTGGGTGATCGCTGCCAGAATGGCCGCATGTTCCCTGTTGATTTTCTTCAAATAGCCATTGTAGGCGCGCGACGATTGGCGATGTTTCAGCACCAGTTCGAAGTTGATGCTTTCCATGACGGCTTCTAGAAAGCTCGGAAAATGCGGATTGCGGGTGGCGCGGGCGATAGCCAGATGAAAGTCGAAATCCGCGCGCGCTTCGACCTCCGCATCGTCGGTTTTGAGAGTTTCCAAATTATCATAGGCGCGGGCAATCTCCGCGAGAGCTTCCGGAGTGCGCCTGGCTGCGGCCAGAGCGACGGATTGCATCTCGACGCCAAGCCGCAATTCGAGGATCTGCATGGCGGAGCGTATGTCCTCGATGCGGCTGATTTCATAGTTGAGCGTCTTCGCGTCCTTCTCGGTCACATAGACGCCAGCGCCTTGTCGCGCGGTTACGCGTCCTCCCACCTTCAGAGATGTCAGAGCCTCGCGAATGACGGTTCGGGAAACGCCGAATTCCTCACATAGCTGGGCGCTGGAGGGAATTTTCGCGCCGGGAGCGTAGAGCCCGGAGTCGATGCGCTCGGTAAGCTTTGTGACGACGATTTCTGCCAAATTGCCACGTTGCGTGATAATCGACACCTATTTGCTCCGATTGAAAATCCCCCGTTGGCACATATCACATATCGTGCCACGTGCCGCTCGAAATATCTCGTTTCTCGATAAATTGCCTGCCTCGCGGGATTCTCTTCAAAGATGGAGGTGTTGGCCCGCGGCGGAGTCATTTCTCACCGACAAAAACTGCTTGATCTCGCTCCATCCTAGCATATAAGTGATAACATACAAACAAACAGTCAGGAGGCTCGTTGTGAAAGCCCAATCCGTTGTCATCGTGGGGGGAGCTTCGGGCCTCGGTCTCACCACTGCGAAACTGATGATCGCGCATGGAGCGGCGAAGATCGGGCTTATTGACCGCAATGAGGCATTGCTCGCCTCCGCGGCGGCGGAGCTGGAAGCACTCGGCGCGGAGGTGGCGGTAGCGGTTGCCGATATTTCCCGCGCAGAAACGGCTCACAGCGGTTTCGAGACGGTTGCCGGCAAGCTTGACCGCATCCATGCTCTCGTCAACAGCGCAGCGATCTATCCCCGCAAGCCGATCCTGGAAATCACCGACGAGGACTGGGACCGGGAGAACGCCATCAACGTCAAGGGCACCTACCATATGATGGTGGCGGCGGTGCTGCATATGCGCCAGTTCGTGAACGCGCCGGAAGTGACAGGACGCATCGTCAACGTCACCTCCGTCGATGCTTTCAAGGCGCATCCGCAGAATGCCCACTATGCCGCGACCAAGGCGGCGGTGGTCAGCCTCACCAAGTCCTTCGCCCAGGAATGCGCCAAGGACCAGATCCTCGTGAATTCGGTGGCGCCGGCAGGCTTTGCGACGGACCGCGCTAAAGAACTCGGCTTCCTGCCGGAGCTGGCCAAGGCGAGCGCCCTTGGCCGCGCCGCCGAGCCCGTCGAAATGGCCGAATGGATCGTCATGATGGCGTCCAGCCGCAACACCTATGCCACAGGCGAGAATGTCGTCGTCAGCGGGGGCTATATCTATGTCTGACACCTATCGCGTGGCAGTCGTCACCGGCGCGACCAGCGGTATCGGCAAATCGACGGTTTCGGCTCTGCGGCAACGCGGCTTGACGGTTTACGCGGTCGGCCGCAACGAAAGCCTGCTTGCGGAACTGGCAGATGGGTGCGGCGCTGTTCCGGTGCGGGCCGACGTGCGCGATACGGCCGTCATCGCCGAGGCGTTGAAGGATGTTGAAGTCGATATCCTCGTCAACAACGCCGGCATTCTTTCCACCCGCGCCACATTCCACGAGATCGAACCTTCCGAGATCGATGCGATGATCGATATCAATCTCAAGGCCCCGATGCACTTAACGCGCGTCTTCCTGCCAGGCATGGTCGCACGTAAGCGCGGGCATCTGATTTATGTGGGTTCCAGCGGCGGGCGGGCAGCCTATCCCAACATGGCGGTCTATGGACCGTCGAAGGCGGGACTAAGTCTCTTCTGCGACAACCTGCGTTGCGATCTCCTGGGGACTTCCGTCCGCGTCAGCGAAATCGTTCCGGGCCGCGTGGAGACGTCTCTCTATCGGACCTCGATTCCGGATGGTCAGGCAAAGGCCATGCTGTACGACGGATACCGCTCGATTCAGCCAGAAATTATCGCCCGCATCATCAACGATGTCATCGATTTGCCGGTATTTGTCGATGTCGCCCGTGTCGAAGTCTTCCCGACCGATCAGGCAAGCGGTGGCGGCACCATGGTGAAGCACGTGACCGCTTGAGCCGTTCGTTCTCTGGCCCAGGGGGCAAGCAAAGTCAGGACGCAACGACGAGGCGGCGAAGGAAGAGAAGAATCCGGATCTCCTCCAACGCTATCGCCCATTGGCGATCCGTTCCATCGTCGCGGCCAATTCAATGAAGCCGCGGGAACATGCGCAGGCCGCCGCGCCTGAGCCGGCCTATGCCGCCTGCCTGCAGCTTCCTCCAGGATTTCAGTATCCGGGTGAGGATTGAGATAGCTCTCTTGTCGTGAAGCGGTCGCTGAGGGGTTGACTGGCAGCGTGGATCAGAGCGGCCGGCTTTCGTAGCCGGCCGCTCTGAGCGCGTCGGAGATCGCAGTCTTGTTGGCCGCGGTCTCGATGCTGACTTCCTTCTTGCCGAGGTCCACCTTTATTGCCGCGGCGGGATCGACGCCGCGAATCGCCCTTTCCACCACACTTGCGCAATGGCTGCAGGTCATGTCTTCGATCTTGTAGCGGTGCATTTCCTGTCTCCGATTTTCGTTAGGAACCGAAGATGGGGCTTCCCACCGTTGGAAGGTCAAGAGCGCCCGGCGCGCGGTCGATCACTCCGCAGCTTCGACGAAGCGATGGCGCTCGTAGAGGAACTTGAGCACCGCTTCGCGGCATTTCAGGTAGGTGCGATCGGAGGCGAGCTCGATGCGCCGGCGCGGGCGGGCGAGCGGCACGTCGAGGATTTCGCCGATCCGGGCGGAGGGGCCGTTGGTCATCATCACGATGCGGTCGGAAAGCAGGACCGCTTCGTCAACGTCATGGGTGATCATCAAGACCGTGTTCCCGAGCGTCGCGTGGATCTGCATCACCTGATCCTGCAGATGGGCACGTGTCAGCGCGTCGAGCGCCCCGAAGGGTTCGTCGAGCAGCAGCACCTTCGGCTCCATCGCCAGCGAACGGGCGATGCCGACGCGCTGCTTCATGCCGCCGGAGACTTCCGAAGGGCGCTTGTCGGCGGCATGCGCCATCTGCACCAGTTCGAGGTTGCACATGGTCCATTCATGCCGTTCCCGCCTAGTGCGCGTCGCCGAGAACACCTTGTCGACGGCGAGCCGGACGTTTTCATAGACGGTCAGCCAGGGCAACAGCGAATGGTTCTGGAAGACGACGGCGCGGTCCGGTCCCGGCTCGTCGACCACCTGGCCGTCCAGCAGCACGACGCCACTCGTCGCCTGCGTCAATCCGGCGACGATGTTGAGCAGGGTCGACTTGCCGCAGCCGGAATGGCCGATAATCGAGATGAACTCGCCCTTGTCGACCGCGAGCGACACCTGTTTCAGAACCTCGCTGCGGGTGCCGCCACGTTCGAAGGTCTTGTCGATGAGTTCCAGCGAGAGATAGCTCTTGGGCATGAAAAGCCTCCTTTTCTTCAGGCGTTTGCCGTGCCGCGGGCGACTGCGCGGCCGATGAGCGCGATGATGCGGTCGAGGAGGAAACCGACGATGCCGACATAGATTAGCGCCACGATGATGTCGCTGATCAGCGACGAGTTCCACGCATCCCAAATGAAGAAGCCGATGCCGACGCCGCCGATCAGCATCTCGGCGGCGACGATCGCCAGCCATGAGAGACCAATGCCGATCCTCAAGCCAGTGAATATATACGGGGCGGCGGCCGGCAGCATGATCTTGGCGAAATATTCGAAGCCGTTCAGCCGCAGCACCCTGGCGACGTTCTGGTAGTCCTGCGGAATGTTGCGGATGCCGACGGCGGTGTTGATGATGATCGGCCAGATCGCGGTGATGAAGATGACGAAGATCGCCGAGGGGTTGCCGTCCTGGAAGGCGGCCAGCGAAAGCGGCAGCCAGGCGAGCGGCGGCACGGTGCGCAGCACCTGGAAGATGGGGTCGAGGCCGCGCGTGGCGAGCGCGCTCTGGCCGACCAGAGTGCCGAGCGCCACGCCGACGGCGGCGGCCATGGCATAGCCGAGGGCGACGCGCTGCAGGCTGGCGAAGACGTGCCAGAAGAGGCCCTGGTCGACACCCTGACCGACATAGAAGGGATGCGCGATCAATTCCCAGCTCTCCTCGAGCACGCGCGTCGGCGCCGGCAGGCTCGAATCGGGCGAGGCACAGGCGAGCTGCCAAGCGAGGGTGAGGAAGGTCAGCGTCACCAGCAGCGGCAAGAGATTGGTGATGGTTTGAGCGGCAAAGCGCGGCAGGCGGCTGTCAAAGCGCGGTCTTGCCGTAGCCTCGAGAGCAATCACCTGCGCCGAGGACTGCGGCGGCGCCTGCGGTTTGAGCTTCAGATTGGTGGCGGACATGCCCTTCTCCTACGGGTTCTCGGTCGACGGCAGCCGGGACCGGGCCCGGCTGCGATTGCGGCATCAGGCGATGCGGCTGATTGCCAGGCTCTTCAGATAGGCTTCGGGATTGGCGGGATCGAAGACCTTGCCGTCGAAGAAAGTTTCCGGGCCGCGCGAGGTGGAGGGCGGAATGTCGGCGACGCCGAGATCCTTCGCCGCTTCGCGCCAGATGTCCTCGCGGTTGACCTTGGCGATCAGCCCCTTGATATCCGTATCCGGTGCAAGCTTGCCCCAGCGTATGTTCTCGGTGAGGAACCAGGCGTCGTGGCTCTGGAAGGGGTAGGAGGCGTGGTCGCGCCAGAACTTCATGAAATGCGGGCTGTTCTCCACGACCTTGCCGTTGCCGTAGTCGTATTCGCCCTTCAGCCGGTCGACGATGTCCTTCGGCGGCACGTTGAACCAGCTGCGCTTGCCGACGATCTTGGCAAGCTCGTCCTTGTTCGCCATGTCGTCGCACCATTGCGCGGCCTCCTCGACGGCCATGACCAGCGCCTTGGCGGCACGCGGGTTCTTCTCGACCCAATCGGCGCGCATGGCGAAGGACTTTTCGGGGTGCTTGGCCCAGAGCTCAGCGGTATTCACGGCGGTGTAGCCGATCTTCTGGTTGACGAGCTGCTCGTTCCAGGGCTCGCCGACGCAGAAACAGTCCATGGTGCCGACCTTCATGTTGGCGACCATCTGCGGCGGCGGTACGACGATCGTCTCGACGTCCTTGTCCGGATCGATGCCACCGGCGGCGAGCCAGTAGCGGATCCAGAGGTCATGCGTACCGCCGGGGAAGGTCATCGCGACCTTTGCCGCCGCACCCGCCGCCTTCTTCTTGGCGAAGGCGTCCTTCAGCACCGAGGCATCGAGACCGATCTTGAGATCCGCATAGGCCGCGCCGACTGAAATGCCCTGGGCATCGAGGTTGAGGCGGGTGAGGATCGCCATCGGCAGCGGCTGGTTGTTCTGCGTCACCTTGCCGGTCGAGATGAGATAGGGCATCGGCGTCAGGATATGTGCCCCATCGATGCCGGCGCCGGCAGAGCCGAGCACCAGATTGTCGCGCGTCGTTCCCCAGGAGGCCTGCTTCACCACCTCGACTTCGGTCATTCCGTATTTGTCGAAGAAGCCCTTCTCCTTGGCGATGATCAGCGGTGCGGAATCAGTCAGCGCGATGAAACCGAGGATGGCTTTCGCCGTCTCCGGACCAGCCCCCTGGGCAAAGGCCCCGGAGGGCAATAGCGTTTTCGCTGCGCCGACCATGGCGGCCGTCGCGGTCGTCTTCAGCAGGCTGCGGCGAGTAAAGCCGCCGATCGATATCTTGGTCATGCGCACGTTCCCTCAACTTGTTGGCCGGTCGAAAACCGACGAAAAAAACGCCGCTCGGAAATCGCGCTCCGGGGATCGGGAGGTATCCCTTTCGGAGGCAAAGACCGTCGCGACGTCACTGTCCTTCGCAGGCGCATTTCGCCTGAACTTGCTTCAATCGCCGTTGACCGAAGCAAGCACACCAATGCAAGCGTCGTGCCAAACACCGCCAGATCTCGTATGTGGCTGAATTGACGAGGGAAAATTAGCCAATTCCGATATGCCCAAAAATATAGCATGATCTGCAGAAGATGAATTATTGTGCGTTGCACCATCCAGCAATTTTGCATGCCGCGCAAACTATGTGCGCCGTCGCATTTCCTACGGGCAGTAGCGGCGCTCCCAATCGTTGCCTTGCGGCATGACCGACAGCATGCGGTGCTGTTTCGGCCCGGATCGCCTATATTGGTGAGGGCCATTCATCGGCCTCCGCGAGATAGACCGCGATGGCATCGACCGAGTTTCATCTTGTCACGACCTGGGCCGTCGACGCCTCTGTCCAGGATGTCTGGCGGGAGCTCAGCACGCCCGAGAGCTGGCCGGACTGGTGGCCCTCAGTCAATGAGGTCACGCTTCTGCGCCCAGGCGACGAGTCCGGCATCGGCGCCGTGCGTCGGATGAAATGGTCCACCGCTTTGCCCTATGACTTGGCCTTCGACATGGAAACGACCAGGGTTGAACCGCTATCGCTTATCGAGGGCAAAGCTTCAGGCGAGCTCGATGGGACCGGTCGATGGACGCTGCGGCCGGACGGAGCGGTATGCAATATCCGCTACGACTGGATCGTCAAGGTGACGAAACCCTGGATGGTCAGGCTTGCTGTCATCCTGAAGCCCGTCTTCAGCTGGAACCATGACGTCGTCATGGAACGCGGTCGGCAGGGCCTCGTGCGTCGCCTCGCCCGGAGTGCCTGAGCAATTGGCGCTTCGTTCGCGTCTCGCATGTTCACGCCGAAGCGCGTTTGCGTGCATGAGCCCCGAGGCGGCCGAATTCCTATGGAATCCTATTTCTTTCCTCTTGGACCTCTCTCGTCCTATGCGCTTGAGCCATATTCTATTGATCCACGCGCCGCATCGCCTCGATCGCTGCGGCGACGGATATGCACGCCATCGCGATCACCTACCGGGCGGCCGGCGCCGCCTATCGGGGACGCGCAGTCAGTAGAAACAACAGACAGGAATTATCGACATGGACCTTGTCGTATTCGCAATAGGCATCGTGTTCTTCGCCTTATCCTTTGCCCACGTTCGGGCGTGCAGCAACCTCTAGCGGCGGAGTGGAAAGATGCTCGTTCCAGCCGTGTATCACGGCTCAGGCCGCTTGGCATCCAGCCGCCGCATTCTTTGTGAAACGTCGGCGAATATCCGACACGCGCCTCCGGCGAGCACACGCCGTTTCTGACGTCACTTTCCCTTCGACAGCCGTTGCTCTATGACAACGCGGCGGAAGCGAGGGGAGGAACATGAGAAAACTGGTTGCTGGCAAACTTCACGGCATCCACGTGACCGAGGCTAACCTCAATTATCACGGCTCGATCACCTTGGATCCGGACCACTGTGAGGCGGCGGGCATCCTGCCGATGGAGTTCGTTGAGATCTGGAACAAGAACTCCGGCGCGCGCATCTCCACCTATGTCATTCTCGGCGAGCGCGGCTCGCGGTGCTGCATCCTCAACGGGGCGGCCGCCCGCACCTGCCAGCCGGGCGATCAGGTCATCATTTGCAACTCGGTCTATCTCGACGAGAGCCGGCTGACGGAGCTGAAACCGAGGGTGCTGACCTTCGACGAGAACAACCATGTTCGCGATCGCTTGACCTATTCGGTCGAGCGCGACCAGCAGGGCAAGTTTACGTTCAGCATTCTCGATGAAGAGGACAGGAGACAGCCGATCCCGCTTCCGGTGGCAGGAGCATAGCCGACTCTGGAGCGGGGCTCAGGAGGAGACCTCGGCGGCGAGCCAGCTGCGGAAGGCTTCGAGCGGCGGGTGGTTGGCCCGCGACTCGGGCCAGACCAGCCAATAGGCGCCGGAACCCGGAACAGAACGTTTGAGAAGCGGCACAAGGCGCTTTTCCTCTATCTCGACATCGGCGAGATAATCGGGAAGCAGGGCCACACCGAGGCCCGAAATGGCGGCCTGCGTCATCGTGGCGAACTGGTCCAGCAACATTCCCGTGACGCTCGGGGCTTCGGCGCCTTGAGCGGCAAACCAGATCTCCCAGGCGTTCCCGCGTGTCTCCAACTGCAGCAGCGGCAGACCGGCCATGTCGTCGACCGTGCGAACCGGGTGTTCGGAGAGAAGCGACGGAGCGATGCAGGCGGTCAAACGCTCCTCGAAGAGTTTCATGTGCCCCGCGTCGCGCCAATCGTCCGCTCCGAAATGAATGGCTGCGTCGAAACCCTCGGCGGCAAAATTGAACCGCTTGAGGCGCGTCGCAAGATTGATCGTCACGCCCGGATTCCGGGTTAGGAACGTACCGAGCCGCGGCGCCAGCCATCGCGTGCCGAAGGCCGGCAGGATGGCGAGCGACAGGGCGCCGCCGCCCGGATTGGCGGAAAACTCCATGCTGCCGCGCTGGATGAGGTCGAGCGCCCGGGTGACGTCCCGTCCATAGGCCTGAGCTGCTTCGGTCGGAATGAGCCTCTGCCTGTGGCGTTCGAACAGCGGCCGGCCCAATTGCTCCTCGAGGTTCTGGACAAGGCGGCTCACGGTGCTTTGCGTCAGATTGACTTCTCGCGCCGCCCCCGAGATCGAGCCGTTACGCAAGACCGCCTCGAAGGCCGAGAGGAGACTGATGGAGGGAAGAAACCGGCGCGGGCGCATCTGAACTATGTATTCCATACATGGAGACGGCGCAAAGTAGGCTTGCTTCGCCGGAAGAACAATCATTATCTGCATGGAGCGGCGCTTCCCTTTGCAGGGCTTCTGATCGCGCCGCCGGAGCCGAACACCCGCGCGATTCGCATAGCGGAGCTCCGCAGGGAGGAGCCAGGTCAATGGGCAACGTTCGAAGCGGCCGACATCAGTTCTTCGGGGCTCAGCGCCCGGCAAAGATTCTGGCCGTTCTCCTCGACTTCGGTGAAGCTCCAGCGCACGACGCCTTCACGGTCGAGCAGGAAATGGCCGACGAGCTGCATATGATTGGCCAGGCTGACCTGCTTATCGGCGTCCTTGATTTCGTACGGGTCCTTTTCGGCAAGGAGGTCTCCTGCCGCGGGCGGATTCATCGGTTCAGGCAATTCGCCCGGCAGGTCGACGCGCATCTGCATGACCGCGTCCATTCCGATTTTGGTTGGCCAGTCAGTCTCGTTTTCGGTGAACTCGACGATGGGCAAGCCGAAGGCGCGGTGCGATGCGCGGGCCGGATCGGATGCGGCGAGAAGACCAGCGATCGGATGGAAACGGAAGTAGAGACGGGCCCGTTCGACGGGAGTGTTTACCACGGCAAGCGTCTGAACGCCCTTTTCGCGGAGCGCCGGGTTGAGCTGGGCCATCGCCGCCACATGGCGGCGGCAGAACGGGCAATGCAGGCCGCGAAACAGGCCCACAAGCAGCGGGCTGCGGCCGCGAAAATCGTCAAGTGCGATCTTCCCCTCGCGCGAAATCGCGTCGAACACGACGTTCGGCGCCTGATCGCCCGGTTGCAATGGATTGTTGGCAGCGTGCGCAGACATCGGACAAACTCCTCGCGTCAAGGTACGGCCGAGAAAGGCAGTACGGCAGGGCTTCGAGGCCGCTGAATAGGCCTGACCTCTCGCTTTGCCGCACAGCCAGCTTCTGAATTCAGCATGGCCCCACAACGGTCCATGAGCAAGCGCTAAACGACACTGCACGATCCGTTCCCGTGGCCTGGAGGCATGTCCATTTGAGGTTCACTCGATATGTGCAGGGCTGCCGGGCGGGAACATTCCCGAACAGGCGTGGTTATCGGACCACCTGAACGAGGACATGCCACGATGGTCGATCTGCCGGGAAAACGGGGAAGCTGCTGGGTGGCTGGCGCCGGGCCGACGGGCTATTCTCCGCTCGACGGCTCGATCCATGCCGAGACGGTCGTGGTTGGAGGCGGGATCGTCGGGCTTACCGCAGCGCTTCGCCTTTCCGAAGCTGGCCGTTCAGTGATCCTGCTCGAAGCGCTCGAGATCGGCGGGCAGGTGACCGGGCGTTCGACGGCGAAAATCACCACCCAGCACGCCTTGATCTATCGCCACCTCATCGACAGCCTCGGTTTGGCACGGGCGCGTAGCTATGCCGAGGCGAATTCGGCCGGAGCCGCGCTGATCAAGGACTGGATCCGCGACTATGCGATAGCCTGCGATCTCGAGCGCAAGAACGCCTATACCTATGCCACCAGCTCGGCGGGCCGCGAAGCCATCATTGCCGAGGCGGAGACGGCGCGACAGGTCGGGCTCGAGGCACAGGTGCTCGATCGTGCACCGCTGCCTTTCGAGACCACGGCTGCAGTTTGTTTTCCTGGTGAGGCGCAATTCAACCCGGCGAAATATCTCGTCGGATTGGCGCGCGCCGCGGCGGACCGGGGCGCGCGCCTGTTCGAACAGAGCCGAGCGATTCTGATCGACGTGGCGAGCCGCTGGCGCGTGGTCACTTCTGGCGGGACGGTTCATGCGGAACACGTGGTCGTCGCGACCAACATGACGGTCAAGAGCCCCGTCGGCATGGCAAACCGCACACAGCCGCGGTGCCATACCGCGATCGCCTTCCGCGTCGACAGTCCGCTCGCCGTCGATGGCATGTTCATCGGCATCGACGATCCGACACACTCGATCAGAACGGGGAGGGATGACGCCGGCCCCCTGCTTGTCGTGCTCGGTCCGAAGTTCAATACCGGCCAGGACGGGAACGTCGCCGCGCGCTTCATCGAACTCGAGGAGTGGGCGCGGCAGAACCTAGCCGTCGGCGAGCTGGCCTGGCACTGGTGCAACGAGGACTACGACACCGCCGACCGGGTGCCCTATGTTGGCGAACCCGATCCCGAAAAGGCGCCGGGCTTCCATATCGCCACCGGCTTCAACGCCTGGGGCATTAGCAACGGCACCGCGGCCGGCATTATGATCGCCGACACGATCCTTGGCCGCGCCAGCCCCTGGCGGAGCCTTTATGATCCGACCCGGCCTTATCCCAAGGGCTTTCACAAGAATGGCGACAGCCAGTCGATTGTCGGCAGCGCGAGGGACATACGACCGGGTGAAGGCGGCGTCGTCCTGCGCGGCGACGAGAAGCTCGCCGTCTGCCGGGACGATGACGGAACCCTGCGTGCCGTCTCCGCCTCCTGCACCCACAAGGGCTGCACGGTGACTTGGAACAATGCCGATCGGACATGGGATTGTCCCTGCCACGGCTCGATTTTCGCAGCAGATGGATCGGTGATCCACGGTCCGGCCCGCAAGCCGCTTGCTCCGGCGGAGCTATAGCGAGGGCGACGGGCAGTTTCACTGCGACTGACGCTTGAAGATGCCGCAACAGAGCCCTCGCGCCGTAAGAGCGGCATCATGACGAGTTGAAGCGCTTCATCGATGACGCTTCCGGTGCGGGAAGAGCGTCGTGTCGCCTTCATCGATAACGCTCAGGTATGCGCTGATCCATTTGCGAGACGGTTGAAAATTATTCTGAGCCTTGCTTCGTTCTGGTTGGTTCCAGTGCGCTCCCCGACCCATTGTTCCTCAAGTCGCGGGCGCCAATCGCAATCCACCCCCAGCGCATCCCTGGCTTGTGGTCCATTCAACCGATTGAGGAGCGCGATAATGATCTCCCTGTCGCTGATCCCGCAGTCGGAGGATAGGTATTCCCATAAGTCCCTTTGGCAGTCCTCTATGAGCTTTCTCATTTTTTCGGAGTTCATCGGACACCTCAATAGGAAAGCTCGCTACTGCATGTTCCTCTAGATCATCGCCGTTCTGGAGATAAAAACATGCAGAGATTCAAAGGCTACAGCGATATCTGTGCGTCAAGCAGGACGCGCGCCGTAGTTGAGGTCCTGGAGCGGCGCGGAAGGGCATCGGCGCACCGCTCCAGGATCATCGCACGGCCGCGGCGGCGGGGGGCTGGCCGTTGTTCCGCAGGTGCTCACTATCGAGTATGTATTGCCGAGCAGCGCTCGGCAACGGGCCTAAGACCTTTGGACCCGCTACCCCGGACTAAGGTCCTAGGCGCGCTGGCATTCCTGAAAGAGCGCCGATGCACGCCTCAGGCGAGATTCGCTGCAATACGAGAGAGAAGTTCATTGGACAATAAGTTTATCCTATCGCCGCAATCGGAAAATCCAACTTAAACTAATGGAACTGAATCGGTATGGTCGCACCAGATGCAGCTGCTGCCCCTTCAGTGCAGCGGCCAGCTCTGACGCACCGCCATGCAGAACGCCCGAGGTTGAAGACCGATGTCATCTGGATGGCGCAATTGAAGCCAAGCGCAATGGAGAGCATAATGGATTCCAAGGTCGAGAGTGCGGGCAAGTGTCCGGTGGCGCACACCCACACGGCCCATGGCGGAAGGTCGAATCGGGACTGGTGGCCGAACCAGTTGAATGTGAAGATTCTTCACCAAAACTCGTCGCTGTCCGACCCCATGGGCCAGGCGTTCAACTATGCCGAGGAATTCAAGAAACTCGACCTGGAGGCTCTGAAGAAAGACCTCCATGCGCTGATGACCGATTCGCAGGATTGGTGGCCGGCCGACTTCGGCCATTACGGGCCGCTCTTCATCCGCATGGCATGGCATAGCGCGGGCACCTACCGCACCGGCGACGGCCGCGGCGGTGCGGGTGCGGGCCAGCAGCGTTTCGCGCCGCTCAACAGCTGGCCGGACAACGTCAATCTCGACAAGGCGCGCCGGCTGCTTTGGCCAATCAAGCAGAAATACGGCAACAGCATTTCCTGGGCCGACCTGATGATCCTCACCGGCAACGTTGCGCTCGAGTCGATGGGCTTCAAGACCTTTGGCTTTGCCGGCGGCCGCGCCGACGTTTGGGAGCCCGAGGAAGACGTCTACTGGGGTGCCGAGGATACCTGGCTTGCCGACAAGCGCTATACGGAAGAGCGAGAGCTCGAAAAGCCGCTGGCCGCCGTGCAGATGGGCCTGATCTATGTGAATCCGGAAGGTCCTAACGGCAACCCGGATCCGCTTGCCGCCGCAAAGGACATCCGCGAGACCTTCGCCCGCATGGCGATGAACGACGAGGAGACTGTAGCGCTGATCGCCGGCGGACATACGTTCGGCAAGACGCACGGTGCTGGCGACGCCTCGCATGTCGGCGTTGAGCCCGAAGGCGCGGATATCGCCGAACAGGGCTTCGGCTGGACCAGCAGCTTCGGAACCGGCAAGGGCGGCGACACGATCGGCAGCGGCCTGGAAGTCACCTGGACGAGCACGCCGACGAAGTGGAGCAACAACTTCTTCTGGAACCTGTTCGGCTACGAATGGGAGCTCACGAAGAGCCCGGCCGGTGCGCATCAGTGGACGCCGAAAAACGGTATGGGCGCGGGCACGGTTCCGGATGCCCATGACCAGTCCAAGCGCCACGCGCCGGCCATGCTGACGACCGACCTCGCGCTGCGCTTCGATCCGGCTTACGAGAAGATCGCGCGGCGCTTCTTCGAGAACCCGGACCAGTTCGCGGATGCGTTTGCCCGTGCCTGGTTCAAGCTGACCCATCGCGACATGGGGCCGCGGGTGCGCTATCTCGGCCCGGAGGTTCCGTCCGAGGAACTGATCTGGCAGGATCCGGTCCCGGCCGTCGACCACCCGCTCGTCGACGAAGAGGACATCGCCGATCTCAAGGAACGGATTCTTGCGTCCGGCCTGTCGGTCTCTCAGCTGGTATCGACCGCCTGGGCGTCGGCATCGACCTTCCGCGGTTCGGACAAGCGCGGCGGGGCAAACGGTGCGCGCATCCGCCTCGCACCGCAGAAGGATTGGGAGGTCAACCAGCCGGCCCAGCTTGCGACCGTGCTCGAAACGCTTGAAGGCATCCGGAAGGCATTCAACGATGCCCAGTCCGGCGGCAAGAAGGTATCGCTCGCAGACCTGATCGTGCTCGGCGGCGCCGCCGCGGTCGAGAAGGCGGCGAAGAACGCCGGCCACGACATCGAGGTTCCCTTTGCGCCCGGCCGCACCGATGCGACCGAGGAGCAGACCGATGTGGACTCCTTCGGCGTACTGGAACCGATCTCCGACGGCTTCCGCAACTATCAGAAGGGCGACTATCTGATTTCGCCGGAAGAACTGCTGATCGACAGGGCGCAGCTTCTGACGCTGACCGCACCGGAAATGACGGTTCTCATCGGCGGCATGCGCGTGTTGAACGCCAACACCGGGCAGTCCCAGCACGGCGTGTTCACGACGCGGCCCGAGACGCTCACCAATGACTTCTTCGTCAACCTGCTCGACATGGGCACGGCATGGAAGGTCTCTGCGGAATCGAAGTATGTTTTCGAGGGGCGCGACCGCAAGACGGACGAAATCAAGTGGACCGGCACCCGCGTTGACCTCGTCTTCGGTTCGAACTCGCAACTGAGGGCCATTGCCGAGGTCTATGGCCAGGGCGACTCGCAGGAGAAGTTCGTCCGCGACTTCGTGGCGGCCTGGACGAAGGTGATGAACGCCGATCGCTTCGATCTCGTCTGATCGCGAGCCGAAAGACATGCGGGCGCGGCCGCCTTGGCCGCGCCCACCTCACTGATGCAGCAGACGGCAAGGCACGTCATACACCGAGCCTTTGCCGCTCGGTGATCCGCCAGGCCCGCGGCGTCATGCCGATGTGGCGGACGAAGAAGCGTGAGAAATAGGCTGCGTCCGAGAAGCCGAGGCGGAAGCTGATCTCCTGGACGCTCGCACGGGTGAAGACGAGCTGGCGCCTCGCGGCGTCCAGCAGCCGTCCGGCGATCACCTCGTGCACGCTCTGCCCGGCGACTGCGCGGACGACGCGATTGAGATGGGTCGGCGACAGGCCCAGCTCGCGCGCATAGTAAGCGGCCGGACGGTGGTCCAGATAGTGCTGCCGGAGCAGGGCGTCGAATCGTTCCATGCGCCGCTCGTTTTCGCTCTCCCCGGCTGGCCCGCTGTCGCGCGGCTCATCCGCGAGCCGCGCCGCCAATCCCAACACCGTCGTCAGATAGGCATCGAGCAGGCCGGTGCGGTGGCTGCGGCGCGCGTCCCATTCCTCGGCCAGGCGCTGCAATGTCTCGGCGATGTAGCGGCCGTCGTCGCTATCGCCGAGTGGCGTCAGGCGGGGTGTCGCCAGCCAGCCGCCGAGCCTGTTGCGGCCACCCGGCGCGACCGGCAGATGCGATGCGAGCACCGTGAACACGAAACCGTCGATATCAGCCGAAAAGCGGAAGCCATGGCTGACGGCGGGCGGGATGGTAATCACCGCCGGCGGCGAAATCGGCCTGGCCGTGCCGTCGAACAGCGCATCGCCTGAACCCTTGGCGATGTAGAGGATCTGAAAGAAGCTCTCGTGGCGATGAAGGCCGATCTCCCAGTGGTGCAGGCGGCTGCGCGAAGGGATTGTCTCGCAATGCAGCCAGAAATCCGGCCGTTCTCCGGATTCCTCGCCATAGAGCTCGTAGGTCGGGACAGGTCGCTTCATCTGGCTCACGCAGCATCGATGTTCGAAAAGTCCAATAACATGGCAGAAATGTCCATTGAGACAAGGGCCGGCGGCGCGCAAACTTCCCTGATAAAGGCAATTTTGCCGGGCACATCAACGGCTTCGCCGGCTTGTATGGTGAGGAGATACATGCGAACCCAAGTCGTCATCATCGGTTCCGGCCCGTCCGGTCTGCTGCTTGGGCAATTGTTGACACTGGCGGGCATTGACAATCTTGTCCTCGACCGCGCCAGCAAGGAACACATTCTCGGCCGGGTGCGCGCCGGCGTTTTGGAGGAAGGCACCGTCCGGCTTATGGACGAGGCGCAATCGGGAACGCGGATGCATGCCGAAGGCCTCCCGCATGACGGATTTTCGCTCGCTTTCGACGGCCGTGATCATCGTATCGACCTCAATGGTCTGACGGGCGGCAAACGGGTGCTGATCTACGGCCAGACGGAGCTCACTCGCGACCTGATGGATCATCGCGAACAGTCGGGCGCGTCGTCGATCTACGAGGCGGCAAATGTGAAGCCGTATAACTTTGAGAGCCATGCACCTTACGTCACCTATGAAAAGGACGGAGTCACCCATCGGATCGATTGCGATTTCATCGCTGGCTGCGACGGCTTCCACGGGGTCAGCCGCAGGTCCCTGCCGGAGCGCGCGATCCGCGCCTATGAGAAGGTCTATCCCTTCGGCTGGCTCGGCATCCTCGCCGACGTGCCGCCAGTCGATCACGAACTGGTCTATGCCAATCACCCGCGCGGCTTCGCTCTATGTTCGATGCGGTCCTTGAGCCGCAGCCGGTACTACATCCAGTGCCCGCTCGACGAGAAGCTCGACGATTGGGACGACGAGCGTTTCTGGGACGAGTTGCGTCGCCGCCTGCCGATCCATCATGCCGAACGGGTGGTGACCGGTCCTTCCTTCGAGAAATCGATCGCGCCGCTTCGATCCTTCGTCGCCGAGCCGATGCGCTTCGAGCGAATGTTTCTTGTCGGCGATGCCGCCCATATCGTGCCGCCGACCGGGGCCAAGGGGCTGAACCTTGCGGCGAGCGATGTGCACTACCTGTTCGAGGGCTTGCTCGAGCACTATCAGGACCGCTCCAATGCAGCCGTCGACGCCTATTCGGTCCGGGCGCTCGCGCGTGTCTGGAAGGCGGTTCGCTTTTCCTGGTGGATGACGACGATGATGCACCGTTTTCCCGACACCAGCGAATTCGACCAGAAAATCCAGGAGGCCGAGCTCGACTATCTCACCCATTCGCGGGCCGCGGCGACGGCGCTCGCCGAGAATTATGTCGGGTTGCCGTTTTGACCTTGTGCTGTGCCGAGGGAAGGGAGGTTTGATAGAGGAGTATTCATAACTATGCAGTTATGTGGGGCGGCCTATCTTTCATTATTCACCGCCGTCTCAAGTGGCAAACTGACGACGATCAATTCGCAGTTGATCTTGGACGGGCACCGGACGGGAGTGAGCCGAGTGCCGTGGGGAGGAAAAATGAAACGGACTATTCTCGCCGCCTTGGCGGCACTTACGATTGGGGGTGCAGCGCATGCCGACACGATCAAGGTCGGCGTCATCGGGCCGTTTTCCGGCCCGTTCGCGCTGCAGGGCAAGAACTTCAAGGCCGGCATCGATGCCTATATGGCGCTGAACGGCAGCAAGGTCGGCGACGACGACATCGAAATCATCTACCGGGACGTGCCGCAGCCCGATCCCGCTCAATCCAAGGCGCTGGCGCAGGAGCTCGTTGTCAAGGAAGGCGTGCAATATCTCGCCGGCTTCTATTTCACGCCCGACGCGATGGCGGTAACGCCGCTGCTCGAGCAGGCCAACGTGCCGCTCGTCATCATGAATGCCGCAACGTCGGCGATCGTCACCAAGAGCCCGCTGGTCGTGCGCACCTCGTTCACGCTCTGGCAGACCTCGACGCCGATCGCCAAGGTGGCGAAGGACGCCGGCGTCTCGAAAATCATCTCGGTGGTCAGCGACTACGGCCCGGGCGTCGACGCCGAGAACGCTTTCAAGAAGGGGTTCGAAGCCGCGGGCGGACAGATCGTCGAGGCGATCCGCATGCCGCTCGCCACCAATGACTTCTCGCCGATCATGCAGCGCATCAAGGATTCGGGGGCCGAAGGAGTCTTCGCCTTCCTGCCCTCCGGCCCGACGACGCTTGGCTTCGTCAAGTCCTTCAACGAAAACGGCCTAAAGGGCGCCGGCATCAAGTTCTTCGCACCGGGCGACCTGACGCAGGAATCGGACCTGCCGGCACTTGGTGAAGCTGCACTTGGGATCCAGACGACCTTCCACTACGCGGTCTCGCACGATTCGCCGGAAAACATGGCGTTCGTCGAGGCGGCCGGCAAGGCGATCGGCAATCCGGCCGAGCTTTCCTTCCCCTCGGTCGGCGCCTACGACGGCATGCACGTCATCTACAAGATGATCGAGGCGACGGGCGGCGAGCAGGACGCACAGAAGGCGGTCGAGGCCGTCAAGGGGCTTTCCTGGACGAGCCCGCGCGGACCGGTGTCGATCGATCCGGAGTCGCGCCACATCACCCAGAACATCTACCTGCGCGAAGTCGCCAAGGCCGAGGACGGCACCTATTACAACAAGGAGATCGCGACCTTCGAGAAGCAGGGCGATCCCGGTCTGGCGGCGCTGAAGTAAGGCCGTTCGGGGAAAGGGATGCGGGGCCGCTGGCCCCGCCCTAGCGGAACAGGATGGGGTTAATGCAAACCGTCTTCAGCATAGCGGTCGACGCGCTCGCTTACGGCATGGTGCTGTTCGTGATCTCGATCGGTCTTTCCGTCACCATGGGCCTGATGCGCGTGGTCAACCTCGCCCACGGCGCCTTCGCCATGATCGGCGGATACATAGCCTCCTATGCCGCACGCGATCTGGGGCTCGGCTACGGTTTCGCGGTGCTCTTTGCCGTATTCGGAACGATCGCTATCGCCGTGCCGATCGAGCGCCTGCTTTACCGGCGCATCTACGGGGCTCCGGAACTCACTCAAGTGCTGATGACGATCGGCATCACCTTCTGCATCATCGGCATCGCCAATTACGTCTTTGGCCCTACGCTGAAGACCGTTCCCCTTCCTTCGGCGCTTCAGGGGTCGGTCGATCTCGGCTTCCGATCGATCGCCACGCACAGAATTTTTGCCATCCTTTGCGGCCTCTCCGTTGCCGCCGCCCTCTGGTACCTGATCGAAAAGACCGCCTTCGGCGTGAAGCTTCGGGCGGCCGTCGACAATGCCGCGATGGCGGCGGCGCTCGGCGTGCGCACCGAGATCGTCTATGCGGTGAGCTTCGCCGTTGCCGTCGGGCTTGCCGCGCTCGGCGGCGTCGTCGGCGCCGAACTGCTGCCGGTCGAACCCTATTACGCGCTACGCTACATGGTGACCTTCCTCGTCGTGGTTTCCGTCGGCGGCGCGGGGTCGATACCGGGTGCGTTGATCGCCTGCCTGCTGCTCGGCGGCATCGATACCGCCGGCCGCTATCTCGTGCCGGAATTCGGCGAATTTTTCTTCTACCTCGCGGTCATAGCCATCGTCTGCGTCTTTCCCCGCGGGCTTTCCGGAAGGACAAGTTAGTGACCATGGCAACGATGAACGATGCGATGACGAGCGCGCCCGGCAAAGGGCGCAAGCTCGCCCGCGATCTCGCCGGTCTTGCGGCAATTCTGCTCTTGGCCGTGCTCGGCTATCTCCTGTTTCCGAACAATCTGGCGCTGCTGACGCGTATCACCGCGATCGCGCTCCTGGTCCTGTCGCTCGATCTTGTTACCGGCTATTGCGGCGTGGCGACGCTCGGCCATGCCGCGCTCTTCGGGTCTGGCGCTTATGCGGCCGGAATTGCCGCGGTTCACTTCGGCATCACCGATCCGCTGCTGATGCTCGCCTGCGGCATTCTCGGCGGTGCTCTTGCAGGCCTCGTCTGCGGTATCGTCATTCTCAGGGCGCACGGTCTTCCGCAGCTGGTCCTGTCGATCGCGCTCATTCATCTGTTCCACGAGTTTGCCAACAAGGCCTCCTCCTGGACAGGCGGCAGCGACGGGCTCGCCGGCATCGCGCCCGATCCGCTGCTCGCTCACTTCGAATTCGACCTTTGGGGCCGCACCGCCTATGTCTTCGGCATTGTCCTGCTTGCAGTCGTCTTTACGATCTTGCGGCTCATCGTCCGTTCGCCCTTCGGCATGCTCTGCCGCGGCATCAAGGAGGACCCGATCCGCATCCGCGCCATGGGCGCCTCGCCGAAGCTTGCCTTGATGAAGATGTACGTCATTTCAGGCGCGGTTGCCGGAACGGGCGGCGCGCTCAATGCCATCTCGACACAGGTCGTCGGCCTCGACAGCCTGTCCTTCACGCTCTCGGCCGAGAGCCTTGTCATGCTCGTCCTCGGCGGCACCGGCTCGTTGTTCGGCGCGCTCACTGGCACGATCGTCTTCATGTTCTTTGAGGATGTCGTTTCCGCCGCCAACCCGTTTCACTGGCTGACCATGGTCGGCGCCCTGCTGATCGCCGTCGTCCTCTTCGCGCCGAAGGGTCTCTACGGCACCCTTGCCGGTCTGGCGTCCAGATGGCGGAGTACGCCCCGATGAGCGCGATCTTCGAAGTCAGGAACCTGAAGCGATCCTTCGGCGGTCTTGCCGTCACCAACAACGTCAGCCTCGCCATGGCACCGGGCGACCGCGTCGCGCTGATCGGCCCGAACGGCGCTGGCAAGACGACCTTGGTCAATCTCGTGACCGGCAACCTGGCGCCCGATTCCGGCGATGTCCAGCTCGGCGGCGAGAGCATCACACGCATCGACGCGATCGGGCGGGTGCAGCGCGGCCTGGTACGCTCGTTTCAGGTGACGCGCCTCTTCCAGGAGATGACGCCTGCCGAACACGTGGCTCTTGCGGTGTTGCAACGCGACGGACGGGCGGGCCGCCTGTTCGTCCATTTCCTCGCCATGCCCGACGTCATGGCGGAAGTCGGCGAACTGCTCGGCAAGCTCGGGCTTCGCGAGCTGATGCACCGGCCGGTCAGCGAAATCGCCTATGGCCAGCAGCGGCTTCTGGAAATCGCCGTGGCGCTGGCGCTGAAGCCGAAGGTGCTCCTCCTCGACGAGCCGGCGGCCGGCGTGCCGCAAAGCGACACCGGTCGCATCGAGCAGGCGCTCGCAGACCTTCCGGCCGATCTCGCCGTGTTGATGATCGAACACGACATGGACCTCGTCTTTCGCTTTGCCAAGCGCGTCATCGTGCTCGCCGCAGGCACGATAATCTTCGACGGCTCGCCGTCGGACGTCACTAAGGACCCGCGCGTGCGCGAAGCCTATCTCGGGAGCTATGCCAATGCCGGCCACGCCGCTTGAAGTCGAGAACCTGTCGGCCGGCTACGGGCCGACGCGGGTGCTGGAAGGGATTTCCTTTTCGGTGCCTGCCGGGGCGCGGCTCGCCGTGCTCGGCCGCAACGGCATGGGCAAGACGACGCTGCTCGCCACGCTCGCCGGCCAGACGCGGCGTTACGACGGACGCATCCGGATCGGCGAGACGGACGTCACGGCGATGCCGAGCGCCTCTCGCGCGTTGAAGGGCCTCGGTTTCGTGCCGCAGGCGCGCTGCGTCTTTCCGACGCTGACGGTGGAGGAAAACCTCTTCGTCGGCCTCAAGGGACGCCCCAAAAACGCGCTCAAGGAAGCCTACGAGATGTTTCCGCGTCTCTACGAGCGCCGCAAGAATCTGGGTTCCCAGCTCTCCGGCGGCGAGCAGCAGATGCTGTCGACCGCCCGATCGATCCTCGGGCGTCCCTCCGTCCTGCTCCTCGACGAACCGCTCGAGGGGCTGGCGCCGGTCATCTGCGAGGAACTGATGAAGGCCTTCGCCGAACTTGCAAAGGTCGGCGACATGACGATCCTGCTCGTCGAACAGCGCATTCAGAGCGCGCTCGATTTCGCCGACCACGTCATCGTTCTCGAGCGGGGAAGGCTCGCGTGGAGCGGAACGCCGGCGGCGCTGACGAAGGATCACACGGCCGTCGAGCGGCTTCTGGGAGTCGGCGGCTTGCATTAGCCGCCGTCCGATCGGCGCTGTGGGCCGCTTGGTCGTATCGCCGACTTAAGGAGGATTTTCTCAAGGAAATCCGGCGGAATGCCCTCAAAAATTTGAAAGTCTTTCGCTTTCGCCGTCGAAATGGGCGGCTAGCGATCATGCGCGCGACGCCGCACAATTAGGGCGCTGCATGGGTATCCCATCCGGCGCGGCCCAATGGTCGCCACGACCGCTCGACGAAGAATTCCGGAGAGGGGTCAAAAATGCAACGGCCGGATGCTGGAGGAGCAGCGACCTGGCCTCTGTTGTTCGGCTGCGTCGAGATGACGGCTGCCAAGGGAGGAAATATGCTTGAGCGACTGTTCAAACTGAAAGAGCACGATACGACGATCCGCACGGAGGTGGTCGCCGGTCTCACGACATTCCTGACGATGTCGTACATCATCTTCGTAAACCCCGATATCCTGTCGACCACTGGCATGGACCGTGACGCGATCTTCGTCGCGACCTGTCTGGCGGCGGCGCTCGGTTCCGCCGTCATGGCGCTCGTCGCCAACTGGCCGATCGGCATGGCGCCCGGCATGGGCCTCAATGCCTTCTTTGCCTTCACGGTCGTGGCCGCTCTCGGCTTCACCTGGCAGCAGGCCCTCGGCGCGGTGTTCATCTCCGGCCTCATCTTCCTGTTCCTGACGGTCACCGGGGTCAGAAGCTGGCTGATCGCCGGCATCCCGCATTCGCTGCGCAGCGCCATCGCGGCCGGTATCGGCCTGTTCCTCGGCATCATCGCGCTCAAGAACGCCGGCATCGTCGTCGACAATCCGGCAACGCTGGTCGGCCTCGGCGACCTCAAGCAGACCGGGCCGCTGCTCGCCATTCTCGGCTTTTTCGTCATCGCAGTGCTCGACTCGCTGAAGGTCCGGGGCTCGATCCTGATCGGTATTCTCGTGGTCACGATCCTGTCCATGTTCCTCGGGGTTTCCGAGTTCAAGGGCGTGGTCGCGGCGCCGCCGAGCATCGCTCCGACCTTCATGCAGCTCGACATCATGGGCGCGCTGCATGGTGGCCTCGTTCACGTCATCCTCGTCTTCGTGCTCGTCGAGGTCTTCGACGCTACCGGTACGCTGATCGGCGTCGCCAAGCGGGCGAAACTCGTCGAAGAGGGCAAGCCGAACCGTCTCGGGCGCGCCCTGCTTGCCGACAGCTCGGCGATCATCGCCGGCTCTCTGATCGGCACCAGCAGCACCACGGCCTATGTCGAGAGCGCCTCCGGCGTGCAGGCGGGCGGCCGGACGGGTCTGACGGCGCTCACCATTTCGGTGCTGTTCCTTGCCGCCCTCTTTATCTCGCCGCTGGCGGCCGCCGTTCCGTCCTATGCAACGGCGCCGGCGCTGCTTTACGTGGCCGGGCTGATGATGCGCGAGCTCACCGAAATCGAGTGGGACGACCTGACCGAAGCGGCACCGGCGGCGCTGACCGCGATCGCAATGCCCTTCACCTACTCGATCGCGAACGGGCTGGCTTTCGGATTCGTGAGCTACGTGGTCCTGAAGATCTGCACCGGCCGCTGGAGCGTCATCCATCCCGCCACGCAGATCGTCGCCGCCCTTTTCGTCGTGCGATTCGCCTTCTTTGGCGGTTGACGGAGTTCCGGAGGGGCGACCAACGCCCCTCTCATGACAAAACGAAATCGGCCGGACCCGTCATATTGCGGGTCCGGCCGATTTTCGTTCAACAAGCAATCGGCTGAAGATGGCGGGTTAAGCCGGCAGCATCTCGCGAAGCCGCAGCAGGGCGATTCTTTCCACCTGACGGCAGGCGGTCTCGAACTCCGTCTCGCGGTCGTTGCCGATGCGGCTTTCGAAGGCGGCGAGGATGTCGTCCTTGCTGCGGCTCCTGACCGCAATAATGAAGGGGAAGCCGAACTTCTCGACGTAGGACGCATTGAGCGTCGTGAAGCGCTCGCGCTCGCCGTCCGTCAGGGCGTCGAGTCCGGCTGAGGCCTGCTCGTTGGTCGAGCTCTCGGTCAGGCGCTTTGCCTGGGCGAGTTTGCCGGCGAGGTCCGGGTGGGCGTTGAGCACCGCAAGCCTTTCCGCATCGCTCGCCTCTCGGAAGACCGCGGTCAACGCCGCGTGCAGGCCGGTCGCCGTGTCGGTTGCCGGAGAAAGCTCGCCGGCGAAGGCGCGCTCGGCGATCCAGTCCGAATGTTCGAATATGCCGCCGAAGCGGGCGACGAACGCCTCTTCGGAAAGCAGGAACGGGCGGTCGCCGTGCGGCTGGAACGGATAGGCCTCGGCCCAGTAGCGGGCGATGTCGATCCGGCGCGCCAGCCAGACCTTGCCGTGGCTCTTCACATAGTCGATGAAGCGGGCTAGTGCCGCGGCCCGGCCCGGCCGGCCGGCGAGGCGGCAGTGAAGGCCGATGCTCATCATCTTCGGCGACCCTGCCTTACCCTCGGCATAGAGAACGTCGAAGCTGTCCTTCAGATAGCTGAAGAATTGGTCGCCGCTGTTGAAGCCCTGTGCCGTCGCGAAACGCATGTCGTTGGTGTCGAGCGTATACGGAATGACGAGCTGAGGCCGGTCCTGATGCTCGTGCCAATAGGGCAGGTCGTCGGCATAGGAGTCGGAAACATAGTCGAACCCGCCGGCTTCGGTGACGAGGTCGAGGGTGTTTTCCGAACAGCGGCCCGTATACCAGCCGCGCGGCCGTTCGCCGGTGACGATCGTGTGGAGCCGGATCGCCTCGGCGATTTCGGCGCGCTCCTGTTCGACACTGAAATCCTTGTGCTCGATCCATTTCAGTCCGTGCGAGGCGATCTCCCAGCCGGCATCCTGCATAGCAGCGACCTGCGTCGGCGATCGCTTCAGCGCGGTCGCGACGCCATAAACGGTGACCGGCACCTGACGTTCCGTGAAAAGCCGGTGCAGTCGCCAGAAGCCGGCCCGCGCGCCATATTCGTAGATCGACTCCATGTTCCAGTGGCGCTTGCCGGGCCAGGCCTGGGCGCCGACGATTTCCGACAGAAACGCCTCCGATGCCGCATTGCCGTGCAGCACGCAGTTTTCGCCACCCTCTTCGTAATTGACGACGAATTGTACGGCGATCCGTGCTTCGTTCGGCCAAACGGCCTTTGGACTGGGGCCGTATCCCAGGAGATCACGGGGATATCTCATGCAACTTTCCTCCTGATTTTGTCGCTGGATAGCCAGTCGTAGCGAGAAATCCGCGGGCTCATTCCCCTCGAAAAATTTGAAAGTCTCGAAGCTCGCGCCCGCTACACAAAGGGACCGGTGCTTTGGATACTTCAGCCGTTGAGAGTGAGTGGGAGGAGCGACACGCATGCGATCTCGAGGCGGAAACCCGGGGCGTCTGACGACCCATGTGCTGGACACGGCAAGCGGCAAGCCTGCGGCGAAGCTGCGCATCGACCTTTACCGTCTGGATGGCGAGTGGCGGGAGCATCTCGTCTCGGCCCGGACGAACGACGACGGCCGCTGCGATGAGCCGCTGCTCAGCGGCGAGGCGATGACGACCGGCATTTACGAGTTGCGCTTCCATACCGGCGAATATCTAGGGGCCGAGAGCGGCAGCAATCCGTTCCTCGATCTCATCCCGATCCGCTTCGGCATTGCCGATCAAAACGCGCATTACCACGTGCCGCTCCTGCTTTCCCCCTACGGCTATTCCACCTATCGCGGGAGCTGACCGGCCATGACGACCGAAATCCGCAATACGATCCGCTTCCTCCTGAACGACCGGCAGGTCGAGCTTGCCGATGTCTCGCCGGTCCAGACGATGCTCGATTTCCTGCGCATCGACCGCAATCTGCGCGGCACCAAGGAAGGCTGCGCAGAAGGCGACTGCGGCGCCTGCACGGTGCTCGTCGGCCGCCTTTACGACGGCAGGCTGAAATACGAATCCGTCAATGGCTGCATCCGTTTCCTTGCCTCGCTCGATGGCTGTCATGTCGTCACCGTCGAGGCGCTCGCCGAGCCGAATGGGCCGCTCCACCCGGTGCAGCGGGCGATGGTCGACACGCACGCGTCGCAATGCGGCTTCTGTACGCCGGGCTTCGTCATGTCGCTCTACGGTCTCTGGATGGAAAACCCAAGGCCCAGCGTCCAGGAGATCGAGAAGGCGCTGCAGGGCAATCTCTGTCGCTGCACCGGATATGCGGCGATCATTCGCGCCGCCCAGGCGATTTCGTCAATCGGCGAGGTCGGAAAGGACCCGCTGGTTGCCGAGCGCGAGAAGATCGCCGGCCAGCTTGCCGCCCTCAGGGACGGCCGCCGCGTCGAGATCGGCAACGAGGCCGATCGCGTGGTGCTGCCGGCTTCGCTCGACGATTTCGCTGATGTCCTGGAAAGCAACCCAAATGTGACGATCGTGGCCGGCTCCACCGATGTCGGGCTTTGGGTAACGAAATTCATGCGTGATATCGCCCCGGTCGTCCACCTCTCGCACCTCGAGGAATTGCGCCGGATCTCCGTCGACGATGAGGGCATCACGCTCGCGGCCGGTGTGAGCTACACCGAAGCCTATACCGTGATCGTCCGCCACCTCCCGCAATTGCGCGAGCTCTGGGACCGGATCGGCGGCGAGCAGGTGCGCAACATGGGTACGATCGGCGGCAATATCGCCAACGGCTCGCCGATCGGCGATACGCCGCCGGCGCTGATCGCGCTCGGCGCCTCGGTGACGTTGCGGAAGGGCGGGGCCCGACGGACGGTGCCGCTTGGATCCTTTTTCATCGAGTATGGCAGGCAGGACCGTCATCCAGGCGAATTCGTCGAGTCCGTCCATATCCCGTTCCTGAGCGGCGCCGACCGGTTTGCCGTCTACAAGGTTTCTAAGCGGCTCGACGAGGATATTTCCTCCGTCTGCGGCGCGTTCCGCGTGACGCTCGATAGCGAGGGCAAGGTTGCGGATGCGACGATCGCCTTCGGCGGCATGGCCGGCACGCCGAAGCGCGCGGCGAATGTCGAGGCCGCGCTCAAGGGGCGAGGCTGGACCGGTGCCGCGATCGAAGCGGCCGTCGGCGCCTTCGAACAGGATTTCACGCCTTTGACCGATTGGCGTGCCTCGGCGGATTATCGCATGCTCGTCGCCAAGAACCTCCTGCGTCGCTTCTATCTGGAGACGCAGGATAAAGGGATTGTCCGTATCGACCGCACGGTTGCGGTGGCTGTCTAGGAGGGTGGACCGATGAATGTGATGCAGCCCATCGACCGCATCCGCGGCGGCGTCCACGAGCAGGAGCGGCACGAATCCGGTCACAAGCATGTGTCGGGCACGGCCGAATATATCGACGACATGGCGGAGCCGGCGGGCACGCTGCACGGCTATCTGGGGCTCTCCCAGCGCGCCCATGCGGAAATCCTGTCGATCGATTTCGAGGCGGTGGAGAGCAGCCCCGGCGTCGTCGGCATTCTCACGGCTGAGGATATTCCCGGCGAGAACGACATCAGCCCGGCCCACAAGCACGACGACCCGGTTTTTGCGACCGGCAAGGTCGAGTTCCATGGTCAGCCGATCTTCGCGGTGATCGCCACCTCGCGCGACGCCGCCCGCCGGGCCGCGGCAAGGGTGAAGATCGAATATCGCGACCTTCCGCATGTGACCGACGTCGTCGAGGCGGCGGCCGCCAATTACCCGCTGGTGATCGATCCCCTGAAACTCGAGCGCGGCGATATCGACGCCGGCTTTGCCAAGGCGAAGAACATCGTCCAGGGCGAGATGCGGATCGGCGGCCAGGACCACTTCTATCTCGAAGGACACATCTCCTTCGCCATTCCCGGCGAAGACGACGAGGTGACCGTCATCGCCTCGACACAGCATCCGAGCGAGACGCAGCACATGGTCGCCCAGGTGCTCGGCATTCCGTCGAACGCGATCACCGTGAATATCCGCCGCATGGGCGGCGCCTTCGGCGGCAAGGAGACGCAGGCCAATCTCTTCGCCGCGGTTGCTGCCCTTGCCGCAAGGAAATACCGTCGCCCGGTAAAAGTGCGTCCCGACCGCGACGACGACATGACGGCGACCGGAAAGCGCCACGACTTCCACGTCGACTACAGGATCGGCTTCGACGACGATGGCCGCATCGCGGCGGTGGACGCGGTCTTTGCGGCGCGCTGCGGATTCTCGGCCGATCTCTCCGGTCCCGTGACCGACCGCGCGCTGTTCCACGCCGACAATTGCTATTTCTACCCGAATGTCCGGCTGCGATCGCGCCCGCTGAAGACGAACACGGTGTCGAACACCGCCTTCCGCGGCTTCGGCGGACCACAGGGCATGGTCGGCGGCGAGCGGATGATCGAGGACATCGCCTATACGCTCGGCAAGGATCCGCTCGAAATCCGCAAGCTGAATTTCTACGGCGGCGAAGGGCGCAACCTGACGCCCTATCACCAGACGGTTGAAGACAACATCATCGGCCGGGTCATCGAGGAACTCGAAGCCTCGGCCGACTATGCCGCCCGGCGTGAGGTGGTGCTCGCCTTCAACCGCGAGAACCATGTGATCAAACGCGGCATCGCGCTGACGCCGGTCAAGTTTGGCATCTCCTTCACCAAGACCGAATACAACCAGGCCGGCGCTCTCATCCATGTCTATACGGACGGTTCGATCCAGCTGAATCACGGCGGCACCGAGATGGGGCAGGGGCTCTATACCAAGGTCGCCCAAGTGGTCGCGGATGAGTTCCAGGTCGACCTCGACCGCATCAAGGTCACGGCGACCTCGACCGGCAAGGTGCCGAATACCTCGGCGACGGCGGCCTCCTCGGGCTCGGACCTGAACGGCATGGCGGCCGCCAACGCGGCGCAGCAGATCAAGGCACGGCTCGTCGGCTTCGCGGCGCAGCGGTACGGCGCCAGCGAAGCGGATGTTGCCTTCGAGCCGAACGTGGTGCGGATCGGCAGCGAGCGCATCGCCTTTGCCGACTTCATCAAATCAGCCTATGCGGCGCGGGTGCAGCTTTCGGCGGCCGGCTTCTATAAGACGCCGAAGATCCACTGGAGCCGCGCGGAAGGCCGGGGCCGCCCGTTCTACTACTACGCCTACGGTGCCTCCTGCTCCGAAGTCAGCGTTGACACGCTGACCGGCGAGTACCAGGTCGAGCGTACGGACATCCTTCATGACGTCGGCAAGTCGCTCAATCCGGCACTCGATCTCGGCCAAGTCGAAGGCGCCTTCGTGCAGGGCATGGGCTGGCTGACGACGGAGGAATTGTGGTGGGACGCGAAGGGACGGCTGCGCACCCATGCGCCGTCCACCTACAAGATCCCGCTCGCCTCCGACCGCCCGCGCATCTTCAACGTGCGGCTGGTGGAATGGTCGCTCAATCGCGAGGAGACCATCCGCCGATCGAAGGCGGTCGGGGAACCGCCCTTCATGCTGGGGATTTCCGTCCTGGAGGCGATATCCATGGCAGCGGCAAGCGTTGCGGAGTATCGTATTCCGCCGCGCATCGATGCCCCGGCAACACCGGAACGGGTGCTGATGGCGATAGAGCGGCTGCGCGCCGCGACGCGCGGCAAGGCGGATGGGTGACCGGCATGACGGGCAGAGAGGACATTCGAAAGTTTCTGAGCGGGGAAGCGGCCTGCATTCTCGTCGAGGTGTCGGGAGCGGCGGGCTCGACGCCGCGCGATACGGATGCCTGGATGCTCGTCTCGAAGGAGCGCACCTTCGCCACGATCGGCGGCGGTCAGCTGGAATATATGGCGATCGACCATGCCCGCCGATTGCTCAAGGGGACGGCCGCCGATGACCGGCTGACGATCCCGCTCGGTCCGGAGATAGGCCAATGCTGCGGCGGGCGTGTGGCGCTGGCGTTCACGGCTGTCGATCCGGAAACCCGGGCGGCATTGATCGAGCGCAGCGACACGGAAATCGCCCGCCGGCCGCATGTCTATGTCTTCGGGGCGGGCCATGTCGGCGATGCGCTCGCCCTGGCGTTGTCGTTTGTGCCGGTCAGGACCGTACTCGTCGACACCCGCGAGGACGAACTGTCGGCGGTCGGCGTGCAGGGCATCGAAACCTGCCTGACGGCGATGCCGGAGGCGGTCGTCCGCGACGCCCCGCCGGGGAGCGCCTTCGTCATTCTCACGCACGATCATGCCCTGGATTTCTTGATCGCCGCGGAAGCGCTTGGCCGCGAGGATGCCTCATATGTCGGCATGATCGGCTCGAAGACAAAGCGGGCCACCTTCAGGAACTGGCTCTCGCGCGATGTCGGCCGCCCCGAACTCTTCGGCCGGCTCGTCTGCCCGATCGGCGGCAGCGCAGTCAAGGACAAGCGGCCCGCCGTCATCGCTGCACTCGCCGCGGCCGAGATCATGACGGCGGTCCTCACGCAGCAGCCAAAGGGCACGTTGGCGGACGAGCCGAAAAAAGCCGACATGCGGGTTTCGACCGGCACCGTCTCCTCCAGGAAATGACGGATGTTCATTAGCCACTGCATGACCCCCTTAAATCGAAATCGATTTGAGGATCATGCAGCAATCAAAGTGCTACAGCGACTTTAGCGCGTCCGATTGGACGCGCGGCGCTGTAGGAGTGAGGCCGTCAAGCAGGAAGTCCAGGCCCTTCCTGAAAGCGCCGTCCCAATCATTATCAAGCAGCAGGCGAGAGCGCTCGATCGTTGGGTAGTGTTCGCTGAGACGCGCAAGGCGCTGCTGCGCCGCGGCCCTGTCCTCGTCCGAGAGGTCGAAGTTCGCCCGGGTGATGGTGGCTCCCATTACATAGTTCCAGAGCGACCATATCGCGACGTTCAAATCTGCATCCGCTACACCGGCGCCGGACAGGGTCTTGCTCAAGAGTTCCAAACGATTGAGGATGTTCGGGCCGAGCGCCCGGCGCGGCAGCAGCGATGCCGACCACGGGTGGCGCAGCATGGTGGCGCGCCAGTCTTCAAGCATATGAACGACTTGCCCGCGCCAGTCTCGAGACACAGCTATTTGTGCCGGTCCGCGATATTCGAGCACGGAATCGAGCGCCAGATCGAAGACCTCTTCCTTGTTGTCGACGTGCCAATATAGGCTCATCGCGCCCGAGCCGAGGCGATCGGCCAGCCGACGCATCGTCAACCCGTCGATCCCTTGAGCGTCCAGCAGTTCCACCGCGGTCGCCACGATCCTTTCGAGGGAGAGAGGCGGTTCGCTGCGCTGCTCTTGCGCGGACGGGAGCGACACGTCTTTCCGTTGAGAGCGGTTGATCCGAGCATCGCTACGTTTGGCTGCCATCCGTCTTCCCTGCCGATCAGACCGTCGATTTAAACCGACAATGCAACGGATGTCGATGCTCGGCGATTGACTCGTACGGTGTACGATGCGATGGAATCGTACGCCGTACGAGTCACTCATACGGCAATGTCTGGAAGTTCAATCCTGCAGGCCGCCAGGGAGCGTTGCTCACGGTCTTCAGAGCCAAGAGAAAACCATGTCACGCGCAATCAAGCATCTTATCGGAGGGCTCATCATCATGACCATGGGAATTCCCACTGCAGCGACGGCGAATGATCTCAAGCTGACCATCGTCAATCCGCAAAACCTCTACGACCCCACGCCGAACGGCTACAGCACGGCGGTGATCGTGCCCCGCGAAGGCCGGGTGGCCTACATCTCCGGACAGGGCGGCCAGGACAGCACCGGAGCCTTGTCACCCGATTTCGCCGTCCAGGTTAAGCAGGCCTACGCGAATTTGCGCAGTGCCCTCGATGCGCTCGGCGCAAAACCGGATCAGGTTGCCAAGCTTACGGTCTTCGTGGTCGATCACGATATGTCCAAGCTTGAGGTGCTGACCAGGAACGTCAAGGACATGTTCGGCGAGGCGCTACCGGCGCAGACTCTCATTCCGGTACCGAAGCTTGCAATCGACCCCATGCTCTTCGAGGTCGAAGCCGTGGTCGTTCTGAAATAGTGACGCTATCGAGCCGTTCGGCGGAACGACGCCGAATGGCCGTTTCCTAAATTTTGCCACCGTAGTGCATGCGAGAGTGGAGCCGAGCAGTCACCCGCGAAACCCGACTGACGCAAGAGACGACATGAAGTCGAACGGTCACACTTTGAGCCTTCCTCAATGCTGAAGAAGTAAGCTTGTTTTCTACCGCCGCACGTTCGCCAAATTCCCCTTGACTTGTTTATGACAGTCTTATGACAGGGGCAGGAGCGATGAGCCGCGAGAATGTTGTGTTTTTCTGTTCGGTAGCCGCCGGAATAGCCTTGTTCTTCGCCCTCGGTCTTTCACGGCCGGATTTGTTGGTCGAGGATAACCTCGTGGAAAATCTCGGCGCCATGAGTTTTGGCACAGCATCTCTGCTCGCATTAGGAACGGCGATTCGAAGGCGCGTGTTCTTGTCCTCAATTGAGACGATCACCCTAGTCTGCACCAGCGGATTGTGTCTGATACTGTTCCTCAGCGAGATAAGTTTCGGCGCCCGCATATTTGATGTGCAGATGCCAAAAATGCGCGGCGGAGGCGAGTTCGACGGCGGTCATGATATCGTCATTGTAGTCTTCCGGCTCTTGAGAGACTCTGGGCCCGCGGGCTACCTTGCGGCAGCGACTGGGGCGCTGCTTTGCCTGACCGTGGCGGTCGTGCTTCTTTACGCGTTTCAACGAACGGTTTGGGCTATCCTGCATCGAATTTTCGCACGGGCGTTTGAATGCCGCTTAGCCGTGGCTGTCGCGATGCTTGCCAGTGCCGTGACGCTCGATCTCGTGACGTCATACAAGGCAGCAATCCTGGAAGAAGTCCTCGAGTTCGGCGCCGGTGGCGTGTTGATCCTTGCGGTTACCGCATTGTGGCGAGAAACGGGAAGCGAGGCGGTCGAACACGCGCCGCCGGGTTCCTCCCGTACGGGCGATCAAAATGCTCCGTCCGTGGGGTGCTCGACGAGCCGACCACCTCGACAGGCACTCACCAAATGTTAGGAGGCCCTCACACGCCTGCGCGACAAGTGTATGATGGTAGACCGGAAGAATGCCTGAAGTCATGGAGACCACTCGGCTTCCGAGGAGAATAGGCAGCCCGGTCAAGAACCTGAAACCTGATTCAGGTAATACGCCAGCTATCAATCATTCCCACGGACAGCGAAAACGGATGTTTCCGCCTGTCGGCCGCCGATATCATGTCTTGGGCCCCACGGTATGGCGGCCGTTCTCGCTAGCCGTAGCGGGGTGCCTGCTTCCCACCCCAAGCGGGAGTTCGTCTCCGCGACTAGCGTCGCCACCAAGTCGCTACAAGTACTCCTTCGCCTAGTTGCGTTTCCGGACGAGGCTCTCGTTCCGCCCCGACCCACTCTACGTCACACTCTCCTCCAGCCGCGCCGTCGCGGGCTCGGCCAGCATCTTGCCGATCAGCCGCTGACAGCGCTCGGCCATGAAGTCGATGATCAGGCGCACCTTGGGATCCTGAAACCGTTTGTGCGGGTAAATGGCCGCGAGCTGTGCGCCGAGCGGCGGCGCGTCTTCAAGGATCGGCACGAGCGTGCCATCGTTGATATGCTGCTTCACTTCGAAGAGCGGCTTGTTGATGATGCCGCGGCCGTCGAGCGCCCATTGGGTCAGAACGTCGCCGTCGTCGGAATCGTAGGGACCGCCGACCTCGAACTTGCGTACCCCCTCCGGCGTCTGCAGCGTCCAGTAATATTCCTTCGATCCGGGATAGCGCAGCAGCAGACAGTCGTGGTGCTCGGTGATGAGCTCGTCCGGCGTCCTTGGAACGCCGCGCTTCTCGAGATAGCTTGGAGCGCCGCAGAGCACGCGATCGCAATTCATGATGCCGCGCATGCGCAGGTTGGAATCCTCGAGAATTCCGAGCCGGAAGGCGACATCGATTCCTTCGCTCAGGATATCGACATTGCGGTCGGAAAGCCGCAGCCGCACCTCGATATCCGGATAGCGGTCGTGGAATTCGGGAACGCCCGATGCGATCAGCCGCCGACCTATGCCGAGCGGCGCGGTAATGCGCACGGCGCCCTTGGGATTGCGCGACAGATCGGCGATGGCGCTTTCCGCCTCGTTCACCGCCTCGAGGATCTTTACGGCACCGTCATAGAAGACGCGGCCATGCTCGGTCGGCGTCAGTTTCCGGGTCGTGCGATTGAACAGGCGCACGCCCATATGCCGCTCCAACTCCTTGATTCTGTTGCTTGCGACGGCCGGGGTTACCCGCTGGTCGCGGCCCGCGGCCGACAGCGTTCCAAGTTCCACGACGCGCACGAAGACGCGCACATTATCGAGATAGGACATGCTCCCGCCTCCGCTCCTCCGGGTCCAGACTACCGCGCCTGCCAGGCGCCTATTTTATAGTTTTTTTTGAAAGAGTTGGTGATCTCGCGGCATTTCTCGCGCCTCCAAGCAATGACACATAATGCGGCCCAATGCATGTCGCCCGAAAGTGCGTAAGCGGTTTTGGGACAACGGCATGCATGAAGACAAAGATCTAAAGCGCGTCACGTCAACTCGTTTGAACGCGACGCACTTTAGAGAAATGGGAGGCCTCTATGTACGAATATGCCATTGCCTGGGACTGGCTGACATTCGCGGTGCGGTGGCTGCACGTCATTACCGGCATTGCCTGGATCGGCTCGTCGTTCTATTTCGTCGCGCTCGACCTCGGCCTCAGGCAGCGGCCGGACCTGCCAGCCGGAGCCTATGGCGAGGAGTGGCAGGTCCACGGCGGCGGCTTCTATCACATCCAGAAATATCTCGTCGCGCCGGAAAACATGCCGGAGCACCTGATCTGGTTCAAATGGGAATCCTACGTCACCTGGCTTTCCGGCTTCGGCATGCTGGCCCTCGTCTATTATGCCGGCGCGGATCTCTATCTGATCGATCCGAGCGTGCTCGACGTGTCGAAGCCGACGGCGATCGCCATCTCGCTGGCGTCGCTCGCCTTCGGCTGGCTCGCCTATGACACGATCTGTCGTTCGCCGCTCGGCAACGACAACACCCGCCTGATGGCGCTGCTCTATTTCATCCTCGTCGCCGTCGCCTGGGGTTATACCCAGCTCTTCACCGGCCGCGCCGCCTATCTGCATCTCGGCGCCTTCACGGCGACGATCATGTCGGCCAACGTGTTCTTCATCATCATTCCGAACCAGAAGAAGGTGGTCGCCGATCTGATCGCCGGCCGCACGCCGGATCCGGCTCTCGGCAAGCAGGCGAAGCAGCGTTCGACGCACAACAACTACCTGACGCTGCCTGTTCTGTTCCTGATGTTGTCGAACCACTATCCGCTCGCCTTCGGCACCGAGTACAGCTGGATCATCGCCTCGCTGGTGTTCCTGATGGGCGTCACCATCCGCCACTGGTTCAACACGCAGCACGCCCGAAAGGGCGCCCCGACCTGGACCTGGCTGGTCACCGTGCTCCTCTTCATCGTCATCATGTGGCTTTCGACGGTGCCCAAGGTTCTGACCGAGGGAAGCGAGGCGAGGGCGTCGACCGCCGAGCGGGCGGTCGTGGCCGCGGCGGACTTTTCGAAGGTGCGTGACACGGTGCTTGGCCGCTGCTCCATGTGCCATGCGCGGGAGCCCGGCTGGGAAGGCATCGTCGTACCGCCCAAGGGCGTCATCCTCGAAAGCGACGGCGATATCGTCGAGCACGCCCGCGAAATCTATCTGCAGGCGGGGCGTTCGCACGCCATGCCGCCCGCCAATGTCACCGGTGTCACCGAGGAGGAACGGCAGTTGCTGGCCACCTGGTACGAGACAGCCGTGAAGGAAGGAACGATTCAATGAATGACTTGCTGATCCGCGGCCGCGTGCTGACCTTCGTCAAGGAGCCCGAGGGCATCGACGATGCGACCGCCTACCGCTATCACGAGGACGGCGCCGTTCTCGTCCGCAACGGCAAGGTTGCCGATGTCGGCACCTATGCTGACGTGGCGAAACGGACCGGCCGCGGTATCAGCATCGCCGATCATCGCCCTCATCTCGTCCTGCCGGGTCTCATCGATACGCACCTGCATTTCCCGCAGACGCAGGCGATCGCCTCCTATGGCGCCCAGCTTCTGGAATGGCTGAACACCTATATCTTCGTCGAGGAACAGAAGTTCAGGGAGCGCCGGCACGCCGACTTCGTCGCCGGCCGCTTCCTGGACGAGCTTCTCGCGAACGGCACGACGACGGCCGTCGCCTATTGCTCGGTCCATCCGGAAAGCGTCGACGCCTTTTTCACGGCAGCCGAAGAGCGCAACATGCTGATGATCGGCGGCAAGGTGATGATGGATCGCAACGCCCCCGAGGCGCTTCGTGACACGCCGCAGAAGGGTTATGACGAAACGAAGCACCTGATCGGCAAGTGGCACGGCCGGGGGCGGGCGCATTACGCGATCGGTCCGCGCTTCGCCATCACCTCGACGCCCGAGCAGATGGAGATGAGCCGGGCGCTCGTCGCCGAACATCCGGACTGCTACGTGCAGACGCATCTTTCCGAGAACAAGGACGAGATTGCCTTTGCCACCTCGCTCTATTCGGAAGCGAAGGACTATACCGACATTTACGCCCGATATGAGCTTCTGGGCCGCAAGACGCTGCTCGGCCATTGCATCTATTTGAGCGACCGCGAGATATCGGTGCTTGCCGAGAACGGCGCCGTCGGCGTGTTCTGCCCGACCTCCAACCTGTTCCTCGGCAGCGGCCTGTTCGATCGCGACCGCTTCGATAAGCTCGGTGCCCGCCATTCAGTCGCAACCGATGTTGGCGCCGGAACGAGCTTCTCGATGCTGGAAACGCTGGACGAAGCCTATAAGGTGCTCCACCTTCAAGGCCAGCGGCTTTCGCCGCTCCGCTCCTTCTACATGATGACGCTCGGCAACGCCCGTGCCCTCGACCTCGAGCATCGCATCGGTTCGCTGCATGCCGGCGCCGACGCCGATATCGTCATTCTCGACAGCCGTGCCAAGCCGGCGATGGAACTCAGGATGCAGGTGGCATCCTCACTTGCCGAAGAGCTCTTCGTCCTGCAGACGATGGGCGACGATCGCTGCGTCGCGGAAGTCTATGTGGCGGGGCAGCCGATGAAGCACGGCAGGAGAGGACAAGGCAAGAACTTGGCCCCGAAGAAGGCGGAACTGGTTTAAAGGCCGGAGGCCGGCAGATCCGGCCCCCGTTTCGAACGGGAAGAAGCGATGGAGCGGGATGAGGCCCGTCGCCGGATTTCTGCACCTCGCCTCCCGTTTGCCCCAAGCCGAAGTGCCGACATCGCCGGCGCTTTGGCGGAATTTCTTCGCCGCTAGGCGGCGTGCTTATCGCCCTTGATCTGCTTGTTCACCTCGCCGGCGGGCAGCACGCCGGCCTGCTGGATATCGATGCGCCGCGGCTTCATCTGTTCCGGAAGCTCGCGGACGAGATCGATCGTAAGCAAACCGTTGGTGAGGTTTGCGCCGGTGACCATCACATGGTCGGCAAGCTGGAAGCGGCGCTCGAAGTTACGAGCGGCAATGCCGCGATAGAGATACTCCGCATTGTCCTCGCCGACCTTCTCACCGCTGACGACGAGCAGCCGCTGCTCGTGCGTGATGGTGAGTTCGTCCGGGCTGAAGCCTGCAACCGACATCGCTATGCGATACTGGCTCTCGCCAACGCGCATGATGTCGTAAGGCGGCCAGTTGTCGGCCGGTGCCATGCGGTTTGCAGAGTCGAGCAGTTCGAACAAGTGGTCGAAGCCCACGCTGGAGCGTGACAGCGGCGAAAAATCGAAGGTTGTTCTCATAGCCATATCCTCCTTGAGCAACATGGACGATGACGAGCGCCGAAGAGGCCGGAGCTCCTCGACCGTGAGACCCCTGAAAGGCGGCCCACACGATCGATTTAGTTACTCGAACCATGGATTCAAGAGGCATTTCACGCCCATTTCACCGCTTCTCGGGCGCCCCGCGGCGGCCTGGAGAAGAAGTGCGCGGCTCGGGCTTGTTGGGTTCTTGAATCTGGCTTTTCGACGCCAAATATCTCTGTGCGTGCGATCCATTGACGGTATCAGAAAGGAGGAAAAAATGCTTCTCAATGAGATTCCCTGGACGATTCCGCTGACAGTGCGCCTCTCAAACGGCCTGGAACGGACCTTCACCTCAGTTTACGAGGCTGTCGATTTTCTCGAGAACGAGTGGCCGCTGCGCAAAGGAGAGCGCTACGAGCGCGCGCTGCGCACCTGCCTGCGGGCACTGAACAGGATGACACCGGCGGCGGTGGCCCGGGAGGCCTTCATCGCGGCCTGCCTGGAGGCGGGCATGCCGCTGGTTATGGTGACGCCGCGCCACGAACCGCGAAGCGCTGAACCAAAGACTGCGATATCAGCCTGATGAAGGGAATGATTGGTCGGAAGCGCTCCGGCCTTCCGATCAATGCCTAACGTCGCTTTATACCCGGACATTGAGCATCATTCGACAAAAACGCGCACCGTAGAGGCCCGGCCCAGCGCGTCGATGACCGTCAGGGTCGAATAGCCGCCGCCGTCGGGCAGCCATTGGCTGACGCGGCGGCGCGTCACGTCCGGCAGCGGGCGGCCGTTCGCCAGCCAGCGGAACGGTGCCCGGCCGCCTTGCAGTTTCAGGGTCAAAGGGATCATTGCCTGGCCGGCGGCGGCACCAAGCTCGACACGCGCGCCTTCCGGCGGAAAGACGATCCGCGGCGCGGCTTCACGGATGGATGTGGACGGCAGGCCGTTCGCCGTCACCGAGAAGCGCCTTTGACCGATCGGCAGGTCGGCCTGCCCCAGGCGAATGGCGCCGGCCGGCGCGTCCGGCAGCGCGGTGATGGCGATGCCGGCCTTGGCAAAGCCTTCGAACAGGATCGGAGCGGCCGCGCCATAGCCGCTCAATCCGGGGACGGCGCCGTTGTCCGGCCGCCCCGCCCAGACGCCGAGCACGTAGCGGCCGTCGAAGCCGACCGACCATGCATCGCGATAGCCATAGCTGGTGCCCGTCTTGTAGGCGATGCCGTGCTGACGGGTTCCGGCCGGAGGCAGCACGCCGGAGAGGATGTCGGCGACCTGCCAGGTGGCGACCGTCGAAAGCAGCGGCTCGCCGTCGATCAGCCCCGGCTTGCCTTCGATGCCGTCGCCGAGCCGAACCGGCCAGCCGCGATTGGCAAGCCCGGCATAGAGCTGAACCAGGTCGCGAAGCGTGATGCCGACGCCGCCAAGGCCGATGGCCAATCCCGGCGCTTCGTTCGGCGGCAGCTTCGGGTGCACCTCGGCGCGGCGGAAGCGAACCATCAGACGCGACGGCCCGACTGCGTCGAGCAGCCGAATCGCCGGCACGTTGAGCGAAAGCTGGAGCGCCTCGCGCACGCTGACATCGCCCTGGTAGCTCATGTCGAAGTTGCGCGGCCGATAGCCGAAGAAATCCGCCGGCCGATCCTCGATGATCGTCTCCTGGCTGACGATGCCTTCCTCGAAGGCAAGCCCGTAGATGAAAGGCTTCAGCGTCGATCCGGGCGAGCGGGTGACCCGCGCCATGTCGATCCAGCCGGAGCGGCTTGCGTCGAAATAATCCGCCGAGCCGACCTCGCCGACGATCTCGCCGGTCCTCGCATCGGCCATCACCATTGCTACCGACACCTTCGGTCCCAACCGCTGCGCCCCCTCCCGCGCCACCGTTTCCAGCCCGCGCTGGATGTCGCGGCGGAGCGTCGTCTCGTGGCGGAGCGCCTTCGGCTCCTTGCGGAGCGCGGCTTCCGCCAGATGCGCCGCATGGGCCGGCAGCTGCAGGCGGCGGGTCGGTATGGCGGTCATCGCCGCACGCTCAGATTCGCCTTGGCCGATGACCTTGGCGACCGCGGCGCGGCCGAGCACCCGTTCTCGCGCGGCATCGGCCGCCGCCAGGTTGCGGTCCGGGCGACGCTTCTCGGGCAATTGCGGCAGCGCGACGAGCAGGGCCGCCTCGCCGACCGCGAGGCGGCGCGGCTCCTTGCCGAACCAGGCAAGGCTTGCGGCACGCACGCCTTCGAGATTGCCGCCGTAGGGGGCATGGGTGAGATAAAGGGCGAGGATCTGATCCTTGCCGAGCCGCCGCTCGATCTGGATGGCGCGCGCGACCTGCAGCAGCTTTGCCGCCCATGTCCGTCGCTCGCGCGGCTCGATCAGCCGCGCCACCTGCATCGAGAGCGTCGAGGCGCCGGAAACAATGCGGCCATTGGTGACGAAATGCAGTGCCGCCCGTCCGAGCGCCAGCGGATCGACGCCGTGGTGCTCGTAAAACCGCTGATCCTCATAGGCAACCAGCATGTCGAGGAAACGCGGGTCGACATCATCAACCCTCGTCTTCAGCCGCCAGCGGCCATCCGGCGTAGCGAAGGCGCGCAAGAGGTGTCCATCCTTGTCGAGAACCTCGCGGGAGAAGATCTGGGCGCGCTCAAGTGGCGGCGGGAAGGTTCGGTCAGCCCATTCTAGGCCGATCGCCACAAGTCCAGTCATGATAAGGACGATCGCCAGCGTGATCAGGGCACGTACTGGGGAACGCGTTGGGCTTCGAGGAGCATCGCAATGGATAGGGCCGGCGCTATCCCCCTCTGTCCTGCCGGACATCTCCCCCACAAGGGGGGAGATCGGCCGGTTGCTAGGTCTTTGCTTCCAAAACGCGTCGAACTTGGTGGTTCCGTCTACAATCGGCGGACGCGCCTTGAGCGCGATGCCGGTTGTGGAGCGAGCGGTCGCATCCCCGATCTCCCCCCTTGTGGGGGAGATGCCCGGCAGGGCAGAGGGGGGTGATGCCGGGCCGACGCCCTGGCGACACAATCCTATTCGCTCAAGAAACCGCCCCGGCACACCGATAATGAACTGTCGCCAAATGGACATCGCGCGTTCTACTGTGCCGTGAGCACCTCCATGCGCCCAGTCGCCGTCCGGGCCGAGAACTGTGGCCGGTACATGTCCTCGACGCTTGCGGCCGGATGGTCGTACGTACCGGGGGTCACGGCGCGCACGACATAGGCAAGCGTGATCTCGCGATTGTCGCCGCTCGACCGGTCGAAGGCGGCGACGAAGCGGTCGCTGCGGAACTCGGTGTGGGCGGCCTGAACTTCGCCGATCCATTCGAAATTCGAGAGTTGGGCACTGTCGACAAGACTCGGATTGTCGATCTCGAAGCCGGCCGGCAGGAGGTCGGTGATCAGCACGCGCGACGGCCAGTCGTTGCTCTCCGTTGCCTTGAGCACGACTACGTAGCGTTCGTTCTGTCGCGCCTCACTGACATTCGCCTCGGCGCCGTCGAGGGTGTAATAGGTCCGCTCGATGGTGAAGCCCTCGCCGCCGGCCGAGAGCGGCTGAGCGGGTGCCGCAACGGTCGTCACCACGGCGGAAACGGCGTCAGTGCCGTGGTTGCGAATGACGACGGGGTGCTCGATCAGCGCATCGCCGGTTATCCGGGCAGCGTAGCTGCCGGTGCGCTGGGCGCCGTTGACCTCCAGCTTCATATCCTCGTCGCCGCCCTGGACGGCGCGCGCCGCGAGCAGCATCCAGGCCTGTTCCTGGGTGCTGGTGTAGCGGGCCTGCTCCCATTCCCGGGCGACAATTTTTGAAAGCTCCGGAATGATCGGCGGCACCGGCCGGCTTTCGGCTGCGAGCGCCAGCACCGCCGCGTCGTCGCGCAGCGACGAGCCGTAGTCGGAGCGGGCGAGACTGACATTGACGAGGCCGGTCGACATGTTGACCGCCGCCGCGAAGATATCCTGCGATCGCCCGCCATCGCCGTAGAGCGCGAGTGCCGCGGCGATATGCGCCTTGGCAAGCGGCGTCGGAAAATCGCCAAGCAACGTATCTGCATAGTAGCGAAGGTCGCTGATCGCGGCCTTGCGGTTGCGGGCGAGCACGTAGAGCGCGTAGGCGATCTCGTTGCCGCGGTCCTTGACGTTCGTTTCGTAGCTCAGCGCGTTCTGCAGGTTTTCGAGCGCCTGGACCATCGCCTGTTCCGGCACGTCGAACTTCTGCTCGCGGGCGCGGGTCAGGAAGTCGGTGATATAGGCGTCGAGCCAGAGATCGCCGGAACCGGGGCTCCAGAGGCCGAAGCTGCCGGAGGAGGACTGGTAGGAAAGCACGCGGTAGATCGCCTCCTGCACGCGCTTTGCCACCTCGCCGTCCTCCGCAAGTCCGGATTGTTTCGAGAGTTCGCTGAGATAGAGCAGCGGCAAGGCGCGGCTCGTCGTCTGTTCGGCACAGCCATAGGGGTACCGGTCGAGCGACATCAGCAGCGCCGGAACGTCGAAGGCGGCCGAACGGGTCACGTTGAGGCTGACCGAGGCGCCCTGCAGCAGACTGTCGGCCAGCAGTTGATCGTCGACCGTCAGGCTGCTGCCGGCGGCGATGTTGACGACCTGGCGCTGCGTGATCGGCAGTGCGGCCGGGCGAACCGGGATGTTCACCGCCTGCTCCAGTGACAGGCCCTCGGCGTTCGAGAGGGTGACGGTGACAAGGCCGTTGCCCGGATATTGGCCGGTGAGCGGCAGCGTCACTGTGGATTTGCCGCCGGCACCGAGCTGTACGGTCTGGGATGGAGCGATCTGTTCGACCGTGGCCGGACCGTTGGTCGTCACCTGCAACTGATAGTTACCGGCCGGGCCGTCCGTGTTGGCGATGTCGAGCCTGAGGCCGGCCCGGTCTCCGGGCGCCAGGAACTTCGGCAGGCTGGCAGTTACGACGATCGGGTCGCGGACGACGACGTCCTTCACCGCATGGCCGACGCCGGACTTCGTCCAGGCGACCGCCATGACGCGGGCCGTGCCGTTGAACTGCGGGATGTCGAAGCGCACATGCGCCGTGCCTTCGGCGTCGAGCTTCACCGGCCCGGAGAAGAAGGCGACCAACTTTTCGGTCGGCGGGCTGCCCTGCAGCGGCATCTGCCCGCCGTCGCCGCCGGTGCGCAGTCGCCCTGTGGCGCCGAGCGAGCCGTCGATGAGGCGACCGTAGAGGTCGCGGATTTCAAGGCCGAGCCGTCGCTGGCCGAAATACCAGCCGTCCGGGTCGGGCGCCTCGTAGCGCGTCAGGTTCAGGATTCCGACATCGACGGCGGCAACCGTGACGTAAGCGTCCTCGTTGGCGCCCGCGCCGCGGACCTGGAGACTGATATCGAGCGGCTGGCGCGGCTGCGTCCTCTCCGGTGCGTCGAGACCCACAGCAAGCTTGCGATCGGCCGGGTCGACGGCAAGCCACTTGATGCCGATCGCCCGCATCGGCATGCGGCTTTCCTGAGCGTCGCCGGGCCGATAAAGCGTCGCCGTCACGTAGCCCCCGGCGCCCCATTCGGCGGTGACCGGCAGTTCCACTTCACCGCCCGTCTCGGCGATCGTCGCCGTCTTCGTCGTGATCAGGTTTTCGGTGCCGACGGTCACCAGCAATTCGCCGGCAAAACGCGGCGAAACCTTGAGTTTCGCCGTCTCGCCAATCGCGTAGTTTGCCTTGTCGAGGGCGATCTCCAACCCGTCCGGGGTTTCCGTCGACGTGGCTTCGACATACCAGCCGGCGTCGAACTCGACGCTGGAGGTCGGGCCGTCCGCCGCCGCGGTCTCGATCTCCAGCCGATAACGGCCCCAGCCGACCGGCACGGCGATCTCGGCGCCGTTCTCGGTCACGTCGACCGTGCCGTTTGCCACCTGCTTCGTGGAGATGACCGGCTCGTATTTCCAGGCGCTGCCGTCGCGATACCATTGATAGTTCCGCTCGACGCTGATCAGCTTCCAGGAGAGGCCGGGCATCGCGACCTTGGCGCCGTTCGCGTCGATGGCGATGACATGGAATTTGCCGACCGAATTCTCGGCGAGCTCGCCGGAAAATTCGGGCTTGATGCCGATCATCGGACCGTCCGGCTTGACCGGCAGCGTCAGGGCGCGCTCGACGGCCCTGCCGCCGCCTTCGCGCATGCGAACCGTGACCGTGGCGTTGAGCAGCTGCGTCGTCGCCGGCACCTCGCCGAGATCGAGGGCAATGACGGCCTTCCCATCCTGGTCGAGCGGTTCGAGCCCTTCGAGCGGCACGCGGTTGTCTTCGCTCGCCTCCTCGTCGGCGAGCCCGAAGACATAGCCCTTGAAGGCTTCGTTCTCACGCGTCGGCCTGACCGCCACTTCGCCTTCCAGTGTTAGGCCCGCAGCCGGTGCGCCATAGAGGAAGCGCCCGTCGACGGCGACCTCGATCGGCGTGCCGATTTCGATCGCCTTCGCATCGCTCGCCAGGTCGAACTCGGTGCGGTCCGGCACGAAATCGTCGACGAGGAACTGCTTCTCGCCGATCGCCGAGCCCTTCGGATCGGTGAAGATCTGCATCGTCCAGGTGCCGCGCATGGCATTTTCCTGGATCGGCAGATCGAGTGTATGGCCGCCGAGTTTGCCGCCATTGCTGACGATCCGCCGATCCTCCACCCCGTCCGGGCGCAGGAAGACGAAAGTGAGCGGCAGGTTTTCGATCGCCTGACCGTTGATGTCTCGGGCAAGCGCTGCGGCATGCACCGTCTCGCCGGTGCGGTAGATGCCGCGTTCCGTCCAGGCGTAGATGTCGATCGGGCCGGGTGCGGCACGGCCGGTGACGCCGCGGTCGGAAAGGTCGAAGCCGGCGCGCGTCATATCGAGAAAGACGTAATCATCCTCGCCTTTCCTGGCCGTGATGACGGCGGGCACCATGCTCGCCGTGCCGCGGATCAGGCCGGCGGCGAAGATCGCTCTGCCTTCCGCATCGGTCGTGGCGGTGCCCAGCACTTCATTATTCTTGGCGACCAGCTGCAGTTCGACCTCGGCAAGCGGCTTGGCGCTTGCGAGCGAGCGCGCAAAGACGGTGAGCCCGTCGGTTCCGGCATAGGTCGAGATGCCGATATCGGAAACGACGAACCATTGCGTGGCGCGCGCGTCCCAGTCCTGGCTGAGCGCAGTCGCGGAAGCCGCCGTCAGCACATAGACGCCGGGTTTGCGCTTCGGCAGCGCCTCATCGACCGGGAAGCTCGTCACCACTTCCTTGTTGAGGTCGGTCTTGATGTCGATGCTGCCTTGCCAGACGAGCTCTCCGCTCTCGGTCTCGATGCGCTCGGCACTATAGCCGTCGAGCTGGGTAAGGAACTGAGAGCTTGTCAGCAACGACGAGATGCTGCGGTCGCCGACGCGATAGAGCTTGAGGTTGGCGCTTTCCGAGTTCACCGAGACGATCGGGATGCCGCGCCGCGCCGTCGAAGGAAGCACGAAACTGTCGCCGGTGAAGCGCACCATCGGCGCGCGGTCCTTGACATAGATGTCAAGGCTGACCGGCGTCTCGATGACTTCGTCTACAGACGATGGCAGTCCCGGCCTCAAGGCCAGCTTGTAGCGCTGGCCGTGCTTGAGCCCATCGACGCAGATCTCGCTGCCCTTGGCCTCGACCGCCTTCGGGGCGACGCCGTCGAGCGTCACGAAGGAGGCGTAGTCGGGGCCGTTCTTCAGCAGCTGTTCGGAGAATTGCACGCAGGCGCGCGGGCTTGCGCCATCCGCATCGACCGTGTGGCCGGTGACGCGGAAGCCCTGGCGCTCCTTGAGGTCGAGATAAGCCGTCTCGACCGTCTTGGCCTGCACGAGGTCGAGGCTCGCCTTGTAGGCCTGGAGCGCGGCTCGGTAATTCTGCAGGTTGTCGAGCGCCTGGGCGAGGATGGCCAGCGCATCGGCGCGGCTCTGGGCGGTCCTCGTCAGCTGGTAGCCGTTGAGCGCTGCAAGGGCGGCCTCGCTTGCTAGATCCGTGCCGCCGCTGAAGCGGTTGGCTGTTCTGGCGGTCTCCAGCCACAAGTCCCCATTCTCCGGGGTGATCGCCAGCGCGCCGCGGAAAGCCTTGAGCGCCGCGACGAAATTGCCGGCTGTCAAGTCGTTGCGGCCCGCTTCGATCAACCCGTTGACGCCGAAGCCCAGTTGATCGTCTGCCAAGGCGAGCCCGGCCTTGACGTCGCGCGCCTGCTGCAGGAGGTCGTCCGACACGAAGGGCAGTCGTGGCGGGGCGCCGAGATCCGGTTCGCCCGCGGCGGTCTCGACGACCTTGCCGGCGATGGCACCCTTGAACGTGTTCAGCTGGTTGAAGTCGGACTTGAGAAAACACCACTTCACCTTGGGATTGTAGGTGAAGGCCCTGCAGGCGCGGTCGGCGATGCAGCGTGCCTGGCACTCGTCGAGCGAGACATTCTGCTCGGTCCGTAGATCGAAGCCGAAATAATCGGCGTCGCCGGTCACCTCGACCTTGCGGTCGGCTTCGGCGGCCGCGGCCGGAGTGCCGAGGGAAAGAAGCGCGAAGAGAAGGGTGGTAAGGCCGAGAAACGCGCGCATCGACAAAGTCCTCCCAACGCTGCCCGCTTCGAGTGAGCACCACTCTTTCAACCTTCGAAGAGCGTTGTCAACAACCAGCTTTGCAACCATAGGGATTCGTCGGCACGGGTCAGCTGCGAGCCGGCGCAAAGGCCTCCATCGCCCCGGTATAAGCCTTCGAGAGGGGCGAGGCATAGGAGCCGCGCTTGCTGGTCACGAGTCCCTGTGCGACGAGCGCTTCGGCCTGCTTGACCGCCGCCGAGACGCCGTCGATGACCGGAATGTCGTATTCGCGCTGCAGCGATTGCGCGAGGTCGGCCATGCCGGCACAGCCGAGGACGATCGCCTCGGCGCCGCCGTCGTCTAGCGCCCGTTCGATCCGCCGCCTAAGCTTGTCGGAAGCGCTCGACGCCTTGTCTTCAAGCGCGAGGACCGGAATGTCGGCGGCAAGGACCTTCGCCCGGTCGCCCATGCCGTAGCGGCGCACAAGGTTTTCGATGAGGACGCGGGAACGCTCGAGCGTCGTGACCACGGCGAAGCGCTGGGCAACGAGTGCGGCGGTGATCACCGCGGATTCGCAAAGACCGAGCACCGGGATCCCGGCGAGGGCTCGGGCGGCTTCAAGCCCGGTATCGTCGAAGCAGGCGATGATCGCGGCGTTTGCTCCCGCCGCCTCTCCTTCGCGTATTTCCATGAGCACGCCGGGGACGGCGATCGCTCCATCGTAGTGCCCTTCGATCGAGGCCGGCCCGCTCCTTGACGTGGCAGCGATGACTTCGGTGCCGTGCGCCGCCACCGCCCGTGCGGCGGCCGCCGCCTTTTCGGTCGTTGAGACGGTCGTGTTGGGATTGACGAGTAGAATGCGCATGGACGTCAGCTTAACCTTGCGTGGCGGCGCCGAAGCACGAGGATAATGGCGAGCGCTGCGAGAATGATGGTGAAGGAGAAGAGCGTCGTGACGGTGCCAAGCGCATAGAGCACCGGCGTCGTAACGTTGGTGGTCATGCCGTAGATTTCCAGCGGCAGGGTGTTGTAGGTGCCGGAGGTCATCAGCGTGCGGGCGAACTCGTCATAGGAGAGCGTGAAGCCGAACAGGCCAACGCCGATCAGACTCGGAGCGATCATCGGCAACACGACGTGGCGGAAGGTCTGCCAGGAGGTCGCGCCGAGGTCGCGGGCGGCCTCCTCATAGGCCGGCGAGAAGCGGTTGAAGACGGCGAACATGATAAGCACGCCGAAGGGAAGCGCCCAAGTGAGATGCGCGCCGAAGCCCGAGGAATACCAGGCAGGTTTCAGGCCGAATTGCTGGAAGACGACGCCGATGCCGAGCGAGATAATGATCGACGGTACGACCAGGCTTGCGACGGTCATGTAGAACAGGGCGGTCGAGCCGCGGAAGCGGTGGCGGAAGGCAAGCCCCGCAAGCAGCGCGACAGCGACGTTCACCACCATGACCATCAGCCCGAGCGTGAAAGAGCGGCGGAACGAGGCGCCGAAATCGCCGACGGCCTGCTTTTCGAAGAGATTGTAGAACCAGTGAAGCGAGACGCCGTTCAATGGGAAGGTGAGGCCGCCGTCCGGCCCCTGGAAAGAGAGGATCAGGACGGCCGAAAGCGGCCCGTAGAGAAACAGCACGAACAGCGCGAAGAAGGCTGCGAGCAGGTAGAATTCCTTGCCGCGTCTCTCGTTCTTCATGTCAGAGCTCCTTGCGGATATCGACGACCCTGAGGATCGCCGCAACCATCAGCAGCACCACGATGAGCAGCACGACCGCATTGGCGGCCGCCGCCGGATATTGCAGCAGCGACATCTGGTTCTTCATCATCAGCGCGACTGATGCACTCTGCCCGCCGGACATCACCTGGACCGTCGAGAAATCGGCCATGACTAGCGTGACGACAAAGATCGAGCCGATCGCCATGCCGGGCTTGGCAAGCGGCAGGACGACGTTCCAGAGCACCTGCCAGCCGCTCGCGCCGCAGTCGCGCGCCGCTTCGATAAGCGAACGGTCGATGCGCATCAGCGTGTTGAAGATCGGCGTCACCATGAACAGCGTGTTGAGATGCACCAGGGCGAGGACCACGGCGAAATCGGAATAGAGCAGCCATTCGATCGGCTTCGCCACGAGGCCAAGCTTGGTCAGGGTGGAGTTGACGAGGCCGTTGCGGCCGAGGACCGGTATCCAGGAGATCATCCGGATGATGTTCGAGGTCAGGAACGGTACGGTGCAGACGAGGAAGAGCACCATCTGCATCGTCGTCGTGCGGACATGGAAGGCAAGGAAGTAGGCGACCCAGAAGCCGATGAAGAGCGTCAGCGCCCAGGTGATGGCGGTGAATTTCAGCGTGTTGAGATAGGTCTTCCAGGTGACCCAGGAGCCGAGAGTGTCGGTATAGTTCATCGTCAGGAAGTCGGGATAAAGGCCGGCGAAGTCGTAATCCCAGAAGCTGACGACGATGATCATCAGGATCGGCAGGATGAAGAAAAAGCCGAGGATGAGGAGAAGGGGCGCTACCTGGAGATAGGCGATCAGCCGGGACGGCGCGGCAAGGCCGCGGCGTGCCTTGTCGGCTTTCATTTCTCCTGAGGTTGCGACTGCCGTCATTATTTATCCTTCCGAATACATACAGCTTTGGCAGCCCCTCATCCGCCTGCCGGCACCCTCTCCCCGCAAGCAGGGAGAAGGGAGCTTGCGGCGACGTCTCGGTTCCCTCTCACCGCGAGCGGGGAGAGGGTTAGTTAAACCAGGGAGAGCGCAAAACCTCTCGCTCAAGCCGCGATGAACTCGTTCCAGCGGCGCACCATGTAGCGGTCCTCGTCCATCACCGAGTTCCAGCAGGCTACCTTGCCCATGCGTTCCTCGAAGGAGCCGCCGTCGCGGACCGCACCGGCCTTCTCCATGACCTTGCCTTCCGGCGAAAGGATGTCGCCCTTAGCCGGCTTGCCCTCGACCCAGAAGCCCCATTCGTCCTCGGACATGTGGGTTTTCGCGGTCTCCATGGCTGCGGAGTAGTAGCCTTGGCGGTTGAGGTAGGCGCCGACCCAGCCGGAGAGATACCAGTTGATATATTCATAAGCCGCATCGAGCTGTGCACCTTGGAGATGGGCGGCGAGGCCGAGGCCGCCGCCCCAGGCGCGGTAGCCTTCCTTCAGCGGCTGGTACTTGCAGGCGATGCCCTTGGAGCGCACGGCAGCGACGGCCGGCGACCACATGGACTGGATGACGACTTCGCCGGAGGCCATGAGGTTGACGCTCTCGTCGAAGGATTTCCAGAAGGCGCGGAACTGGCCGTCCTGCTTCGCCTTGATGAGGAAATCGATCGTCTGGTCGATCTCGTCCGTCGTCATGTTGCCCTTGTCGGCATATTTGATGTTGCCAAGGGCTTCCATGATCATCGCCGCATCCATGATGCCGATCGACGGAATGTTGAGGATCGCCGTCTTGCCCTTGAAGGCCGGGTCCATGATGTCGGCCCAGGTGCTGATCTCGCGACCGACGAGATCCGGGCGGATGCCGAGCGTGTCGGCGTTGTAGATCGTCGGGATGAGCGTCATCCACTGTGTCGGCGCCTTGGCGAAGCTCTTGGAGTCCTGCGCCTCGACGAAGCCGACGGTGTGCGGCGCGGTGCCCTGGGCGACGACGCTCTCCGGCTTGAGCTTGCCGTTGATGAAGAGCGGCACGATCTTGTCGTAGTATTTGATCTTCGACACATCCATCGGCTGCATGACGCCCGTCGGGAAGACCTTCTTGGCGATCCAATATTCGATGTCGGCGATGTCGTAGGAATCCGGCTGAGTGACGGCGCGCTGGGCGGCGGCATCGGAATCGGTCGCTGTCATCTCGAGGGTGATGCCGAGATCTTCCTTGCACTTCTCGGCGATCGCATTGATGTTCGAAACGCCGGTGCCGAACTGGCGCAGCGTGATAGGGTTCTGCGCCCAGATCGTCGGGAAGCCGGTGATGGCGCCGGAACCGGCGATGGCGCCGACCGCGGCGGCGCCTGTCTTCAGGAGGGTGCGCCGGGATATTCCCTTATCAGTCTTCGTTTCACTAGTCATGCTGTCGTTCCCCTTTTTCGTGGTGCTTGATTGATGGTTTTTGTGGGATCGGGTCGATCGTCGCATTTCGGCGCGCATCAGGCTGCGAGGCGGCCGAGAGGGATCACGTCCTCAAGGGCCCAGCTCAGGGACACCGCGTCGCCGGCCGACAGGGGCTTGCTGAAGTACTCGGTATCGGCAACGACGAGGGTGAATTCGTCGCTGCCGGCGCCGATAACGGTGATCTTCACCGAGGCACCGCGATATTCGACATTCGAGACGACACCCTGGAAGCCGAGTGATTTGTCCGATGCGGGTTCGAGGCGCACGCGGTCCGTGCGGATGCCGATGTCGATCGGCTTGCCGACCTCCTGGGCGACGTCGCGGACGGAAAAGGTCTGGCCTTCCGGCACCGTCAGGGTAACGACACCGCGGCCAATCGCGGTCACGCGGCCGGAAAGAACATTGTGGTCGCCCATGAAACGGGCGACGAAGGCCGTCGCCGGCTTTTCGAACACGGTTCGCGGGGCTGCCGCCTGCTCGATGCGGCCGTCGTTCATGATGACGATCAGGTCGGCGAGCGCCATCGCCTCTTCCTGGCTGTGCGTCACATGGACGAAAGTGATGCCGAGCGTCTTCTGCAGTTTCTTGAGTTCCGCCCGCATCCGGATCTTCAGGAATGGATCGAGTGCGGAAAGCGGTTCATCGAGCAGCAGCGCTTCGGGGTCGGTGATCAGCGCCCGGGCGAGCGCCACGCGCTGCTGCTGGCCTCCGGAAAGCTGCGCCGGCCGGCGCGTCGCATAGGCCTCCATCTGCATCAATCGCAGCACTTCGAGCGCCTTGGCGCGGCGCTCTTCCCTCTCGACACCCTTCATCTTCAGGCTGAAGGCGACGTTGTCGACGAGATCGAGATGGGGAAACAGCGCATAGGACTGAAACATCATCGCCGTGCCGCGCTTTGCTGGCGGAAAGTCGGTGACCACGATGCTGCCGAGGCGGATATCGCCGGAGGAAATGCGTTCATGGCCGGCGATCATGCGCAGCGTCGAGGTCTTGCCGCATCCGGAGGGGCCGAGCAGGCAGCAGTAGCTGCCCGCCGGAATCTTCAGGCTGATGGCATGGACGGCGGTCGTCGCGCCATAGACCTTGGAAACGGAAGCGATATCGATCTCTGCTGCTTTGGACATGCCCGCTTTCTCCTTGCAGCTGAGAAGAAGCATCAAGCGTGCCAGTTTGCTAAAGGCCTGAATCCGCGGCTATGTTTTCGTACGTCGCCAAACTGGGCAGCCGGCGGGCCATGTTGGATGCACATTTTGTGGGCGTTCGTGCTCAAAGACTGCCTATCATTGTATACAATATTGAGCTTTGATTGACGGCAAAAAGCGGTTAACTTCCGCTGTACCCACTGTAACGGCATCGTTCGGATTCCCTGCCTCATGACGTCAGTCAATCTAAGCCCGGCGGGAAGCGCCATGGACACCGGCGCCCAGCAGATCCGCGACGCGATCCGCGATGCGATCGTCGAGCGGCGCCTCGCGCCCGGAACGAAGCTCTCCGAGACCGACGTCGGCAGCCTCTTCAATGTCAGCCGGACGCTGGTTCGCGCCGCCCTTCAGGCCCTTTCTTATGAGGGGCTCGTCAGTGTCGAGAAGAATCGCGGCGCCTTCGTCGCCTTTCCTTCCGTGATCGAGGCTCAGCAGATATTCGCGACCCGCCGGCTGTTGGAACCGGTCATACTCCGCGAGGCAGCGCCCCATATCGGCAAGGCAGAGGTCAAGGAACTCAGAAAGCTGCTTGCGGAAGAGCAGCGGTTGATGAATCAGCGCGGCGCACCTGCCCGCCGCGCCGAGATCAAGGCTTCCGGCGATTTTCACCTGGCGGTCGCCGCCATGAGCGGCAATGCCATTCTCAAGCGCTTCATGGATGAGCTCGTTGCGCGCTCCTCGCTCGTGATCGCGCTTTATGGGCAATCGGTGATCTCAAGCTGCGGCCACAATGAACACCAGCATATCGTTGATGCACTGGAAAAGAAGAATGTCGAAGCTGCCTGCGCGCTGATGCTGCAGCATATCGATCATATCGAGGCGGATCTCGACCTTCGGCCGACGAAAAACGCCGGAGGTTTGCGCGACGCTTTTCATTTCTGAGTGTCGCAACGGCGTTTCCTATCCAGATTGTATTGCGCCGGACGACAACGCACAGCGCACTTGCGGTGACGTTTACATTTGTGATATTTCTAACAAAGATTGTTAGGCTGCAGCTCGTCGCGCCCCTGGTTAAGCCTGCCCAGGGCGCGGACTCCGGATGGAAATGGCCAATCGCAAGACAACACGGATTGTCGCTTTGACAAATGCCCTATCGGCGCGGCGCGTTCTGCATCTGAAAGATGCAGCCGCCTTGCTGGGCGTCTCCGAAATGACCATTCGGCGCGACGTCGCCAACAACCCCGGCCTCTTCGGATATCTCGGCGGGCATATCGTTCCGGCCGCCGATATCGAGGCTGAGGCGCCTTACGATCTCGCGCGTGCGGCCGACAGTCACGCGGCGGCGAAGCGGGAAGCCTGCGTCCATGCCGCCCAGCACATCCGTCCCGACGAGACGATCTTCATCGATTGCGGCACGACGCTTGAGTATCTCGTCGATCTCATCCCGGAAAATTATTCAATTACGGCGGTGTGTTATTCTCTGAATGTGGCCGATCGCCTGACCCGCAGGCCCAATGTCCGGATCGTCATGCTCGGCGGCGTTTACCACCCGTCCTCGGCTTCTTTCTCGGGCAATTCCGGGCTCGAGACGCTCAATCACCTCGGCATCAATGTAGCCTTCCTCTCGGCGGCCGGCGTCGACCCCAGCCGTGGCGCGACATGCGTTCATTTTCATGAAGTGCCGGTAAAGCAGAAGGTGATTTCACTCGCGCGAGAGAATTACCTCGTGGTGGACAAGAGCAAGATCGGCAGGCTGAAGCCCGCCTTCTTTGCGCCGCTCACCACATTCCGGGCGGTGATCACGGAAGACGGAGAGGCGGCGCTTGCGGTGCGTGAGGCGCCGACGGGATAAATGTGATAGTCTCGTCGCTTCGACCGCGTCATCGCTTGACACTCATCAAGCCTGATGAAATGATAACAAAAAATAGATAAAAAAATAACAAGTCGGCGGTTGACCCGCAGGGGCCTGGTCCGGCAGGGAGATACGAGGAGTAATCGCTTGGAAGACCTTGCTGTGAAGAGGGTGCCGGCCGGTGCTGCCGAGCCCGCCGGCGCCGGTCATAACTGGCCCCGCAACGACGGTGTCGATCTCGATCTTTCCTGGGTGCTCGACCAGCGTGTCAATCTTTCCGCCGCCGAGCGTCGTGTCGCGACGCTGCCGGGTCGCCGGACCGTGAAAAAGGATGCGCAGGCTGCCTGGCTCTTGAAGGCGGTCACCTGCATCGATCTGACGACGCTCAATGGCGACGATACGACGGAGCGCGTCAAGCGTCTCTGCGCCAAGGCGCGCCAGCCGGTGCGCCAGGATCTTCTCGATGCGCTCGGCATGGGCGATCGCGACATCACGACCGGCGCGGTCTGCGTTTATCACCGCTTCGTGTCGACGGCGGTCGAGGCGCTCGAGGGCAGCGGAATCCCGGTCGCCGCGGTTTCCACCGGCTTTCCGGCCGGTCTCGTGCCGCATGACGTCAAGCTCAAAGAAATCGAAGCATCCGTTGCTGACGGCGCCAGGGAAATCGACATCGTCATCACCCGCGAGCATGTGCTGACCGGCAACTGGCAGGCGCTCTATGATGAGATGCGCGATTTCCGCGACGCCTGCGGCGATGCGCATGTCAAGGCGATCCTGGCGACCGGCGACCTCAAGACGTTGCGCAACGTCGCCCGCGCCTCGCTCGTCTGCATGATGGCCGGGGCCGATTTCATCAAGACCTCGACCGGCAAGGAGGGTGTGAACGCGACGCTGCTCGTGACCCTCGTCATGCTGAGGATGATCCGCGCCTATCAGGAGCGGACGGGCACGAAGGTCGGTTACAAGCCGGCCGGCGGCATCTCGGCGGCGAAGGACGTCCTGAACTACCAGTTCCTCATGAAGGAGGAGCTCGGCCGCGAATGGCTGGAGCCGGACCTCTTCCGCGTCGGGGCATCGAGCCTCCTGGCGGACATCGAGCGCCAGCTCGAACACCATATCAGCGGCGCCTACTCGGCCCTCAACAGACACCCGATAGGATAATCCGATGAGCGTCTCCAGGTTTTTCGACGAGATGTCATACGGCCCCGCACCCGAAGGCGATAGCGAAGCCCGGGCCTGGCTCGCCCGCCACAAGGGCGCGTTCGGCCATTTCATCAACGGCGGCTTCGTCGTGTCCGCATCAGGCAAGACGCTCGACAGTTTCGAGCCGGCGACGGGTGCGCTGCTGGCGAAGATCGCGCTCGGCGGCCGCGAGGACGTCAACGCCGCCGTGGCGGCAGCCCGCAAGGCGCAAGGCCCCTGGGCGAAGCTCTCCGGCCACGCCCGGGCCCGGCATCTCTATGCGCTGGCGCGGACGATCCAGCGTCACGCCCGGCTGATCGCCGTGGTCGAAGCGCTCGACAACGGCAAGCCCATCCGCGAAACGCGCGACATCGACATCCCGCTCGCCGCCCGCCACTTCTACCATCACGCGGGCTGGGCGCAGCTTCAGGAAACGGAGTTTGCCGATCAGGTGCCGGTCGGCGTCGTCGGTCAGGTCATTCCCTGGAACTTCCCGTTCCTGATGCTTGCCTGGAAAGTGGCACCGGCACTGGCGCTTGGCAACACCGTCATTCTGAAGCCGGCGGAGTTCACGCCTCTCACGGCGCTGCTTTTCGCCGAGCTTGCCTCTGCTGCCGGCCTGCCGCCGGGCGTCCTGAACGTGGTCACCGGCGAGGGAGAGACGGGTGCGCTGATCGTCGAGCACGACGACATCGACAAGATCGCCTTCACCGGCTCGACCGAGGTCGGCCGCCTGATTCGCGAAAGAACCGCCGGTTCCGGCAAATCGCTGACGCTGGAGCTCGGCGGCAAGTCGCCCTTCATAGTCTTCGACGATGCCGATATCGACGCGGCGGTGGAAGGCGTGGTGGACGCAATCTGGTTCAATCAGGGCCAGGTCTGCTGCGCCGGCTCGCGGGTGCTCGTCCAGGAGGGTGCGGCGCCGCTGTTTCACGAACGGCTGAAGCGGCGCATGGGGACGCTTAGGGTCGGCCATCCGCTCGAAAAGGCGATCGACATGGCGGCGATCGTCGCGCCGGTGCAGTTGCAGCGGATCGAAAACCTCGTCAGCCAGGGTGTCTCCGAAGGGGCGGCGCTGTACCAGCCGCAGATCGAGCTCCCCAAGGGCGGCAGTTTCTACCCGCCGACGCTGCTAACGGCGGTGCAACCGACCTCCGTCGTCGCCACGGAGGAAATCTTCGGCCCGGTCGCCGTTTCGATGACGTTCCGCACGCCGGAAGAGGCGGTACAGCTTGCCAATCACAGCCGTTACGGCCTTGCTGCCAGCGTCTGGAGCGAGACGATCGGGCTCGCCCTGCATGTCGCCGCCAAGCTTGCCGCCGGCGTCGTCTGGGTCAATGCCACCAATCTCTTCGACGCTTCCAGCGGCTTCGGCGGAAAGCGCGAATCCGGCTTCGGCCGGGAAGGCGGCAAGGAAGGGTGCTACGAATATCTGAAGCCCAGGGCCTGGCTCGGCCGGAAGCTCCGCACGGAGATCGCGGCGCCGGTCCTCAAGGCCGCCGCCGGCGATTTCGCCATGCCGCAGCTCGACCGCACCGCCAAGCTCTTCATCGGCGGCAAGCAGGCGCGGCCGGATGGCAACTATTCTCGCGCGATCCTGACGCCGAAGGGCAAGGTCATCGGCGAAGTCGGCGAGGGCAATCGCAAGGATATCCGCAACGCCGTCGTCGCGGCACAATCGGCCTCAGCCTGGTCTTCGGCGACGACGCACAACCGCGCCCAGATCCTCTATTACATCGCCGAGAATCTGAGCGGCCGGGCGGCGGAATTTGCCGACCGCATCGTCGCCATGACCGGCGCGTCGGCGGCGAATGCGAAGGCTGAGGTGGAGGCCGCGATCGCCCGTCTCTTCAGCTATGGCGCCTGGGCCGACAAGTATGAGGGCGTCGTCCACCTGCCGCCTCTGCGTGGCGTCGCGCTCGCGATGCCCGAGCCGCAGGGCGTCGTCGGGGTGATCTGCCCGCCGGAGGCGCCGCTGCTCGGTTTCGTCAGTCTCGTCGCGCCGCTGATCGCTGTCGGCAATCGGGTGGTCGCCGTTCCCAGCGAGCCGCATCCGCTCGCCGCGACGGATTTCTATTCGGTGCTGGAGACGTCCGACGTTCCGGCCGGCGTCGTCAACATCGTCACCGGTTCGGCGACGGAGTTGGCCAAGACGCTGGCCGGCCACAACGACGTCGACGCGCTCTGGGCTTTCGGTTCGCCGGAGCTATCGACCCTTGTCGAGAGGCTCTCGATCGGCAATCTCAAGCGCACCTTCGTCGATTACGGCAAGGCGATCGACTGGCTGGACCGTTCGGCTGCCGAAGGGCCGGCCTTCCTGCGCCGCGCCGTCGACGTCAAGAACATCTGGATCCCCTACGGCGAGTAGAGGGTCCGCGCATGCCACCTGGCGGAGGAGGCCGACCGGCGGTGTGTACAAGGCATTTGCATATGTGATCAGACCGCCAGCGGCGCCATGCCGCGGCGCGGCAGTCTAATTAATGGTTTGGAGGAGGACCGACATGCTCAAGAATATCGACCCGGCGCTCAATGCGGACGTGCTGCACGCGCTCCGATCGATGGGGCACGCCGACACGCTGGTGATTTCCGATACCAATTTCCCCTCGGATGCCATCGCCCGGCAGACGACGCTCGGCAAATTGCTCCATATCGACAATGTTTCGGCCGCCCGCGCGGTGAGGGCAGTGCTCTCCGTGCTGCCGCTCGACACGCCGCTGCAGCCTTCGGTCGGCCGCATGGAAGTGATGGGCGCGCCAGAGGAGATCCCCGCCGTGCAGCGCGAAGTTCAGGCCGAGATCGATCGCGCCGAGGGTAAGCCGACGCCGATGTACGGCATCGAGCGCTTTGCCTTCTACGAGGAAGCAAAGAAGGCCTACTGCGTCATCACCACCGGCGAGACGCGGTTCTACGGCTGCTTCCTCATCACCAAGGGGGTTATTCCGCCGGAAACAGCCTGAAACACCCGGCCGGCAGCTTTTTTGAGAGAGGAGGCTACGCATGAAGACGGGTGTTTCGATCCTCGGGATCTTCGTGGCCGACACGGCCTATCTGGCGTCGCGCATGCCCCGGCTCGGCGAGACGATCACCGGCAGCGGCTTCTCCGTCGGTCCGGGCGGCAAGGGCTCGAACCAGGCGGTGGCGGCGGCGCGGGCCGGCAGTCAGGTCTCGTTCATTTCGAGGCTCGGGCGCGATACTTTCGGCGAGATGGCGCTGAAGACCTATGCCGAGGCAGGCGTGACGCCGAAGGTCCTGCAGATGGATGATCTGCCAACTGGCGCCGCCTTCATCTATGTCAATGACGAGAACGGTGAGAACGCCATCATCGTCTATCCCGGCGCCGCCGGCTCGATCGGCATCGAAGATGTGGAAGCGGCGCGTGGCACGATCGAGAATTCGCGCGTCTTCGTCACCCAGCTGGAACAACCGGCGGCGGCTGCAGAAAGAGCGCTCAAAATTGCCCATACCGCGGGCGTCACGACGGTGTTCAACCCGGCGCCGGCCGAGCCTTTTCCTGAAAGCATCTATCCGCTCTGCGACTACATCGTACCGAACGAAACGGAAGCGGCGGCACTTGTCGGCTTCGCGCTGCCGACGCCTGACGATGCCCGCCGCGCCGGCGATGTGCTGCTGAAGAAGGGGGCGAAAACGGCGCTGATCACGCTCGGCGAGCGTGGCGTGCTCTACCATGCCGACGGTCAGTCGGTGCTCGTGCCGGCGGTCGCCAGCGGTCCGGTGATCGACACCACCGGCGCAGGGGACGCATTCGTAGGCGGCTTTTCCGCGGCTCTGGCACGCGGGGCCTTGCCGGTCGAGGCGGTACGGTTCGGTTGCGCGACGGCCGGCATTGCGGTCACGCGCCGCGGAACGGCCCCGGCGATGCCGAAGCTCGAGGAGATCGAGGCGCTGCTGGCGCGCGGAGCGGCGGCATGACGCGCAACGACCCGATCAAGCATTTCTTCATCTGGCCGGCCCTGATCATCGTTCTGTTGATCTCGATTTTTCCGCTCGTCTATTCGCTGACGACGAGTTTCATGAGCATGCGGCTGGTGCCGCCGATGCCGGCCCGTTTCGTCGGCTTCGGCAACTATGCCGACCTGCTTTCCAATCCGCGCTTCTGGCATGTTGCCGGCACGACGACGCTGATCGCCTTCCTTTCCGTCGGGCTGCAATATGTGATCGGCCTTTCCGTGGCGCTGGCGCTGAATTCCCGCGTGCCGGGCGAGGGGATATTCCGCGTCGGCTTCCTGCTGCCGATGCTTGTGGCCCCGGTCGCCGTGGCGCTCGTCGCGCGCCAGATCCTCAACCCGACGATGGGGCCGCTGAACGAGTTCATGACGCTCTTCGGCTTTCCGAACCTCCCATTTCTGACGCGGACGGCCTGGGCGCTCGGCTCGATCATCGTCGTCGAGGTCTGGCAATGGACGCCGTTCGTCATCCTGATGTTGCTGGCCGGGCTGCAAACCTTGCCGGACGACGTCTACGAGGCCGCGGCGCTGGAGAACGCCACGCCTTGGCAGCAGTTCCGCGACATCACCTTTCCGATGCTGCTGCCGATCTCGACGGCCGTCGTCTTCATTCGCCTCATAGAAAGCTACAAGATCATGGACACGGTCTTCGTGATGACCGGCGGCGGACCGGGCGTCTCGACAGAGACATTGACGCTGTTCGCCTATCAGGAGGGGTTCAAGAAGTTCAATCTCGGCTACACATCAGCTCTGTCCTTCCTCTTCCTGATCTTCATCACGGTGATCGGCCTCGTCTACCTGGCCGTGCTGAAGCCCTATCTGGAGAAGCATAAATGAGCGTGCGCACCCTTCAGGGAAAGCGGCGTTGGCTGGCGCTCGGCGGCTGCCTGGTCTGGCTCGCCTTCACCTTGTTTCCACTCTATTGGGTGGCGATCACCTCGTTCAAGACGCCGATTGCCGTTGTTGGCGGGCCGACCTATCTGCCGTTCGTCGATTTCGAGCCGGTGCTGACGGCCTGGAACGAACTGCTCTCCGGCGAGCGCGGCGCCTTTTACAACACCTTCATCGCCTCGCTGATCGTCAGCCTGTCGGCTGCGGTGCTTGCAACCTTCATCGGCGCCACGGCGGCCTACGCGCTCGTGCGGTTCACCTTTCGATTTCGGCTGCTCTCCGCCCTCATCTTCGTGGTGGTCGCCTTCGGCGGCTTTCTGCTCGGGCGGAACGTGCTCGGTTTCGGCCAAGGGATTTCGCTCATCTATTCCTTCATCGCCGCGCTCGCGCTCGCGGTGATCTCCAGCCGCTTTCGTCTGCCGGGGCCGGAACTTGGCAACAACGACATCGTCTTCTGGTTCGTAAGCCAGCGTATGTTTCCGCCGATCGTCGCCGCCTTCGCGCTCTATCTCATGTATACGGAAGTCGGAAAGCTCGGCTTCAAGCTCGTCGACAGCTATATCGGCCTGACCTTCGCCTATATCGCCTTCTCGCTGCCGATCGTCATCTGGCTGATGCGGGATTTCTTCGAAGCGCTTCCGATCGAGGTGGAAGAGGCGGCCATGGTAGACAACGTGCCGTCCTGGCGCATTTTCTTCGGCATCGTCTTGCCGATGTCGAAACCCGGCCTCATCGCGACCTTCATGATCACGCTTGCCTTCGTCTGGAACGAGTTCCTCTTCGCGCTCTTCCTGACGAGTTCGAAATGGCAGACGCTGCCGATCCTGGTCGCCGGACAAAACAGCCAGCGCGGCGACGAATGGTGGTCCATATCCGCTGCAGCACTCGTGGCGATCATCCCGATGATGATCATGGCAGGGATCTTGAGCAGGCTCATGCGGTCGGGCCTGCTTCTGGGAGCGATCAAGTGACCGCACGCATCTCCAGCTTCGCAAGGTTCACTCAGAGGGAGGAAAAAATGAGGAGACTTCTGCTTGCATCCACCGCCGCCGGTTTGCTGGCCGCGGCGGCCAACGGAACGGCCTTTGCCTGCGACCCGGACTTCAGCGGGGTGGAACTGACCGCCACGACCCAGACCGGCCCCTACATCGCTTCGGCGCTTCAGATCGCCGCGAAGGGCTGGGAGGAAAAAACCTGCGGCAAGGTGAAGGTCGTCGAGTTTCCCTGGTCCGAACTTTATCCGAAGATCGTGACCTCGCTGACCTCCGGCGAGGACGCCTTCGACGTCATCGCCTTTGCACCGGCATGGGCGCCGGATTTCACCGACTTCCTCGCCGAAATGCCGGCTGAGATGCGGCAGGGTGCGGCGTGGGAAGATATCGCGCCGGTCTATCGCGAACAATTGATGGTATGGAACGGCAAGGTCCTGTCGCAGACCATGGACGGCGACGCTCATACCTATACCTATCGCATCGATCTCTTCGAGAATCCGGACAACCAGAAGGCGTTCAAGGAGAAATACGGCTACGACCTGGCGCCGGCCAAGACCTGGAAAGAGTATCTCGACATCGCCGAGTTCTTCAATCAACCGGCGAACAACCTCTGGGGTACCGCAGAAGCCTTCCGCCGTGGCGGCCAGCAGTTCTGGTTCCTCTTCAGCCATGTGGCCGGCTATACGAGCCATCCCGACAATCCGGGCGGCATGTTCTTCGATCCGGACACGATGGACGCGCAGGTCAATAATCCCGGCTGGGTCCGCGGCCTCGAGGAATATATCCGCGCCTCCAAGCTTGCGCCGCCGAATGCGCTCAACTTCTCCTTCGGTGAAGTGAACGCCGCCTTTGCCGGCGGACAGGTGGCAGAGTCGATTGGCTGGGGCGACACGGGTGTTATCGCCGCCGACCCGAAGCAGTCGAAGGTCGCCGGCAAGGTGGGCTCGGCGCCGCTGCCCGGAGTAGACGAGATCTATAACTACAAGACGAAGAAGTGGGACAAGTTCGATCAGGTCGTGCAGACCTCCTTCATGGCCTTCGGTGGCTGGCAGGCAGCCGTGCCGAGTTCGTCCACGAAGCAGGAGGCCGCCTGGAACTATATCCAGTATCTGACGAGCCCCGAGGTCTCGGCGCAGGCGGCGATTACCGGCGGCACGGGGGTCAACCCGTATCGCCTTTCGCACACCACCAATCTCGAACTCTGGTCGAAGATTTTCTCGGATCGTGAGGCGAAGGAATATCTCGGCGCCCAAAAGGAAGCGGTCACCGCCAAGAACATCGCGCTCGACATGCGTCTGCCCGGTTACTTCTCCTATACGGAGGTGCTCGAGATCGAACTCTCCAAGGCCCTTGCAGGCGAGGTGACGCCGCAGCAGGCACTCGATACGGTGGCCGAGCAATGGAACAAGCTGACGGACGAGTTCGGCCGCGACAAGCAACTTGCTGCCTATCGCTCGTCGATGGGCCTCCCACAGAAATAAGGATAGGTGCCCGCTCCGGTTCCGGAGCGGGCACCGCACGGGGGCTGGCAGTCGACGCCCCTCTTTCGCAGTGCGTTCCCCGGCTTTGGGCATGGGGTCTCGAGAAAGGCATTCGAATGTCGCAGGTCCGCCTGGAACAAGTCACCAAATCCTTCGGCAGCGTTACCGTCATCCCGCCGCTCGATCTGTCGATCGCCGACCGCGAGTTCGTCGTTTTCGTTGGCCCCTCCGGCTGCGGCAAGACGACGACGCTCCGAATGATCGCCGGGCTGGAGACCGCGTCTTCCGGCACGATCCGGATCGGTGAACGCGATGTCACGGATATTAGGCCCGGCTTGCGCAACTGTTCGATGGTGTTCCAGAACTACGCCCTCTATCCGCACATGACGGTCGCCGAGAACATCGGCTACGGCATGAAGGTTCGCGGCACGCCGAAGGCCGAGATCGAAAAATCCGTGGCGGAAGCCGCCCGTATCCTGAATCTCGGCGCCTATCTCAGCCGCAAGCCCAGCGCGCTCTCCGGCGGCCAGAGGCAGCGTGTGGCGATCGGCCGCGCGATCGTCCGTCAGCCGGACGTCTTCCTTTTCGACGAGCCGCTGTCGAACCTCGACGCGAAACTCCGGATCGAAATGCGCACCGAGATCAAGCTTCTGCACCGGCGGCTGCAGACCACGGCCGTTTATGTGACGCACGATCAGGTCGAGGCCATGACCATGGCGGACCGCGTCGTGGTGATGAACCAGGGGCGCATCGAACAGGCTGCCGATCCGATCACGCTTTATGAAGCGCCGGCCAATCTCTTTGTTGCCGCCTTCATCGGCGCGCCGAGCATGAATTTTATAGACGGCATTGTCGAACGCGGCGAAGCGGGGCTCTCGTTCCGAGCGCCTGGCCACGTCGCCTTTCCGCTTCCGGAAAACCTGGCCATGAGGCTTGCTCCCCATATCGGCGAGGCGGTTGTGCTTGGCATCCGCCCCGAGCACACGATTGCGACCGATGCGGCTTTTCCGAAGATCAAGCTGCAGGTGCGCGATATCGAACCGCTCGGTCCCCACACGCTGGTGATCGGAAGAGTAGGATCGGCCTCGTTCACCGCCCAGGTGCACGCCGCGGCACGTATCGCACCGGACGACGTGATCGAAGTTCCGATCGACATGGCGAAGGTTCATTTCTTCCTGAAGAACACCGGAGAAGCTGTCGGGCGGTGAAGGTCGCTCGCCCCGGCACGGCCGCGCAGCCAGGGCTGATCCTGAAATCGACTTTGATCTCCATGGCCGAATCCCGAAATAGCTGGAATATTGTCTTCTCAGCAGATGGATGAGGAAGCCCGATGGCCGAGCTCAGAGTGAAGACGAGGCAGACCGGCGCGGGCGCGACCGTCGGGCGAACGGGTTCCCCGCATGTGACCTCGGTGACCGGCGGTGCGCTCGACATCGTCACGAGCCCGTCGCCGGCTGGGTTCGGCCCGCTCGACCTTCTCTACGCTTCGCTTGCCAGTTGCCTGGTGCTCAGCGCACGGATCGCTGCAAGTCGTTTCGGCTTGCTCGACAGGCTCGTGGAAATATCGGCCAACGTGACCGGCGCAAAGGCGCAGGACGAACCGTCGCGCGTGGCACGCTTCGATATCGAATTCGTCATCCGCGGCGATATCGACGACGCAATGCGCCACGCAATCGCCGAAGCGGCGGAAGTGGAAATCTGCACGGTCAGCAATACGCTGCGCGGCAATCCTGAATTCGTCAGCCGGATTTCCGGATAACTGAGAGGGGTAGAGTTTCTCGATGACATCGCGTCCGGTCTATCACTTCAACTCGATCATCGCCCGGGAACCGGCGAATTCCGTTGTCTGCGGATTGCGGGCGCAGGACCGCGGCAGCCCAAGCTATGCGGGCGTCAAGGCCGAACACGACGCCTATCTGGCGGCGATGCGCGAGGCCGGCGTCGAGGCGACGGTACTGCCGCCGCTGGAGGCCTTCCCGGATTCGATCTTCGTCGAAGACCCGGCGCTGGTCTTCACCGAGGGCGCGATCGTTCTGCGCCCGGGTGCCGCCACGCGTGTTCGGGAAACCGAAGAGATCGCGCCGACGCTCCGCGACCTGTTCGACACCGTCCTCGATCTGCCGGCAGGCTATGCCGATGGCGGCGACGTTCTCACGACCCAGGAAAGCGTTATGATCGGTCTTTCTGTCCGCACCGACAAAGCGGGGGCCGAGGCATTGCAGGCTTGCTTGGACAAGCTCGGCCGCAAGAGCGAGATTGTTGAAACGCCGGAGGGCGTCCTCCACTTCAAGACCGATTGCTCGCTGCTCGACGAGGAAACGGTGCTCTCCACCAGCCGCCTGGCGCGCTCGGGCGCCTTCAAGAAACTCCGGCAGATGCTCATTCCCGAAGGCGAGGAACCAGCCGCCAATGCACTTCGCGTCAACGATGTGGTGATGGTCGGCGCCGATTTTCCGCGTACGATCGAGATGCTCGAAAAGGCCGGCTATAAGGTGGTGCCGTTGAAAACGACGGAGATTGGGAAGATCGACGCCGGGCTTTCCTGCATGTCGCTGCGGTGGTTCAGCCGTGGAAGGTGAACGCGTGCCGCACAGGCGACGAGCGTTGCCGATGGCGCCAGCCTTGCCAAATTGTCCGGTTGAGCCCGCTCTGCTATTATTTTAGCGTCAGCTAATGCGGTTAGACACAGCCGCGGGCCGATAGCATGAAACCATGAACACGATCCGGGAGAACGGCCATGAAACGGCTTCTGACGGCTGCTGCCTTTTTGGCGGCGAGCAGTTTGGTCGCAGGGCAGGGCGCAGCCGCCGACGACGCTGCGCTGATCAAGAGCGCCGAATCCGCAGCGCCCGCTGCGGTCGCAAGCGGCGCTGCCATCCATGCCATGGATGAGAAGGGCACGATGCGCACCTTGAGGGAGGGCACGAACGGTTTCTGGTGCATGCCGGACAACCCGGTCACGCCCGGCCCCGACCCGATGTGCGGCGATGCCAATGCGATGGAATGGGCGATGGCATGGATCGGCAAAAAGGAGCCGCCCAAAGGCAAGGTGGGCTTCATGTACATGCTGGCCGGCGGCACCGACGCGAGCAATACCGATCCCTATGCGACGAAGCCCGAAGAGGGCAACAACTGGGTGCAGACCGGGCCGCATGTCATGATCGTCAACGCGACGGACATGATGCAAGGCTATCCGACGGATCCCAAGCCCGACACGACGATGCCCTATGTCATGTGGGCGGGCACGCCCTATGCCCACCTGATGATCCCGGTAAAATAGCGATGGCCAGAAATCGCGGGCGCCAACGGGCGCCCGCAAATGGCGGCCCTGACGGTCAGCTGCTCGTGCTATTTTCGATCGAGAATGTTGGCTCCGAATTTGGCTCAGTCGACTTGTTCCGCATGGCTGAAGCGTGCTCAAAGCGAGTTCGTCTGAGCGACGCGCTACAGCACTTTGAATTGCTGCATGTCTTCCTCTTTAATCGACGCCGATTTAAGAAGAAATGCAGTAGGCACCCTGCGATCCTACAGTATTGAAGAACACGCCCGGATTGAACCATACTCGCGGAACAAGCAGAACGCATGCTCCGTTTATTGCGAGCCCGAGGGCACCATGAACGCAGTTCGGTCGAGCGATAAGCCTCCGTGTCGATGCGCACGCGAGGCTTCGCTATGTTAAACGAATCCTGTTGCGGAGCCTCCCATGGAAGACTTCCTACTGTTCGCGGCGGTCGGGTTTCTGGCTCAGGCTGTCGATGGTGCTCTTGGAATGGCCTATGGCGTGATCTCGTCGACGGTGCTCCTCGCCTTCGGCGTGCCGCCGGCACAAGCCTCGGCATCGGCCCATGCCGCGGAACTGTTCACCACCGCCGCCTCCGGCTCCGCCCATCTCTATCACCGCAACATCGACTGGAAACTGTTCCGGCGCCTCGTGCCCTTCGGCGTCGGGGGCGGCACCCTCGGCGCCTTCGTCCTCACTTCGTTCGACGGCGACCAGGTCAAGCCCTTCGTCACAGCCTATCTCGCCATCATCGGGAGCTGGCTGTTGTACCGGTCGTTTCATCGTATTCCGACGAACCCGGTGAAAATGCGAATCGTTGCGCCGCTCGGCGCAACTGCCGGCTTCCTCGATGCGGCCGGTGGCGGCGGCTGGGGTCCCGTTGCGACGACCGGCCTGCTCGGCGCCGGCGGACAGCCGCGCTTCGTCATCGGCACCGTCAATGCGAGCGAGTTTCTGATTGCGCTTTCGGTCTCGCTGAGCTTCCTCGCCATGATCGTAACCGGCCACTGGGAGGAAGCAGGCCATTTCCGCGACTATCTGGCATCGATTGGCGGTCTGATCGCCGGAGGCGTCCTGGCGGCGCCGCTGGCCGGTTGGATGGTCAAGGCGCTGAAGGAGAAGACACTCCTGCGGCTTGTCGGAATTCTGATCACCCTGCTGGCCGGCTACCAGACGCTCCAACTGACTGGAGTGCTCTAAAATTCTTGCGCTACGTCGCGGGCGAAAGATCGCCGAATACGGTGGGGATCAATTCCGACACGGTCGGGTGGATATGCATGGCGCGGCTGATCGTGGTGTAGGGCCGCTTCGCATACATGACGTCGAGGATGCTCTGGATGGCCTCGTCGCCGCCTGTGCCGAGGATCGAGGCGCCGAGGATGTCCTTCGTGTCGGCGTCGACAATGACTTTCATGAATCCCTGCGTCTCGCCCTTCTCGACGGCACGGCCGACGCGGGTCATCGGCCGGGTGCCGATCAGCAGCTTGCGGCCGGTCCGGCGCGCCTCGTTTTCGGTCATGCCGGCCCGGCCGAGCGGCGGATCGATGTAGAGCGCATAGGTCTGAATGCGGTCGCTGACCAGGCGCGGGTCATTGTCGATGAGGTTCGCGGCGACGATCTCGAAATCGTTGTAGGATGTATGAGTGAAGGCGCCGCGTCCGTTGCAGTCGCCCAGCGCGAAAATATGCGGCACGTTGGTGCGCAGCATGTCGTCGACCTCGATGTATCCGCGTGCGTCGGTCGTAACACCCGCCTTGTCGAGGTCGAGATCGTCGGTGTTCGGGCGGCGGCCGGTGGCAAGCAGCACGTCGGAGCCGACGACTTGCGGGGGGGCCGACGTGCAGTCGACCCCGGCGGCAATGCCGTCGGCGTGCCTGGCGAAGCGGATGCATTCGGCGTTGAGGCGGATGTGGATTCCCTCCTGTTCGAGGATGGCGCGGATCGCATCCGAGACGTCGGGATCCTCGCGCGCAATCAGGCGAGGGCCCTTCTCGATGACGGTGACTTCGGACCCGAAGCGGCGGAACATCTGTGCGAATTCAAGCCCGATATAGCTGCCGCCGATGATGATGAGACGCCGGGGCAGGTGGGCCAGCTCCATGATCGAGCTGTTGGTGAGATAAGGGACCTCGTCGACGCCCGGAAAATCCGGGATCGCGGCGCGTCCGCCGACATTGAGGAAGATCTGCTCTCCGGAAATCCGCTCCTCGCCGATGCGGATCTCGGTTGGACCTTCGAAGCGCGCATGGCCTTCCAGCACCGTGCAGTTCTTCATGCCTTTGAGCCAGGATTCGATTCCCGATCGCGACTCGAGTCGGATTTTTTCCTTTCGCGCCATGACCCGGGCGAAATCGACCGAAACAGGACCGGTCGTCATGCCGTATTCGGCACCGCGGCGCGCCGTGTGGATCGCATAGGCGCTCGCGACCATCGCCTTGGTCGGCATGCAGCCGGTGTTGACACAGGTGCCGCCGAAAAGCTTGCGCTCGATGAGCGCCACGGTCTTGCCGGCCTCCGTCAATCGGCCGGCAAGCGACGGACCGGCCTGACCGGCGCCGATGATGATCGCATCGAATTGCCTGCTCATGACGACACCACCCAATAGGCCAGCAGAATTGCGGCGAGATCTTCGAGAAGGGCGATCGGCAGGTCCTTGCCGCCGGTCATCGCGACGAGCCGCTTGCGCGCTTGATAACCGCCGAGCGTTCCGATGATCGCACCGATAACGCCGGCGATGGCACCGCCGGCCAAGGAGCCGCTTGCCGTGCCGATGACCGCGCCGCAAAAGCCGCCGCTGACAATGCGGGCGCCGAACTGCTGCGGCACCGTGCGGCTCGGCGTGCCCGGCAGCTGGTCGGTGACATATTCGACGAGCGCCAGCAGGCCGAAGATATAAGGCGTGAAGCGGTAGCCCATGAAGGCCGCCCAGGTGCTGGCAATCGGCAGCCAGCCGGCCGCGGCGGCGATGCTGACGGCAGCTGGCGCGGTCATCGCCCGCAACCCTGCGACGACGCCGATGAGAAGCGCTAGCACATAGACGGTCATCACATCCCCCGACTGTTTTCTCAAGGACCGCTGCGGCCGGTGCGGAAATGCCGTTGCCTCAGGCCGACCGGGCTCATGCTGGCATTCTGGAATGACGAAAGTGGCGATCAGCCGCCACCGGGCACGGAGAACTGCTGCTGTAAGGGAGGCCTCGCGTAAGAGTGACCGACTTCGCCATCGATTGCAACCTGTTAGTACGTGTTCTGACCTCAGTCGACCCGAAGCTCAACCGCAAGTACTAAAGGGTCGTTGCCCTGTTCTTTGCGGAACCCTGACATATATGGATGCTCTAACCGGACGCAGCGGAGAGCCGTGGCGGCTGCGATCAATTGAGGGAGACAATCATGCGCCTGACCCTGATGAACACAGTTATCGGCACCGCTCTAGCCCTTGCTCTGAGTACCGCCGCGGCCAAGGCCGACGTCGTGGTTTCCTCCAAGATAGACACGGAGGGCGGCGTTCTCGGAAACATCATTCTCGCCGTGTTGAATGCCAACGACATCAAGACCACCGACCGGGTCCAACTCGGCGCTACGCCTGTTGTCCGCAAGGCGATCACGGCCGGCGAAATCGACATCTATCCCGAATATACCGGCAACGCCGCGTTCTTCTTCGAGAAGGCAGACGATCCCGCCTGGAAGGATGCGGCCAAAGGCTATGAACTGGCAAAGAAGCTTGACTACGATGCCAACAAGATCGTCTGGCTGACACCGTCGCCGGCCAACAACACCTGGGCGATCGCATTGCGCAAGGAGGTGGTCGAGAAGAACAGCCTCAAGACGCTTTCCGACTTCGGCAAATATGTCAGCGACGGCGGCGAGGTCATCCTGGCGGCGTCCGCCGAGTTCGTGAACTCCGCGGCTGCCTTGCCGGCATTCCAGACCGCCTACGCCTTCACGCTGAAGCCGGAGCAATTGATCACGCTGTCGGGCGGCGATACGGCAGCGACCATCGCCGCGGCCGCCAACCAGACGAACGGCGCCAATGCGGCGATGGTCTATGGTACCGATGGCGGCATTGCGCCCTCCGGCCTGGTCGTCCTCGAGGACGACAAGAACGTGCAGCCGGTCTATCAGCCGACGCCGATCATCCGGGAGGCCATCTTGAAGGAAAATCCCAATATCGAGACGCTTTTGAAGCCCGTCTTCGAGAAGCTCGATCTCGTGACGCTGCAGGAACTGAACGGCCGCGTGCAGGTGGGCGGCGAACCGGCGAAGGCGGTCGCCGAGGATTTTCTGAAGAAGAACGGCTTCCTGAAGTAGGCTGATGAACGGGGGGTGTCCGATGCTGGATCGGACAACCCCCGCAAAAGATGGGGCGAGCGGATCAATTCATGGCGATCGGTGTCATCCGGGAAATAGAGCGCAGACCCCTTACTATTATCGATAAGCTCGGCGTAATCATTGCGGCTCTGGCGCTTTATGGGGCGTTTCTTGCCCCCTTCGCGACATTCCGGGCAAACCGCATCGTCCAGGGGGAGGGAAAGGCGATCCTGGAAGCATTGCCGCCGTCGCTCGGCTACGGACTTCTTGCTCTTGTAATGTCCGGTGCCATCGTTGCGGTCCTGAGAACATCCGTTCTCGTGCGCATGGCGGCGGCCTTTGCGGCCCTCGTCGCACTCTGCTTTCTCATCGGCAGCGCTGCGGCCAGCCTGACGCCGGCGGACAATGCCTATGCCCGCGTCTCGCCGGCCTCGGGCTTTTGGATACTCGTCCTTGCCTTTGCGCTTCTGGTCGCCGATGCGTTGACTCGGTTGAACCCCGGACCCGGCCTCCGGCTTCTATTCCTCGCGGGGGCCTTGGCGCTCATCGGCGCAATGCTCGCCACCGGGCAATGGAATGGTCTGTCGATCCTTAAGGAATATGCGAGTCGTGCCGAGACGTTCTGGGCCGAGGCCGGCCGCCACCTGACGCTGGCGCTTGGATCGCTCGCCGTGGCAACCGCCGTCGGACTGCCGCTCGGCATTCTCTGCCATCGCGTAGATCGGCTGCGGGCGGCGCTCTTGAATGTCCTGAACGCCATCCAGACGATCCCGTCGATCGCCCTTTTCGGCATCCTGATCGCCCCGCTCGGCTGGGTTGCGACGCATGTTCCGGGCGCTCATGCAATCGGCGTGCGCGGCATCGGCGTCGCTCCGGCCTTCGTCGCGCTCTTTCTCTATTCGCTGCTGCCGGTCGTCGCCAACACGGTCGTCGGCCTCGCCGGCGTGCCGCGCGCGGCCAACGATGCCGCTCGCGGGCTCGGCATGACCGAAGGGCAGCGGCTCGCCCGAGTCGAGTTTCCCTTGGCCTTTCCGGTCATTCTTGCCGGGATCCGCATCGTGCTCGTCCAGAATATCGGGCTTGCCACCATCGCCGCCCTGATCGGCGGCGGCGGCTTCGGCGTCTTCGTCTTCCAGGGCATCGGCCAGACGGCCATGGATCTCGTGCTGCTTGGTGCCGTGCCGACCGTCCTGCTCGCTTTTGCCGCAGCGATCGTCCTCGACGCCCTGATCGAAGTGACGGGTCCGAAACACAGCCGGGGCAAGGCCACATGATCGAATTCGACCGGGTCACCAAGCGATACGACGAAACCGAGGTGGTGAGCGACGTTTCGCTCACCGTCATGCCGCATACGATCACCGTCATCGTCGGGACATCGGGCTCGGGCAAGACGACGCTGATCAGGATGGTCAACCGTCTGGTCGAGCCGACCTCCGGCATGATCCGGATCGACGGCGAGGACAACCGCCTGGTGCCGGAATTCGAACTGCGCCGCCGGATCGGCTATGCGATCCAGGGGCACGGCCTCTTTCCGCACCGCACGGTCGCCGAGAACATCGCCACCGTACCGACGCTGCTCGGCTGGGAAAGGACGCGGATCAAGGCCAAGGTGGAAGAACTGCTGACCCTCTTCCAGCTCGATCCGGATTTCTTCGGGCCGCGCTATCCGCACGAGCTCTCCGGAGGCCAGCAGCAGCGCGTCGGCGTCGCGCGGGCGCTGGCGGCGGAGCCGAACCTGCTTCTGATGGACGAACCCTTCGGTGCGCTCGACCCGATCATCCGGGCCAAGGCGCAGGACGACCTGCTCGCCATCCAGAAGCATTTCGGCACGACGATCATCCTCGTCACCCACGACATGGAGGAGGCCTTCCATCTCGCCGACCGGATCGCCGTCATGGACAAGGGCGAAGTGGTACAGCACGGAACGCCGGCCGAGATGCTGGTGCGCCCGGCAACGCCTTTCGTCGAGGAACTGATCGGCGCGACGGAAAGGCCATTCCGCCTGTTGGCCATCGAGACGGCAGGCGACGCCGTCGAACCCGGTGCGGCGGAGGGCACGCCGATACCGGAGGCCTTGAGCCAGCGCGAGGCCCTTTCCGAACTCCTGTGGTCCGGGCGCTCTGCCTTGCCGGTTGCGGCGGCGAACGGCTCCATCCTCGGCAAGATCAGCCTCGACGGCCTGGTCAAACGTGCCGCGAGGCCGCGGTGATGCCGTCGCTCCCGACGCTCCTGCGGCTGGCGGTATTCCTCGTCTTGCTGGCCTTCCTGCTGCAGCCCGGCTGGTTCGAGCCGCTATTCAAGCCGCTGGTGCAGGAGAATGCGCCGGCGGTCTACAATCGGGGCAGCATTTTCTGGCTGACGCTCCTCCATCTTCGAACCGTGCTCGTCGCGACTTTCGCCGCGACGCTTGTTGCCGTGTCGCTGGCGATCCTCGTGACGCGGGAGATGGGCGCCGAATTCCTGCCGCTGTCGCGCAGCCTCGTGAATATCGGCCAGACTTTCCCACCCGTGGCGGTGCTGGCGCTCTCGGTTCCGATCTTCGGCTTCGGCGAGAAGCCGACGCTGATCGCGCTTTTTCTCTATGGCTTGCTGCCGATCTTCGAGAATGCCCTGACGGGGCTGACGACGCTGCCGCCTGCGGTGATGGAGGCGGCGCGCGGTGCGGGCATGACCGAACGCCAAAGGCTTCTTCAGATCGAGCTTCCCCTGGCGCTGCCGGTGATCCTCACCGGCATCCGACTTTCGGTCGTGATCAGCCTCGCGACCGCAACGATCGGCTCGACCGTTGCCGCCAAGACCCTCGGCGAGGTCATCATTGCCGGCCTGCAGTCGAACAATCTCGCCTTTGTCCTGCAGGGCGGTCTCATCGTTGCGGCGCTCGCCGTGCTCATTCACGACCTGCTTCAGGCGCTGGAGCGCACGCTCGCCGGACGCACCCATGCATAGCGTCAGGCGTGCCATTCGGGAGCCCTGACGGGAAGCGGCGTTCGCCGGCCTATGAAAATGAATTTCACATCTTCTCCGAATGTTTGGATTTCTGTTGACGCGATGAAAATTCTATCCCAGTCTACGAAAATAAATTACGAAACGGGAACGGCATCAGCATGAAGGTCGGGATAATCGGACTCGGATTCCGTCTCGGATATCTGGGCTATGTCTTCAAGGCGATCGACGAAAGCTTCGTGATCGCCGGCTATGTCGACCCCGCCCCCGCCGGCCTCGCGACGCTTGCGGAAGAGGGCATTTCGGCGGGAAAGGCCTATGCCAAGCCGGAGGAACTGATTGCCGGCGAAAAACTCGACCTCTTGATGATCGGCTCGCCGAACCACATGCATCTGGATCACATCCGCATCGGACTCGAGGCGGGTCTCAAGGTCTTCTGCGAAAAGCCGATCGTCAGCACCATAGAGCAGAGCGTCGAACTTGCCGCGCTGCTGGCGAAGCATGGGCACGACCGGCTGATGGTGGGGCTGGTGCTGCGTTATGCGCCTATGTACCGCGATCTTCGCGCCGCCCAGGCGGCTGGAACCCTCGGCGAGATCGTTTCGATCGAGGCGGCCGAGCATATCGAACCCTATCATGGCGCCTTCTTCATGCGCGATTGGCGCCGCTACGGACGCTATGCCGGCAGCTTCATGCTCGAGAAATGCTGCCACGACCTCGACCTCTATAACGGCGTCGTCGGCGCCCGGCCGGAGCGGGTGGCGAGCTTCGGCGGGCGCAAGAGTTTCACCCCAGCCAATGATCCCGCCCGCGACGGCATCAACGACCTGCAACTGTTTCACCGCAAGCCGAGCGGCTGGCTCGGCTCCGACAAGGTCTTCGACAGCGACGGCGACATCATCGACTATCAGGTTGCGATCATCGAATACGCCAATGGCGTGGCGATGAATTTCCACACGAACCTCAACGTGCCGGACCAGTTCCGCCGCTTCTGCGTGATGGGTTCGCGCGGCATGGCGGAGGGCGACTTCATCCGCGGCTATCTCGACGTCCACGAGGCGCTCTCCGGCAGGAAGGTCGTCGAGAAGAAATATGCGACGGAAACAGCACTCTCGCAGCACTATGGTGCGGACGAGCAGATGGCGGCCGAGATCATCGCCCATGTCAAGCACGGCGGACCGCTGCCGGTCTCGCCGCTCGATGCGCTGGAGGCAGGCATCCTGGCGCTCTCCATGGACGAGGCGCGCATGAAGCGGCAGGTCATCGATCTCCGGCCGCTCTGGGACCGCTTCGACGAAGCCCTGCACGCCCGTGCGGCCTGAGGGGCAGGGGCATGAGTGTTCGCCGCAGCACCGTCATCTTCGCCTGGATACTGCTTCTTCCGGCCGTCCTCTACGTGACGGTAATCGTCGCCTATCCGCTGGTCGATACGTTCATTCTGTCGTTTACGGATGCCTCGCTCAAGAAGACCACCAAATGGGTCGGCACTGCCAATTACGACAATATTTTCAACGCGACCTTTGCGGAAGTGATCATCCGGACCTTCGTCTGGACCGCCTTTTCGGTGGCGATCAAGATGATCATCGGCACCTTCGGCGCAGTGATGCTGAATGCCGCAGTGCCGGGGCGGGCGCTGTTCCGGGTGCTTACCATGCCGCCCTGGATCGTGCCGATGGCGATCGGCATCTTCATGTGGGGCTGGATGTATAACGGCCAGTTCGGGATGATCTCCGGCCTGCTGCAGAACCTGGGGCTGGTTAGCGGCCCGGTCGCCTTCCTGGCGCACGGCTCGACGGCCTTCTGGGCAACGATCATCACCGATGTCTGGATCGGCGTGCCGCTGGTGACCCTCTATATGCTCGCTTCGATGCAGGCGATCCCGCAGGATCTTTACGAGGCCGCCTGGACGGACGGCGCAGGGCGTTTCTACCGCTTCCGCCGCATCACCCTGCCGCTGCTTGTGCCGTCGATGATCACCATGTCGATGCTGTCGCTGATCGCCACCTTCAACTCCTTCGACATCATCTGGATCCTGACGCAAGGCGGCCCGAACGGCGACACGACGACGATGATCATCGACACCTATCGAACGGCCATCGGCTCGAAGAAATACGGTGAGGGTGCGGCGCGTGCGGTGCTGATCTGCATCTTCCTGTCGATCTTCTGCATCACCTATTTCCGCGTCACGCACCGCCTTGCCTCCGGAGAAAGCCGATGAGCCAGCCGGCCATGATCAACCGCTACCGCTGGTACGAGCTCGTCGGCATCTATGCAGGGATATTCGTCTTCCTGAGCTTCATTCTGGCGCCCTTCGTCGAAGGTTTCCTGGTGTCGCTGAAACCGCTCAGCCTGCTGTTTTCCTCGCCCTATCGCTTCTGGCCTGAGAACGGCTCCTTCGAAGCCTATAGGACCATGTGGGTAAGCGTGCCGGGATTTGCCCGCTACATCTTCAATTCGTTCTTCGTGTCCTTCATCGTCACGGCGGTCGTGCTGGCGCTGGTCGTGCCGGCCGCCTACGCTTTCGCGCGCTTCAGGTTTCGGGGAAACGGGGCGTTGCTCGGCGCCTTCCTCGCGGTCAACATGTTTTCGGGCGCCGTGCTGCTGATCCCGCTCTTCCGGCTGATGCGCAGCATGGGCGTGCTTAACACCTATTTCGCGATGATCGTGCCCGGGGTCGCCTTCCTCATTCCCTCGGCGATCTGGCTCCTGCGCACCTATATGCTGCGCATCCCGCGCGAATTGGACGAAGCGGCCTTCGTCGATGGCGCCAGCCATTTCTATACGCTTCGCCGCGTGATCCTGCCGATCGCCATGCCCGGCATCACCGTGGTCGCGATCACAACGTTCATCGGCTCCTATGCCCAGCAGTTCATCTTCGCGCTGACCTTCAACTCCAAGACCGAATACATGCCGTTGCCGGTCGGGCTCTTTGCCTATTTCGGCCGCCAGGAAGTCGTCTGGAACGAGTTGATGGCCGCAAGCTTCGTCGGCATCGCGCCGGCGGTGATCGTCATCTTCTTCCTTCAACGCTATCTCGTCAGCGGTCTGACCGCCGGCGCGGTGAAACAATAAGCAACCACCAGAGAACGGGAGTCTTACAGTGACCATCGCTTACAAAACCGGGTTTCTTGCGCTTGCCCTGCTAGGATCGACCGCGCTCGCCGCACAGGCCGCCGACCAGGAGATCAGCTGGATCTATTGCGGCGACAAGATCGACCCGATCCACGAGAAATACATCAAGGAATGGGAAGCCAAGAACCCCGGCTGGAAGGTGACGCCGGAAGTCGTCGGCTGGGCGCAGTGCCAGGACAAGGCGACGACGCTCGCCGCGGCCGGCACGCCGGTTGGCATGGCCTATGTCGGATCCCGTACCCTCAAGGAATTCGCCGAGAACGAACTGATCGTTCCGGTGCCGATGACCGAGGAAGAGAAGAAGAGCTACTACCCCAACATCGTCGACACGGTAACCTTCGAGGGCAATCAGTGGGGCGTGCCGATCGCCTTCTCGACCAAGGCACTCTATTGGAACAAGGACCTCTTTAAGCAGGCCGGTCTCGACCCGGAGACGCCGCCGAAGACCTGGGCGGACGAGATCGCCTTCGCAAAGCAGATCAAGGAAAAGACCGGTATTCCGGGCTATGGTCTGCCGGCGAAAACCTTCGACAACACGATGCACCAGTTCATGCATTGGGTTTACACCAACAACGGCAAGGTGATCGACGGCGATAAGATCGTCATCGACAGCCCCGAAGTGCTGGCGGCGCTGCAGGCCTACAAGGATATCACGCCCTATTCCGTCGAAGGCGCAACCGCGTACGAGCAAAACGAAATTCGGGCCATCTTCCTCGACGGCAAGGTCGGCATGATCCAGGCCGGCTCCGGCGCCGCCGCGCGCCTGAAGGAAACGAAGATCAATTGGGGCATTGCGCCGCTGCCGCTCGGCCCCTCGGCCAAGGGCGAAGGCACGCTCTTGATCACCGACAGCCTGGCGATCTTCAAGGATACGGGCGTCGAGGAAAAGGCGATCGAATTCGCGAAGTTCATCACCTCTCCCGGTCCGCAGGGCGAGTACGAACTGCAGGGCGGCGCGGGGCTGACGCCGCTGCGCCCGTCGCCGAACGTCGATGAATTCGTCAAGGCCGATGCATCCTGGAAGCCCTTGATCGACGGGATCGCCTATGGTGGACCCGAGCCGCTCTTCAAGGACTACAAAGGGTTCCAGAACACCATGATCGAGATGGTCCAGTCGGTCGTCACCGGCAAGGCGGAACCGGCCGATGCCTTGAAAAAGGCCGCTGCCGATCTCGAACAGTACAAGTAAGCCCGAGAGGACCGCGGGGCTCAGCTCCCGCGGTCCCTCCAATTCGCGGATAAGCCGCCTTCGCCGGCGGCCGGAGAGAGTGACTTGGGACAACTCAAACTCAACAAGGTTCAAAAATTCTACGGCACCTATGAGGTGCTGAAGAGCATCGAACTCGAGGTGAAGAACGGCGAATTCGTGGTCTTCGTCGGCCCCTCCGGCTGCGGCAAGTCCACGCTGCTTAGAATGATCGCCGGTCTTGACGAGACGACGGCCGGCGACATCGTCATCGACGGCAAGCGGGTCAACGACCTGCCGCCGGTCAAGCGCGGCATTGCCATGGTCTTCCAGTCCTACGCGCTCTATCCGCACATGACCGTGTTCGAGAACATCGCCTTTCCGCTGCGCGTGGAAAAGATGGCGGAGGAGAAGCTCAAGGCGAAGGTCGAGCATGCGGCGCGCATCCTCCATCTCGACCAGCGGCTGCAGCAGAAACCGGGCATGCTTTCGGGCGGGCAGCGCCAGCGCGTGGCGATCGGCCGGGCGATCGTGCGCGAGCCGAAGATCTTCCTCTTCGACGAACCGCTCTCGAACCTCGATGCCGCGCTGCGCGCCGATATGCGCATCGAGCTTGCGAAACTTCACCGGCAACTGAAGGCAACGATGATCTACGTCACCCACGACCAGGTCGAGGCGATGACGATGGCGGACCGAATCGTCGTGCTGAATGCCGGTGAGATCGCCCAGACGGGCGCGCCGCTCGAGCTCTATCACAAACCGGCCAACATCTTCGTCGCCGGCTTCATCGGCCATCCGAAGATGAATTTTCTGCCGGTCACCTGCATCGGCGTGCGCGAGGACGGCGTTGAAATCGACTACAGAGGACAGACCGCGGTCGTACCGGTTACGGCCCGCAGCGGCATGGTTGGCCGTTCGCTGACGCTTGGCGTGCGGCCGGAGCACATCCAGACGGGCTCCGCCGACCTGACGCTGATGATCAACCCGTCGGTCATCGAGCGCCTCGGAGCACACACGGTTGCCTACGCTTCGCTCGGTGGCGAGGGCGAGAACTATTGCGCCATGCTGCCGGGTACCGCCGTCATCCGCGCGGAAGAACAGGTGACGACCGGCATCCGCGCCGGCGATTGCCACCTGTTCGACGAAAATGGCGTTGCCTTCGAGCGTCGGGTCGAGATGACCGACATCGATCTGGCCCTCTTCGATCCGGCGGCCTGAGCGTGACCGTGGCGATACGACTGCTGGGCCCCGACGAGGTCGGGACCTTCCGGCGCATCCGCCTCGAGGCGCTGCGCACCGAGCCCGATTCCTTTGCCAGCAGCGCGGCGGATTGGGAAAAGCTTCCAGACGAAGAATGGCGCCGGCGGCTGACCGACAATCCCGTCTTCGTCGCCTTCCGCGGCGGCGAACCGGTGGGCATCATGGGCCTGCTGCGGCAGAGCGCCAGCATGATGGCGCATCGCGCCACCGTGGTCATGGTCTACGTGCATCGGAGCTTGCGCGGCAGCGATGCCGCAGGGCTGCTGCTCGCAGCGGTGACCGACCACGCGCGGCATCAAGGCATCCGGCAATTGGAGCTGTCGGTCAGCGCTGAAAACGCGGCGGCAATCGCCTTTTACCGCCGCGAGCGGTTCGAAGCGGTCGGTCGCATTCCCGGCGGCTGCATCCGCAACGGCCGGGAAGTCGACGACATCATCATGGTCCGGCGGATCGTCGATTGAACAATGAGTGCCGGCGCAGTCAGAGCGTCGAATTGAGCGCGCCGCCGTCGAGCAGCAGGTTCTGGCCGACGATATAGCCGGCATACTGGCTGCACAGGAATGCCGCGGCGGCGCCGAACTCGCTCGGCGTGCCGATGCGCCCGGTCGGATTCTGCGCATATTCCTCGGCGCGAGCCTCTTCGAGCGAAATCCCGCGTGCCTTGGCGGATTTTTCAAGCAGTTTTTCCAGACGCTCCGTCTCATGCGAACCGGGCAGCAGGTTGTTGATGATGACGCCGTGACGGGCGACCTGACGGGCCGTGCCGGCAACGAAGCCGGTGAGCCCGGTGCGGGCGCCGTTGGAGAGACAGAGTTCTGGGATCGGCGATTTCACCGAGGCCGAGGTGATATTGACGATGCGACCCCATTTCCGCTCGATCATGCCGGGGATCAAGGCCTTCATCAGCAGGATCGGCGCCAGCATATTGGCCCTGATCGCCTCCAGCCAATTGTCTTCGGTCACGCTCGACCAGTCGCCGGGCGGCGGCCCGCCGGCATTGGTGACAAGGATATCCGGACGCGGCTCCGCCCGCATGAGCGCTTCGCGGCCATCCTCCGTGGTGACGTCGGCGGCGACGATCCCGACCTCCACGCCATATTCCTTGCCGATGGCGCGCGCCGTCTCGCGAAGCTGTTTCGGCTCGCGCGCATTGAGCGTCAGGATGGCGCCCGCCTCGGCGAGCTTTTCAGCGACGCCTCGGCCCAGCCCCTTGGAACCGGCGCAGACCAACGCCCGCTTGCCTTTGATACCCAAATCCATCGTATGCTCCGATTTTCACTTTTGCCCAGTTTGCCCTCACAGGTTCACAAACTGGCGGCTGATATTGAGCGACGTCACACTCGCCTGGCCATGTCGGCCACTGCCTCTGACAGTAAGGCAATCTCCGACGCCGTGTTCAGATAGCTTACCGACGCCCTGGCGATATGGTCCAGTCCTCGTGCGGTCATATCGAGCGGCGTATAGGGAACACCATTCGCACCGATCGCGATTTGCCGTTCGGCGAGTGCCGCACGAATGTCGGCCGCCGGAACGCCCTTGACCGTAAAGGAGACGATACCGGAGAGTTCTGTTCCCAGATCCCGCAGCGTCACATTCGGAATACCGCGCAGATTGTCGCGCAGCGCGCTGGAGAGTCCGCTGATCCGCGCGCGGATCGCTCCGATGCCGAGGGTCCGTGCCTGGCGAATGGCAGCGCCCAACCCGAAAATCAGCGCCGGCGAAATCTCGCCCGCCTCGAACCGGCGTGCGTCGTTGCGGAATTTGACGACCCCATCGACGATCGGCCCCGAAAGCACATCGAGAGAGCGCGGCGTCAGCCGTGGCAGGAACTCTTGTCTGACATAGAGGATCGCCGTGCCGCGCGGCGCCCGGAGGAATTTCCGGCCTGTTGCCTTCAATACATCGCATCCGAGCGAGGCGACATCGATCGGGATCTGGCCGAGGGCCTGGGCGGCATCGATGAAATAGGGAATGCCGGCCGCCTTGGTCACGCGGCCCACGGCCGCCGCGTCGTTGATGAGGCCGCCATTCGCGGGAAGCCATGTGAGCGATACCAGACGCACGCGATCGTCGATCATCGATGCCAACGCCGAGGCGTCGACGCTGCCGTCATCACGGGCGGGAATTGTCTCGATCCGCGCTCCGGCCCGCGCCGCGGCCTCTTGCATTGTGGCGAGATTGCCGCCCCATTCCTGGCGACCGACGAGAATCCGGTCACCGGCGACAAGCGGCGGCAAGGCCGAGAAAGCCGCGCCCCAGGCGGCCGACCCACTGGTGAGGAAGGCAATCTCGTTCGGATCGGCGCCGATCAGTGCGGCCGTGTCGGCGCGCACCTCTTCCAGAAGCGCGCTCGTTCCACTCGCCGCTTCCATCGGTCCCTCGATCGCTTCCTTGCGCAGGTAGTCCCAGATCGCCGCAAGTACCGCTTGCGAGGGCAGCGAGGCGCCGGAATGATTGAAATGCATTCCGGCCCCACAGCCGGGAGTCTCCGCACGAAGCTGCTCCACGTCGAGTGCTTCTTTCATGCGGCAGGCCCCAGCTCCACCAGTGCGTCGACCTCGACCATGGCACCGGCGGGCAGCGCGGCCACGCCCACGGCGGCACGCGCGTGCCGCCCCGCTTCGCCAAACACCTCGACGAACAGGTCCGATGCGCCATTGGCGACTTGCGAGTGCGCCGTGAAGGCCGGCGTCGAGGCGATGAAGACGCCGAGCCGAACGACACGCCGGACCGCCGCCAACGTGCCATCGGTTGCCGCCGCAATCTGCGAGAGGACGCCGATCGCAGCATATTCGGCCGCGATGCGACCTGCCTCCTCAGAAACGCCGGTGCCGAGGATCCCGGTCAGGACCTCTTCATCCCTCACGCTGATCTGCCCCGAAACGGTGAGGAGGTTGCCGGTTCGAGCCGTCGAGACGTAATTCGCCGCCGGCGCCGAAGCTCCCGGCAATCGGTGGCCGAGGGCAGAAAGTTTGGATGCGATGGTCGCTGACATGGCGGTCTCCCGTTGGAAATGCCGAGAGAATGCGACGGTCCTTCGATTGCTTCCAATTCAAACTGCGCTATGGTGCGATCGATTACGCTAATGCCACGACGAAAGAGCCCATGCGCACATCCCGCACCATGCCGCCGCTGCAGGCCTTGCGGGCCTTCGAAGCGGTGGGTCGCTTGCTCAGCTTCCGCAAGGCGGGCGAAGAGTTGCTGATCACCCAAAGCGCAGTGAGCCACCACATCAAGCAGCTCGAGGAGACGCTCGGCGTGCGGCTGTTCGTCCGCAAAGCCAAGAGCATCGAATTGACGATCGAGGGGGCGGACTATCTCGGCAGGACCACCGAAGCCTTCGGGATTATCGCCGGCGCGACTTCCGAGATTCGCTACCGCGCTGCCAGGCAACGCGTGCGCGTCAGCGTCCTTCCCTCCTTTGCCGCCAACTGGCTGGTCTCCCGTCTTTCCCGGTTCATGATCGAGCATCCTGAGATCGAGGTGGACCTCGAGCCGACATTGGGTCTCACGACCTTCGAAACCGGCGATGTCGACCTGGCCATACGCTTCGGTGCCGGGCAGTGGGATGGGATGTTGGCGGAGCGGTTGATGAACGAAGAGCTGAGCCCCGTGTTGAGCCCGACCCTCTACGGCGATGGATCACGCTTCGCAAGGCCGGCGGATCTGCTCGCCCAGACCCTGCTCGAGTCCAGCAAGCCCGTGGACTGGCAGCTTTGGTGCGGCGAAGCCGGTGTCGACTATCGGCGCGGCCGAATACTTCAGCTGACCGACTACAACATCGTGCTTCAAGCGGCTCTCAATGGGCAAGGTGTCGCGATCGGGCGCCTGCATATGGTGCGCGACCATCTTTCGGCCGGACGGCTCGTGCAACCTTTCGCGCACTCGGTCCGGTCCGATCGGATCGCCTACTGGATCGTCACGCCAAAAGGTCGCCGACCGGCCCCCGCCGCAGAAATCTTCGCTTCCTGGCTGAAGGAAGAGGCGGCATCACCGCCTTCGCCGCTCCGCTAACAAGCGACACGGAGGCTGACGTGTCGACGGCGATCATTACAGCAGCCCGTCATCCCCATAGAGGAAGTCCCGACTGCGGGCTGCACTGGAGCCGGACGTGTGCGTTTGGGCTGCGGAGTCGCGTATCGTATCGAGATGTTCACGCCGGTGCGGATCGCTTATGATCGGCCAGATATCGCGCCGCGCCCGCCGATAGGGCGTTTTCGCCGGATCGTTGGGGTAGGGCGTTCCGGCCGAGCAATAGAGGATCTGCGACGCGATCTTGGAGAACGAGGCGTAGAAGTGGTTGGTGGATTTGACCACCAGGATTTTCTTCGCATTCGGATCGATACCCATCACCGAGAACAGGCTCGGGTCGAAGCTTTGGGCGCGAGTCGAATTGAGAATGATGTCGATACCGCGATACTGAAGGTGCGCTGCGTCGCCGAAGGGGGCGAAGCTCTCGCCGAAGCGCATTTCGGCATTGCGCACCAGCCGCACCACCCTGACGATGCCGTCGATCGGATGGCCCGTGCCGGGGGCCGATTTCGCCCCGAAGCGCAAAGGAATTTCGGCGCCTTCGCCCGCCGCCATGCAAATCTGCACGGCCATCGGATCCCAGATGGTGCCGATCGCCGCGTCCGTCACACCGTTCGCGAGCAGTTCCCCGAGCACGACCGTCGCATCGCCCGCCGTGCCGCCGCCGGGATTGTCCCACATGTCGGCGATTACGACCGGACCTGCAGGTGCGGCGATCGCCGCGGCGACCGCCTGCCTTTCGTCGATTTCCGGCATGCGGAAGGTGCCGCGCCTTTCGAAAAGCTCGAGGCCGAGTTCGCGAGCGAGCGCTTGGCCCTTTTCCGGACGGCCATCGGTGACGACAACCGTCTTGGTGCCCATCTCCGGAACGTCGCCGGCCATGAAGCCGTGCACGACCGACAGCGACAGGACGTCCGGATCCTCCCGCTCGATCCGCATCAGCTTGTCGACGAAGCTGCGCATCGGTTCGCGCGACGTCGGAAAGACGTCGATCATCCGGCAGTCGAATACCGACATGACCGGTCGAACGCGCCCTTCGAGCGTGTCGACGGCAATGCGCCAGAGGTCATCGGCGCGATCGACGAAATCCGTGTGCGGAAATTCCTTGAAGAAGACGAAGAAATCGGCGGCCGCAACACGCTTTTCAGTAAGATGGCTGTGCGGATCGAGCTCGACGCAGACGAGCACCTCCGGCCCGACGATCTCGCGCACGCGCGTCAGGAGATCGCCCTCCGTATCCTCGTAGCCGTCGGCGACCATCGCACCATGCAGCCCGAGCACCACGGCGTCGACGGGGAGGGCTGAACGCAATTGCCCGAGGATCTCGTCGCGCAATGTCTCATAGGTTTGCCGGTTGACCAGCCCGGCGGGGTCCGCCCAGGCCGCGGTGCCCTCGATCAGCTGCCAGCCCTTCTCCGCCGCCACGCGGCGGCCCACGGTGATCGGCGCGGTGCAGAGCGTCGGCGTTTCCGGATGCTTGCCAGGAGGCGCATAAAGCGACGCTTCGAAGGCGCGCCTGTCGATGCAGATGGGAGAGAAGGTGTTCGTTTCGGTTGCCAGGGCCGCTGTAAAAATGCGCAATGCCGTCGCCTTCCTCAATCACCCATCGGATTCGGCAGATAACCGGTGAAGCCAGAGATCTTCCACCGGCCTTCATGCAGCCTGCAATAATAGACCGTTTGCCACTTCAGGACATCGGCGCTGCCGTCGGCTTTCCTGATCTCGCCATCGAACTTCTTTCGGGCGAGCGCCCGATCGCCGTTGATCTCGATGTCCTCGAGCGTCGTGGTGGTGAAAATCGCCGTGCGCGCGTCCTCCGAGAAGGACTGCTCGGCAAAATCCAGGGCTTGGCGCAGCCACTCGTCGCGATAGGCGGCAAGCGACGGAAACGCCAGCCGCCAATTGTCAGGGCTTGCCGTCCGTTTTCCATCGATGCCGATGAAACCCTCTTCGACAAAATCGGCGGCCACCAGCGACCAGTCGGCGGCAAGGAAAGCGTCGATGTCCCGCGTCACCAGCATCTCCCAGATCTGTCGCCGGGCGGCGTCGCTGACGGGGAACGGATTCTGGAAGGGATTCCGCATGTGTTCGCCCCTTATTGAAATTCTTTTCATGATTGGCGTTTTTCTCTGGCCAAAATTGTCTTTCTGTGGTGATTTGTCAACGTAATGCGAAAATAATTTGCACAAGGCTCCTGATGTCCATCAAACGCTATGGCACCGAAGAGATCGGGGCGGGCGGAAAATCGCTGCCTTTCGCGCGGGCCGTGGAGGTAGACGGCTGGCTCCATGTGTCCGGGCAGGTTGCCATGGAAAATGGCGAGATCGTCGACGGGAACATCGTCGCCCAGACCCACCGGGCGATCGGCAATCTGCTGGCCATTTTGAAGGAGGCCGACTACGGTATCGAGCACGTGGTGAGAGTCGGCGTCTGGCTGGACGACCCGCGCGATTTCTGGAGCTTCAACAAGATCTATCAGGAATATTTTGGAGCTCATCCGCCGGCGCGTGCCTGCGTGCAGTCTTCGATGATGGTCGATTGCAAGGTGGAGATCGACTGCGTCGCCTATAAGCCCAAGGACGCCCAATATGTCGCGGGATGAGGAAAAGTGCGTGCGGATTTCCGCCCGCATCCCGCGGCTCAGATAGGAGTGGCCGTCCGGATGGATATATTCGCAACCTTGCAGCATGAAAAGGAGCGGCTCTCGCAGTCGGAGAGCCGCATCGCCGACATTCTGCTCAACGACTTCGAATTTGCCGTCAACGCATCGATCATCGAGCTTGCGGGGAAGGCGGATGTCTCGCCGCCGACGGTGACGCGCTTCTGCCGGCGGCTGGGCTGCGACAGCTTTTCCGATTTCAAGGTGCAACTCGCCCGCACCGCCTATGTCGGGATGCGCTACCTGAAGCCCGAGCCGAAAAGCCAGGAGACCGGCGATGTGGCCCAGGACATCATCGCCAAGGCGCAGAACGCGCTGTTCCTGCTGCATCGTTCGCTCGACCTTGCAGCCCTCGAACAGGCGGCCGACCGGCTAGCCGGCGCGGAAATGATCTACGCCTTCGGGTCGGGCGGCAATTCCTCGATGATTGCCGGCGAATTGCAGAACCGCCTCTTCCGCCTCGGCCTGCGCATCACCGCGAGCTCCGACCACAGCATGCAATTGATGCTCGCGGCAGCCGCCAGGCAGAGCGATGTGATCATCGGCTCGTCTTTTTCGGGTCGCAACGCCGAGCTGGTGCGTGCCTTCGGCCTTGCCCGCGAAGCGAAGGTGCCGACCATCGCGCTTACCCAGACCGGCAGCCCGGTGGCGCGCGCCGCCGACACCACCGTTCCGGTCGACCTGCCGGAAGGCAACAACATCTACCGTCCGACATCCACGCGCATCGCCTATGTGGCTCTGGTCGACATCCTTGCCAGCCTGGTGGCTTACCGTGTCCAGCCGCAGGCCACCGCAACGCTCAGGCGCATCAAGCAGCAGCTGGTCGCGCATAGGGATGGCGACGATCGCCAGCTTCTCGGAGACTGATGTGGCAGAGCAACCGCCCAAGCCGAAATCCGTAGCGATCGTCACCGGCGCAGCCGGCGACATCGGCCGGGCCATTGCCCGTCGCCTGGCGGATGGACACGACGTCGTTCTCCTCGCCGATATGGACGGCGATGCCGGAGCCAAGGTCGCGCGTGAACTCGGCGCAGAGGAACGGTTCGCCGCCGTCGCCTGCGATGTGACGGATGCGGCGAGCGTGGCGGCCATGGCCGCAGCCGCGGGGGAGCGTGGCGTCGTCCATACGCTCGTCAACAATGCCGGCGCGGCGCGCGCCGCCAGCCTGCAGGATACGACGCAGGACATCTGGCGGATGGACAATGCGCTCAATCTCGAAGCCGCCTTCCTCTGCTTCCGGGCGGTCGAGGACATGCTGAAGGAGAGCAGGGGTTCGGTCGTCAATATCGCCTCGGTGAATGGTGTCGGCGTCTTCGGACATCCGGCCTATAGCTGCGCCAAGGCCGGCCTCCTGCATCTGACCCGGCTCATCGCCGTCGAATACGGCAAGTTCGGCATCCGCTCGAATGCGGTGGCGCCGGGCACGGTGCGCACCCAGGCCTGGGAAGCCCGCGCCGCGGCCAATCCGCAGGTCTTCGAGGAGGCCAAGCGCTGGTATCCGCTTCAGCGCATCGTCAACCCCGAAGACGTCGCCAATGCCGTCGATTTCCTGGCCGGGCCGCAAGCCGGCGCCATATCGGGCGTGTGCCTGCCGGTCGACTGCGGCCTGACAGCCGGCCAGGCCGAACTCGCCCGCACCTTCTCGCAGTCCAGCCATTATTGACCAATCCCCTTGGAGGATGCTGATGCAGCCGGTTTCATATCGCCTCGAATCTGCCTGGCAGCCGGATGGCGGCCCCAACGGTCGCTTCACCTTAAGTCTCTTCAATCTCTCCGGCAGGGCGCTGAGCGGCTTCCGTCTCGTCTACACCTCGCTCACTCGCGTCATCGATCCGGCTGCCTGCGAGAACGCCGTCTTCCTGCGCCGCAACGCCAATTTTCATGAATTCGCCCCGCCCGAGGGGCTGACCCTTCAGCCGGGGGAAAGCTGGACCTTCGTGGTCAGCGGTCTGCACCGGCAGGCCAAGCACTGCAGCGACGGGGCGAAGTCGGCTTATCTGACGCTCTCCGATGGCAAGCATGTGCCGGTGGCGGTCTCGGACCTTAGGCTCGAGGGTGCCACGAGCGAACCGCCGCCGGTCCGTCTGCCCGAAGGACGGCTCGACCTGCCCTTCGCGCTGCAGCCCTGGCCGGCGAAGATCGACGCCGTGGCAGGAGATGAATTTCCCGTGGTCCTCTACCCGGCCGCGGGAAGCAGCCCGGAGGATGTCGAGGCGGTTTCGAACGTGCTGGCGCTGTTTCATCGGCTCTTTGCCGCCGGGCACTCTCCCTTCAGCCTCGCACCATCGGAGCAAGGGGTGCCGATTGTCTTCGCAAAGGGTGCTGATCTGGCTCCCGAGGCGTACCGTCTTACCTTCTCCCCCCGCGAGATCCGGCTTGAATATAGCGCGGCAGCCGGACGGCAGTACGGGCTGACGACGCTCGCGCAGCTCCTCGACGGCGCGCGCAGCCATGCCGGCAGATTCCGTTTTCCTGCCTCGGGTACGATCGCCGACCAACCGCGCTACGGTTGGCGCGGCTGCCATCTCGACGTGTCGCGGCAGTTCTATCCGACTGCCGACGTCCTGCGGCTGATCGATATTCTCGCCTGGTTCAAGCTCAATATCTTCCACTGGCACCTGACCGACGACGAGGCCTGGCGCTTGGAAATCAAGGCTTTTCCGACCCTGACGACCCTCGGCGTACTGCGCGGGCCTGACGAGCCGCTGCTGCCGCAGCTCGGCAACGGGGCGGAGCCCTCGGGCGGCTTCTACAGCCAGGAGGACGTCAAGGCGATTGTCGGCCATGCGGCCGGTCTCAATGTCGAGGTGGTGCCGGAGATCGACATCCCCGGCCACAGCACTGCGGCGCTCGTGGCACTTCCCGATCTTGCAGATGGCCAGGAGGCGCCGGAGAGCTATCATTCCGTCCAGGGCTATCCCAACAACGCGCTCAATCCAGCCGTCCCGCTCACCTACGAATTCCTCGAGAAGGTCTTCGACGAAATGGTTGAGCTTTTCCCGAGCCGGTATATCCACATCGGCGGCGACGAGGTGGCGAACGGCTCGTGGCTCGCCTCGCCCCTGGCACGCAGGCTGATGGAAGAGGAGGGCATTTCCGGCACCTTCGCGCTCCAGTCTTTCTTCCTCAAAAAGGTGAAGCAGATGCTGACGGCGCGCGGCCGCAAGCTCGTCGGCTGGAACGAGGTCGCCCATGGCGGCGGCGTCGGAACCGAGGACACGCTGCTGATGGCGTGGGAGAACCCCAAGGTCGGCATCGAACTGGCGCACGAGGGCTACGACGTCGTCATGACGCCCGGCCAGGCCTACTACCTCGACATGGCCCAGGCGGAAGCCTGGCAGGAGCCCGGCGCAAGCTGGGCCGGCACGGCAACGCCGGCGCATACCTATGCCTACGAGGCGGAAGGCGAGTTCCCGGAAGAGCTAAAGAGCCGAATGAAGGGCGTGCAGGCCTGCATCTGGTCGGAGCATTTTCTGTCGCGCGGCTATTTCAACCGGCTCGTCTTCCCGCGCCTGTCGGCGATCGCCGAGGCGGCCTGGACGCCAAAGGCTGAGAAGGACTGGCTGCGCTTTGCGGCGATCGCTCCCCTGAGCCCGATCTTGTGAGTTTTGAGTCATGCGGATCGCCGTCGGCGGAATCCACACGGAATGCAGCACCTATTCGCCCGTCCTGATGTCGGTCGAGGACTTTCGGGTCTTGAGGGGCGAGGAACTGCTGAGGGCCGACAATTTCAGCTTCCTCGACGCTGAGGATGTGGAACACGTTCCGCTGCTCCATGCCCGCGCCGTCCCCGGTGGGCCGGTTTCCCGGCCGGCCTATGTGGCCTTCAAGGCGGAGTTCCTGGAAGGGTTGAAGGCAGTCGTGCCGATCGACGGACTCTATCTCGCCATGCATGGCGCGATCACGGTCGACGGCTTGGACGATGCGGAGGCCGACTGGATTTCGGCTGCCCGTGACGTCGTCGGTCCCGGCTGCCCGATTGCCGTCAGCTATGACCTGCACGGCAATGTCAGCCAGCGGATCATCGACCAAATCGATATTTTCGCCGCCTATCGCACGGCGCCGCATATCGATACGCGCGAAACCATGGTGAGGGCGTGGACGATGCTGGTCGAGGTGCTGCGCACCGGCGCTCGGCCGGGCGTCGCCTGGGCGCCCGTGCCGCTGCTCCTGCCAGGAGAGAGGACCTCGACGGAGGACGAGCCTGCGGCAAGCCTTTATCGAGTCCTGCCCGAGATTAATGTTCGGGCCGGCATCCTCGATGCTAATCTGATGGTCGGCTATGTCTGGGCGGACGAGCCGCGGGCCACCGCCTGCGCGGTCGTGACCGGATCGGACCAGGAAGCCACTTTGAAAGCGGCGGAGGAAATCGCCGCAAGCTACTGGGATGCCCGAGAAAAATTCCGTTTCGGTTCGGTGACCGGAGCCCTAGAAGCCATGCTCGACATTGCCGAAGCGGCAACGACGCGACCGATCGTTCTCGCCGACTCGGGCGACAACCCGACCGGCGGCGGCGTCGGCGACCGCGCCGACGTGTTGAAGGCGCTTCTGGCACGTGATTGGCAGGACGCGCTCATTGCCGGAATTGCCGATCGGCCGGCGGTAGAGGCATGCTTTGCCGCAAGCGAAGGCTCGACCCTGGCCCTTCGGATCGGCGGCAGCCTCGACCCCTCGGGTGCTGCCGTCGAAGCCGCGGCGAAGATCGTCAGGCTTTACGATCCCGGCTTGCTTGCGGAACGGCAGGCGGTGGTTCAGGTCGGCGGCATCACCGTCGTGCTTTCGGCCCGGCGGCGGCCCTATCACAATATCGAGGATTTCCGCCGGCTCGGTCTCGACCCGCAGGCGGTCCGCCTGCTGGTCGTCAAGTCCGGTTACCTTTCACCGGAACTCGCGCCGATCGCCAAGCCCAACCTGATGGCGCTCACCGACGGTGTCGTCAATCAGGACATCGAGAAGCTCGCGAGCGAGCGCCGCCAGCGGCCAATCTTCCCCTTCGATCGCGATTTCGACTTCACCCCGAAGGCGCGGCTGTCCGCCCGCTGGACCTGACGCCGCAGCCGCACGACCCCGCTCGATGCCTCGGGCGGACAGAACTGACCTCGCCCCTTCCGCGGAACACCCCTCCATGTCTTCGTCGCTGCTCACGGCCATGCGAAACCCGGTCATTCGCGCGAGCATGCTCGCGATATTCCTCTTCGGCTTCGCCGGCGCCGCGACCTCGCCCTATCAGTCAGTGGTCGGCATCACCGAACTCGGCCTCGGCAACGCGTTCTATTCGGCGCTGATCTTCGCCGCCGCCCTACTCAACGTCATTGCCAGCGTCACCGTCGGCATCGTCGCGGACCGCGTCGGCAATTACCGCACGCTGATGCTGGCGGTCATTCTGTTCGGCGTTGTCGGCTATGGGATGGTCTATGCTTGGCCGGCGAAGGCGAGCTTCGTGATTGCCACGCTGCTGCTCCTGCCGATCTACGGCGCCCTCAATTCGCTCCTCTTCGCCAATGTACGCACAGCGGCCAACCACATGGGCGGCAGGGACGCGGCTGCGGTCAACTCGGCAGTGAGGGCCGCCATCTCGCTTTCTTGGGTGCTGGTCCCGGGCGTGGTCGGCTTCGTGCTCGCAGCGCGCGGCAGCATGCTGCCGGCCTATCTGCTGGCGAGTCTCGGCTGCGCCGCCAACCTCATCCTCGTCGCTTTCCTGTTGCCGCCCACAGCCGGTGCCGGCTCAGCCCTCGGCAAACGGCTTTCCTATCTCGCGTCCCTCGGCGAGATCCTGTCGCCGCGGGTACTCGGGCGGCTTGTCGCCATCGCGCTGATTTCCTCGACCCTGCATGTCAATGCGGCGGTCCTTCCCTTGATCGTCACCGGTGCGGCCGGCGGCACCGCTACCGACATCGGCATCGTCGGCCTCGTGGCGCTGTTGGAAGTGGCCTTCATTCTGGTCTGGGGCCGCATTCAATACAGCCTCAGCCATGTCGATGCCCTGGCGCTCGGCACCGCTGTCTACGTGGTCTATCTGGCGCTGCTCGGCTTGTCGGATCGGCCTTGGCACGTCTATGCGCTGACCCTCGCCAGCGGCCTCGGTGCGGCGGCGCTGATCAGCATCCCGATCACCTACCTCCAGGACCTGATCGCCGATCGGCCGGGGCTTGGCAGTTCGCTGATCGCGGTGAACATCTTTTTGGGCGGGGCGTTCAGCACTGCGCTCTTTGCGATCGGCACGCGCTTCAGCGACTATTCCGGGACGGCGCTGCGGCCGGGCTCGCAGGGCTGGTGCTGCTCCTTTTGCTCGACGGCAAGCGTGCCAGGATTGCGACATCGTAGGAGCCGGGCAGCGGGAGGCCGCGGGGCAGCTTCCCGCCATTTCGTCAGTTGCCGAGGATGCCCGGGAGCCGCAGGCCCTGTTCCTTGGCGCAATCGACCGCGATGTCGTAGCCCGCATCGGCATGGCGCATGACGCCCGTTGCTGGATCGTTCCAGAGTACCCGTTCGATGCGGCGGGCGGCATCTTCCGAGCCGTCGCAGCAGATGACGACGCCCGAATGCTGCGAAAAGCCCATGCCGACTCCGCCGCCATGGTGCAGCGAGACCCAGGTGGCACCCGACGCGGTGTTGAGCAGTGCGTTCAGGAGCGGCCAGTCGGACACGGCGTCGGAGCCGTCCTTCATGGCTTCGGTCTCGCGGTTCGGCGAGGCGACGGAGCCGGAGTCGAGATGATCGCGGCCGATGACGACCGGTGCGCTGAGCTCGCCGGTCCTGACCATCTCGTTGAAGGCGAGGCCGAGGCGGTGGCGGTCGCCAAGACCCACCCAGCAGATGCGCGCTGGGAGGCCCTGGAAGGCGATGCGCTCGGCGGCCATGTCGAGCCAGTTGTGCAAGTGCTTGTTGTCGGGCAGCAGCTCCTTCACCTTGGCATCGGTCTTGCGGATATCGTCCGGATCGCCGGACAGCGCCGCCCAGCGGAACGGGCCGATGCCGCGGCAAAACAGCGGGCGGATATAGGCCGGCACGAAGCCAGGGAAGGCGAAGGCGTTTTCGAGGCCCTCTTCCTTCGCCACCTGGCGGATGTTGTTACCGTAGTCGAAGGTCGGGATCCCCATGTCCTGGAAGGCGATCATCGCTTCGACATGCTCGCGCATCGAGGCGCGGGCGGCCTTTTCGACGGCTTTCGGATCGCCTTCACGCTTCTGCTTCCAGTCGGCCATGGTCCAGCCCTTCGGCAGATAACCGTTGATCGGGTCATGGGCGGAGGTCTGGTCGGTCACCATGTCCGGGCGGATGCCACGTCGGACCATCTCCGGCAGGATCTCGGCCGTGTTGCCGAGCAGACCGACGGATTTCGCCTCGCCCGCGGCGGTCCAGCGGTTGATCATCTCCATCGCTTCGTCAAGCGTTTCGGCTTTCGCGTCGACATAGCGGGTGCGGAGACGGAAATCGATGGAATCCGGATTGCATTCGACGGCGAGGCAGCAGGCGCCGGCCATGACGGCGGCAAGCGGCTGGGCGCCGCCCATCCCGCCGAGGCCGCCGGTCAGCACCCATTTGCCCTTGAGGTCGCCGTTGTAGTGTTGGCGGCCGGCTTCGACAAAGGTCTCATAGGTGCCCTGCACGATGCCCTGGCTGCCGATATAGATCCACGAACCGGCGGTCATCTGGCCGTACATGGCGAGACCCTTCTTATCCAGCTCGTTGAAATGGTCCCAGGTCGCCCAGTGCGGCACGAGGTTGGAGTTGGCGATCAGCACGCGCGGCGCGTCCTTGTGGGTGCGGAAGACGCCGACCGGCTTGCCGGACTGGACGAGCAAGGTCTCGTCCTCGTTGAGATCCTTCAGCGTCGCGACGATCCGGTCGAAATCCGCCCAGGTGCGGGCGGCCCGGCCAATGCCGCCATAGACGACGAGTTCGTGCGGGTTCTCGGCGACTTCCGGGTCGAGATTGTTCATCAGCATCCGGAGCGGCGCTTCCGTCAGCCAGCTCTTGGCGCTGATCTCGGTGCCACGCGGGCTGCGCACGTCGCGGATGTTGTGGCGCGGATTGTTCATGGTCATGCCTCACTCCCTGTCAATTGCGGTTTCGGCGGGATGCTGGAGAATGTGCTGCGCTATCGGATCAGCATTCCGCCATAAGTGTCTGTGTTTGTTCAATTCTGTAAGTTTAGTTATCGCGAAGACCGAGGGCGATCGCTTCGATCTGTTCCAGGATCGCCCTCAAATGACTGCGGAGCAGCTTGGCCTTGCCTGCGTCGAGGGCGAAGGGCGGCGCCTCCGTCGCCAAATGAGTCGATTGGGCGAGTTCCATTTGGATCGCATGGACGCCGGTCTCGGGGCGGCCATAGTGACGGGTCGTCCAGCCGCCTTTGAAGCGTCCGTTCAGGATGTGGGTGTAACCCTCTGCCTTGCTTGCGATATCCGCCGTCGTACGCTCGATCTGCTGGGCGCAGGTCTTGCCCATATCGGTGCCGATATTGAAGTCCGGCAGCTTGCCCTCGAACAGGAAGGGGATATGCGAGCGGATCGAGTGGCAGTCGTAGAGGACCGCCACGCCATGAATGGCCTTGACCCGGTCGATCTCGGCGGCGAGCGCGGCGTGATAGGGGGCGTGAAAATCGCGCAGTCTCGCGGCAATATCCGCGTCCGTCGGGCCTTCGTCTTCCTTCCAGATAGGCACGCCATCAAAATCGGTTTCCGGAACAAGGCCGGTCGTGTTCTGGCCCGGGTAGAGGCTGGCGCCCTCCGGATCGCGATTGGCGTCGATGACATAGCGATGGAAGGTGGCGCGGACGATGGTCGCTTCCGGCAGCAGGTCTTCATAGAGCTCGTGGATGTGCCAATCGGTATCCGCGAGGATACGGCCGTTGTCGTTCAAGCGCTGCCAGATCGGCGGGGGAACGTCGGTGCCCGTGTGCGGAAAGCCGAGAATGACGGGCGAGGTGCCCTGCCGGACTTCGTAGACGGCCATGTCAAATCTCCAGTCGCGGGAGAATGCCGTCGGAGACGGCGGCTGCGAGCCGCCCGGAGGCAACGAGTTCGCCGGCGGACCTGAGGTCGTCTGCCATGTAGCGATCCTCCTCGACCGTCGGGGAAACGGCGCGCACGACTGCGGCCGCCTTCTGAAGTTCCGCGCTGGTCGCAAGCGGTGCCCGGAATTCGATGCCCTGGACGGCGGCCAAGGCCTCGATGCCGACGATCGAGAACAGATTGTCGGTCATCTGCAGCAGGCGGCGGGCGCCGTGGCAGGCCATGGAGACGTGGTCTTCCTGGTTGGCCGACGTCGGCGTAGAGTCGACGGAGGCGGGATGCGAGAGCTGCTTGTTCTCCGACATAAGCGCGGCCGAGGTAACTTCGGCGATCATCAGCCCGGAATTGAGGCCCGGCTTCTTGGCGAGAAAGGCGGGCAGACCGTAGCTCAAGGCCGGGTCAACGAGGAGCGCAATGCGGCGCTGCGAAATGGCGCCGATCTCACAGATCGCGAGCGCAATCTGGTCGGCGGCGAAGGCGACCGGCTCGGCATGGAAATTGCCGCCGGAGACGACGGAATTGTCGGAGAGCACCAGCGGATTGTCGGTGACGGCATTGGCCTCGGTGGTGAGGGTCGCGGCAACCGAGCGCAGCAGATCGAGGCAGGCGCCGTCGACCTGCGGCTGGCAGCGGATGCAATAGGGATCCTGCACGCGCTCGTCGCCCTCGAGATGGCTTTGGCGAATGACCGACCCGTCAAGCAGCCTCCGGAGTGCGGCCGCCGTGTCGATCTGGCCGCGATGGCCGCGCAGCGTATGGATATCCGGGTGGAACGGGGCTGACGATCCCATGGCCGCATCGGTCGAGAGCGCGCCGGTGATGAGCGCCGCCTGGGCGGCCCTATGGGCACGGAACAGGCCCGCCAGAGCCAGTGCCGTCGAAACCTGGGTGCCGTTGATTAACGCCAGGCCTTCCTTCGCGGCGAGCGTCACCGGGGAAAGCCCGGAGGCCTTTAGGGCAGCATCGCCCTTCATGCGCTCGCCGGCGACGAAGGCCTCGCCATGGCCCATCATCACCGCGGCCATATGGGCGAGCGGCGCGAGATCGCCGGAAGCGCCGACCGAGCCTTTTTCCGGGATCAGCGGGATGACGCCCTTTTCGAGCATCCCTTCGATCAGGCGGACGAGTTCGAGGCGCACGCCGGACGCGCCGCGACCAAGCGAGATGAGCTTCAGCGCCATGATGAGGCGCACGATATTCTCCGGCAGCGGCTGGCCGACGCCGCAGCAATGCGACAGGATCAGATTGCGCTGCAGGGTGGCAACATCGGCGCTGTCGATCTTGATCGAGGCGAGTTTGCCGAAGCCGGTATTGATGCCGTAGACGGGGGCATTGCCGGCGATGATCTCGGCGATCCGGGTTGCGGCCTTTTCGATACCGGCATCATAGGCGCGATCGAGGCGGGCCGGCTTACCCGTCCAATAGATCGCCTCCAGGTCCTTGAGCGGTACCGAACCGGGTTTCAGAACAATGGTCATCGGGCAATCCTTTCACCCTTGAAAATCCGCTCGGAGAGGGGGTTGAACCCGATGCGGTAGATCAGCTCAGCCGGCGCCTCGATGTCCCAGAGAGCAAGGTCGGCCGACTTTCCCGCTTCGATCGTGCCGGTCTCGCCGAGGATACCAAGCGCGCGCGCCGCCTCGCGCGTAACGCCGGCGAGGCATTCCTCCAGCGTCAGGCGGAAGAGCGTCGCCGACATGTTCATGGTCAGGAGAAGAGACGTCAGCGGCGAGGTTCCCGGGTTGCAATCGGTGGCAATCGCGATGCGCGCGCCGGCGGCGCGCAGCGCCTCGACCGGCGGCAATTGCGTTTCGCGAAGGGTGTAAAATGCTCCCGGCAGCAGGACGGCGACGGTACCGGCCTTCGCCATGGCGGTCGCGCCGTCCGCATCGAGATATTCGAGGTGATCGGCCGAAAGCGCGCCATAGGAGGCTGCAAGCTTCGCACCGCCGAGATCGGAAAGCTGTTCGGCATGAAGTTTGACCGGCAGGCCGAGCGCCTTGGCCCGGTCGAACACACGGGCGATCTCGGCCGGTGAGAAGGCGATCCCCTCGCAGAAGCCATCGACAGCGTCGACGAGTCGTTCCGCATGGGCCTGGCTTAGTCCGGGGAGAACGACATCTTCGATATAGTCGGCGTTCCGGCCCTTGTATTCCGGCGGCGTGGCGTGGGCGGCGAGATAGCTGGTGACGATGCGGACCGGGCGCGCTTGCGCGAGTTTGCGCGCCGCCTGCAGCATGTTCAGTTCCGCCTCGATGTTGAGGCCATAGCCCGATTTGACTTCGATCGTCGCAACGCCCTCGGAAAGCAGCGTATCGAGCCGCGGAAGGGCGGCTTCGACGAGCTCGTCGACTGACAGAGCATTGGTCGCCTTTACGGTGGAGACAATTCCTCCGCCGGCGCGGGCAATCTCTTCATAGCTAGCGCCTTCGAGCCGCATCTGGAATTCACGGGCACGGTTCCCGCCATGGACGATATGGGTGTGGCAGTCGATCAGCGCCGGCGTCATCCAGCGGCCTTCGCAATCGATCAGCCGGTCGGCGCCGGACAGCCGAGAGGGGAGTTCGCTTTCGGCGCCGGCATAAACGATCCGACCACCGCGCACGGCCACGGCGCCCGTTTCGACAATGCCGAGCGGGCCCAAATCCTCGCGAAGCGTCGCAAGGCGCACGTTGCGCCAGAGACTGCTGCGTTCCGCTTTCATGTCGGCGTTTTCGTTCATAAGCTTTCCGCCCTTCTCTTGCGATAATGTATATACATAATAAGCCGGCGGCAAGCGAAAAAAATGTTCGACCCTCTGCCAGGAGGTAAGGCGGCCCGTGGACGCAATCGCCAAGAAAAAAGCCCCGGTCTTTCGATCCGGGGCTCGGGCGAAATTGTCCGAGGGTCGGCGATCAGGCGGGGTGGGGGGCCTTGGCGCAATGCTGTTCGACAAGTGCGACGAAACGCTGCCCGGCAATGTCGAGCCGGCCGCTATTGTCGATCACGGTCACGTCCGGCCCGGCCACGACGTCGGGGACCTGCCGCTTCAGTCGACGCAGCACGTCTTCCTCGCTTTCGCGACCACGTTGGGCGAGGCGCTTTGCGAGCACCGATGCGTCGGCGGTGACCAGGGCAACGGCCACCTTGCCGAAGGCGGCTCGGATGGCGGGAAGGGCTGCGCGACTGCCGTTGACGATTGCCGTCATACCGCTTTCGATCCTGTCGGCGATCTCACGCGGAATTCCGTAGCTCAAGCCGTGCGCCTGCCAGGCAACGGCGAAGGCGCCGACTTGCTGCATCTCTTCGAATTCCGCCGTGGAGACGCTTTCGTGCACTTCGCTGCCGGCATCCGAGGGGCGGGTGATGACCCGTCGGACGAAGAGAATATCCGGCCGCTGCGCGAAGTGGCGGGCGGCGAAACCCATGACGCTATCCTTGCCGGCGCCGCTCGGGCCGACGACGACGATGAGCGTCCCGCCCTGATTTTCCGCGGCCATCATGCGACACGCCGTCCTTCGCGCCATACGGAGCGAACCACCGGAATGCCCTCGGGCCGATGGACACGCGCTACATCGGCGCGCAGGCCGACGCCGATCCGGCCGCGATCGGTGAGGCCGACGGTGCGTGCCGGCGTTGCGGTCACCAGGGCGATCGCGCTCGGCAGGTCGATGCTCTCGACCTCGTCGGCGAGGATGAAGGGTGCATGGATCAGGCTGAAGGGCACGTAATCCGACGAAAGCACGTCGAGCACGCCGCGCTCCGCAAGCTCACGCGCGGCGATGTTGCCGGAATGCGACTTGCCGCGCACGACGTTGGGCGCCCCCATCAGAACGCTCAATCCCGCCCGGTGGGAGGCTTCAGCCGCTTCGAAGCTCGTCGGAAACTCTGCCAGCCGGACGCCGTAGCCGATCGACTCCTCGACATGCGCGAGGGTAGCGTCGTCGTGGCTTGCGACGGTGATGCCGCGTTCCGCGCAGGCTTGCGCGAGCGCCGTGCGGTGCGGGGCCGCATAGCGTGCCGAAAGCGCCTGCTGGCGCTCGACGAAAGCGGCGAAAGCCTCGTCGGTCAGGCCGCGCTTGGTCTTATAGTAGAGGATATACTGCTCCATCGTCTGGAACTGGCGCTGGCCGGGGGCGTGATCCATTAGGGAGACGAGGCGAACCTGCGGGTCGTCGCGAAAATCGTCGTAGTGCTCCAGCACGTCGGCGGTCGAAACCTCGCAGCGCAGGTGGATGAGGTGGTCAGCGCGCAGCCGGCCCTCGTCCTTCGCCTGCGCCAAGGCGTCGGCCATGCTGCGCATCTCGCCCTTCGGGAAGCCGCTTTCCTCGTCCGAGCCGAGGCGCAGACAGTCGAAGACGGTGGTGATGCCGGAGGTGACGACCTGGGCGTCGTGCGCCTGGATGGCGGCGATCTTCAGCCAGCGCACACCCGGGCGCGGGGAATAATGCGCCTCCAGGTGGTCGGTGTGAAGCTCGATCAGCCCGGGCAACAGGTAGTCGCCCTCGAAATCTTCGCCAACCCGACTCGCCCCTTCCGAAATGTCGGCAATCTTGCCGTCGCGGATCAGCACCGAACCATCGATGATGTCATTTTCGAGAACGATGCGGGCATTGCTCAGAACCTGTTCGCTGCTCATGTCATGCAATCTTTCGTGCGGATGCGCTGCCGAGTGGCAGCAGGGAATGAACGGTGAAGGGGGCGCCGCGCTGCGGCTCGACGAAAAGAGCGATCGTCGAGACGCTCAGCGGCCGCCCGATAAATTCGTCGAAGGCGGCCTCGAGCGTATCGCGCATCAGGCCGCGCGTCTCCTCCGGCACGGAGCCGGTGAGCGTCAGATGGAACTGGAACTCCTCGAAGACATAGGGGTATCCCCATGCCGCGAGGTAATCCTTTTGAAGCTGCGTCAGTTTTTCCGGATTGCGGCGGGCGAGATCAGCTCCGGAGAGAGGGGCGCGAAAAGGTTCGAAGCGGCGAACCGCCTGCTCCGCCAAATCTTGCATGGGCGCCGACGGCGCGCTCGGTACGAGCGCGAAGAACGGACCGATTTGGTGGAGCCTGATCTCCGGTATCTCGAAGGGCTCGATTTCCGCGGCGAATTCGTCGAAGGCGGCGATCAATTCCGCTTCGCTTCGTCCCGCCGCAAGCGCGAAGGGCGCTTTCAAGGTCCCATGGAAGCCGTAGCGGCGCGGCTCGGCCGTCAGGGTCATGTGCTGTTCCCGTTCGAGTGCCAAGTTGTCCGGCCAGGCCAAGGCGCCGTCGAGGAAGGCATCGCGGCCGAGCCAACGGGACGCGGTCTGCGACAGCCGGTCATCGGCCGGCGGCGCGAAATAGATTGCGTAGCGCACTGGTCTTCACTTTCTTGATCGTCGCCCGGCGGTGAGGCGAGCCGACCACTTGTGGGTGTGATGCGCAGCTAGCCGATTTGCATGACAACATCATGATCGCATCGGTCTGAAGCGCAAAAAGAGTTCAGTGTCCGCTGCGCCCGATCAGCCGGGAGCGGCACGCGTTCGAGATGCTGTCGAAAACGAAGACAACCATCAAGATCAAAAGAACCATATAGGCGACATTTTCCCAATCCGAATTGGTCCGCATGGCTTCCCAGAGCTTCAGACCGATGCCGCCGGCCCCGACGGCGCCGATGATCGTGGCAGAGCGTGTGTTCGATTCCCAGAAATAAAGCGCCTGGCTTGCAAAGACGGGAAGCACCTGCGGCAGCACGCCGAAGCGCTGCACCGCGACCGGCGGAGCGCCGACGGATTTGACGCCTTCGCGCTGCTTGTCATCGATGTTTTCCAGCGCTTCGGAGTAGAGCTTGCCGAGCGTGCCGGTGTCGGTGAAGAAAATCGCCGACATGCCGGCAAGCGGCCCCGGACCAAAGGCACGGGTGAAGAACAGCGCCCAGATGAACATGTCGACCGAGCGCAGGAAATCGAAGAAGCGCTTGGCCAACTGGTTGGTTACACGGCTCGGGGTGATGTTGCGGGCGGCAAGGAAACAGAGCGGGAAGGCGATAAGGGACGCGAACACCGTCCCGACAAAGGCCATGACGACCGTCTGCAGCAGCTTCGTCCAGACATCGAGATGCTGCCATTCGGCATTGTAGAGGACGTTGTCCCAGGCGAGTGACAGGTTCGAGCGCGCCGGGTCGATTCGGTCTCCCGACAGGATCAGACGTGCCACTTCGCCGTAGGATTTTCCGAAGAACGGCGAGTTGGTGTCGAAGAGGAAGTTCGCCCAGCCGAAGAAGCGATTGCGGATCGAGACCTCGTCGCCGGTAACTTCCGCCCAGCCGGTGGAGCCGAAGGAAAGCGTGACCTTTTCGCCCGGCCGCTTCTGCGTGGCCCAGCTTGGGAGGGGTGTCTGCGGCGTGACGGTGTCGACACCGTCAACCGTCATGGTGAGCGTTTCGCCGCCGTGGATGGCGGTGACCAGTTTGTCGCCGACTTCGATGCGCGTCGAACGGTCATAGGTTACGACCGCTCGGGTTACGATTTCCTCGGTACGTGTCTCATCAGCGTTCTGGGCGGCTGCAGCCTCTCCGCCACCGAGTGCCGCCTTCGGAGCCATGAAGTTGAATGAGGAACTCGTCTTCGGCTTCGGCGCCTGTTTCGTCGCAGCCGGTGCCTCGACGGTGCGCGTTGCCGTCCGCTTTTCGAGGGTCACCCATTCCGGATCGGGATTTCGACCGAGCGGCGAGTTGCGCTGGTAGGAAACGGCCATCGTCCCGTCGGGGGCGACGGCGATCTCGGGTCGAACCTCATAGGAGACCCAGTCGGCGAGATAGGTGCCCGCGATACCCCAATTGGCGTTGGCGAGCACATGGCCGATCGAGAAGAGCCACCAGCTGAATGCGAGATAGAGAACGACGCCGATGCCGATCAGCGCCGTCCTGCGCCGCCTTGCGGTGGATGACTGCAGGAGATGCCGGTGGCGCGCCGCAATGGCTTCCATTTCGAGCGCGCTGGGCTTGGTCGAGGCAATCATGGCGCGCTCCTACTGGGCGAGCTGGAAGGCCTGGTCGCCGACGAGGCGGCGGCGAAGCCAGGCGGAGAACTGATCGACGGCGAAGATCGTTGCGAAGAGCAAAAGCACGATCGCGAGCGTCTTGGCCTGATGGCCCTGGCCGATCGACAGGCGCAGGAGCTCGCCGATTCCGCCGCCGCCGACAGCGCCGATGATCGTCGAGGCGCGCACGTTGATCTCCAGGCGAAGCAGGAAATAGCTGGTGAAGTTCGGCAAGACCTGCGGCACGATCCCGAACCAAACCCGCTCGATCCAGCTGGCGCCAACGGCGCGCAGGCCCTCCTCCGGCTTCATGTCGGCATTCTCGACCACTTCGAAGAACAGCTTGCCCAGCGCACCGATCGTGTGAATCGACACCGCCGCGATCGCGGGGATCGGGCCGAGCGACAGGATCGCCAGGAAGAAGCCGGCAATCACGACTTCCGGAAATGCGCGCAGGATTTCCATGATCCGGCGGACCGGGCCGCGCACCCAAGCGCTGGGCGTCAGGTTGCGGGCCGCGAGGAAGCACAGAATGAAGCCGAAGAACGCACCAATCAGCGTCGAGAAGATGGCGATATTCACCGTCTCCAGCATCTTGTGAAAGTATTCGGGAATGTAGAGGCTCTCGGTGACGTATAGCCGGCCTTCCGGATAGTTGTATTTGAAACTGCCGTCGTCGTAGGGAGAGGGCAGATCGAAGAGCGCCCGAACGATCTCCATCGGCTCGCGCGGCATCAGGTCACCGACGAAGTCGAAGAAATGCGGCAGGCGGACGAGGAATTTCCCGGCATTCGAGTCGTTCGCGAACCAGAGCGAGCCGAAAAGCGCCAGCGCCAGGGCGGCAAGCCCGAGGCAGGTATAGAGGCGACGGCGCGTATTGAGCTCCTGCCAATGACGCTCGATCAGGGCGCCGTTCTCGCTCAAGCGCTGTGACAGCAGGGAGGTGGCCATGGGATTTCCGGCTCGTGCCGGCCTCTTGCGGTGGGTGCCGGCGGCAACCCCGAACAATCAAACGCTGGCCGCGTAACGCGGCCAGCGTAAATCTGGCGGTTCTTGATCAGCCGCCGATCGTTGCCTTGCGAGCGTCGATGATCGGCTTGTAGAAATCGCTGTTGACCTCCGTAAAGCCGGTGAAATCACCGCCCTGGATGGCGGAGAAGCAGGCGGCGTCGGTCTTCGGCAGATCCATCATGAACTGCTTGAACTTCGCCTTCATGTCGTCGTTCATCGTTGTACGCACGACGATCGGGCCGTTCGGAATCAGCGGCGAGCGCCACAGCTCGACGAGGTCGTTCATGTCGAGCACGCCCTTGTCGACCATCTTGCGCAGATTGCCGGAGGTGTAGCCGTCCTTGAACTCGCCGACGCCGGAGCCGAAGGTCGTGCCGGCATCGAAGGTGCCCTTGAGGACTTCGAGGACGAGGTTTTCATGACCGCCGCCGAAGCCGGTCTCTCCGAAATATTCCTTGACCGGTGCGCCGATCGCTTCCGGAAGGGTGACGAGGGGGACGAGGTAGCCGGAGGTGGAGTCCGGATCGGCGAAGCCGAGCTTCTTGCCCTTGAGATCCTCGAGCTTGGTGATGCCGGCGTCCTTGCGGGCGACCATGATCGAGTGGTAGCCGGTGGAGCCATCGGTCTGGACCGTGGTCAAGATCGGCTCGACGGCATCAGCCTTGGCGAGGTAGATCTTGGCGTAGCCGGAAGCGCCGAGTTCGGCATAGTCGAGCGTGCCGCCGAGCAGCCCCTGGATGACGCCGTCATAGTCTGCAGCCGGGAAGAGCGAGACCTTCTCGACGCCGATGGCGGCCGGGAGCTTGTCGACCAGGCACTGGTAGTTGCGCAGGCGGTCGGCTTCGTTCTCGCCGCCCATGATGCCGATGCGGAATTCCTTTAGGTCTTCGGCCTGGGCATGGCCGGCCAGGGCGATGAGCGCAACGGCGCCCAGAAGAGCTTTCTTCAGCATGAGGTTCGTCTCCCGTTTATCCGGCCTCGCCGGATCAGTGGCTGTTTCGATTGGGCGCCCTTGACGCGGGCATTCGATCGCGGCGGCCTTAGAGGCCGGCCAGTGCCAGCGGCTTGTAGCTGGCCGATGCGTTTTCCTCGCGAGCGACAGCCGCGGGAATGTTGATGCTCGTCGAGGTCATCGATTCTTCGATCGCCGTTTCGGCGCCGTAGATCTCGGCGACCGCCGTGGCGGTGAGATCCTTCGGCTGTCCGTCGAAGACGATCCGGCCCTGCGCCATGCCGATGATCCGCTCGCAATAGTTGCGCGCCGTGTCGAGCGTGTGCAGGTTTGTGACGACGGTGATGCCGTCACGCTCGTTGATGTCGCGCAGCGCATCCATGACAATCTTGGCGTTGAGCGGATCGAGCGACGCGATCGGCTCGTCGGCGAGAAGCACCTTCGGCTGCTGCATCAGCGCCCGGGCGATCGCGACGCGCTGCTGCTGGCCGCCGGAAAGCGTACCGGCCGGCTGCAGCGCCGTCTGCTCGATGCCGAGACGCTCGAGTGCGCCGATCGCTATGATCCGTTCCTCCCGGGTGAACAGGTTGAGGATGCTCGAGACCGTCGAACGATGGTTCAGCCGGCCGAGGAGGACATTGGTCAGAACGTCGAGGCGCGGGACCAGATTGAACTGCTGGAAGATCATCGCGCAGTCGCGCTGCCAATGCCGCAGGGCAGAACCCCTGAGCGAGGATACCTCGATGCCGGCGAATTCGATCGTCCCGGAGGTGGGGTCGACGAGCCGATTGATCATCCGCAGAAGCGTCGACTTGCCCGCCCCGGACCGGCCGATGACCCCGACCATCTGACCTTGCGGTATGTCGAAGGTGACCGTGTCGACGGCTCGCTTCTTGCCGAACTGGCGGGTCACGTTCCTCAACTGAAACATCGGCGGCAGGTCCTCGTCGGTGGGCGATCGTTTATTAGTGATCCCTGCCATATCGGCGCTTCGTGAAGGCGCGATGTCAGTTTGTTATAGCTTCTGTTACAGTTCACAGGCGCGGGCCTGGGCCCTCTCATCAGCGACAACAGAAGCGGATGAAGCAGACGACTGCTTGCAACTGCCCCCAATTCAGGAAAACCATGCAGCAGGTGCATGAGCCATTGCCTCAATTGCATTTGAAAGGCTCGACCCCGGTTGCGATAACGCCATGGAGCGGATGGGGAAAGGTATGCGGCCTGATTCCCGGTCCTATTTAGATCCGATGGGAGAGAAACATGGCCGGCAAAAGTCAATTTCAGTGGGACGACCCATTCCTCCTCGAGGATCAGCTGAGCGAAGACGAGCGAATGATCCGCGATACGGCGCGCGCCTACGCCCAGGAGCGGCTGCAGCCGCGGGTGATCGAAGCCTATCGTGACGAAAAGACCGATCCGGCGATCTTCCGCGAAATGGGCGAGCTCGGCCTGCTCGGCGTGACCGTGCCCGACACCTATGGTGGCGTCGGCGCCTCCTATGTCGCCTATGGACTCGTCGCCCGCGAGGTCGAGCGGGTCGATTCCGGCTATCGCTCGATGATGAGCGTGCAATCCTCGCTGGTGATCTATCCGATCTTCGCCTACGGCTCCGAGGAGCAGAAGCAAAGATACTTGCCGAAGCTGATCAGTGGCGAGTGGATCGGCTGCTTCGGCCTTACCGAGCCGGATGCCGGTTCCGATCCGGCAGGTATGAAGACCCGGGCGATCAAGACCGGCAGCGGCTATCGGCTGATCGGCTCGAAGATGTGGATATCCAACGCCCCGCTCGCCGATGTCTTCGTCGTCTGGGCCAAGTCGGAGGCGCATGGCAATGCCATTCGCGGCTTCGTGCTGGAGAGGGGCATGAAGGGCGTATCGGCGCCGAAGATCGCCGGCAAGCTTTCGCTCAGGGCGTCGATCACCGGCGAGATCGTTCTCGACAATGTCGAAGTGGGGGAGGAGGCGTTGCTGCCGAATGTCGAAGGCCTCAAGGGCCCTTTCGGTTGCCTCAACCGCGCCCGCTACGGCATTTCCTGGGGAGCGGTGGGTGCGGCCGAATTCTGCTGGCACGCGGCGCGGCAATACGGCCTCGACCGCAAGCAGTTCAACCGACCGCTCGCCCAGACCCAGCTCTTCCAGAAGAAGCTCGCCGACATGCAGACCGAGATCGCGCTCGGGCTGCAGGCGTCGCTGCGCGTCGGGCGGCTGATGGACGAGGGGCGGATGGCGCCGGAGATGATCTCGATCGTCAAGCGCAACAATTGCGGGAAGGCGCTCGACATTGCCCGCATGGCCCGCGACATGCATGGGGGCAACGGCATTTCCGAGCAGTACCAGGTCATGCGCCACATGGTGAACCTCGAGACGGTCAACACCTATGAGGGGACGCACGACGTCCATGCGCTGATCCTCGGCCGCGCCCAGACGGGGCTGCAGGCCTTTTTCTGAGCGGTGGGACGATGGAAGCGCCGCTGAAGGGCATAAAGGTTCTCGAACTCGCCCGCATCCTCGCCGGTCCGTGGATCGGCCAGACGCTCGCCGATCTCGGCGCCGAGGTCATCAAAGTGGAAAGCCCGGCCGGAGACGACACGCGCAGCTGGGGGCCACCCTTCGTCGAAGGCGAGGGGGGCGAGAAGCTCGATGCCGCCTATTTCCATGCCTGCAATCGGGGAAAACGCTCTGTCGTTCTCGATTTCACGACGGAGGAGGGGCAGGAGGCCGTACGCCGTCTTGCAGCGCAGTCGGACATTCTCCTCGAAAACTTCAAGGTCGGCGGCCTGGCGAAATACGGCCTCGATTACGAGAGCCTGAAGACGATCAATCCGCGGCTGATCTATTGCTCCGTCACCGGCTTCGGCCAGGACGGGCCCTACGCTCATCGCGCCGGCTACGACTATATCATCCAGGGCATGAGCGGCATCATGGACCTGACCGGCGAACCGGATCGAGAGCCGCAGAAGATCGGCGTGGCCTTTGCCGACATCTTCACCGGCCTCTATGGCGTCATCGCCGTGCAGGCGGCCCTGGCGCAGCGGGAGCGCACCGGAGAAGGCCAACAGATTGACATGGCTCTGCTCGACTGCATGACCGGCGTGCTCGCCAATCAGGCGCTGAACTTCCTCGTCTCCGGCAAGGCGCCGCGGCGGCTTGGCAACGCCCATCCGAATATTGCGCCCTACCAGGTGTTCCCGACCTCGGATGGCCACCTGATCGTCGCGGTCGGCAACGACCGACAGTTTATCAAGTTCTGCGACCTGCTCGGCCGTCCCGACCTTGCCGCCGACGAGCGCTACCGCACGAATGCGGGCCGTGTTCAGCACCGTGACAGCCTGACGCCGGAACTCGCCGCGAAAACCCAAGACTTTACCCGGGACGCCCTGCTCGCCAAGCTAGAAGCGGCCGGCGTGCCGGGCGGGCCGATCAACACGGTTGCCGACGTCTTCGCCGACCCACAGATCGTCCATCGGCAGATGCGGGTCGAGACGCCGCATACTGGTGCGGCGACGGGCACCTCGCCGGGGGTGAGGACACCGATTCGTTTTTCCGGCGCAGCGCTGGCTCTGGCGCGCGGCGTGCCGCGGCTAGGCGAGCATACGGCCGAGGTGCTCGCGGAAATAGGGATGGCCGTTCCGACCAAAAGTGGTGAAGCCGACTAAGCTGCGCCGTCGATGGATTTCCCTTTGCTTGCCCCCTCAACCCAGCCCTCTCCGCGCAAGCGGGGCGAGGGTCTAGGAGCGCGCCGCTCGCCCCTTCGCCCCGCTTGCGGGGAGAAGGTCGCGGCAGCGGGATGAGGGGCAAAGCCGCGCGCCTTCACCCCTTCAACGCCCTATCGAAAACGCGCGACAGCCGCTCCGCAAATGCGCGCGGATCCTCCGGCTTGTCGCCGTCCAAAACCCGCGCCTGATCGAGAAGCAGTTTCACCGCGTCCTCTCGGAACGAGCCTTCTTCCGCCGGGCAGTCGGCTAGCGCGGCGATCAGGTGATGCCCGGGATTGATTTCGAGCACAGGCTTTGCCGCGACTTCGATACGCCCCGCACCTTGCAGCATCTTCTGCAGCTGACGGTCCGGGCCGTGCTCCGGCGCCACGAGGCAGACGGCGCTTTCCGTCAGGCGGTCGGAAGCTCTCACATCGGAAACCGCTTCGCCGAGCGTCGCCTTGGCAAAGTTCACGAACTCGGTGACGGCGGGATTCGCCTCGGAAGAGGCGGCTTCTGAGTCCGGCTTCGCAATTCCGGCGAGGTCCGCGGCGCCCTGGGTGATCGACTTGAACGGCTTGCCCTCGAAATCAGGCGCCGTCGTCACCCAGAAGCTGTCGACCGGATCCGTCAAGAGCAGCACGTCGATACCGCGGGCGCGAAATCCCTCGAGCTGCGGCGACGCCTTAAGCTGGGCGAGGTTGTCGCCGGTGAGATAGTAGATCGCCGACTGGCCGTCCTTCATATCCTTGACGTAGTCGCTCAAGGCGCGCGGCTTTTCATCGCCGGCAGTCGTACGGAAGCGGGAAAGAGCCAGCAGCTGGCTCCGCCGTTCGAAATCCTCGTAGATGCCTTCCTTGATGACGCTGCCGAAGTTCTCCCAAAGCGTGGTGAAGGTCTCCGGCTCGCTCTCCGCGAGCTTTTCGATGCTCGTCAATACGCGGTTCGTCAGGCCCTTGCGGATGCTCGCAAGCAGCGGACTTTCCTGGATCATCTCGCGCGACACGTTGAGCGGCAGATCGGCGGTGTCGATGAGGCCGCGCACGAAGCGCAGGTAGCGCGGCAGCAACTCCGCCTCGTCGGTGATGAAGACACGCTTCACATAGAGCTTCATGCGGCCCTTGCGGTCCGGGTCGAACAGGTCGAAAGGCTTCGAGCCGGGAACGAAGGCGAGCGCCGTATATTCGTGGCGCCCCTCTGCGCGGAAGTGGACGGTCACCGCCGGCTCGTCGTACTGGCCGGCAACGCCGCGGTAGAAGTCCGTATAGTCTTCCTTGCGGATGTCGCTCTTCTGCTTTGTCCACAGCGCCGTGCCGTCGGCAACCTGTGCAGGCTCGGCGCCTGGCTTCTCGGCGATCGCGATCGGTACCGGCACGTGGCCGGACTGATCCTTGACGATCCGCTCGACGGTCCAGCGCGAGGTGTAGGTTCTTGCGTCCTCCATCAGATGCAGCGTGATGCGAGTGCCGCGCGCCGGCGCATTGGCGAGCTCGACGGCGGAGACGGTGTAGCTGCCCTTGCCGTCCGACGCCCAGTGCCACGCCTTGTCGGAGCCGGCCCGGCGGGAAACGACGTCGACATTGTCGGCGACCATGAAGGCCGAATAGAAGCCGACACCGAACTGGCCGATCAGCTGCGCGCCGTCCTTGCCCTGTGCCGCCTCGATCCGCTCCATGAAGGCGCGGGTGCCGGAGCGAGCGATCGTGCCGAGCGATTCGACCAACTCGTCGCGGCTCATGCCGATGCCGTTGTCCTCGACGACCAGGCGGCCGTTCTCCTCGTCCAGCGTCAGCATGATGCGCGGAGCGGGATCGCTGCCAAGCAGTTCCGGCGCGACGATCGCCTCGTAGCGCAGCTTCTCGCAGGCGTCCGCGGCATTCGAAATCAGTTCGCGGAGAAAGACGTTCTTGTCGGAATAGACCGAGTGCACCATCAGATGCAGCAGTTTCGCCACATCGGCTTCGAAGACATGTTTCTCGACGGACATTTCGAGGTCACTCATCGTGCTGCGGGCCTCCTGGGATTAGCTGACTTCGACGGGCCGAAGCGAGCCGACGGATATTCATCCTGCTTCGGTTTTCGCCCCAATTGGCAAGGCGCAGCGTGAATTTCAAGAGCCGGAAGGTTCCGGCAATGCGATGAACCGAGAGGTGCAGCTCGAAAGGTCAGATATTGCCCATGCAGAGATATTTCATCTCGAGATAGTCTTCGAGGCCGTGGCGCGAACCCTCGCGGCCGATCCCGGACTGCTTTATTCCGCCGAAGGGGGCTGCCTCGGAGGACATGCGACCGGTATTGATGCCGACCATGCCGTATTCCAGCGCCTCGGCCACATGCCAGACCCGCTTGAGATTCTCCGCATAGAAATAGGCGGCGAGACCGTAGATCGTGTCGTTCGCCTCGGCCACCACCTGCTCGGCGGTCTCGAAGCGGATGATCGGGGCGATCGGCCCGAATGTCTCCTCCTGGGCGACGCGCATGTCGTGCGAGATGCCGGTGAGAACCGTGGGCGCGAAGAAGGTCCCGTTCGTGCCGATCCGCTCGCCGCCGCAGCGCAGTTCGGCACCCTTGGCGAGGGCGTCGGCGACATGCGCCTCGATCTTCTCGATCGCATGGCCATCGATCATCGGACCGATGGTGATGCCGGGCGAAAAGCCGTCGCCGACGCTGAGCTCGCGTACCCGCGCGACAAATTTCGCGGCGAAGGCGTCGTGCACCGCCGATTGCACATAGATGCGGTTTGCCGAAACGCAGGTCTGCCCGGCATTGCGGAACTTCGCCTGAACCGCGCCGTCAACCGCCTCGTCTATGTCGGCGTCGTCAAAGACGATGAAAGGGGCGTTGCCGCCGAGTTCGAGGCTGACCTTCTTGATCTGGTCGGAGCATTGCCGCATCAGCAGGCGGCCGACTTCGGTCGAACCGGTGAAGCTGATCTTGCGGACCTTGGGATTGCTGCAGAGTTCGCGCCCGATCGGCGCCCCCTCCGAAGCGTAGAGCAAATTGAGCACGCCTTCTGGAAAGCCGGCCTTCTCGGCGAGCACGAACATCGCACCGGCGACGAGTGGCGTCTGTTCCGCAGGCTTCAGGACGACGGCGCAGCCGGCGGCAAGCGCCGGTGAAATCTTGCGGGCGACCATCGATGCCGGGAAATTCCAGGGCGTGATTGTGCCAACGACGCCGACCGGCTGCTTGATGACGAGCATGCGACGGTCGTTGGCAGGGGCAGGAAAGGTTTCGCCATAGACGCGTTTCGCCTCCTCCGCATACCACTCGACATAGGAAGCGGCGTGCAGCACTTCGCCCTTCGCCTCGCCGAGCGGCTTGCCCATCTCGGCCGTGAGAATGGCAGCGAGATCGTCGACATGCTCGACGATCAGGTCGTGCCAGCGGCGCAGGATCGCGCTTCGGTCCTTGGCAGGCTTTCCCGCCCAGAGCGGCTGGGCGCAGGCGGCCGCATCGATTGCGGCATGGGCGTCCTCGATCTCCATGTCGGGCAGCGTCGCCAGCAATTCGCCGGTCGAAGGATTGAAGACATCGAAGGTCGGGCCGTTCCACTCGGAGGCGGCGCGGGTCACCCGATCGAGCGTTGCGAATTGGTCCGCTGCGCGAAGGTGCTTGGTGAGTGCGGGTGTCAGGGCCATGGCGCGTCCTCCGGCGAGGCGGGCCACGGCTCAGCAAGCCTCGCTCTTTGTTTTGTTGCGGGGCACGCGTCCGCGCGCCCCAAGCCGGTGTCGGACGAGCGCGATAGCGGTCGGCCGGCGTGCCGTCAACCGCGCGCTTCGACGATCGATGCTTCGAGGATATCGAGCGCTTCGGCGAAGACTTCTTCCTGGATGGTGATCGGCGCCAGGAAGCGGATGACATTGCCGTGGACGCCGCAGGTCAGCAGGATCAATCCCTTTTCGAGGGCGACGAGGCGGACCTTGTTGGCGAACTCCGCGCTCGGCAGGTTCGTTTTCGCGTCATTGAATTCGACGGCGTTCATGAAGCCGGGGCCGCGGATGTCGGCGATCTCCGGCGCCTTTTCGCGGATCTCGGCAAGGCGCTGCTTGAGCCGGTTGCCGAGCTGGTTTGCCCGCTCGCAAAGCTGCTCTTCCTCGATGACGTCGAGCACGGCGTGGGCGGCTGCGATGCCGATCGGATTGCCGCCATAGGTGCCGCCAAGGCCCCCCGGGCCCGGCGCGTCCATGATCTCGGCGCGGCCCGTCACCGCCGCGAGCGGAAAGCCGCCGGCGAGGCTCTTCGCCATCGTCGTCAGATCCGGAGCAACGTCATGATGCTGCATAGCGAAGAGCTTGCCGGTGCGGGCAAAGCCGGTCTGGACTTCGTCGGCGATCAACAGGATGCCGTGCTGATCGCAAATCTCGCGGAGTGCCTTCAGGAACGCGGTCGGGGCCGGATAGAAGCCGCCTTCGCCCTGAACCGGTTCGAGGATGATAGCCGCGACGCGGCCCGGATCGACGTCGGCGGCAAAGAGCTTCTTCAGCGCTGCGATCGACTGCTCGACGCTGACGCCGTGCAACTCGATCGGGAAGGGGGCATGGAACACGTCGCCCGGCATCGCGCCGAAGCCGACCTTGTAGGGCACGACCTTGCCGGTCAGCGCCATGCCCATGAAGGTGCGGCCGTGGAAGCCGCCGCCGAAGGCGATGATGGCCTGGCGTCCGGTTGCGGCGCGGGCGATCTTCACCGCGTTTTCGACCGCCTCGGCGCCGGTGGTGACGAAGATCGTCTTTTTGGCGAACGTGCCGGGGGTGAGCGCATTCAGCCGCTCTGCCAAGTGAACGTAGTTCTCATAGGGAACGACCTGATGGCAGGTGTGGGTGAAGCGATCGAGCTGCGCCTTGACGGCAGCGATCACCTTCGGATGGCGGTGTCCGGTATTGACCACGGCGATGCCGGAAGCGAAATCGATAAAGCGATTGCCTTCCTTGTCCCAGATCTCGGCATTTTCGGCGCGCTCGGCATAGATCTGCGTTGTCATCCCCACGCCGCGGGAAATGGCGGCGTTCTTGCGTTCGGTCAGGCTGGTCATCGTCACTGTCCTGTCTGAATTCAGAGATATATTGCATTTTTTCTGCAATTTTCCTCCGGAAGTGGTACATCTTTTGACATGGAAAGCAAATCAAATTTGGTGATGGAGCGAGCAGGCCTAGTGATGGCCGCTTCTTGTAAATCCGCGGGGCGCGCCGCTAGATTGCCGAAAACTGTGCACGACGGGGAATCGCGCCGTCTTCGGCGTCGGAAGGACGCATCTTGATGAGTGGGCCGGACAATATTCGCTACAAGGTGGCCGAAGCGGCAAGGCTCGCCGGCGTCTCGGCTTCGACGCTGCGTCTTTGGGAAACCCAAGGGCTCGTGGTGCCCGGCCGTTCGGCGACCGGCCATCGGCAATATACCGAGGCCGACCTGGCGCGGTTGAAGCGCATTTCCTGGTTTCGCGCCGAGCGCGGCCTCAACCCGGCGGCAATTCGCGAGGCGCTAGAGGCCGAAGGCCCGGCGAACGACGACGCCGGGCCCGGGCCGTCGGCGGAAGCCAATGCCGACCTGCAGGTCGGGCGCAAATTGAGAAGCCTCAGGCATGCGGCGGGCAAGACGCTGGAACAGGTGGCCGGCGAGGTCGGCATCGCGCCATCGGTACTCTCGACGCTCGAACGAACCTCCCAGGGCGTCTCGATTGCCGTCTTGCACAATCTCGCCGAATATTTTGGCACCACGGTCTCGAGCCTCTCGGGCGAAGAGGAGCCGCAGGCACGCGCGCTTGTCCGCGCCGGCGAATGGCGCAATTGGCCGCGTACGACTCCAGGCGTGACGGTGCAAATGCTTGCCGAGGGTAAGAACCAGATGGACTGCCACCGCTTCGTGCTGGCGCCCGGCGCCTCGAGCGAGGGTGCCTATCGGCACGAAGGCGAGGAGTTCGTCTATGTGCTTTCCGGCCGCGTCGGGTTCGTGCTGGATTCGGATCAGTTCTACGACCTTCATCCGGGCGACTCCCTCTATTTCGAGAGCCGCCGCCGCCATGCCTGGTCGAACCGCCACGACGGCGAGACCGTGCTGCTCTGGATCAACACGCCGCCGACTTTTTAGGCGGCTTGGCAAAGACTTACGGCGGCGACTTCAGGTAAGTAGGCGTACCGCCGCTGCATCTTATTTGGCGTAGTGCCAAGATTCTTGCAACCGAATCCATATGTAGTGATGCTTTCGCGTCGGCAACTCAGATCTCGTCTCTCGTTGCAGGCGAAACACACTTCTGCGCGTTCCGATGCCTCCACCGGAATGCTTGCGCGACGCGTGCCAAAGTTTGGCCCTATTCGGCTATACAGTCGCCGACCACCGCCTTAACTATTTTTCATACACCTGAACTCACCGCTCTTCCGAGGAGCATCTGGCGAAGCTGCGGCAAAAAATCATACCGGCGAGGGATGCCGCCAAGGAGAATCCCGCAAGGTTTTACTCTGGGGATGTTCATGCAGATTGCGCGCGACCGGCAGCTGGACGGCCTAAGAGCCATCTCCGTTTCATTGGTTCTCTACGCGCACTTCTTCGCCGACGGATCCCATCTGGGACATATCGGGGTTCGATTGTTCTTCGTTCTGAGCGGTTTCCTGATCACCCGGTTGCTGCTCGAAGCGCGCGCTGATGCTCGCTTCGAAACTGCTGCGGCCCTCAAATCCTTCTACGTGCGCCGGGCGCTGCGCATCTTTCCTCCTTACTTCGGGGTGCTAGGCTTCGTTTGGCTGATCGGTTTGGAAGGGTCCAAGCAAGTGCTTGCCTGGCACGCGCTCTATCTTTCGAACTTCTGGTATGCGCTGCAGAACGATTGGAACCCTTGGGTGCTCTGTCATACCTGGAGCCTGAGCATCGAGGAGCAATTCTACATTGTCTGGCCGCTGGCCGTGCTTATGGCGCCCAGACGCTCGGTCGCCGCTATCTGTCTCGGCGTAATCGCCCTCTCGCTCGCCTACCGCTTCTATTGGCCCTTGACCGGGACGCCGTCGCTCGCGCGCGACTTGTTGCCGCCGGCCTCGATGGACGCGCTGGCGGTCGGCGCGCTTCTGGCCACCAGACGATCAAGCAGAGAAGCTTGGCCTCGATGGGTTGAGCGAAGCTGGGTGCCGCTTATGGCCATTTCCCTGATCCTCCTATGGTTTCGCCCGACGTCGAAGCCGCCGCTCCTGGAGTGGCTGGCCTGGATGGGGCTCGAGATCCTTCCGCTCCTGCCGCTGGCGCTGCTCGTCGGCAATTGCCCGCGCGGGATCGGAGGCACTCTTGGCCGCCTTCTCGGATGGGGGCCGATGGTCGCCCTCGGCCGCATCAGCTACGGCATCTATCTTTACCATGCGATCGTGCTTGCCCTTGTCGTCAAGGCGCAACCCATCATTCCCGTCAATGTTTCGGAGCAGGGGCCGGGGCGGCTCCTGGTCGCCGGCGCCGGTACGCTGATCCTTGCTTCGATTTCCTGGATCGCCTTCGAGCAGCCGCTCAACGCGCTAAAACGCCACTTTCCCTATGTTCGCCGCGGAAGCGGGAATTCGGAAGGCGCCGCGTATCGGCGCGCGCCGGGTGAGCGCACTGGAGCCTTCCAGGGCTCGGAGGTCCAATAAACATGAGCCGAACCATGCCCAGCCCATTGGTGTCCGTCCTGCTGCCCGTCTACAATGGCGAACCCTACCTCGCTGCAGCGCTCGAGAGCATTCTGTACCAGGACTACAAACACCTTGAGGTCGTCGCGATCGACGATGGATCGACGGATCGTTCGCTCGAAATCCTGGAGACATATCGCAAGGAGGATGGCCGCCTTTCCATTCTTTCGCGGGAGAACCGCGGCCTGATCGCGACCTTGAACGAGGGACTGGCGCTCGCAAACGGCGAGCTCGTGGCGCGGATGGATGCCGATGACGTTGCCTATCCGTCGCGCATCTCCCGACAGGTCGCGCTCTTTGCCGAAGAGCCTCGGCTTGCCTTGTGCGGCTCAGGCGTCGATACGCTTATCGGCACACGCATCATCCGCGGGAAGCCTAGCCCGATATACCGGCGGGAAAGCATGCGCATCCTGTCGATGTTCTTCACCCTCTTCCTCCACTCGACCGTCGTCTACAATCGGAAAGCAATCCCCGAAAGTTTGCTCGTCTATGATCCGGACTATCCGCATGCGGAAGACTTCGATCTGTTCCGTCGGATCGCCGACTGTTGTCCGGCCGCGATGATCGACGAGCCGCTGGTTGCCTACCGCATCCATGGCAACAGCGTGACGAGCAAGCACCAGCGGCGCATGCGTCAGACGCACTTGAAGATCGTCGCTGAAAACCTTGAACGGGATGGTCTTTTCGATGATGCCAGCCCGCTTCGCGAGATCGGAGCCGCGGTGACGAGGCAGACGATCGCGGCCGTTTCCGAATTCATGCTCTCGCTGGAACGCAGGATTTCCACCTGCCCGGCCGAGACACGCAAGGCCTACGAAGACGGCATCCTGTGCTTCTTCTACTTCCTCTATCAGATGATCGTCGATGAAGAACGGCCGGAACTGACGCACGATTTCCTGACACGGACGGGGAAATGGCAGCTCATTCGGCGCCGGGAGCGGTACGGCCTGCTCGCCGGCGCGCGTGCACCCTGGTGCAGCCGACTCTTCATGGCCGCGTCCAGGAAAGTGGATTGGCTGGCGCGTTATATGCAATCCGTTCCAGCGGCGACGATCCTTCCTCAACATGGCGCGGTGTGAAATGGCGCTTGAACGTACGCTGGAACCGCGGACGAACCTTTGCGCTGCTGGGGCGCGGACGAGGCCTTACGCGAGCTTCATCGTCTGTACGCGGAACCGCGTACGGGCGCTTAAGGCCTGTATCCGTTCGATAGAGGCGGCTCGCAGCGCTTACCCCGCCGTCACTAGCGAACTCGTGGTGGTCGACAACGGATCGACGGACGACACACCGCTCGAGCTGCGCCGCATCGCCGCGTCTTCAAATATGACGATCACGCTCGTCACCGAGCCGCGCCTGGGCCTTGCGGCCGCGCGCAATGCGGGATTGGAGCGGGCCGGCGGACGGATTCTGGTGTTCGTAGATGATGACTGCGAAATTGATCGAGCCTATTTGCGTGACCTGGAACGGCATTACGCGAGCGGCGACCAGCGCGTTGTTCGCGGCGGCCGCGTCGAGCTCGGCAACGCCTGCGACCAGCCTTTCACAATCAAGCGGTCGAAGATCGCTGCCCGCCTGACCCGCGATGTCCATCCCGGCGGCTTCGTCCTCGGCTGCAACATGACCATGCACCGCGAGGTCGCTGCTCTTATCGGCCACTTCGACGAACGCTTCGGCGCGGGCACGCCGCTCCATTCCGCCGAGGATACCGACTATCTCGTGCGTGCCTTTCAACTCGGCATCCCCGTCGAATACGTCCCGGACATGACGGTGTTTCATCACCACGGACGAACGTCCCGCGCTGCGATCGAAAAGCTCCACCGAAGCTACAGCCTGGGCAACGGAGCGCTTTGCCTGAAACATCTCTTCAAAGCGCCGTGGCTTCTCCGGCATTTCTGTTGGACGGTCAGATCGGCATGTGGCCAGGTCTTTGGCGGTCCCCGTTTCGATCCTGAACTCCAACTGTCCCATTGGCCGATCGTGTCCATGAACCTGTTGGGCGCCGCGAAATTCGCCTATCTCGTTGTGGCAAGCCGGGCCGCGCCGACCGAGCTGCAGCCGGTCGAGGAGAGGACAGCTGAGCTGGAGCGGAGCCGATGATTGTGCGCTTCCTCATGCCAGGCCTGCAGTTTCTGCGTGACGCGCTCGGGCGCCAATTGCACCTGCTTCCATTAGTCGTGGTGCTCGGACTCGCAAGCGCGGCGCTCGAAGGAGCCGGCATCGGTCTCATCATCCCGATGCTCGGGATTATCGCCGGCAGCGACGATTCCCCCGCTCTGAGCGGTATCTCGGCGATCTTCCAGCAGGTGGGATCGGAGCTGGACAAAGGCGACAGGCTGCTGGCACTCGCGGCTGCGATCCTTGCGCTGATCGTCCTTAAGAACCTCCTCGCCTTCGCGAACACCGTACTCACCAATTTTATCTACGGAAAGGCGAGCCATTCGATCCGCAGCGCATTGGCCAATCAGCTCTTGCGTATAGGCTACCCGTTCTTCCTGCAACAGAACCCCGGCCGGCTGCTCAACATCATCTCGAATGAATCCTGGCGGGCCTCGGACGCGATCCAGACCGTGCTCGCGGCCGTGGTGAACGCGTCCGCCGCGGTGATCCTGTTGGCCTTCCTGCTGCTTCTTTCCTGGCAGATGACGCTTTTCGTCGCGCTTGGTCTGGTCCTTGTCCAGGTAGCGCATGCGGCACTATCGGCGACCCTGAGGGGCCCTAGCCGCAATGTGACCTCCTTCAACAGCGAGCTTGCGGCGCGGATGCTGCATCTCGTTCATGCGGGACGGTTGATCCGCGTTTTCGGGCAGGAAGGTCGCGAGAAGGTGGCGTTCGACACGGCCTCCGATTCCGTGCGCCATGCGGGTTTGGTCTTGCAAACGCGACAGGGCATCCTGCCGCCGCTGACGGAAGTACTGCATTCCGCGCTTTTCCTGGGGGCGGTCGTGAGTGCCTGGTCCGTCGGCGTGAGCTTCCCGGTAATCGTTGCCTTCGTCGTGCTGCTCTACCGGCTGCAACCGCATGTGCGAGCCTTGCAAATGTCCTGGAGCCAAATCCAGGGCTGGAGCGGATCGCTCGAAGAAGTGCGCTGGCTCTTGGATTCGTCTGACAAGCCGAAGCCCCCGGCCGGCAGCGAACCGGTCGAGGGCCTGCACCGGGACATCGCATTCGATCGGGTGACCTTTAGATATCCAGGCTTGGAAGCCCGCCCCGTCGTGTTGCGCGCCGCCACCTTTACGATCCGCATGGGCCGTTCGACGGCTCTCATAGGCCGATCGGGCGCCGGCAAGACGACGATCGTCAACCTCCTGTGCCGCTTCGTCGACCCGGACGAAGGCCGGATCCTCATCGACGGCGTGCCGCTCGATCAGATCGATCCGGCGCAATGGCGGCGCCAGATCGCCGTCGCCAGCCAGGACCTGGAACTCGTCGATGGCAGTATTCATGAAAACATCACCTACGGTCAGGAGGCGACGGCCGCGGAAGTCGAGCGAGCGGCCAAACTGGCCGAAGCGCACAGCTTCATCGAAATGCTGCCGCAAGGCTACGAGACTGTGGTCGGCTATCGGGGAGCGAGTCTTTCGGCCGGGCAACGCCAACGCATCGCGCTTGCAAGGGCGCTGGTGCGCGATCCAGCGATCCTGATTCTCGATGAGGCGACGAACGCCGTGGATGGACTGTCGGAGGCGGCAATCGTCGAGACGCTTAAGCTGCGCGCCGGCCGGCGCACGACCATCGTCATCAGCCATCACAGAAGCACGATTTCCTTTTGCGACGACGTCGTGGTTCTCGGAAGCGGCCGCGTGAAAAGCCAGACGCCGCTCGCCGACGTCGCCTCGCTCAGCATGGATCAGCTCTACGAGCATGAGGCGCCGCTGGAGCGGCTGGACTAAAATAAAGCCGCGCGCCGTGAGTCCGGGTGCGCGGCTTCCGCCTTCCTGTCTGGCAATGCGCCGTCAGGCTGCCTTGGCGTAGCGCTTGGCCATTTCCGGGAGTCGCAGCACCCGGATCTTCGATGCTTGGCCGGCCGCGCGGAAGGCCTCGAAGCGCTCCTTGCAGACTTCGGTCATACGCGCGATGGCCGGCTTCAGGTAGTTGCGCGGATCGAAATTGTCCGGATGTTCGATATGGTGCTTGCGGATCTCGCCGGTGAAGGCGAGCCGGAGGTCCGTGTCGATATTGACCTTGCGGACGCCGAGCGGGATGGCCTTCTGGATCTCGGATACCGGCACGCCCCAGGTCTTCTTCATCTTGCCGCCATAGGCGTTGAACAATTCCTGCAGGTCGGCGGGCACCGAGGATGATCCGTGCATGACGAGGTGGGTGTTCGGAAGCCGCTTGTTGATCTTGGCGATCGTCTCGATCGAAAGGATTTCGCCATCCGGCTCGCGCGTGAACTTGTAGGCGCCGTGGCTGGTGCCGATCGCCACCGCCAGAGCATCGACGCCGGTCTTGGAGACGAAGTCGAGGGCCTGGTCGGGGTCGGTCAGCAATTCTTCACGCGAAAGCTTGCCTTCGAATCCGTGTCCGTCTTCCTTGTCGCCGGCGCCGGTTTCGAGGTTGCCGAGGCAGCCGAGTTCGCCTTCGACCGAAACGCCCGCCGCATGAGCGATCTTCACCACTTCGGCCGTGACTGCCACATTGTAATCGTAGCTGGCGACGGTCTTGCCGTCCTTTTCCAGCGAGCCGTCCATCATCACCGATGTGAAGCCGTTGGTGATCGCCGAAATGCAGGTCGAAGGCTGGTCGCCGTGGTCGAGATGCAGACAGACCGGGATATGCGGATATTCTTCCGCCGCACCGAGGATCAGGTGACGCAGGAAGGCGTCGCCCGCATAGGCACGCGCGCCGCGGCTTGCCTGAAGGATCACCGGGGAGTCGGTCGCATCGGCGGCGCGCATGACCGCCTGGATATATTCGAGATTGTTCACATTGAAGGCCGGCAGCGCGTAGTCGTTCTCCGCCGCATGGTCGAGCAGTTGCCGCAATGTGATCAATGCCATTCGAAATCTCCCTGATGCTGGTGCGCCTCACTCCAGGCGCCGTGAATGAAGCGGCCCACGCGCCGCCACGGTGCGGGCTCGTTCGCCGGCGACGCGGCAGCGTGCGCGCGCGCTCCGATGCCTCCGAACCGGCTTAGCGGCCCAAGTCAGAGGCACAATAGTTGATGAGGACCTTTTGGCAACCGGAACGATGGGCGGGGCGGACAGTTGATTGACGTGCGTCAGAGGAATTTGCTGTGGATGAAAAGCCCTCATGCGAAAAATCGGGGCATTCGCTTTCTGGTTGGTGGTGGCGTTCGCGGAGAAATCCGGTGGGAACGGCGTTTTCGTCGTGCCTGTTCTCTCCTTGTCTCGATCCGTCGCCTGGTTGCGGGGTCTTGGGCCGGCAGCACGCAATGCGCGCGTCCCGCAAAAAGATTGCGAAAGGCGTTCAGAATTTTTACGCATATTACGTAAAGTGCCATATCTATTCATGAAGTTTGCACGGAGTCTTATTTCGCCCTGTCAACAGAGCGCGGGCTCGTTCTCTCTTTCTGATCTAAATCGTTGCAGTTGCGGGTTTCCGGCGCATAATTCGTTGGCTGGACAGGTCTAACAGGCGATGGAATCCCCCGCAAGGGCGCGATGCAACTAAAGCGATTATCAGAGTTTCGTTTTATAAAGGAGGGTGCAAAATCGCCTTGCCTTTGGTGAGGATTTGCACTTCTCTCCTGCGATCAACCACACTCAAAACGAGGGGAAGGAGAAGAAAAATGGCTTCAATGAAACTCAACCTCAGCGCTGCCGCGCTCATCGGCTCGCTGCTTATCGGTGCAAGCCCGGCGCTCGCTGAAGCTGTGTTGCATCGCGGTAATGCCGGCGAGCCGCAGACGCTCGACCAGGCGCACACCTCCATCAACATCGAGGAATTCATCCTCAAGGATCTCTATGAAGGCCTGACGATCTACGATGCCGCCGGCAAGATCGTGCCGGGTGCTGCGGAAAGCTGGGAGCTTTCCGATGACGGCGTCGTCTATACGTTCAAGCTGCGCGCCGATGCCAAGTGGTCCGACGGCTCGCCGGTGACTGCCGAGGACTTCGCCTTCTCGTTCCGCCGCGTCGAGGATCCGAAGACGGCCGCCGAGTACGCCAACATTCTCTTCCCGATCAAGAACGCGGAAAAGGTCAATAAGGGCGAGGTGCCGGTCGACCAGCTCGGCGTGAAGGCCGTCGACGAAAAGACGCTCGAAATCACGCTTGAGCGGCCGACGCCCTTCTTCCTGGAACTGCTGGCGCACCAGACGGCGCTGCCGGTCAGCAAGGCGAGCGTCGAGAAGAACGGTGCCGACTTCGTCAAGCCGGGCGTGATGGTCTCGAACGGCGCCTTCCGCTTGACGGCGCACGTGCCGAACGACAGCCTGACCGTCGAGAAGAATGCGAGCTATTGGGATGCCGCCAACGTCAAGCTCGACAAGGTGATCTTCTACCCGATCGACGATCAGGCGGCCTCGGTGCGTCGCTTCGAGGCGAAGGAAATGGACCTCGCCTACAACTTCTCGGCCGATCAGATCGAGCGGCTGCGCAAGTCCTATGGCGACCAGGTGCATGTCTCGCCGACGCTTGCGACCTATTACTACGCCTTCGACACGCGGCAGGAGCCCTATAACGACGTCCGCGTCCGCCGGGCGCTGTCGATGGCGGTCGACCGCGACTTCCTCGCCAAGGAGATCTACAGCGGCTCGCAAATTCCTTCCTACTCGATGGTACCGCCGGGCATCGAAGGATACGGCGAACCGGCCAAGGCAGACTTTGCGGAAATGTCGCAGCTCGACCGCGAGGACAAGGCGATCGAGCTGATGAAGGAGGCCGGCTACGGCGAGGGCGGCAAGCCGCTGAACATCGAGATCCGCTACAACACTAACCCGAACCACGAACGCGTGGCGACGGCGGTCGCCGACATGTGGAAGAACACTTTCGGCGCCAAGGTCTCGCTGGTGAACCTCGACGTCTCGTCGCACTACGCCTACCTGCAGGAAGGCGGCAAGTTCAACGTCGCCCGCGCCGGCTGGGTCGCCGACTATGCGGACGCCGAGAACTTCCTGGCGCTGAGCCTCAGCACCAACAAGACCTTCAACTATGGCCACTTCGAAAACGCCGAGTTCGACGCGTTGATGAAGAAGTCCTATGAAGAACAGGATCCGGCGGCGCGCTCGAAGATTCTCCACGAAGCCGAGACCCTGCTGATGAAGGAGCAGCCGATTGCGCCGTTCCTCACCCAGGCGGACCTGTGGCTCGTGTCGAGCCGCGTCAAGGGCTGGCAGGACAATGCGCCGAATGCGCATTTGAGCAAGTTCCTCTCGATCGCCGAGTAACGAAATGAGGCGACGCGCGGGAGCCCGCGCGTCGCCTCCGGAGCCACGTCCATGATCTCCTTCGTCCTTCGCCGGCTGGCGAGTGCGGTGCCGACGCTGTTCATCGTCGTCACGATATCCTTCTTCCTGATGCGGTTTGCCCCCGGTGGCCCCTTCAATCTCGAGCGCCCTCTTCCTCCATCGACGATGGAGAACCTGATGAGGACCTATCATCTCGACCAGCCGCTTTGGCGCCAATACCTGATCTATCTCAGCAATGCGGTAACCGGCGACTTCGGCCCGAGCTATATCTACCATGACAACAATGTCGCGCAGCTAATCGGCAAGGGCCTGCCCTATTCGATGGAGCTCGGCTTCTACGCGCTGATACTTGCCGTCGTCGGCGGCGTAATCGCCGGCACGATCGCCGCGCTGAGGCAGAACAGTTTTCTCGATTTCGCCGTGATGTCGATTTCGACCGTCGGCGTCACCGTGCCGAATTTCGTTGTCGGTCCCGTCCTGACCCTCATCTTTGCGATCATGCTGTCGTGGCTCCCGGCCGGGGGCTGGGGCGACGGGTCGTTCCGCTTCCTGATCCTGCCGATGATCGCATTGGCCCTGCCGCAGCTCGCCGTCTTCGCACGGCTTACGCGCGGCTCGATGATCGAGGCGCTTCACACGGATCACATTCGAACGGCCAAGGCCTACGGGTTGCCGTCCCGCGTCGTCGTCATCACCCATGCGATGCGCGGCGCCATGCTGCCGGTTGTTTCCTATCTGGCCCCTTGCGCGGCGGCACTGCTCACCGGTTCCGCGGTCGTCGAGACGATCTTCACCATTCCTGGCGTCGGCCGCTACTTCGTGCTCGGCGCGATCAATCGCGACTATACGCTCGTCATGGGCACGGTGGTCCTCATCGCCATCTTCGTCATCGTCTTCAATCTTCTGGTCGATATTCTCTACGGCCTGCTCGATCCGAGGGTTCGCCATGACTGATATCGTTCAGGTCCCGGCGGTCTCGCCGGAGACAAAAGGGCGCAGCCTCTTCCAACTCGCGGCGCTGCGCTTCCGCCGCAACCGCGCCGCCATGGCGGGCTGCGTCATGCTGGCACTGATCGCGCTCTTCTCCTTCGTCGGGCCGTTCTTCTCGCCGCACAGCTACGATCAGGTCTTCCCCTCTTATGTGTCGATCGGCCCAAGCCTCGAGCCGCGTCCGGATACCTCGACGCTGCAGGAAGTCATGGAGAGTGTCGCGGCGCGCGCCCGCGTGACGCTCGAGGAGTTCCACGTCGAGGGCGAAGCCTTCACTGCCACGGTCACCTCCGAGCAACCGATCGATCCGCGCGCCACGCGCTACTTCGATAGGGCCAACGAGTTCGAAAACACCAAGGTCGTCGCGACCGAGGACGATGGTCGCAGGCTGAAGGTCGAGGGCCAGGTCGATCGCGAATATTTCCCGTTCGGCACAGACTCCAACGGCCGCGACCTCCTTGTCCGCGTCATGCTGGGCGGCCAGATCTCGATTGCGGTCGGCCTGCTCGCCAGCCTCGTCTCGCTCGGCATCGGCGTCGTCTACGGGGCGACCTCCGGCTATATCGGCGGGCGCGTCGACAACGTCATGATGCGCTTCGTCGAGATTCTCTATTCGCTGCCCTTCGTCTTTCTCGTCGTCGTTCTGGTCGTCTTCTTCGGCCGCAGTTTCATCCTGATCTTCCTGGTGATCGGCGCCGTCGAGTGGCTGGACATGGCCCGTATCGTGCGCGGCCAGACGCTTGCCCTGAAGCGCCGCGAATTCGTGGGTGCGGCGCAGGCGCTCGGACTGACCGACTGGCAGATCATCCGCCGGCACATTATTCCGAACACCATCGGCCCGGTGATCGTCTTCGTCACCGTCGTGGTGCCGAAGGTGATCCTGCTCGAGAGCTTCCTGTCGTTCCTCGGCCTCGGCGTGCAGGCGCCGCTGACGAGCTGGGGCGCGCTGATTTCCGAAGGGGCAAACAACATCCAATCGGCGCCCTGGCTGCTGATATTCCCGGCCATCTTCTTCGTCGTCACGCTGTTTTCGCTGAACTTCGTCGGCGACGGCCTGCGCGATGCGCTCGATCCCAAGGACCGCTGACATGGCAAACACCAAGGATTCCATTCTCGCCGTCCGCGGCCTCAAGGTGGATTTCTCTACCCCGGACGGCACGGTCGAAGCGGTCAAGGGCATCGATCTCGAGGTCAATGCCGGCGAAACGCTGGCGGTCGTCGGCGAATCCGGCTCGGGCAAGAGCCAGACGATGATGGGCATCATGGGGCTCCTGGCGAAGAACGGCACGGTTGCCGGATCGGCGCGCTACCGCGGGCAGGAACTCATCGGGCTGCCGCCGAAGGCCCTCAACGACGTGCGCGGCTCGAAGATCACCATGATCTTCCAGGAGCCGATGACCTCGCTCGACCCGCTCTATACGATCGGCCGGCAGATCGCCGAACCGATCGTCCATCACCGCGGCGGCACGTTCAAAGAGGCGAAGAAGCGCGTGCTGGAACTTCTGGAGTTGGTCGGCATTCCCGAGCCCGGGCGTCGCATCGACAGCTATCCGCACGAGCTTTCCGGCGGCCAGCGTCAGCGGGTGATGATCGCCATGGCGCTTGCCAACGAGCCGGACATCCTGGTCGCCGACGAACCGACGACCGCACTCGACGTCACCATCCAGGCGCAAATCCTTCAACTGCTGAAATCGCTGCAGAAGCGCTTCGGCATGGCAATCGTGCTGATCACCCACGACCTCGGCATCGTCAAGCACTTCGCCGAGCGCGTCGCCGTGATGCGACGCGGCGAGGTGGTCGAGCAGGGGAGCACGACTGAGATTTTCGAGCGACCCAAGGCGGACTACACGAAGATGTTGCTCGCCGCCGAGCCGAGCGGCCGCAAGCCGGCGCCGCCGGGCCACGCGCCGATCATTCTCGAGGGCCGCAACGTGGCGGTCGAATACGCTATCGGCAAAGGCCTGTTCGGCGGCTCGTCCTCCGTCTTCCGGGCGGTCGACGGCGTCAACCTGCGCCTGAGGCAGGGCCAGACGATCGGCATCGTCGGCGAGTCCGGTTCGGGAAAATCGACGCTCGGGCGGGCGCTGCTGCGATTGCTGCCGAGCAACGGCTCCTACCGCTTCGGCGCGACCGACATTTCCGGTTTCGACCGCAGCACGATGCGGCCCCTGCGCCGCGAGCTCCAGCTCGTCTTCCAGGATCCCTACGGCTCGCTCTCGCCGCGCCTGACGATCGGCGAGATCATCACCGAGGGCCTCTATGTGCATGAGCCGGGGCTCGGCCGTGCGGAGCGCGACCGGCGCGCCATTGCCGCCTTGAAGGAGGTGGGCCTCGATCCCGCCTCGCGCAATCGCTACCCGCACGAATTCTCCGGCGGCCAGCGCCAGCGCATCGCCATCGCCCGGGCGATGATCCTGAAGCCGAAGGTGGTGATCCTCGACGAGCCCACCTCGGCGCTCGACCGCTCGGTACAGGGCCAAGTGATCGAGCTGCTGCGCGACCTGCAGCGCAAGCACGGCCTTTCCTACATCTTCATCAGCCACGATCTTTCCGTGGTGAAGGCGATGTCGGACTATGTGATCGTCATGAAAAACGGTCGCATTGTCGAAGAGGGGGAAACGGACGCGATCTTCGAAGCGCCGAGAGAGCCTTATACCAAGACGCTGATCGGCGCCGCCTTCAACGTGTGAGCAGGCGACGGTCTGACGGTTCGTCCTCGGCGACGCAAATTGCCGCAAGGTTCCGGTCGGAGATCACGACAGCGCCGTGCGTCTTATCAGATGCGCAAAGGTCGCTGCAGCACTTTGAATCCCTGCATGTCTTTGTCCCTAAAGCGCGTCGCGTTTAAACGTGTTCACGCGGCGCGCTTCAGGTCTTTGTTTTTGTGCATGTCGTCATCCCAAAACCGCTGCACACTTCTGGGCGACATGCACCAAATCGAGGTCGATTCAAGGAGACATGCAGCGCCTCGGCGCGAGTTCGACTCGCGCCGACTTGAGCGATGGTGGAAACATCCACCGCAGGTCAGGCCCGCGTCCGTGCGGGCCGAGACGATACGGATTGCCCTTCGCGGTGAAGCCGCCTCGTCCTACTTCATGAATTCGCGGATTTTGTAGGCGACCTCGGTACGATTGGTCGCGTTCAGTTTCTTCATGATGTTGCGAATGTGGACCTTAACCGTGCTTTCGCACAGGTCCATTTCATAGGCGATGATCTTGTTGGGCTTGCCACGTTGCAATGCCTCGGCGACTTCGATCTCGCGGGGCGTGAAGAAGGTGTCGGAACAACGCGCGCCGTTGACGGCGGAGTTGATCGTTTCGCGCATCGTCAGGATGCTGCTCGCCGGAACGAAGACACCGCCGGCGCGTGCGAGCGCAATCGCCTCCGCCGCGACATTGATACCGACATTGCTTGGAATGTATCCGCGGGCACCGCACTCCAGCGCCTTGAGGATTTGGCCGAGTTCGTCGGTTTCGGCAACGACGATCACCGGGCTGAACTTGAACTTCTCGGCGAGGTTCTCGATCTTCTCGCAGACTTCCTGTTCGCCGATCTTGCTGCCGCCAACGATCAGCAGCACGGCGGACGGATCGGCGTGCAACTTGCGGGCGCGCCACTCGTCGAACGAACCGACCGTCACGATGCTGAGCGTCGGATCATAGTCCAACAAGCTCTTGGCTAGGCACTCCCTGTCCAGGGCGCGTGGATCGATGAGCAGGATGTAGTCCGCATCCTCCGGATGGTCAGTCACGTCCGGGTCAGTCAAACCTGGAGGCGATTGACGGTCGAGCGGCACTTGAAAGGTTGCACGGCTGTTCGTTACGGTTCTTCCGACAGTCGCTGAGAGAATATACATATATAGTACTCCAATTCGTTCTTAAATATAAGAATAATTCAACAATTAACCGGTATCGTCGCTCAATATTACTACCGATTCGTCAGTCTTTTCGGCTGCTTCGCGATCAGCTCATGTCCGGGTGCTCAAGGGGGTGCGCCGGATGGATGCACCTGATAATGCCTCAAGTCGCCCCACCATCGCGCACACTCTCTCTTCGGTCTGCACGATTGTACTTTAGAATATATCAGGCAACCGATGGTTGGGAATATTACCCAAGATAGTTAGGCTGGTGATAAATCGGGGGAGTGTTGCCTAGCCCCCGTGGGGGATTCTCCCGCTCAGGTGCTGTGAAAGGCGAACAAAATCAATGCCAATGCCGGGATTTCAAGCATTGGATTCAGATCCGGGATGAAAGGCTCACGGTCTCACTGATGCGGAAGCGGTGAGTGCGGCGCGTCGGTCGTGGCGCTGGATGCTGCTTCCACCAGCAGTCTTGACCGGCTGCGCGCCTAGCAGGGCAGTTTCGAGCCCGCGCACGCCAGATCGCGCTCGCGAGACGATCTCATCCCGCGCCGTCGGATCGATCCCCTGGCGTGCAGCTTCCGCCAAGGCGACTGCCATCTGCCGGACCGGCATGTCACCGGCAGCGAAGCGGTCCGGTTGCCCTGTAAAGCTGAAGAAGCCCTCGACCTTTTCGTCCCATGCGAGCCCGATCTGCGGCACGCCCAGCGAATAGGCGGCAATGCATGCGTGAAGTCGATGCGCCATAATCACCTGCATCGCGGCAATCGTATCGACGAGCTCCTCGGGTCGGGTCGGACGCGGCGCCAGGCTGAGCCTGTCTTGGGCGACACAGCGGGCGAGGTCCGGCGCGCCGAGGAGTCGCCTTGCAAACGCCTGGTCTTCCTCGGCGCCATTGCTGAAGAGGCGGACATTGTAGCCGTCATCGAGCAGCAGCTTGATGAGTTCCTGATATTCACCCGGACCGCGGAAAGGTATGGTCGACCGGCCCTGTGTCGCGTGCCTGTGGAGGATGAGCGGGTCGGTCACACAGACGCCAATGGTCATGGTCCGCGCCGGTTCACGTCCGTAGTGTCTTGCCAGAAGATCGATGGCCAGGAGGCCGGGATCGGGGACGATCTCGGCGTGCGGGCCGGCGGGAAAATGTTGCGCCCAGTTCCTGGCCGCGATGCGGTCGCGAACGGAGACATGAACCACACGCGCCAGTTCAAGCCTGCGAAACAGCTCGTCGGCGCGCGGCGACCATTGGCGTCCGACCCCGACCGCATAGATCGCGAGCGGCTTTGCGCTGCGCCGCACGCAATCGAGAACGGTTGCGACCTTCAGGGGAAAGTTCAGGTCATCGTCCTGAAAGAGATTGCCGCCGCCGATCACCACGGCGTCGGCGTCGTCTATCAACGCCTGCCAACGATCGCGCAAGTTGCCGAGCTTTCCGGCAAGCCCGCGCGAAACCGCGGTGCGCCGGAGAAAGGAGGGAAGCGTCTGGAGAGCCCGAAGGAACAGACGCCGCCTGGCATTGTTGCTCTCTCCAAAAGCGCTCCGCCCTGCGAGGTCTATCGTCTCGACGGTGAGTTCATCGGATCCGCGCATCAGTTCGCCCTCGAGGCATTGTGCCAACAGGCCGTCTCCGAGGTTCGCACTGTATTTGACGTTGAAGACGAGGACCTTCATGACAGGCTTCCCGAATGTCGCCGTCCCGACGCGCCGGCTAGGTGCGCCCGAGCGGGCTGCGTCATCGTGACGCGAGGATAGGTGAGGGCCGAGATGCTGCCGGCAAGGATGTAGAATGTCAGGCCGAGATCGTAAACCGTGCCTGAAATGAGCGATGTCGTCAGCCCTGCGACCAACCCGGCCTTTGCCGCACGCACCACCGACGCCGTTTCCCCGTCGCCGCTCGGCGCCTTCGGCATTCTGGACCGGAGAGTGGCGGCGACAAAGAGGCAGAATGCCGCCGTCCCCGGGACCCCGACGTTCGAGAGGAGCACGAGCAGATAGCTCGATGCGCGAGCGCTTCCAAGCCCGGCGCCGAGCCCGGAAGTGTCCAGAAATGTCTGGTAGGCGGCGGCGTTCCAGGCCATGCGCTCCCGACCAGACTGACTGTCTGCCTTGGACAGCAGGATCTCGTCGAGGAACTGATTGATGGACTCGGCGGTGGCCGGGAAGAGGGTTATGGTCATCATAAGGGCGAGGGGCATCAAGGCGGCCACGGCGAGGAGGAAGCCGGTGCGCCCCGCTCGCCGGGAACCGAGCGCGGATGCGACCGAGCGCGACCAGAGAAACGGGACGACGACGGCGAGGCCCACGAGGGCCGTCGCGGACGTGGACAGCACCAATGCGACAAGCAACGCCGCCGCCATCGGTCCGGTCACGCGCGAGCGGATACGGTCGAGCCAGAGGCTGGCAATGGCCGCGAAGAGAACCAGTGTGTAGTCGGCGAAGGCCGACGCCTCGGGAAAGGCGCCGGAAATCCGCTTGAAGCCACCCTTCTCGGAGGCCGTCAACAGCGCGTAGTTGGCCGTCCGGACGAACTCCAGGAGTTGCTCCGTGCCGGTGAAATAGGTCAGGACGTCGGCGACGGCAAAGCCGAGATTGACGGCGGCAACGATCAAGAGAACGTTGACCAGATGCGCGGACGCAGCGGTCCGGCGGATATACGCGTAGCAAAGGCCAAAACAGACAGCACCGCCGAGCGCGTAGATTGCTTGCGTTATGTTGCTGGACGAAAAGCGAAGGGGCACGTGGGCGACGATGCTGCGCGCGCCGACCGAACGCTCGACGGTCAGTACATCGATCGTACCCTGGAACAGGCGCGGCAGGAGGATCGCGGTCATCAGCCCGAACATCGTCAGCACCAAGAGCCAGAACCCCGCCTTTGGTGGGGCGTAGGCCGCAAGCACCGGCCCTTCGCCATAGGCCATGAAGATCCTGGCGCAAAAGAAGAGCAGAAAGACGTTGGGCACAAGCACGGACGCGCCGCCAAGGGCAGGCAGGTTGAACGCAGCCGCGGAACCGAGTGCCGTCGATATGACCATGAACGTAAAGGCCCAATGGACCGGTGCGAACAAGACGCCCAGTCCTACAATCACCGTGATGACGCCGATCAGTTCAAAGTTCATTGCCAAGATCCGGTTGTGCCAGGATCGTAGCAAAGGCTGTTACGCGCGTATTTACGCCCGCGGTTACGCCTTTCGTATAGCCGCTCGACCCGATTTGGTAGTGGATGGCCGCGACGGGCTTGCGCTAGTTTGTTCCGATGTTCTCGCACCCTCGCGATCTCGGGTTTGGATTGAACCGCCGGTTCCTGATCAGGAGGCTCGCTTCGGGGCTTCTGGCATGCGCGCTGGCATCGACCTTCCCCGGCCCGGTGCCGGCAGAAGGCGTTGCTGGCAGCGATACCGGCGACGAGCTCTCACTCGACAGGATGGAGACGTCTTTCGACGAGAGTTTCGACACCCTCAGCGTATCCGCCTGGGGGCCCGACACGCGCTGGATCGCGCATACGCCCTGGTCGGGCGATTTCGGCGGTGCGCGCTTTGCCAATCCTGAAGCCGGATATCCGTTCACCACCGAGGACGGCATCCTGCGCATCGAGGCCAGGCGCGACGACGAGGGCAAATGGACTTCCGGCCTGCTTGCCTCGGTCGACCCCAAGGGCAAAGGCTTTGCTCAGCAATACGGATATTTCGAGATGCGGGCGCGGCTGCCGACCGGCGCCGGAGTCTGGCCAGCTTTCTGGCTGATCGGCAAGGACCGGTCCAAGGCGACGGCCGAGATCGACGTGCTGGAGTTCTACGGGGACAAGCCGGACGGCTACTCCTCCGTCGTGCATGTGTGGCATCGCGATGGGCGTCACGATTCCCAGTTCAAGCGCATCGATGCTTTTGCTGCCGGCGATCCGGGAGAATTCCATACTTATGGCGTCAAGGTCGACGCCGAGTTCATCCGAATGTACTTCGACCGTCGCCTGGTCTGGAAGGCAAGCACGCGTCCCGAGCATCGCCAGCCGATGTTCATCTTGCTCAACCTCGCCCTCGTCGAGTCGACCGCAGACGATGCACCCGACCCTTCCCACATGTATGTGGACTACGTCCGCGCCTACCGTTTCCGTTGATATCTCGAGATAATTTCACCTCCACGGAGCGCGTGCGCATTTCACGCGCTCGGAGCTTGTTCGACTTTCTAGGTGCGACCGCGGCCGTCCCGTGAGAGCTTCCGCCGAAGGACTAAGCAGTCTAACCCTTTTGGCAGCGGGCAAAGCTGAAGCTATCCCAATGATCAACTGTTTATTTTTCCTCACCATGAAATTCTGACGACCGGCGGCACGGCTTGAAAGTTGTGTCGCCGTTGCCAGTCGCGTCGGACGACCGCATTCGGCGCTCTGTGGGGACGGGAAAGGGACAGGAGATCGGCAATGATGGACTTCCGTGTTTCCGCGACGGAGGAGAAATCCGGCGTCGCCCGATCGGCGGAGCCGCGCTCGGATGTCATCATACATTATGACCGGGATCGCTCCATTCCCTCGATCGTTGCACAGCACGCTGCAGCCAGTCCGAAGTCGGTAGCACTAGTTTGTGAGGGGCGCACGATCACCTATGACGAGCTTGAACGAGTTTCGGACCGCCTAGCGGCCTATCTCATCCGGGAAGGGGTCCAGAAAGGCGACATCGTCTGCTTGTTCGTGCCGCGGTCGCCGGAAGCAATTGTGGCCATGCTGGCGATCCTGAAGGCCGGGGCCGCTTACCTGCCGCTGGACACGACTTTTCCCATTGAGCACCTCGACTATGTCATCGGCGAATGCGAGCCGAAGGTCGTCTTCGTCGACCCCGAGACGGCGCGGACGATCCGTTCGGTCCCGAACGCAAAGGGATCGAACGTCGATCTGTTCGCGCTGCTCCAGAAACTCACTGGCGGCGCAGACGAGATCCGGCCTGACATCGCAGTCGGTGGCGGCGATCTGGCCTATGTGATGTTCACTTCTGGCTCTACCGGCCGACCGAAAGGCGTTGCCATCGCCCATCGCGGCATTGCGCGGCTGTCGCTGGACCAGAACTACCTCAAGCTCACAAGCAACGACGTCATGCTGCACGCCGCGACGATCGCATTCGACGCCTCCACCTTCGAGGTCTGGTGCGCCCTGACAAACGGTTGCAAGCTGGCGATCTTGCCGGACGGCAATTTTTCGGTCGCCCGCCTGCGCGATGTCGTGGGCGGCAATGGCGTCACGGTCGCGCTGCTGACAACGGGGCTCTTCAACCTGCTCGCCGACTACCCCGGTTCGGCCCTGCCGTCGTTGCGCCACATGTTTTTCGGCGGCGAAGTCGCCTCTGTCGAACATGTGCGGCGCTTTCAGAAGACTTTTCCCGTTTGCCGGGTAACCAACGCTTACGGGCCGACCGAGATCACCGTTCTCGCCACCGCCTACGACATACCGGCAGGCTTCGACGGTAGCGACGTGCCGATCGGTCAGGCGGTGGAGCATACCGGCATTCTGATCGTTGACGAAGAGCGTCGTCCGGTTCCGGCCGGCGTCGAGGGCGAACTGGTCCTGACGGGTGACGGCGTGGCCATCGGCTATTTCAAGCGGCCCGAACTGACGGCGGAGCGGTTTGTCACGATCGAAACGCCGGAGGCGCCCCTTCGAGGTTATCTGACCGGCGACCTGGCCGTCCTGGATGAAAACGGGTCGGCCCGGTTCAAGGGCAGAGTTGATCGACAGATCAAGCTCAACGGCAAGCGCATCGAGCTCGACGAGATCGAGGCCGCGCTCCGGCGCGACCCGCGCCTCTCAGACGGCGTCGTCATCTGCCAGACGCTCGGTCCGCAGAACAAGCGAATCCTCGGCTATATCTGCCCACAGGCCAGCGCCACCGCAGATGACGCCGAGTTGATACGGGGTGTTATGGAGCGGCTGCGCAACGCCTTGCCGGCCTACATGATCCCGAGCGTCGTCACTGTGCTCCGCCAGCTTCCGCTGCATCAATCGGGGAAAGTGGACCGATCCAAGCTGCCCCTGCCTGTCAATGCGGCGCCAACGGCAACGGCACCGATCACGAGCCAGACCGAGGCGGTCCTGCTCGGCCTCTGGCAGGCTGTCCTCGGTATCCAGGCGGTGGAACTCGATCGGAATTTCTTCGACCTCGGAGGGACGTCGCTTCAACTGATGCGCATCCATGCAGCACTCGAAAGCAATCTCGGCCGGCCGGTCGACGTCGTGGCGCTCTTCGAGCATCCGACGATCAGGGAACTGGCGGGCTTTCTCGATGGCAGAGCCATTGCCGGTGCACGGGCAATGTCGGCGGCGGAGCGAGCCGCGCTGCAGCGCAAGACCATGTCTCAATTCCGCAGGAGTGCTCCATGACGGCGATTGGCGAAGCAGACAGCAATCTTTCCGGCATCGCCATCATCGGCATGTCCGGCCGCTTTCCCGGAGCTCCTTCGGTGGAAGCCCTGTGGCAGATGATCTGCGAAGGGCGGGATGCCTTTTCCAAGCTGAAACCGGATGAGCTCGAAGACGCTTTCACCGACGAGGAGCGCGGCAGCGCCAACTACGTGCCCGCCCGGCCGCACCTGCCCGACATCGAACTGTTCGACGCCGAGTTTTTCGGCATGTTTCCGCGGGAGGCCGCAGTCACCGACCCGCAGCATCGGGTCTTTCTGGAGATCTGCTGGGAAGCGCTGGAACGCGCCGGCTACGACCCACAGAAATATCCCGGACTTGTCGGCGTTTTCGCCGGCGCTTCAATGCCGACCTATCTCATCAACAACGTACTTGGAGAGCGGGCGAAGGCGGAGGAGTTCACGTCCAACTACCAGATCGGTTGCTTCCAGCAGATCGTCGGCTCCTTGACGGATGCACTGGCGACCCGGATTGCCTACAAGTTTGATCTGCGCGGACCCGCCATCACCATTCAGTCGGCCTGCTCGACGTCGCTGCTGGCGGTATCGCAGGCCTGCCAGAACCTGCTGACCTATAGTTGCGACATGGCGCTCGCCGGTGGCGTGTCGATCACCGTGCCGCAGCGGCGCGGTTATTTCTACCAGGAGGGCGGCATGGTTTCGCCCGATGGGGTTTGCCGACCCTTCGACGAACGAGCCGCCGGAACGGTCTTTGCCAGCGGCGCGGCCGTCGTCCTCCTGAAGCGGGTGGAGGATGCGCTTCGTGACGGCGACCACATCTTCGCGGTGATCCGCGGCTATGGCGTCAACAACGACGGGTCGGAGAAGGTCGGGTTCACAGCGCCGAGCGTCGCTGGCCAGGCCGGGGCCATTGCTGCAGCGCTGGCGGGCGCCGACGTCGATCCTGCGACCATCGGCTATGTCGAATGCCACGGCACGGCGACGCCACTCGGCGATCCCATCGAATTCGGAGGCTTGCGCGCCGCCTTTGCCGAAACGAACGAGCGGCGGGGATCATGCGCACTCGGGTCGGTGAAGGGTACGGTCGGCCATCTTGATGCGGCGGCCGGCGTCACGAGCCTCATCAAGGCGGCGTTGGCACTCCAGCACGCAAAGATCCCCGGTTTACCCAACTTCACGCGCCCCAATCCGCGCATCGACCTCGACGGGAGCCAGTTCTACATCCCCACGGAAATGACCGACTGGCCAGAGGGGGAGGGTCCGAGACGGGCGGGCGTGAGCTCCTTCGGGGTCGGCGGGACCAATGTCCATGTCGTCGTCGAGGAGGCACCGGTCCGCGGGGAGGCGGCGGGCGATCCCCCCCGCGGCCCATTCATTCTCCCCCTGTCGGCGCGCAATGAAGCGGCGCTGGCGGCGATGCGCCTCAACCTGCGAGACCATCTTGCAAAGATGCCCGATGGTACATTGGCGGCCGTCGCCCATACGCTCCAGACCGGCCGACGGGCCTTCGCGCATCGCTCCGCGATCGTTGCCAACAGCGTCAGCGACGCGGTAGAGCGCCTAGGGTCCGAACGCGTAGCGAGCGCAGTCGCCTCCGATCGCCCGCCCGTCGTCTTCATGTTTCCGGGCCAGGGCTCGCAATATGTCGGAATGGGTGCCGTGCTTTACAATTGCGAGCCGGAATTCACGCGCTGGATCGATCGCGGCACTGAAATCCTGCGTGCGTCCCTCAAGACCGACCTTCGCGATTTTATCTGTCACGCCGGCGCAGTCTCGCAGGCGATGGCGGACGAGCAGCGCGAGACGCGGATTGCCCAACCCTGCCTGTATCTGGTCGAGTACGCGCTGGCGCGGTTGTGGATGAGCAGAGGGCTCAAGCCGAGCGCGATGATCGGCCATAGCGTCGGCGAGTTCGTTGCCGCGACGCTCGCCGATGTCATCTCCTTCGAGGATGGCCTCCGTCTGGTGGCCGCCCGCGGCCGCCTCATGCAGGCGCAGCCGCAGGGCGCGATGGTCTCCGTGCGCGCGGATGTCGAGACCGTGACGATGCACCTACGCGAGGATGTGGAGATCGCGGCGATCAACGCGCCCAAGCTCTGCGTCGTTTCCGGAACGTTCGCCGGCGTCGATGCGACCTGTGCGGCCCTCGAAGCATCCGGGATCGCCTTCAGCCGGTTGCATACCTCGCACGCCTTCCATTCCGCGATGATGGACGGAGTGACCGACGCGCTGCGCGAGGAAACCGCCAGGGTCACCTACGGAACGGCGAACCTGCCGTATGTCTCCTGTGTCAGCGGCAGCTGGCAAACGGTCGAGCAGGGCATGTCGCCGGACTACTGGGCGCGTCATTGCCGGGCGGCGGTGCGATTTTCGCAGGGGCTCGAAACTCTCAGCCGGGAGCAGAAGCCGGTGCTGCTCGAGGTCGGCCCAGGGCGCACGCTCTCGGTCTTTGCCGCTCAGACACTGAGCCGTGATGCCACCCATGCTATCGTTCAGTCGCTGCCGGAACACGATCGCGCCCATGCCGCGAGCGAGACGCTTGCAGAGGCGCATGGCAAGCTCTGGACGGCGGGTTGCGATCTCGACTGGCCGGAGAAACCCGGGCCGCAGCCGTCAAAGCTGCTCCTGCCGACCTATCCATTCCAGCGTCAGCGGCACTGGATCGATGCGCCGCAATCGGTCCGGCGCGCCGGCGACCACGCCTCGGCGGCACCGGCACTGACTGCCGAGAGACCTGCATCCATTGCGTCAGCCCCATCGATCGAGGGAAGTCCCACCATGGAAGTCGTCAAACCAATACCCGTGGCCAGCCGCGCTCCCAAGCTTGAGGCCTCGTTGTTGAACGTCTTGGCCGATATGTCCGGCGAGGCACTCGGGGCAGGGGACTCGACGGCGACCTTCCTGGAGCTGGGTTTCGATTCCCTGTTCATCGGACAGTTCGCGCAGCGGATCGAAAAGGATTACAAGATCAAGCTCTCCTTCCGCGAATTGCTGAGCAATATCCCGACCGTCCGGGATCTGGCGCGCCACCTTGACCAGCAACTGCCGCCGGAACCGGCAAACTCGGCCGAAGCGGTGGCCGCGGAACCCGCCAGTGCGGCTCGGGTCGCCGTGCCGCCGGCGCCATCGGCGCCCGCTCCGACCGCCGCCTTCAGCGCACCGACGGCGAGCGCGCCGCCCGCGAGCGCCAGCGGTCTTGAAGGGATCTTGCAGTCTCAACTTCTGATGGTGCAGTCGATTCTCTCGCAGCAGCTCCAGGTCTTGCAGGCGGGTACCGCGGAGCGCGCGCTGTCCGCGGCAGCGCCCGTTGCGACGACGGTACAGCCCATGCCTATGCCGGTGACGGCGGAAGCGGCACGGGCCGTGGGCGATGGCGATGTCGGCGCGCAGCGGATCAAGCTCTACAGCCCCGGCGCCAAGAACGCGGCTTCCGAGATGACACCCGAGAAACACGCCTTCGTAGCCGAGCTGATCACTGCCTACGAGGCGCGCAATCCGAAATCCAAGAGCTTCACGGACCGCAACAGGCGGTGGCTTGCCGATCCGCGCACGGCCGCCGGCTTTCGGCAGGACTGGAAAGAGATCGTCTTCCCGGTCGTGTCCGATCGGTCGAAGGGCTCCCGTATCTGGGACATCGACGGCAACGAATACATCGACCTGGTCAACGGCATGGGGCAGACCGCCTTCGGCCATGCGCCCGATTTCGTGACCGAGGCGATAAAGTCCCAGGTGGATGCGGGCTTCGCCATCGGTCCGCAGACGCCGCTTGCCGGCGAAGTCGCCGAGCTGGTTGCGGCGATGACCGGACATGAGCGCGTGACCTTCTGCAACACCGGATCGGAAGCGGTGATGGCCGCGATGCGCGTCGCCCGCACAGTGACCGGCCGAGACAGGATCGTCGTCTTCGGCAACGATTATCACGGCCAGTTCGACGAGGTTCTGGTGAAGGGAAGGAACCGTGGAGGCACACCGGTCGCGCTGCCGGTCGCGGCGGGGATTCCGGCGGCCTCCGTCACCAACATGACCGTGCTTCGCTACGGCGACGCCGAGAGTCTCGACTGGATCCGCGCCAATGCCGGAGAGATTGCCGCGGTCATCATCGAACCCGTGCAGAGCCGGCATCCGGAGCTGCGTCCGCAGGCGTTCGTGCGGTCTTTGCGCGAGATCGCAACGGCGTCCGAATTCGCGCTCGTCTTCGACGAGGTCGTCACCGGTTTCCGGGTCGATCCGGGCGGCATGCAGGCGATCTGGGGAATCAAGGGCGACATGGCGACCTACGGCAAGGTCGTCGGCGGCGGCATGCCGATCGGCCTGCTGGTCGGCGACAGCCGGTTCATGGATGCGCTCGACGGCGGCCACTGGAGCTATGGCGACGATTCCGTGCCGATGACCGCGCCGACCTTCTGCGCGGGCACGTTCGTTCGCCATCCGGTGGTTCTCGCTGCGGCCCGTGCCGTGCTGCAGCATATTAAGGGCGACGGCGCCGCTCTGTATGGACGGGTGGCCGAACGCACTGAGGCGCTGGTGGCTGAGGTCAACGCCGATCTCGCGCGGCGCGGCATTCCCAATGTCGTCCAAAGCTACAAGAGTTGGTTCGTCACCGATTTCGGCAGGGACGATCCGTTGGGCACGCTGCTCTATGCGAAGATGCGCATGCTCGGCATCCACATCCAGGACGGCTACCCCTGCTTCCTCACGACGGCCCATAGCGAAGCGGATTTCCAGGCGATCGCTGCCGCGTTCCGTGAAAGCCTTGATGCATTTCAGGCGGTCGGCATTCTCGGTACGCCGCCTGCGGAGTTTGCCTCCCCACCGCAGACGTCGACCCCGCGGGCGGCCCGTCCTTCGGCGGCTCCTTTGACGGAGGCGCAGAAGGAGATCTGGCTGGCGGCGCAAGCCGGGGACGGTGCGTCATGCGCGTTCAACGAATCCTTCACGATGACGATCGACGGGCAGCTTGACGAAGAGAAGCTTCGCCAGGCCCTCAAGACCGTCATCGCGCGGCACGACGCCCTGCAGATCCGGTTCGGCAGAGCGGGAGATCATTTCGAGTTCATTCCCGACTTCGATCTCGATATCGGTCACGTCGATCTCGTCGGGGATGCCGATCGTGAAGCGCTGTTCGCCCGGTTTCTTGAAGACGATGCGCACACGCCCTTCGATCTGGCAGAAGGCCCGCTCGCCCGGGCATGCATCCTGCACATGGAACCCCAGAGCCACCGGCTGGTGTTCACCGCCCACCACATCGTGTGCGACGGCTGGTCCGTCAATGTTCTCGTCGAGGAACTGGCGAAGGCCTATTCCACCCTGGTCGATGGCGCGACGCCAGACCTGCCCGCGGCCCTGTCCTTCGCGACCTATGCCACGGATCTTGCGCCAAAGGCGGAAATGTCGAACGCGACCGAGCGCTTCTGGCTCGATCAATTCGCGGAGGTCCCGGACCTGCCGGACCTGCCGCTCGACCACCCCCGCCCGGAGCGCCGGAATTTTGCCGGCGGGACCGTGCACGGGCAGATTGAAGCCGATGACTACAAGGCTCTGAAGAAAGCCGGTGCCAAGGCTGGTGCGACGTTGTTCTCCACACTGCTTGCAGCGCTTCAGGTGGTGATCTCCCGTCTTTCCGGGCAGGACGACATCGTCGTCGCCGTACCCTCGGCCGGCCAGAGCCTGCTCGACGGCCAGACGCTCGTCGGCCATTGCGTCAACCTGCTGCCACTGCGCCAGCAGGTGGATGCAAGCATGCGGTTCGACGCACATCTGAAAGCCACGCAGCAACTCGTGATCAATGCCTTCGAGCATCAGGACTACACCTATGGCACCCTGGTGCGGAAGCTCGGCATCAAGCGCGACATGCACCGCCTGCCGTTGACCGAGATTCAATTCAACCTGGAGAGAGTGCCGGAAAATCTGGACTTCGGAGGCCTCGAGACGCGGATCGCCTCGAACGGCAAGGCTTTCTCCAACTTCGACATGTTCTTCAACCTGACCGAGGGCCCGCAGGGCGTGCGCATCGACGTCGATTATAATGCCGAGGTCTTCGATCGAGGCACGGTCGAACGCTGGATCGGCCATCTTGTAACCCTCGCCGGTGCGCTTGCCGAGGACATAACCAGGCCGATCGGCCAGCTTCCGCTGATGCGCGCAAGCGAGAAGAACTGGCTGGTCCACACGCTCAACGACAGCGCGGCGGACTATGATCGCGACGCCTTCGTGTTCTCGCTTTTTGCGGAAAAGGTTAAGGCCCAGCCCGATGCAGCGGCCGTCGAGCACGACGGGCAAGTGCTAACCTACGCGGAACTCGATCGCCGTTCCGACCAACTCGCCACCTATATCCAGGAGGTGGTGCCCGATCCTGGGCTGAGGATTGCGGTGCTGGTCGAGCGCTCGCTCGAAATGGTCGTTGCGTTGATCGCCATCATGAAATCCGGGCATGCTTACGTGCCGCTCGATCCAGCGCACCCGGAAAACCGACTCGCCCAGACGCTAGAGATCGCACGCGTGGCGGCCGTCATCTGCGATAGCGAAAAATCCGCGGGGCTTGCAGGATCGCAGCTCCAGGCCATTCGACTGGACAGGGACGCCGACGCCATCGCGGCCGTCCGAAGTGCACCAAAGCTGCCCACCGACACAACATCGGCCGCCTACGTCATCTTCACGTCGGGTTCTACAGGGGCACCCAAAGGCGTGGAAGTGTCGCACAGGGCGCTCGTCAACTTCCTGGTGTCTATGGCGAAGGAACCGGGTCTGACCGATCGCGACACCATCGTCGCCGTCACCACGATCTCCTTCGATATCGCAGGCCTGGAGCTGTATCTGCCGCTGATCACGGGGGGACGCGTCGTACTGGCGGGCCGCCAGGCGGTACGGGACGGCTTTGCGCTCGTGCGCCTCGTCGAGCAGTGCAATGCCACCGTGCTGCAGGCGACGCCGACGCTGTGGCAGATGCTCGTGGAAGCGGGCCTCAAGCGCCCCGGGCTCAAGATGCTCTGTGGCGGCGAACCGTTGCCGAAGGCGCTGGCCGAAACCTTGCTCGCCACCGGCGGCGAACTCTGGAACATGTACGGACCGACGGAAACGACGATCTGGTCCTCCGTCGGGAAGATTGATGCAGCCGACGGGCCGATCACGATCGGTCACCCGATTGCCAATACGCAGCTTCATATTCTTGACCGGACCGGCAGTATTGCGGCGATCGGTGTTACCGGTGAGCTCCACATCGGCGGCGAGGGATTGGCGAACGGCTACTTCGATCGTCCCGACCTCACCGAAAAAGCCTTCGTCGAGATCGACATCGGCACCGGCACGCCACAGCGCTTCTATCGGACGGGTGACGTCGGCAGACGGCTTGTCGATGGCTCCCTGCAATTGCTCGGCCGCCGCGACCAACAGATCAAACTGCGTGGCTTCCGCATCGAACTCGGCGAGATCGAAGCCGTCATGGCACGCGCACCCGGCATTCGCCAATGCGCCGTCGTCGCGGCGCATAACGGTCGGGGCGAAAAGCACCTCGTCTGCTACCTGGTGGTCGAGGAAGGCGGCAGCCGCCCCAGCAACGCGCAACTCTCTGCCCACGCGGAAGCTAACCTTCCTGCCCACATGGTTCCGACCTTCTGGGCATTCGAGGAGACGCTCCCGCAGACGGCCAACGGCAAGCTGGATCGGAAGGCCCTCGAACAACGGGGCTTGCCGCAGCGCGCGGCGACCGTGATCCGGGTGCCGCCCCGCACGCCGATGGAGGAGCGACTCTGCACCATCTGGCGCGAGGTGCTGAATTCCGACGATATCGGCGTGGAGGACAATCTCTACGCGCTGGGCGCCGACTCGCTCGTCATCTTCCGCATCGCGGCACGTATGCTGGACAGCGGCCTCGAACTCGAGGCGAAGCATCTGATGATGCATCCCTCGGTGGCCGAACTCGCGGCCTTCGCCGAGGCTCGCAATGAGACGGATGGGACGCTTCCCCATCCCTCTGTTCCCTCGCTGAGGGATTTCCGCAATGGCGCGCGCCGCCGCATCGAACAGGTGACACGGGCATGAAGGAAACGAACCAGGCAGTTCCGACAACCGCACCGACGGTCGTCGCCGAATTTCCCTGCTCGCAGACGCAACTGCGCTGCTGGATTCTCGACCAGATGAAACCCGGAAATCCCGCGCTCAACGTCGCAGTGCGTTGGGAGGTGCGCGGCGCGATCCGCTCGTCGGCGATCGAGGCGGCGTTCCGCACCGTCATCCAGCGTCACGAGATCCTGCGCACCCGTTTCGTCGAAGTTGGCGGCCGTCCATGCCAACAGGTCGTCGATCAGGTCGACTTCCGCATGTCGGTGATCGATCTCAGGAACGTGCCGGCCGACCAGCGCGAGGCCCGCATCCTTTCGATCGGCGAGGAGACGGCGCGCGCGCCGTTCGACCTCAGCCAGCCCTGCCTTTTCCGCGTCTCGCTGCTGATGGTGGAGAACGACCGCGGCTTCCTGCTGATCACCGCCCACCAGAGTTGTTTCGACGGCTGGTCGATCCGCGTGCTTGGGCGGGAGGTCGGCGAAATTTCGGCGGCGATCGAGGCCGGGCGTTCGCCTGCCCTCCCGGAACTGCCTTTGCAGTATGGCGACTTCTCGCTCTGGCAGAGCGAGTATCTGGAAAGCTATGGGTTCGAGGCGGAGAAGGCGTTCTGGCGTGAGCGTCTCGAAGGCGCTCCCTATTTCGAGGTCGTCCCGGACCATCCGAGGGGACCTGTCAAGACGACACGCGGCTCCATCCTGTCGGTTGCCAAACCCGTCGAGTTCGGCGAGCGCATCGATGCCGCCTCCCGGCAGCATCGCGTTTCCCTCTACAGTTTCGGCGCTGCCGTGGTGAGCGCGCTGCTCCATCGCTACGCCGCTGCCGACAAGGTCCTCTTCGGGTCCCAGGTGGCCGGGCGCGACGACACCGATCTGGAGAATCTGATCGGCGTTTTCATTAACAACATCGTGTTGCGGTTCGACTTCCCCAGTGACATGACTTTTGCCGACCACCTGCGCTCGGCAAGCGAGATCGTCACGGCAGCACTCAATCATCACCGGATGCCGTTCAACAAGCTTGTCGAGATGGTCAACCCGATGCGCGATCCTTCGCGCAATCCACTGATCTCCGTCAACTTCAATCTCCAGAAGGCGTTTCTCGAGGACCAGCGATATGGCGGCCTCGAACTTATCAGTGCGCCGTCGCAATCGCCGGGTGTAATCTACGACCTCAGCTTCATGATGATTGGCCGCCCGAGCGGCTGGCGCATGTCGATCGAGTACAATGCCGACCTGTTCGAGCGGCGCACCATCGAGGGCTTGCTCGATCTTTGGCAACAGATCTACGAGATCGTGCTGGAACGGCCGTCCGCGTTGCTGTCCTCGTTGATCGTGCCCGAACGGGAGATATTCCAACAGCCGGAAATTCTTCGGTCTGTCCCGGTCGCGGAGCAAGTCCTTTCCAGCCACCCCTCGGTTGCTGCAGCGGCGGTGGTACCTACCGATGGCGGCATGGGCAGCTACGGCTTCGTGACGCCTGTCCCCAATATGATCGAGCCGCTCGACCGACTGCCCGAGACGCTCATGACCTATCTCCGGTCGCAGCTGGCGACCCCGGCGATGCCGCAAGGCGTCAGTGTGCTCCTGAACCTGCCGCGCAAATTCGATGGCACGGTTGATCGCGATGCGCTGACTGTCCCCGTCAAAACCGCGCCGGCGGTGCAGGTCACACCTGCCGCGGGCAAGACCAGCATGCCGATTGACGAAAGGACGAAGGCGCTCGCAGCCATCTGGTCCGATGTGCTCGATGTCCGAGAAATCGCGCCCGGCGACAATTTCTTTTCGCTCGGCGGCCACTCTCTGCTCGCCTTGCGAATGTTGTCCGCGGTCCGCTCCAAGCTCGGCGGGAAAGCGGATCTGGAGCTGCTGTTCAAGCAACCGACCTTTAGCGGTTTCGCCGGTGCGATCTTCGGCGTTGCCGACGGGGATGCGGCAGCGAAAGATGACAATCCCTGGTCCGTCAGCGTCTGCCGAGAGGGCACGGGCCCGTGCTCGCTCTACACTCTGAACCACCCGTTTCTCTACTATCGGCTCGCCAACGAGCTCGACAGCACTGTGTCCGTCTACAACGCCAACATGTTCAGCGCGGATCTCGACGGAAGACTTGCGTCAATGTCGTTCGAAGACATTGCACGGCGCGTCGTCGAGAGGATGGGCGCCGACATTCTCAAGGGGCCGATCGCCATCATGGGGCTCTGCGTCAACGGCGTGCTGGCCATGGAAGTGGGCCGGCAGCTTCGCGAGCGCGGAGCGGACTTGCGCTTCACTGCGGTCATAGACGCCTGGGCCCCCGGCTTCGTGCGCTCCCAGCCGAAGCTGCGCCGGCTGCGCTGGAATGGCGAGCGGCGCCTGAAGCGGCTCGGCTATTTCACCCGCAAGCTGTTGGCCGGGCGCATCCGCCTGGTCGACTTCCTCCGGGAGTTCAATTTCAGCCTCGGCCTGATGAAACGCATCGGTTTGCAGGCAGGCGCCTACTCGGACGAGGAAGAGATCAATGCAAGGGTGACCGACCTGCTCGTCGACGCGGCTCGCAGCTATCGTCCTGCGCACGCCGACGGCAATCCGGTTCTGCTTTTCCGCAGCGAGGCGAACCATCCGCGGGCGCGCAAGCTCCTGTTCGGCTGGGGCGAGGCCGTTGCCCCCGACACGGAGGTCTTCGACCTCGAGGGGTGGCATGAAGACAGTCTCAACAGCAACAGTATCAAGGCACTTGCCGCCATTGCCACACATCGCTTCGGCGGCCGTAGCACCAATTGATCACCGACGTGGAGAGCACGACCATGCGCGATCTGAGCCGCCCGCTGCGCATTGGAATCCTCGCGGATGCCGTAGACTTCGAGAACTGGCAACTTATGGTCTTCGACCGCATCATAGCGGACCGCCGCTATGCCCTGACCGCGATCTTGATCGACAGGCCCCGGGGATTCCGGACCGCTCCCTCGGCACTCCTGAAGTTGGCCTATGGCTTCGAGGAGAAGACGCTGGGAAGGCAGGCGCCGTACAGCCCCTGCAATTTCGAGGCGCGCAAGCAGCGCATCGTGCCACTTGCACAGTCGACGCCGGGTGCCGTACAGGCGCAAATCGCCGAACTCGGGCTTGACCTCGTCATCCGCATGTCTCCGAACGGAATGCCCGACGATGCCGTCGGGCACTTGCGCTACGGCGAATGGGCGTTTTCGTTTTCGGACCAGAAGGCGAGGGGCTGCGAATGGTTCAGCTATCGTGAGGTTGCCCGCAATGCGCCTTGCGTTGATCTCTCCCTCTATGTCCGGTCTGGCTCCAGCGTGGGCGACATCGCCGCCTCGTCCTTCAACATCAAGTTCAGTGCGCTCCGGAACATCAATTTCGTCAAGGAGCGCGCGGCCACCCTGCTGATGCGCGAACTGTCGCGCCTGGCGGATTCGGCCGAGCTGCCGTCGACGTCACACTCACCACCCGATGCGGCGCCGCCGACGACCGGGGAACTCGCCAAATACGTGGCCGGCCTCACCAAACAACTTGCCGGGCGTGCGTTCAAGGCGCTCAAGAAGAAGACGGGATCGGGATCGGCGGTCTGGACGCTTTACACCGGAAGCGGCGGGATCGACAACTTCGAGCCGTGCGGCTCGGTCGAAATTCCTCCCACCCGCGACAACATCAGGGCCGATCCTTTCCTGCTCGAACACGAGGGCGCCTGCTACCTGTTCTACGAAGCCTATGCCGATGGCGACCGCAAGGCGCATATCGCCGTGGGACGGCTCGACGGCGACCGTTTGCAGCCTATCGGCATTGCTCTCGATTGCCACTATCACCTTTCATATCCCTTCGTCTTTCGCGATGGCGAAGATATCTTCATGATGCCGGAAACGCATCAGTCGAAGCGGATCGAGATCTGGCGCTGCGTGGAGTTTCCGTTGAAATGGGAGCTTCATTCGACCGCGCTCAACGGCATGTCGGCCGCCGACAGCGTGCTGACCCGCCACGCCGATCGCTGGTGGCTCTTCACCAACTTGTCGGAATACCACGCCTTCGAAGATCACTGCAGCGAGTTGCACATATTCGAAGTCGACGGGCCGGCCCTATCGCGCATCACTCCGCACCGGCGCAATCCGGTGGTGATCGGCAGCACCTTCGCCCGGAACGCCGGGCGGATCTTCGCGCGCGACGATCGTGTGTTCCGCCCCTCGCAGCGCAATGCGCACGGCATCTATGGCTACGGGCTGAATATCATGGAAATCGAGCAACTGGACCTCGACACCTACAGGGAAAAATGCGTGCGCACGATCGAGCCCGACTTCAAGCCTGGATTGGTCGGCTGCCACCATTTCGATTCTGCTGGCGATCGCTACGTCCTGGATGCGCGATTAATGTCTTGATCCGGAAGACGTCCTCCCTGCGATAGCGCAGGCGCACGGCATTGCCGATCGTCAGGGCCGCCACGGCGCCGTGAAAGTTCTCCGGCGCCATCAGTTCCAGCAGGCTCCAGTTCGATGGTGCGTCCACGTCGCCGTCCAGCCGCTTGAGTCGTGGCGGCTCGGTAGCGCTGATCGTCACGTCGAAAGTGTCGAGCGGCAGGGAGAGGCCCGCGCCGTGCGCCTTCACGAAAGCCTCCTTGCGTGTCCAGCAGCGATAAAAGGCCGCGAGATAATCTTGCTCCGGCAAGGCGGCCAGTTCGGCGCATTCGCGAGGCGAGAAGAAATGGGTGGCGACATCTTCCTTCAGCGGTTTGATTTCTTCGATGTCGAGGCCGACGGGATAGTGATCCGACACGGCGAGCATGGCGACATCGGCACTGTGGCTTAGATTGAAGTGCAACTCCGGGATCATCGCCGCGGCGATGCGCGGCTTGCCGAAGACATTGTAGGCGAGCCCGATGCGTGCTGGCGGAATATGAAGGTAGCGGCTGAGCACCAGACGCAGCCCCGCACGGCCGACGATGAAGCGATGTCGGTCCCGGGCGTGGATGAACCGTGACGCGCGGGCACGATCGGCGGCGCTGAGCAGCGGAAGATGTGCCTCGGCTTGCGCCGCCTCGGCCGCGATGCTCCACTGCCATATGTCGATGGTGTTCGGGCCGATGCGCTCGAGACTACGTCGCATAGGCCAATCCCCCCTTCGATGCCTCGCGCTGGCGCCGCATGCGTCTGGCGAGATAGGTCATCAGCGCCAAGGGGTAGTTTTCGCCTAGACTCACTCGGCAGGTCCGCTTGAGAATGTCGAGCGACCTCGAGCAGCTGTCGGGCGCATATTCGATCCTCCGCGCAGCCCATGAATAGGGGTTCATTCTGGGATTGGCGGTGCGTTGCTCGATGATCGGCAGCCAGTTGGTATAGACGTGCCGGCTGGAATCGAAGAGACGGTAGACGCCCCGCTTGTTCTCTGCGGCAAAGCTTTCTGCTTCCTTGGCAGTGTCGAAGAGGAGGTGCAGCCCGGCCGCGCTTTCCTGGTCATTGTGCGGGCCCAGCGTGAACCCCGCGCTGTCGAGAATCTCCGCCATCGCGTCGTAACGCACCCGCATCCGCCGGATCATCGGATCGAGCTTCTTCAGTTGGACGTTGAGCATGGCGCCCTGTATCTGACTGGCCTTGAGATTTACACCGACCATCGATGGTTCGTTGTAATTGTCGAGATGGCCGCGGAACAGCGCTCCGATATCGTGATACATGCGTGCGCGAGCGAAGAGACGGTCGTCATTTGTAACGATCGCGCCTCCCTCGCCGATGTTGATGTTCTTGAACTGATTGAAACTGTAGGCGCCTGCATGACCGATCGTTCCCACACGCACGCCCCTGTATGTGAGCCCCACCGCCTGGCAGGCATCCTCGACTACGATGAGATCGTGCTTTCGCGCGATCGCCAGGATCGCACTCATGTTGCAAACCATGTTCGCCATATGCACAGGAACGATCGCCCTGGTCTGCGGGGTAAGCTTGCGAAGAATGTCCGCCGGATCCATCGTCAGGGTTTCGTCGATATCGACAATGACCGGAACCGCGCCCACGGCGATCGCCGCTGCGGCTGTCGCAATCCAGGTATAGGCCGGAACGAGCACCTCGTCGCCGGGGCCCACGCCGCAGGCCGCGAGCGCGGCGATGAGCGCGCCCGTTCCACTGCTGACAGTTAGCGTGTGCTTGACGCCGAATTTCTCCGAAAAGTTAGCTTCGAACCGCGTCAGCGGACCCGTGCCGTCGCCGCTGAATCGCGCCAGCTTTCCCGACGCGAAGACAGGCGCAAGTGCCAGCCATTCCCTCAATCCTACGCGAGCCATCGCTTGTTCTCCGATCCGCGCCGGTCCCGTCGTCGCCGACCACCGGCGTTCCAGGCAAGAGGGACCGCTGCCGCATACCGGCGCAGTGTAAGGTTAGTCGCGTGCTTGCCGCGTTTCAAAATGGACATACGGTCATGGCCTGCTCAAAGTGTGCAGGCCCCGCCTATCCGAAATCAGTAGTGCACTTAAACTCCTATCCATATTGGCGGATTTCGGCCCGAGAGTGCTTCTGGTACCACCGGAATCCAACGCGCAGGAGAGGCGCATGTCGATCCACGATCTCCGCACCTTCCCGTCGGGAACCAACTTTCGGGCGGACATCGCTCTCATCGGCGGCGGCCCGGTGGGCATCACGATTGCTCGCGAGTTGTCCAAGAGCCGCTGTCGTGTCCTGCTGATCGAAAGCGGCGGCCCCGATTTCTGCCAGGAGCATCAAGTTCTGAACGCTGTCGAAAATGTGGGGGAGCCGATCGCCCGCGCCGGCGCCGAACCACTTGGCCGCGGCTATAACGGCGGGCTCGCCTGGTTGAACGATGTGGCTCCCTTCGAGTTGCGCAATCGCACGCTCGGGGGCAGTTCGCATACCTGGATCGGCAAGTGCGCGAGTTTCGACGAGATCGACTTCGAGCGCCGGCCGTGGCTGCCGGTGTCCGGCTGGCCGATGACGCGCGAGAACCTGTCGCCCGCGCTGGCCAAGGCCGCCGACCTGCTCAACCTTGGTCCGAATGTCTATGACGAGAGCCTGTATCGCCTGCTGCGGACGCCGCCGCGCGGCTTCGATTTCGACGCCGATCTCCTTCGGCCCTTTTTCTGGCAGTTCAGCCATGAACGCGACCGACGCGGTGAGCCGATGCGATTTAGCCGCATGGCGCGGGATCTCGATGCGCCGAATGTCGACGTGCTGTCGCGCGCCACGGTGACGGCCATCAATCTCGACCGAGACGCCCGACGGGTGATCTCGCTCGATATACGCGCTGTCGAGGGCGTCCACGCGACCGTGCAGGCGGCGACCGTGGTGCTTTGCGCAGGCGGCATCGAGAACGCCCGCTTGCTGCTCGCCTCCAACGCGGTGATGAAATCGGGCGTCGGCAATTCCAGAGACGTGGTCGGTCGCTATCTCGCCGACCATCCTCGCGCAGCGATCGCGCGCTTCGTCGGTCCTGATATCGACAAGCTGGCCGGGCACTTCAATTTCTACGGCCTGTCACATCAGGGGCGGCCGCATTTCTATCTCCACGGCATGCGTCTCAGTCCTCATGTGCAGCGGCGCGACGGGCTGGTGAACTGTGCGGCCTATCCGGTGCAGGTCCATGCCGCAGGCGATCCCTGGGCAGCGGTGAAACGGTTGATGCAGGGCGGCAGCACGCGGCTTTTCGGCGATCTCGCGACGGCTCTCCGATCGCCCGGCCTGCTGGCTCAGGGCGCTTTCCGCCGCCTCGTCCAAAAGCGCGGAATGCTGCACCGTTCCGACGAGCTTCGCTTCGACGTGATGGCCGAGCAGAGGCTCGATGCGGACAGCCGCGTAACTCTCTCGGAGCAGCGGGATCTGTTCGGGACGCCGTTGCCGCGCGTGAACTGGAAAATCGGCGAGGCGGAGGTCGAGAGCATAAAGCGGCTGGCGCACGCCCTGTCCTCGCAGTTCGTCCGCAACGGCCTGCCGGCGCTCCGCTTGGCCGCCTGGATTGCCGAGAACGACGACGGCAAGGCGGTTTTCACCGACATGGCGCATCCCTCCTGCACGACGCGCATGGGCACCGATCCATCAGTCAGCGTCGTCGACCCCGATGCCATGGTCCATGGCGTCGACGGCCTGTTCATCGCCGGCAGTTCGGTCTTTCCGACGCCGGGCCACGCCAACCCGACCTTGATGGCCCTTGCACTGGCGATCCGGCTTGCCGATCACCTGAAGGCCCGCAACGAACGCCGCTCCGTCGTGGAATTGCGGCGGCAGGTCGCCGCAACCGGGAGGTGACGCCCGGCGGCGCAAACGGCACGCCGGGGTAATGCTGTTATCCGAGCCGGTAGTAGAAGCCGGCGCTCTCGCTTGCGCCCAGTTCCGGATGCGTCTCGATCACGTGGGCGAGCGAGGGGATTGTCCAGCGATCGACGAGCGTGTAGCCGAGGTGTTCGATGTCCTGGCGCAGCGCGCCTTCATCGCGCATCTGGTAGGGAACGGTCGCGCGTCCAATGCGCTCAAGCGTGACCACTGCTCCTCCCTTTCGTAGCGCCACCTTGTTCAAAATCAGATGTCGTGGGGGGACAGGGAGTTCGTTGAGGAGCCGAGACAACGGGACGTCGAGGTATTGCAGTAGACCGGAGCCCAGGAAGAGCTCAACCGGCCCGGCATCCGCGATGCACTCCACGAAGTGCAACGCGGGGAGATTTTCTCGCTCGGCCCTGCGCCGGCCCGCCTGGACGATCGACGGCAGATCGTAGACGACCCATCGGAACGTGTCGTCGAATTGCATGAGATTGCGGAACGCCCGGTACTTCGTGCCCATGTGGCCGCCGGCATCGACGAGCCCGTTAACCTCGCCGGCGATCTGGTGCATCCAGAACAGCACCGGATAGTCCCAGGGTGCCACCTTGCACATCTGCTCGAACGCGACTTCGGCGATTTCCTCGTGATCGTAGCCGGCGAGACCGTTCGACCGCGCGGTGGCAAGCGCCTCCTCGAACGTGGCATAAGCGCCGGTGAACCGCTGCGGGAAGGGAGAAAGATAACGCAGTCGTCCGCCGGCAGCGCGCAGCGGCGTGAGCGACTGGTTGAGGCTGCGAACCGCGCGGCGCAACAGTGGATAGGCCGTGTTCCTGATATCGTTGCCCAGCATCTGTGGTCCCCCGTGGCAGGCGTCACTGGATCAGTCGTCAATGCCGCCCGAAAGCGAAAATAGGCTTCAGCGCGCCGCCCCACCGCTGCAGGAGGGCCAGCGTTGCTACATAGATGCAGGCGCCGGAGACGACCTGGAGAGCGACCGTCGAGATCTGCCTCAGTGCCGACACCTCGGCAATCCTGCCAAGGAGCAGCACGGTTGCCGCCATCGCCACGACAGCGATGGCCACCAGGCCGCAATTGCCGAGCACACGGCTCCAGACGAGGCCGCCCTGTTGGGTTTGAAGGCGCATCGAGATGTTGAATGAGATGACGGCCGCAAGGCACTGTCCGAGCGCGGTGGCGATCGCGCCGAACGGGGTCAGCAGCACGATGAGACCGACGGAGATCGCCCCGTTCAGCATTATGGCCCGTGGCATCTTGTGAATGGTGCCGCTCAGCGAAAGCAGCGGCTCGGTCACGTATCCGGGAATGAGCAGGGTCTGCTTGGCTGCCAGAATGGCGACGAGAATGGCGGCGGGCGCCCATTTCTCGCCGAGCAGGACGTCGATCAGTCCACCCGACACCAGCGCGAGGCCGAGATAGACCGGAGCGGAGACTGCCATGAGCACGGTCATGAACGTGGTTGCCGTGGAACCGATCGCGGCTCGGTCGCGCTCACCCTTGGCCTGGCCGCCGGCGCGGCCGAAGACGATCCAGGCCAGCATGCGCGCCGGCTCGCCCATCAATTCGGAAAACGCGGCGACGATCCGCTCGGCGGCGCGATAGTAACCGGCCTCCGCAAGACCCAAAACGCTGCCGACCACCAGCGTGCCCGCATAGGAGCGGAAGAACACGACGAGGCGGTTGGCGACGATATGACGGGAAAACTCGAGCACTTCGAGCGCGAAGTCGCGGCAAAGGCGCAGGGAGGGAAGCCAGCGCACGAGCACCATCGATGCACCAAGGAAGGTTATCTGCTGCGCCAGCCGACCGCAGATGAGGGCCGCGATGCCTTGGCCTATCCACAGCCCGCCGATCGCAACGACAAGTCCGACGGCTTCGCCGGCGATGCGGATCAGGGACTGGCCACGCAATTGCCCGCGCGAGATGAGGATGCCGTCGTAGACCGTGGAGAGCGACGCCGGCAAGTACCAGGCGCTGAACAGGAGGATCAGGACGGCCGACCAGCCGTCTGCGAACCACGAGACGGCCGCCAGCGCTGCAAGCAGGCCGAGCAGTGTCGCGATCGCGCCCGACAGGATCGACATGGTCGCGAGCTGGTCTAGATCGACCTTGTCCGCTCCCGCCTTCATGACAAATTCTCCCCACCCGCCCTCGGCCATGACGAGGACGAAAATGGCGAAGGATGAACTGAAAGCGAAGAATCCGAACTCGGCAGCCTCCAGGACATGCGCGGCGACGATGAAAATAGCGAGTTGAACCGCCTGGGAGACCACTTTGGCGGAGAGGGCCATGAAGCCATCCCCGACCAGGGCTGGAAGGCTCACCAGTCGCCGCAGACCGGCGGACAGGTTTCCGAGGTGTACGGCGGCGATGGAAAGATGGCGCCGCATCATCGCTCGCGGATCGTCCGGTCGTCCGGCCTGCCGACTGGCATCGCCCGCTCGCGGTTGGGAGCCGCGGGACGTGTGCCACGACGGACTGGAAAACACCACTCTGTTGCCGAAATATCACCACATGACGGGTGTCCTATGACATAGAGGCGTGGGTCGATTTGCCGTCGGTCGCAGGATGACGAGTAGGGCAACCGGGACTTGCGCCTGTGAATGGATGGGCAGGCGGAGGCGATCGTCTCTCCGCGGACATTTTGCCCCCCGGCAGGAACGAAGGGCTCGCCGCAGATGTCGAGGCAGGCACCATTTGGCGGAATGGACATCATGACCAGCCGAACTTCATGGAACGCGCAATTGGTCATTCGCTGGCTGGCAATCGCGTTTTGCCTCATCTTTTGGGCTGCGCTCGTCATCTTCATCTGGTGAATCGCCCCATTACGCATAGTTCGTTGCAAACAGGACGATGCCGACCGTTTTCACGATGATCACCAGGTCGAGATAGGCCGACCGGGATTGGCAATACTTGATGTCGTACTGGACGCGTTCCTCGTAAGTGGTGTCGGCCCGCCGGTTTACCTGCCACATTCCCGTCATTCCGGGCTTCAACGATGTGTAGTAGTGCAGGTTGCTGCCGTATTTCTCGGTCTCGTCCGGAGGTATGGGGCGGGGTCCGACGAGGCTCATGTCGCCACGCAGCACGTTGTAGAATTGCGGCAGCTCGTCGAGGCAGGTCATTCGAAGAATCTTCCCAAGCCAGTGGACCCGGGGGTCGCTGCTGAGCTTCCGTTTCTCGGCCCACTCCCGTCGACGCTCGGGATCAGTCGCGAGCAGTTCCGTCAGCCGTTCCGAGGCATCGCGCCGCATCGATCGAAACTTAAGGCAATCGAACAGCCGGCCCTGGGCGCCGACGCGTGCGTGACGGAAGATCAGCGGCCGGCCGTCCACGGCGAGCAGCGCGACGGCGATGACTGCCAGCAGCGGCGCGAAGAACAGGAGCGCGGCAGCGGAAACCGTCACGTCGAAAATGCGTTTACCGCGGTCGCCGCGCGGCGCCGCAACCGTCGCCGGAATGGAGCGTTCCCCTCTTGCCGCGCCATCGGAAATAGACAGCATATCTCTCGCTCCTCGAAGTCGTCCGATGTCCTTCAGGCTGCCAGCGGCCACCTTGATTGACAATCCGATCATGATGGCCAACACCTAGTCCAATGGACGTACACGGCAGGAAAAATCAGGATGACGCTCGGCCGGTCGACGGACGGCGTGCTAGCCGTCACGATGTCAATGGTGGCGAGCATCACCAGATCTGATCGCGCAGGGTCCCCCAGCCTGCCGCGCGAGGGGCCGGCAGTGTGGCCGGTGCCCGTGGATCTGATCGGCCGCGCAGCAGAATGCTTTCGTAGAGATCGATGAGTGCGTCGGCCCAACTTTCGGGCGTGTGTGACAATTGCCCGGCCACAGCCACGCCGGTCATGCTCATCCGGTGAACGAGATCGTCGTCGGATGCGATGCGGCGCATGGCTGTGGCAAGGTCGTCCACATTCGCGGGGGTGAAGGACAAGCCACAGCCGGAGGCCGCGATTTCCTGAGAAAGCAGAGCCGCTTTGGTGATGATGACGGGCAATCCACTGCCGGCGGCCTCAAGCGCAGCCAGGCCAAAGGGTTCGGGCACCCGCGAGGGAACGACGACGGCCCGTGCCCCGCACACGATATCATGCATGGCCTCCTTGGATTTCCAGCCGTGAACCCTCGCTTGCGGAAATTCCCGCTCGAGGAAGGCGCGGCCTGCGCCGTCGCCAATGAAATGCAGCGGCACACCGGCGAGGTGCGCTGCGCGCGCCGCGTCCTTGTACCCCTTCTCTTCCTCAAGCCGTCCGATGAAGACGAAATTCGAGCGCGTCCAGGGCGCCAGGCCCGGCCCGGCGAGCGGAGAGACGGGGTTGCGGATCGTCGAGATGCGCCCGTCGCCGATTCCGGCGCGCAGCATGTATTCGCGCATTCTCTCATGGACGATGACGATGTGCGCAGGTGCGCTGCGAGTGGGAAAGAGATGTTCGCGCAAGAGGTGACGCGCCGTCCGCCAGAGCTTCTCATGCAGGCCGCGCTTGTCGCACTGCGTCGCCAAACATCGGCGCGACATCGGTTCAAGCTCGCAGACGCGTTGCGTCCTGTAGTTCACGAAGCCTCCGTTGGGGCAGGCGAGGAAATAGTCGTGGGCATGCAGGACAACCCGCTCGCGCACCTTGGCGAGTGCGCGGAAAATGGCTGGCGACAGGATCTTCGACCAGCCGTGCACGTGATAGATCGTCGTCGGCGTATCGCGGGTCGAGATCAGTCCGCTCAACGCCTCGTGGGCCCGCGGATTGTAGAGGCCCAGGCGCAGAGCGTCGCTTCGCGTCCGGTCGAGCAACGGAGCCTGTCCCAGGTTTATCATGTCGTCCGCGGGCGGCTCCCCCGGCGCGTTGTCGCCGGCAAAAAACGTGACCGAAAGTCCGCGCCGCCGCAGCAGTTCGGCCGAAAGGATCGCGAGATTGGTCGCTCCGCCGACCCTGGTGGAGCGGTCATTGATGATGACGATGCGGGCGGGCGGGATGCCGGTCATGGACCCTACTCCAGTCCTTCAACATTTCGCGGCCCGAGGCGACCCAAGAAAAGGTCGAGACAGGCGCGTGCATTGCCCCGCAGCCGGCCCTTGCGATCGACCCAGGGCTCCGGCTTCCAGACCTTGACGATATTGGCGATCAGGTTACGTGCCACCTGGACCGCCGCGATTGGCAAACTCATCGTCTTCTTGCGCACGAGGTAAATGGGGTTGGCGATCTGCGAATAACCGAACTTGACGCCGGGGGTCCGCGATATTTTGGTGCCGAGGTGAACACCGAGCAGGCGGTTGGAGCGCACGATGCTGCCGTGGGCCGCAACCAGCCGACTGAAGTCGACGTCTTCGAGCCAGCCGTATAGCGGCAGGTTCTCGTCAAATCGCAGCTGCCCGCGCCTGACGGCCGCCATCCGGATGGCCATGTTGCAGCCATAGGCGTTGTAGACCGGCTCCAGCCTTTCCGCCGGGCGCGGCTTGCCTTTGGTCGCGTCGATAGTCTCGAGCCCGACCTCGATCGAAATGCCTGGTCCGATGATGCCGTCGGCGACCACGGTTCCCGTGGACATCGCGATGCCGGGGTTCTCCTCGAAGAGGCGCTCGAGTTCCCCGAGGTAGTCCGGCGCCATCAGGAAATCGTCGTCGAGAAAGAGCACGACGTCCGCGGTCACGGCCGTCAGGATCGCGTTACGCTGACGGCAGAGACCCCGCTGTGACAGGATGACCTTGCCGGGACAGTCGAGCATGTCGATGCTGTGCTGGTCGATGTCGGCCGTCGAGCACAGGCAGACGATCACCTCATCTGGCCTGCGCGTCTGACGGGCAATCAGCGGCAGAACCGCCGAAAGAACCTCCCGTCGCCCGGCGCTGGCGATGCCGATGGCGATCCTGGTCGTGGAGGCGCCTGTCGAAGGCGACGCCTTGGTGCTTTCGGGCCGAACGGCGGACGGAATCACATGCTGCTCGGGCGCCATGGCTTCCGATCCTTCATCTTGGCACGACGCGGACCTTCACTGCGGTTCGAGATGACGCCGAGCAGCGCCACGCGCGACTTGCCAAAGGTCGAAAGCGCTTCGGCAAGACGCTCGACCGTCATCTTGTCGGATTGCCCGAGCACGACGACGATACCGTCGAGATAGGTGCAAATCACCCGCGTGTCGGCAGAATCCTCGAAGCCGGACATGTCGACGATGATCACCTTGTAGCGCTGCCGCAAGAGTTCGAGCTCAGCCTTCAACGCCGGCAAGTGGCCGTAGCGCTGATGCGCGACCGCCGCCTTGCGGGTCTGGTCGACCGTCAGCACCGGCACGCAGCATACCGCCTTGCCGTCGAAGTCCTCGGGGTTCGGTGTCTCGCCGCTCGATCTCCGTTTCGAATATTGTCCCGATATGCCGATGAGCCGCAGGCTCTCCATGCCGAAGTTCGCGCCGTCCTCGCTCGTGACGCGGCTGAGACGGGAGCCGATGAAATCCGCGTCGACCAGTAGAACGGACGTGCCTTCGTTCATGTAGAGCTGCGCAAGATTGGCAGCGATGGTCGTCTTGCCTTCCCCGGGGCCGACAGACGTTACGCCGACCACGGCTGTGGCATTGGCCGGGAAGGCGGAATCAATGGAATTCTTGACACCGCGCAATGCCTCGGAGAAGCGCGAATAGGGCATGTCAAGCACCGAGCGAAGCGGCAGCATCGTTGACGCAATGGCCGGCTGCTGCGGCCGCGGTCCGCCTCGGTAGACCGGAACGTGTCCGAGCGATGCGATGCCGAGTTCGGCGCGGAGGCGCTCGCTCGAACTGACGCGGCGGTCGAGACCATCGCGCATCAGGGCCATCACCAGTCCCGCTCCCAAACCGAGGGCCAGCGAAAGCGGCAGGACCGTCGAGGGTTTCGGCCAGGTCTTGCCGAGGGGGGCGGTAGCCGCCATCACGATGCGAGCCTTGCCGAGCGGGAAGGATTGCGTCTGTAGCGCACCGATGAGTTGTTGCAGGACACCCTCGTACATGTTGCGGTAGGTCGTGGCTCGGCTTTCCATTTCGGAGAGTTCCACGCGGGCAACGTTCTTGCCTGCGCCGGCCGCAGTAAGTTTGGCAAGCTCCGTCTCCAGGAGCTTTTCGCGGGTCTGGGCGATGTCGACATGCGACCGCAAGAGCCGCTCGATCCGCTGGAACTCGGCGCGCATGGCCGCTTCGAGCCGTTCGATCTCGGCCTTGGCGGCGACGATGGCCGGATTGCCTTCGTGGTAGCGGGCCTTGAGATTCTCGAGCTTGCTGGTGGCGGCGCGCATCTCGTCGCGCAGCTTCTGGAGTTGCGGGTTGTCGGCGCCTTCGTCGATATCCGCCATTATCGAACCGCTCGCGATCACCTCCTGGAAGGTCATCAGCTTGGCGGACTCGGCCGCGGTCGCTGCCCGCGCTGCCAGCATTTGGCTGCTGAGCTCTGAGAGCTGCTGCTGCTCGAGCGTCGAAGTCGTGCCGATCGTCGTGATGTCGTTCATGGCACGAAAATCTTCGACGGTCATTGCCGCGGCACGCGCCTGTTCGCCAATTTCCATCAGCCGGCTTTCGAGCCAGCGGGCGCCGCTGCGGGCCGCTTCTGCCCGCTCGTTCAAGCCTGTCTTAATATAAGCCATGGCGATGGCGTTGGTGGTTTTTGCCGCCTTCTGAGGGTCAAGCGAAGTGTACCCTATTTCGAGCACGTAGGACTGGCCAACCCGACGCACCGTCATGCGCGACAGGAACGTCGCCATGGTGCGTCGCATGAGATATTCCTCGTCCGGCACGTTGTCGGCTTCATCTTTGGCGCCGAGCGTGAAGACGGATTTCACCGTTTCCTTGATGGAGGACATCCAGGACGAGGTGCTGACGATTTCCGGGTCTTTCGTGAGGTTCAGTTGCTCGATGACGGCGCGCGCGATCGCCTCGGACTTGACAATCTCCACCTGGCTGGCGATTTCGGCCGCCTCGATGATGATCGTGCCGGTTGATGCGTCCTGTGAGGCGATGCGTCCTTGCTCCGGATCGATGACAAGCCGCGCCGTGGCTGTGTACGAGGGCGAGGTGTTTAGGATGTAGAACACGCCGAGTGCAAGCCCGATCGCCCCGAATGACCCGATGAGTGCCGTATGCCGGCGTAGGAAATCGGTCACGTCACGAAAGGATATATTCTCCTGCCGATCGGCGCGGCGCGCCTCGAAGTTCTCGTCCAGTACGATTTTCGAGATGTCATGCACGACCATTGTGCTTCCCTATCGAAGGTGCGGCGCTCATGCGCTTGTGGTTATTGTGACTGTTCGATTCCGACGGATGACAGAAGTTGCATGTCGACCGCCTCCGGCAGCGGCGAGCGCACGTCCAGAACGTCGCCGGGCACGAGCAGTGTTGAGTCCGTAACCCTGAATGGTGCGTCCTGGCCGGCGCGCGTGATCCAGTATTCCAGGGGCTGCTGATCGAACGTCTTGAGGCTGGCGATGCGCGAAAGCGAGGCGCCGTTCACCTGAAGGAGTTGCAGATAGGTATTACGTTTGACCTTCAGATCCTCGATCGAAGCTTCCGTCGTCTGCAGGTCGCGTCCCGCCTCGGTGCGGCGCTGTCCCTGGAGCGTGACCACGTCACGTTCGGTTTCGCTGAGCTTCTGCCTGGCACGCATGGCGGCGATCTGCAGGTCGAGGTTGTCGCTTTGGAGTTCGGCAAGTATCCGTTCAAGCGAGGTCTGCCTCGACTTCGTCACTGTCTGGTCGCTAAGCAGCTTCGACACGCCCTTCAGTTCATCCTGGGCGATCACGACCTGCCGTTCCTTGAAAACCCTCTTTTCCTCAAGGACATCGATCTCGTTCTTCAGCAGGGTGGCGAGTTCGTTGAGAGACTCGATCTGTCGACGCAGCGCCTCACGCCGGGCATCGAAGAGCGTGGTTTCGTCCCGGATCATCTGTTGGATCGCGGCGCCCTTGGCGCCTGTCAGCACCGGAGGGAACTCCACCTTGGGGCTCTCGCCGAATTCGGCCCGCAGCCGCGCGCGGCGGGCCGCCAATTGAAGCAACTCCAGTTCCACACGATTGAGCTCGCCCGTGTAGCGGATCTGCTCCATGTCGGAGTATCCGCCGGCCGGGTTTGTCCGCCGCTCTCTCCCGCCTGCCATGGTCACGGCCTGCATGACCATCAGGCCCGGCCTGTATTCGAGTTCGCTCGGGCGATCCACCAGGCCGGTGACATAGATCATCGGATATCGGATGACCTCTACAGTCGTCTGCGGTGCCGTCATTAGCCCGGTACGCTGCTTCAGCAGATCGGCAATCGCTGAAGACAGCTCGGCCGGTGTGCGGCCCTTGGCGGTGATCTCCCCGACCATGGGCACGGAGATCGTGCCGGACGGCGACACGCTGTATTCTCCGTTGAGGGCGGACCATTCCTTGTATTCGCCGGTAGACGCCATCCACTCGACGATCGCCACCTTAACTCTCGTTTGCGGCTGCAGGCGAAAGGCGGAATCGGCATGGGCCGACGCAAGGGCGCCGAAGGCCACCAGACCGATTGCGGAGCAAAACGTCGATGCGCGTCCGAGGGTACGCATCAGCTTCGGCAGGCTCTGACCGGCAGTTCGCATGGGACCTCGCAAATTTCTCAGAAGGTCGCGATCCGCCGAGCGGCCGAACGCAAAACCGGCCCTGATTGTCGGCTCAAAACGTTCGAGATAAAATTGACTGCGGCCTAAACGCGGCTAATCCCTTTTGGGGAAGCTGCCTAAACCAGGGAAACTATCGTATAGGCGACACCTGCCCAATGCCCTAGCGCTGCGCCGGACCCCAGCCCGACCTAACCCTTTCGATCAGGGACATCGTTCGCTCGGATGCGGGCGCGAACCGTTCTTGGCGCTATCAACGACATGCCCGTCTGACGCATGCTGAGCTGGGGTATTGAAAGCGAGGGACAGCTATGCGCGTCGCAATCGTACATTATTGGCTGGTTTCGATGCGCGGTGGCGAGAAGGTGATCGAGGCGTTGTGTGATCTCTATCCGGAAGCGGATATCTTCACCTTAGTCTACGACGAGGCACAGGTTTCCGATACGATCAAGAAGCACAAGGTGACTTCATCCTTTCTGCAGCGAGTCCCCGGGGCCATCGGCCACTATCAATCCTTGCTGCCACTGATGCCGTTTGCGCTCGAAAGCCTCGACCTCAGCGGCTACGACCTGATCATCTCAAGCGAATCCGGTCCGGCCAAGGGTATCATCCCGCCGCCGCATGCCGCCCATATCTGCTATTGCCATTCTCCGATGCGCTATCTTTGGGATCATTATCACGCCTACCGCTCGAGTGCGGGTATCCTGTCGCGCATGATGATGCCGGTGCTGGCGCCGATGTTGCGCACATGGGACGTCAACACCAGCCTTCGCGTTGACCGGTTCATCGCCAATTCACACCATGTGGCGGCCCGCATCGGCAAGTATTACCGCCGACCTGCCACCGTGGTGTATCCGCCTGTCGGCATCGAGGACTTCTCGCCTTCGGCCGAGGTCGAGGATTTCTATCTCTGCGCCGGGCAGATCGTCTCCTACAAGCGGATCGACCTCGCCGTCGAGGCGTTCACCAAAATGGGCAAGAACCTGGTGGTGATCGGCGGCGGTAAGGAGCAGGACATTGCCAGGCTGAAGCGCATGGCCGGTCCGACCGTTACCTTTCTGGGGCGTGCGCCGTTCGCCGTGCTCAAGGAGAAGCTCGCGAAATGCCGTGCCTTTGTCTTTCCCGGTGAGGAAGACTTCGGCATCGTTCCAGTCGAGGCGATGGCGAGCGGCCGTCCCGTCGTCGCCTACGGCGGCGGCGGCGCGGTCGAAACGGTCGTGCCAGGACTGACGGGCATTCTGTTCGAGAACCAGACAGTCGAAGGGTTGATCAAGGCCATCTATTCCTTTGAGGCCAGGGAGGATTCCTTCCGGGCAGATGTCATCAGGACGCATGCAGCGCAATTCAGTGTGAGGCGGTTCAGGTCCGGCATCCAATCTGTCGTCGATGAGGAACTGCGGCATCGCCGCTCGCTACCCTTCGCCGATGGCAAGTATGCGCTCGCCGGGTTCTCGACGCATGATGCCGAAGCCCTGACGCCCTTTCATTGATTGCCAGCCGGGGAACAGTGTGCTCTTGCGCTGCCAAAAGCGCGGCGGGCGAACATGCTGGCCTGTAATGCTATCGCATTAATACTATATCGCTACATAGATTATTAGAATGTGATACTTCATTCGCGGTCCAGCATCTGTTATTGTTAATTTCGAGTAGCTTAGGCCTGTATAAATGTTTAGCAAAAGTCTACTTCTGCATCGGAGAGAGAGTAGAGCTTCCTCAATAGCATCTATTGGACAGATAGACCAAAGTAATTCATTGGATTTTATGTCAGTAATACGCGTATAAGTTGCCGATCCCGACATTGCGGCCGGGGATCTTCCGTTCAGGCGAACAGTATCCTCGTGCCGCAGGTTAGCCGTGGTTGCCGCGGCGACGCTCTTCCCGTTTCAACAGCCAGCGGCATGCGAGATGATGCAGATGGATCTTGCTTCCTTCAAACCAGGCTCCCCGCGTGAGCCCAAATCCGACCGATTTGCTCTCGAGACGAGCGCGCTGATCAGGCCGACAGGCTTTCGGGAGTACGACGCGCGGTGGTGGTTCGGGCGGCCGGACGACGGGAAGGCTCCGGAGCTGAACCTGATGGGGGTGCAGGCTCTGGGCATGGGGCTCGGCACCTTCATCCGACGCTCGGGCGCCGGCCCCGACATTGTGACGGGGCATGACTTCCGCTCCTATTCGCTTGCCATCAAGCTGGCCTTGGCCAGTGGGCTGATGGCCGCCGGCGCACGGGTCAGGGACATCGGCCTGGCGCTGTCGCCGATGGCCTATTTCGCGCAATTCGCGCTCGACGTGCCGTCGGTGGCGATGGTGACCGCCTCGCACAACGAGAACGGTTGGACCGGCGTCAAAATGGGCACGGCCCGGCCGCTGACTTTCGGTCCGGACGAGATGGCCGAGTTGAAAAGGATAGTGCTGGAGGCCGACTTCGACCTCGCCGGCGGCGGCTCCTATGAATTCGTCCCGGACTTCCGCCAGCGCTACATCGACGATCTGACCCGTGGAAAGCGGATCGCCCGGAAGCTGAAAGTGGTGGTGGCTTGCGGAAATGGCACCGCCGGCGCCTTCGCGCCGCAGGTGCTGGAGCGGATCGGCTGTGAGGTAATCCCGCTCGACTGCGAGCTCGACCATTCCTTCCCGCGCTATAATCCCAATCCCGAGGACCTGGCGATGCTCCATGCCATCCGGGAAAAGGTGCTTGAAAGCGGCGCCGATGTGGGGCTGGGCTTCGACGGCGACGGCGACCGCTGCGGGGTGATCGACAATGAGGGCCGCGAGATCTTCGCCGACAAGGTCGGGGTGATGCTGGCCCGGGATTTGTCCGCCTTGCATCCCCAATCGGTGTTCGTGGTCGATGTGAAGTCTACCGGGCTGTTCGCGGCCGATCCGGTGTTGAAGGCGAACGGTGCTCGCGCCGACTATTGGAAGACCGGCCATTCCTACATCAAGCGCAGGGTCGCCGAACTCGGCGCCATCGCGGGTTTCGAAAAATCAGGTCACTTCTTCTTCAACCCGCCTCTCGGGCGCGGCTATGACGACGGGCTGATCACCGCGATCGTTGTCTGCGAAATGCTCGACCGCAATCCCGACAGCAGCATGGCCGAGCTCTATCGCGCTCTTCCCGTGACGTGGGGATCGCCGACGATGTCGCCGCATTGCGGCGACGAGGTGAAATACGCAGTCGTCGAGCGCGTGCTGGAGCGCTTCAGGACCATGCAGCGCGACGGTCTGCCGATTGCCGGTCAGAGGATCGCCGACCTGGTCACCGTGAACGGCGTTCGTGTGGTGATCGAGGACGGCACTTGGGGTCTGGTGAGGGCCTCCTCCAACAAGCCGGAGCTTGTCGTCGTGGTGGAAAGCCCGGTGTCGGAAGCACAGCAGCGGGCCATGTTTGCGGCGGTCGACCGTGTTCTCAGGGAGCATGCGGAGGTCGGCCCCTATAACCAGACGTTCTGAGCGGCAAGACGTGTGCGGCATTCCGCCCGGCTGGCGGGCAAGGGAAGGGGACGAGAGAATGGCGGAACGGATCTCCTGCTTCGTGATGAGCGGCGGCGTCGGCTCGCGGCTTTGGCCACTATCGCGCGAGGACAATCCCAAGCAATTCCATGACCTTTCCGGCCATGGCTCGATGCTGCTCGGCACCATCCGGCGGCTCAAAGCTCGCCCAGCGGGCGATACGCCGATCCATCTGATCGCCTCCGAACGCCATGCCGAGCGAGTGCGCGCCGACATGGCCGGCATCGATCTTGCGGGCGGTCGCGCCGTCTTCGAGCCCGTCGCCCGCAACACGGCGGCCGCGGTGGCGGTGGCCGCGCTCGAGACGATCGCTGCCCACGGTGACGGGCTGGTGCTGGTCGTGCCTTCGGACCACGAAATTTCAACTGAGGAGCAATTCTGGAAAACGGTGGAAAGAGGAATGCCGGCTGCCGATGCGGGCAGGCTTGTCATCTTCGGGATCCCGCCAAGCCAGCCGGAGACCGGCTACGGCTACATCGAGGCGACTGGGGAGGGCGATGTCCGCGATGTCGCGCGCTTCGTCGAAAAGCCCGACCTGGAAACGGCAAAGGCCTATGTCGCGGCCGGCACCTTTTTCTGGAACGCAGGCATCTTCCTGTTTCGCGCGAGCGCCATGCGCGCGGCATTCCGCATGCTTCAGCCGGAGATTTGGGAGAAGGCGGAGCGCGCCCATGCTGCGGCAGTGAGCGAGGTGTCGGGCGCGTATCTGCCGCAGGGGCTTTATTCGGCAATTCCTTCGGTGTCGATCGACTACGCGATCATGGAGCATGCCGGCGACATCGCCATGGTGCCGGCAAGCTTCCGCTGGAGCGACCTCGGCTCCTGGCAGTCGCTGCTTGACGTCAGCGCGACCGATGCGACCGGCAATGTTGCGATCGGCGACGTCGTCGCCATCGACTGCGAGCACTCCTACCTGCGCAGCCAGGGCCGCCTGCTCTCGGTTATCGGGCTGAAGGATATCGCGATCGTGGCGACGGCCGACGCGACCTTCGTAGCGCCGGTGGCTAAGAGCCAGGAGGTCAAACGCATCGTCGAACAGCTGGAGAAGAGCGGGCGGCTGGAGACCAAGTTCACGCCGGCGCACGACCGCGTGTTGCTGCCAGGGGCCTGGCGGCAGCGGGTCGCCCATTGGCTGTTCGAAGAGACCCTGCCGCTGTGGTCGACGGCGGGCGTCGACGAGCGGAATGGCGGATTTCACGAAGCGCTGAGCTTCGATGGCGCGCCGCTGATCAAGCCGAAGCGCATGCGCACCATGGCCCGTCAGGTCTACGCCTTTTCCGTGGCAAAGCTGCGCGGTTGGGACGGCGATGCCGACCGGCTGATCGCGCACGGCATCGCATTCATGGAGAAAGGCCGCACGAAGCGGGGCGGCTGGGCAAGGGTGCTCCAGGAAGACGGCGCCATCGCCGATGGCTGCGAAGACACCTATGATCATGCCTGCGTGCTCCTGGCGCTTGCTCATGCCCACCAGGCCGGACACCCGGAAGCGCTGCGCCTTGGCCAGGAGACCTTCGCCTTCCTTGACGCCCATCTGGAGGACGAACGGCTGACTGGATTCCTGGAAACCTCCGACGGCACCGAGCTGCGCCGCACGAACCCGCACATGCACCTGCTCGAAGCCCTTCTCGCCTGGCACGCGGCGACCGGCGAGCGCAGCTACCTTCGGCGCGCTGCCCGCATCATCGATCTGTTCCGCAGTCACTTCTTCGATGTCGAAAGCTGGACGCTCGGAGAATATTTCGACGATTCCTGGCGGCCGGCCGCCGGCGAGCAGGGCCAGTGGACCGAGCCCGGCCATCACTTCGAATGGGCATCTCTTCTGGTCGATTTCGTCTCCAAGAGCAGGCAGACGGATTTGATCCCCTTTGCCCGGAAACTCTATGCATCCGCAATCGCCAACGGCCTCAACCGCTCGACCGGGCTGGCCTATGGCGCCGTCTCGCGATCCGGCCTGCCGCTCGACGTCATCTCGCGCAGTTGGCCGCAGGCCGAGGCTATAAAGGCCGCGATCGCGCTTGAAGGAACCGGCGGACCGGACCTCAAGCCGGAGATCGAGGCGCGCGTCGGCCACCTGTTCCGCTGGCATATCGACCCCGCCCCCCTCGGAATGTGGATCGACCGCATCGACGAGAAGGGAAGGGTCGTCGCTAACGAAGTTCCGGCCTCGATCTTCTACCACCTCGTCACCGCTCTCATGCAGTATCTCGACAAGACGGAAGGGACGGCAGTCATCTACCAATTGCCTGCCTCCCCGCAAAGCAGCGCCGCCGTGGATCCCTCTACCGCGCTTGGCAAGGCAACAGCGTGAGACGAGATGGAGCGGAGCACGCGCCTACTGCATGTCTCCTTGGATCGATCTCGATTTGAGGACAAAAGACATGCAGCAATTCAAAGTGCTACAGCGACCTGCGCGTCTGATATGACGCGCGGCGCTGTAAGGCTTCGCGTCTACGGCTCGTCCGTCAGGGCCCGCTTGTCGAGGCCGAGCTTCTGCATTTTCTCGTAGAGCGTCTTGCGCGAGATGCCGAGCGATTCATAGACCGGCTTCAGCGCGCCGCCGTGTGCTGCGAGGGCGCTGGCGATGACGCTCTTTTCGAAGGCGGCGACCCGGTCGGCAAGGCGAGACCCGTTGGCGGGCGAGGCTGCTTCGTTGCGGTCCGTTTCGAGGCCCAGCACCAGCCGTTCGGCGGCATTACGCAGTTCGCGGACATTTCCCGGCCAGTCCCGCGCTGCCATTTCTGAGGCGAGCGAGGGCGAGATCTCGATGTCGTCGCGGCCGTAGCGGGCGGCCGATTCCCGGACGAGCTGCATGAAAAGCAGCGGAATATCGGAGCGGCGTTCCGCAAGCGGCGGGACGCGCAAGGTCGCGACGTTCAGCCGATAGAGCAGGTCGGCGCGGAAGCGCCCGGCGGCGACCTCCGGCTCGAGCTCCAGCTTGCTGGTGGCAATGAAGCGCACGTCGAGCGGCACTGTCTCGTTGGAGCCCAGCCGGGTTATCACCCTTTCCTGCAGTACGCGCAGGAATTTCGCCTGCAGATCGAACGGCATGGAGCCGATTTCGTCGAGCAGGATCGTGCCGCCGCGCCCGTGCTCGAACTTGCCGTAACGCGGCCTGAGCGCCCCGGGGAATGCCCCCGGCTCGTGGCCGAAGAGCTCGCTTTCGATCAGGTTTTGCGGCAGGGCGGCGCAATTGATGGCGATGAAGGGGCTGTTGGCCCGGCTGCTCAGATCATGCAGCGCCCGGGCCACCACCTCCTTGCCGACGCCGGTCTCGCCGATGATCAACGTATCGGCGTCCGACGCGCCGATGGCGCGCACCCGGTAGCGCAGGTCGACCATGCCCTGGCTTCGCCCGGGCAGGCGCTGTTCGATATCGTCGCGCTTGCCAGCGACGGCCCGCAAGCGCCGGTTCTCGAGCACCAGGCCGCGCCAATCAAGCGCCCGGCGGATCGTGCCTGCAAGTGTCTGCGCCGTGAATGGCTTCTCGACGAAGTCATAGGCTCCCTCCCGCATCGCCCGGACCGCCAGTTGCACGTCGCCATGGCCGGTGACCAGGATCACCGGCACTTCCGGATCGATCTCGCGGATGCGCTGCAGGAATGTCATGCCGTCCATTCCCGGCATGCGGATATCGCTGATGACGACGCCCGGAAAACTGAAGCTGATGAACTCGAGCGCTCGCTCGGCGCCGGCAAAGGTATCGACCCGGAAGCCCGCGAGTTCCAGCGCCTGCGCGCTCGAACGGCGCAACTCCTCTTCGTCGTCGACGAGCAGCACGCGGCTTTCGCTCATTCTGCCGCCTCCCTCTCGGCTTCGGGAACGACGGCAAGCACGATACGGAACACGGCTCCTCCCTCGCCATGGTTCGACACAGTCAGGCTGCCGCCGAAATCCTTGACGATATTGTAGGAAATGGAGAGGCCAAGGCCGAGACCCTTGCCGACACCCTTGGTCGTATAGAAAGGATCGAAGATGCGCTCGGCGATGGCGGGGGCGACGCCAGGCCCGCGATCGCGGATGGTCAGCACCGCCATGTCGCCTTCGCGCCAGGCGCGCAGCGATATCGTGCGGTCATCAAGCCCTTCGACCGCATCGGCCGCATTGGAGATCACGTTGACGAGCACCTGCTGCAGCCGCACCGATCCGGCGCGGACGACCAGCGCTTCGGGGCCGAGGTCGATGTCGATTGCAGCCTGCGCCGTCTTCAGGCGTGTCGCGACGATCTCCATCGTGTCGTGTATCACGTCTTCGAGCGGAACGGGGCCGAGCTTCTCATTCGGCTTACGGGCGAAATTGCGCAGATGCCGGCTGATTGCCGCCATGCGGTCGATGAGCCCGGAGATGCGCCTGACATTGTCGCTCGCTTCCGTCGTCCTCCCCCTCTCGATCAGCAGCGCCGCGCTGTCGGCATAGGTCTTGGCGGCGGCAAGCGGCTGGTTGAACTCGTGCGAAAGGGCGGCCGACATCTGGCCGAGCCCGGCGAGCTTGCCCGCCTGGACGAGGTCCGCCTGCGTCTGGCGCAATTGCTGCTCGGTAAGCCGCCGTTCGGCGATCTCGGCCTCGATCTGCTCGTTGACGCGAGCGAGATCGGCGGTGCGTTCCTCGACCCGGCGCTCGAGTTCCTCCTGCGCCTGCGCCTGCATCAGCATGCGCTCGCGCAGCCGCGCCCGCCGTTGGATGAGGATCGCGACCGCCAACCCGGCAAGACAGAGCAACAGGATGGCGGCTGCGACCGTGGTCAGCGCCTGGGTCCTGACCGAAGCCGTGTCGGTCAGTACGTTCACCGTCCAGTCCGCTTCCGGCATGTAGTGCGAGAGGACAAGATACTCCCGGGCGCTGTCTGCTCCCGAGACTTTAATCAATGCATGACCGTCGACCTCGCTACGAGCGACCGGCAGGGGGTGAAGGATAGCATTGGCATAGCGCCTGGAAGCTTCCGTCCGGGAAAGCCGATCCGGCGTCAGGGGAAGGATACTCGCGTAAAGCCATTCCGGATCCCCGCTCATGAAGATGATGCCTTCTGGATCGGAAACGAAAATTCTGTACTCGCCGCCCTGCCAGGAGGCCTCGATGGTCTCGATATCGACCTTGAAGACGATAACGCCGTGGATCTCCTCGCCGATACGTATCGGCGAGCCGAAGTAATAGCCGCGCTTCAGCGATGTCGTCCCGAGCGCATAGAAGCGGGACTGCTCCCCCCTGAGCGCATCCTGGAAATAGGGGCGGTAGCTGAAATTCTGGCCGACGAAGCTTGCCGGTCCGTCGTAATTGCTGGCGGCTATCGTGTCGCCGTCGGGGGTGATGACGTAGATGTCGGACGATTTCAGGAGCGCATTGATCTCTTTCAGATAACCGTTGACGGACTCGCGCAGCCGGCGATCCCGCGGGCGCGTCACCAGTTCCTTGATGTCATCGTGATCGGCGATCAAGGCGGGCAGAGCCTGATAGCGGTTGAGATGGCCGCTGAGGGCGGCAACCGCCAGTCTCAGCGCCGTATTCGCCTGCGCCGAGGCTTCCTGCATGTAGCTCCGGGTCGCAACGACATTGCCTTGTACGGCAAGCGTCACGACGGCAACCGGCAGGAGCAGGAGCAGGAGCAGGAAGCGATGTTTCACGGCATGCCCGGGCTCCTCCTCCCGCGGATTTCAGACAGTATTCCGGATCGTAAGAGCGTGCTCGACCGGTGGCAAGCGGTGAATACCGTGCGGTATAGACGAACATCGATGTACGTCAACACAACGTTGACAATGCGTTTGTTGCCACTGGTCTTTCGCGCTCGAGCGGAAGAGCGCATCTATCCGGCATCGACAAGCCCGAGGATAGACGGGCAGAAAGGCAGCGACAAATGCTCGACCAGATCAGAGGCCTGCATCACGTAACGTCAATGGCGGACGATGCCCGTGCCAACAATCACTTCTTCACGAACACGCTTGGCCTGCGCCGCGTCAAGAAGACCGTGAACTTCGATTCGCCGGACGTCTACCATCTCTATTACGGCGACAGAACCGGAACGCCCGGCACGGTGATGACCTATTTCCCCTTTCCGCAGATGCCGCGAGGGCGCGCAGGGACGGGGGAGGTCGGAACGACTGCCTTCTCCGTGCCGAAGGGGTCTCTCGGTTTCTGGCAGGAGCGCCTGACGCAACTCGGCGTCACCGGCGTCAAGGCTGAGGAGGCCTTCGGCGAAAAACGCCTGAATTTCACAGGGCCGGACGGCGACGGCTTTGCCCTGGTCGAGGTCGAGGACGACTCGCGCACGCCCTGGACCGAAAGCGGAATTTTCGAGGATCACGCGATTCGCGGCTTCCACTCGGTTTCCATGCGGCTGCGCGACGAGGGCGCGACCGCGGAATTGCTGAAGTTCATGGGCTATGAAGAGCTCGACCGCAGGGATGGCGTCACGCGGCTGATCGTGCCGGGCGGCAATGGCGCAAGCCTTGTCGACCTCGAGACATTGCCGAATATCAACCGCGCCGCGCAAGGGGCCGGCTCGGTGCACCACGTCGCCTTTGCCGTCGACAATCGCGAAAAGCAGTTGGAGGTGCGCAAGGCGCTGATGGATACCGGCTACCATGTGACGCCGGTGATCGACCGCGACTATTTCTGGGCGATCTACTTCCGCACCCCAGGCGGTGTGCTGTTCGAGATCGCCACCAACGAACCCGGCTTCGACCGCGACGAGGAGATCGCCCATCTCGGCGACGCGCTGAAACTGCCGCAGCAGCACAAGCATCTGCGACCGATCCTCGAGAGCCACTTGCAAAAGCTGGAAGGCTAAACGTGTCCTTCGGCGCTCCGCTCCTCCTTCGTCGATGCGCGGGAGGCGCAAGCGCTCTTGAAGTTCCGTGCTACAAACGACCGCCGACCTGTTGGCGGAAAAGGAGAATTCAATGGCCGACCATGGCTATGTTCACAAGCTGAGGGCAAGCAAGCCCGGCAAAGCGATCCTCTTCGCCCTGCACGGAACGGGGGGCGACGAAAACCAGTTCTTCGGCTTCGGCGCCGAGCTCTTGCCCGAGGCGACCATCGTCTCGCCGCGCGGCGACGTTTCCGAGCACGGGGCCGCTCGATTCTTCAGGCGCACGGGCGAGGGGGTTTATGACATGGCGGACCTCGCCCGCGCCACCGACAAGATGGCTAGCTTCGTGAAAGCGCTTGCCGCCGAGCATGATGCCTCGGAGATCATCGGTCTTGGCTATTCGAACGGCGCCAATATCCTCGCCAATGTGCTGATCGAAGATGGTGTCTTCGACAGGGCGGTGCTCATGCATCCGCTGATCCCGTTCCGTCCGAAGGACAATGCCGCGCTGGCGGGCCGGAAGGTGCTGATCACCGCCGGCGAGCGCGATCCGATCTGCCCGGCGCCGCTGACGCAAGCGCTCGCGGTCTATTTCAAGGCGCAGAACGCGGAAGTAGACCTCGAATGGCATTCCGGGGGACACGACATCCGCCAGAACGAGATTGCGGCGATCGAGCGGTTCCTGAAAGCCTAGCAGCCCCGGCCGCCTGTCAAAAGGAGCGAGTGCGCTCATCGAAGACCGTGCAAACGCGCCCTATTTCAGCGCGGCGAGCCTTTGGGAAATCGCCATCAAGCGCGGTCTCGGGCGGGCGGACTTCCAGGCCGATCCTCGGCTACTGCGTCGCGGACTGCTCGACAACGGCTATGCGGAACTGCCGGTAAACGGCGCTCATGCGGTGGCCGTCGATCAGCTTCCTCCGATCCATAAGGACCCATTTGACCGCATCCTCGTCGCCCAATCGATTGTCGAAGGTTTTGTGCTCGTGACATCCGACGAAATCGTCGGCCGCTATCCCGGTCCCGTCCGTCTCCTCTGACCCTCACTCCAGTCGGCGGCGGAAAAGCCAGGCGGCGGAGGAAAGCGTGACGACGGCGATCAGGCACAGCGGCCAGGTTTGGTGCACCACCTCGGCGAGCGGAATATCCTTCAAAAAGACGCCCTTCACGATGACCAGGAAATAGCGCAGCGGATTGATCAGCGTCACCGGCTGCAGCCAGGCCGGCATGTTCTCGATCGGCGTCGCAAAACCTGATAGCAGCATGGCCGGAACCATGAACAGGAATGCTCCGAGGATGGCCTGCTGCTGGGTCATCGACAGTGCCGAGATGAAGAGGCCGAGTCCGACGACTGCGGCGAGGTAGAAGATGGCACTTCCGTAAAGCAGCAGCAGCGAGCCGCGCAGCGGCACGCCGAAGACGAAGACGGCGGCCAGAATATAGATGGTGATGTGGAAGAGCCCGATCATCATCGGCGGGATGAGCTTGCCGATCAGGATTTCGTGCGTCCGCAGCGGCGAGACGATGAGCTGGTCGAATGTGCCGAGTTCCCGCTCGCGAGCGACCGACAGCGCAGTGACGATCAGGCCGATCAGGAGAGCGATGCTCGCCACGAGGTTGGGCACCATGAACCACTGAAAGGTCAGATTGGGGTTGAACCAGTTGCGCGCCTCGACCCTGATCGCCTCGGAGGCGGCGCGTTTGCCGGCCGGAGCCTCGGCTGCGAGCGCACCGACGATGCGGCTCAGATAGCCGGACACGATCTGCGAGGCGTTGGAGCGCCGCCCGTCCAGGATCATCTGCACTTCGGCGGGCTTTCCCGCCTCGATGTCGCGGGAAAAGGTGGGGCCGATCTCCAGAGCGGCCAGCACGTGCTGGTTATCGATCGCGGCGCGGACCTCGGCGGGACTGTCGGCGAGCCGCATCGAACGGAAGGTCGGCGAGCCGCCGATCTGCTGCACGAGCTCCTCACTCCAGCGGCCGTTGTCGCGGCTCAAGACCATGAGGTCGACATTCTTCACCTCGAGCGTCGCCGCGTAGGAGAAGACGAGCAATTGGATGATCGGCGGGCCAATCAGGATCGTGCGGCCTTTCGGATCCCGCAGCACGGCCAGCAGTTCCTTGACGATCAGCGCCTTCAGTCTGCCCCACCACATCTAACCGATCCTCTTTCTGGTGCTGCGTGCGGCGAGCGCGAAGAAAACGCAGCCAATCAGGAACATCACCACAATCGCCCGGGCGAACATCGGCCAGATGTCGCCGGCGAGAAACACTGTTTGCAGGCTGGGGATGAGATAGCGCGCCGGCACGACGTAGGTGATCCACTGGATGACGGTCGGCATCGAGTTGATCTCGAACAGGAAGCCCGAAAGCAGGAAGGCCGGCAGGAATGCGGTGATCAGTGCGAGTTGCGACGCCAGGAACTGGTTCTTGGTGACGGCAGAGATCACCAGACCCTGCCCGAGTGCCGGCATCAAAAAGACCGCGGAGAGCGCATAAAGCGCGACCACCGACCCCCGGAACGGGACGCCGAACAGAAAGACGGCGAGAAGAACGCAGAGCGTCATCGAGGTGAGGCCGAGAATGAAGTAGGGCAGAAGCTTGCCGGCAAGCAGTTCGGCAGCCGAGACGGGGGTTGCCATCATCGCTTCCATGGTGCCGCGTTCCCATTCGCGGGCGACGACGAGCGAGGTAAGCAGTGTGCCGACGAGCGTCATGACGATCGCGATCGAGCCAGGGACCAAGAAGTTGCGGCTCGTCAGTTCCGGATTAAACCAGAAGCGCTGTTCGGCGGCGATCGCCGGCAACTGGCCTTGGCCTTCGCTCACAAGCTGCCGCTCCCAATTGGCGACCGTTCCCTGCGCATAGTTCTGCACGAAATTCGCCGTGTTCGGATCGGACCCGTCGACGATCACCTGCACCGCAGGATTTCGTCCCGCCGCATGGTCGGCCGCAAAGCGCGCCGGAATGACGACGATGCCCCGCACTCGTCCGAGGACGAGGTCGTCCTCGAACTCGCGGCGGTCCCGGCCATTGACGACGGCGAAATAACGCGAAGCCTGAAAGCTCGCGGCAAGATCGCGCGTCAGCGGCGTCGCCTCCTCGACGACGAGGCCGATCCGCGTCTGCGTCGTGTCGAGCGACACGCCATAGCCGAACAGGAAGAGCAGGATCAACGGCAGCACGAAGGCGATCAGGATGCTACTCGGGTCGCGCACCACCTGGTAGGTTTCCTTGCGCACAAGGGCTGCGAAGCGCCTTCCGCGGCCAGAGCTTTCGGCCTCCCGCCTTTTCTGGTCGGCACTCATGCTGCCTCCCTTGCCTCCGAGCCCTGCACTAGAGCGATGAAGGCGTCTTCCATGGTCGGATCCGGCAGGTCCTTGCCGGTGACCCGCGCTTTCATCTCGTCCGGCGAGCCGAGGGCGATCGACCGGCCGCGATAGATGAGCGAAATGCGGTCGCAATATTCGGCCTCGTCCATGAAATGGGTGGTGACGAGAACGGTGACGCCCTTTTCGACGAGCCCGTTGATATGGGTCCAGAACTCGCGCCGGGTGATCGGATCGACGCCGGACGTCGGTTCGTCGAGAAAGAGCACCTCCGGCTCGTGCAAGACGGCACAGGCGAGCGCCAGCCGCTGCTTGAGGCCTAGCGGCAGGTCCTTCGCCGACATGTCTCGGATCGCGCGGAAATCGAAGATCTCGGTCATCAGGTCGATCCGCTCGCGCTTCCTCAAGCCGGAGAGACCGTAGACGCCGGCAAAGAAATTCAGGTTCTGCAGGACGCTGAGGTCGCCGTAGAGCGAGAACTTCTGGGCCATGTAGCCGAGCCGGTTGCGCGCCTCGGCTGCGTCGCGCCGGAGATCGAAGCCCGCGACCCGACCCTCGCCGGCGGTGGGTTTCAAGAGCCCGCACAGCATCTTAAAGGTGGTGGACTTGCCGGCGCCGTTGGGACCGAGCAGGCCGAAAATCTCGCCGCGCGGGATTTCGAAGGTGATGCTGTCGGCGGCGGTGAAGTCGCCGAAGCGCTTCGTCAGCCCGCGCGCTTCGATCACCGGCCGGCCGCCGTCGGTGGTAAATGGCCGCTGGGTCTCAGCGAGCCGTGACTGCCCGCCGGGACCGCCGCCGAGCATGTCGACGAAAGCGTCCTCGAAGCGCGGCGGTGTCGTCGTGGCGCGGCCGGAAGATGCCTCGTCGAGAGACGGAGGGGCGAGCCCTGGCCTCATCACCAGGCGTATCGCTTCGCCCTGGATGACGCCGTCGACGACGCCCTCCTGGTCCAGCAGGCGTGCCAGTCTTTCGCGCCGTCGCCCGACCGTGCCGGAGAGACGGAAGACTCGATTTTCGACGCGCCCGGTCATCTCGTGCGGCGAACCGGAAAACAGTAGCTTGCCCTGGTTGAGCAGCAGGACATGATCGCAGGCTTCCGCTTCGTCGAGATAGGCCGTCGACCAGAGCACGCCTATGCCTTCCGCCGTCAGGTTCTCGACCATTTTCCAGAGGTCGCGCCGCGAGATCGGATCGACGCCGACGCCGGGTTCATCAAGCAGCAGCAGCCGCGGCTTACGCAGAAGCGCGCAGGCAAGGCCGAGCTTCTGCTTCATGCCGCCGGAGAGCTTGCCGGCCAGACGCGCGGTGAAACGGGCAAGATCGGTGAATTCAAGCAGCTCGGCGAATATCCGGCCGCGTTCGGCAAGCGGCAGGCCGCGCAGGTCGGCATAGAGATCGAGGTTCTCCTGAACCGAGAGATCCTCGTAGAGCCCGAAGCGCTGCGGCATGTAGCCGATCGCCGCCTGGATGCTCGCCGGATCCCTACGCGTGTCATAGCCGAGCACTTCGACCGTACCCTGGTCGGGCAGCATCAGCGCGGTCATCAGCCGGATCAATGTCGTCTTGCCGGCGCCATCCGGACCGACTAGGCCGGTGATCCTGCCGCCCGCAATTATGCCGTCGATGGAGTCCAGGGCAGGTGGCGCCTCGCCGAAGCGCTTCGAGACGGACGACAGCCGTATGAAAGGCGCCGCCGCGGCCGAGTTGTCGGGAGCGGATGTCATGACCCGGTCTCCTGGCCTGGCAGGTGCACGGTCACCGGCATGCCCTGGAGCAGGTCAGTGCCCGGCTTGTCGACGACGATTCTCAGCCGATAGACGAGATCGGTTCTAAGCTCGGGCGTTTCCACCGACTTCGGCGTGAATTCCGCCACTGGCGAAATGAATCCGATCGTTCCCTCATAGCCTTGCCGGGGGTTAGAGTCTGAGGTCACCTTGACCTTCATCCCAGGGTGGACGCGGCCGAGGTCCGGTTCGGCGACATAGGCGCGGACCCAGACGGGCGCGGTCAGAGACAGCACATAAACGGTGTCCGACGGCGAGACGACCGCCCCGACTTCCCGGACGCGAGAGAGGATGACGCCGGCGCTCGGCGCGACCAGCGAGACGTCCTCGAGTGCGGTGCGGGCGCTCTCGGCCTTGGCCGTTGCCGCATTCGCTTGCGCTTCGGCCGTGGCTATGTCTTCGACGCGGCTTCCCTCTTTGAGCAGGGCCAATGCCTCGCGTGCGGAGGCCGCACGGGCCGTGGCCGCGGCACGGCTTGCGATCGCCTGGTCGAGCTCGGCTTGCGAGATCGTGCCGGCCGGCCGCAGTCGTTGCGCCCGCTGATAGGCAAGTTCGGAATTCTGGAGTTCGGCAAGGCGTTCCTCATGGGCGGCGCGAGCCTGGGCGATCTCGGTTGGCCTAGCGCCGGCCTTGAGCTTTGCGAGCGTTGAGCGGAGCGCCTCGGCATCCGCCTCGGCGGCGTCCAGCGCCTGCTGGAACGGTTCGGCATCCAGTCTGGCGATGACGTCTCCGGCCTTGACGGTATCACTCTCGTCGACGCGCAGTTCGGCGATACGGCCGCTGACGCGGAAGCCGAGCGACACCTGGCGGATATCGACATTGCCGTAGAGAACCGTGTTCCTGTGGTCTTCGGCCCAGCCGATCCGGGCGGGCAGATCCAGCCACCAGGCGCCGGCCGCGCCGGCCGCAAGGGCAAGGGCGATGAGTGCAATCTTCTTCATGGCTGGCGATCCTTCTCCGCACCGAGTATCGCGACAAGTTCAGCCGCGTGCCTGTGCAATGTCTCGATCTCCTTCGGCCCGGCTGTTTCCCATTCGAGCTGCGCATAGACGGCCGCATGCGCCATGCGGAACACGAGCACGCTGCCAACGAAGGAGAGGGTTCTGAGCCGGATGTGCTCGGAGGCCGGGTCGTCCTCGAGAATGGCGCCGATCAGCCGCCGGGCCATCTCGATCATCGGCCGCATGATGTTGCCGTAGAGGCGCGTGAATGCCTCGGTCGGCTCCATCTGCTCGCGGATGATGAAGCGCGCCCAGCTCTCCGATTGCTTGCTGACGAAGAGAACGATCATCCTCTGGACCATCTGGGTGAGGAAGCCGCGCGCCTCGGCTGCAGTCATCGGCTGGCCCTGCTCCTCGAGTTCGGCAAGGCGTCCATGAATGATGGCGCGTAAATCGCTGACATGGTTGCCGATCAGAGCTGCCAGGTGCTCGGCCGCGGCGATATAGAGGCCCTCCTTGCCGCCGAAATAATAAGGGATGGCCTGGAGGTTGACGCCCGCCGCATCGGCGAGCTTCCGCGTCGTGGCGCCGTCGAAGCCGTAGCGGCCAAAGATGTCGATCGCCGTGGCGAGAAGCTTCTCTCGCGTGGCGTCGCCGCGCTCGGCCTTGAGCTGTGTCATGGTGTCCTTGTTTTTCATCATTTGCTGAAATTATATCATTCAAACGACTAAGTCAATCGATCGAATTAAATCCAATGGCTGCCGGGGAGCGTTTGGCCCAGCTGGCGCCTCGGCCAGCCGCGGCCAGCAATGGAAATGAGGAGGATCAGGAACTATCGCGAATCAGGCGACCTGCTGCACGGCGTCAAGCCGCCCCTGGAACAGCGCCGCGATAAGATCCGACTGGGTGACGATACCGACGACGCGGTTGTCAGCGTCGACGATCGGCATATGATGCAGACCCATGTCCGCCATGGGCGGCACCAGCTTGGCGATCATTGTTTCCGGCAGGGCCGATTGGACTCGGGCCATCATGATTTCGGAAACCAGCCGAGGCGATTTCGCCGGCAGTCCAATGATATTGCCAATCCGCTCGCGAAGGCCGATCTGCAGCCGCCCGTCCGCCGCCAGCGTCGTGTGCTTCATGAAGTCGGCTTGGGTAATCATGCCGACCATGCCGTCTTTCTGGGTCACCACCGGCAAGGCCTGAATTCGGTGTGCGACGAGCATTCGCCATGCCTTCCGCAGCGGCGTGTCGGGCGCAACGGTCAGCACGTCGCGGGACATGATCTCGCCACAGGTTATTTCGCCCGACCGGCGGGTGAAGGCACGAATTTGCGCCTGGTGAATGAAGCTGTCGAGCTCCTCGGGACTGATGTCGACGATCTCGCCATATTGCGCCAGCACCGCCTGGAGGTCGTCCGGCACGACACCGAGGCGCTGGCTTGGCAGCGGATCCTCGGTCCGATGGGGGTTCGGGGCAGGGGCAAGGTGCGGATAGCGCCGGCCGGTGAGATTGTTGAAGATTAGCGCCGCCGTCAGGATGACCAGCGAGTTAATGGCGACCGGGGAAAAGACGAAGGCGTAGCCCGCCTCACGGATCACCGGGCCGCCGAGAACCGCGGTCAGGGCGACGGCGCCGCTCGGCGGGTGCAGGCAGCCGAGGAGCAGCATGGCGCCGATCGCCAAGGCGATGGCGATGGCTGCTGCCACCACCGGGTTGGGGATGAGCAAGGCGCAGGTGACGCCGACCGTTGCCGAGACGACATTGCCGCCCACGATCGACCAGGGCTGGGCGAGCGGGCTCGACGGCGCGGCGAAAAGCAGCACCGCGGAGGCTCCCATCGGGGCGATGAGCAGCGGCAGGCTGGCGTCGGCCCCGACGGCAACCGTGCTGATGAACCCTGTCGACAGGACCCCGATGAGCGCGCCGCAGGAGGCGCGCAGGCGCTCCCAGCCGCTGACCGGTACCAGCGAGGGCATGAAACGTCGAAGAAGGGCTGCGGCCTTGGACATGGATATTCGTCAGCGACACGGACGGTGGAACGAGAACGAAGTGCACAGCGCAATAGCATGTGACTGCGGATTGGGCACGAAATCTGCATCCAAGAAAACGCACCGGATTAAAAAATATGCACTATGCTCAACAAATACCCGGCACAAGGAGCGGCGCCGAATTCAGGCCGCAGAGGCAAAGTCGATCGTGATCTTGGTGCCCCGGTTCGGAGCGGTGTCGTATGAGATTTTCGCCTTGTGCAACTCGGCGATCCGATGGACGATTTTCAGGCCGAGACCGAGCTGGCCGGAGCGCTTGACGTAGCCGAGGTCCTCGTTCAGTTCCGGTAGATCGACCATGCCCTTGCCGTCATCCTCGACGGAGACCTGTGGGCCGGGCCCGCAGGTCAGAACGATCCGGGTACCCGGCGGATTGTGCTTTACCGCGTTCTCGATCAGGTTCCTGAGCATGTTCTCGACGAGCGCGGGGATCATCCTTACCGGCGTCGTCCCGCGGTCGACGAACTCGATCGACCTGTCGTGATCGAAGACGAACGGCGCCGTGGCTTGCGCCACCTCGGCTCCGATTTCGGACAGATTGCCCTGTTCATAGGCGGAAGGGTCCACTGCGTCCGCCCGCGCCAGCGACGTCAGCTGCTCGAGAATATGCGTCAGCGCGTCGAGATCCCGCTCGGCATTGCGCGCCCGCGGATCGTCGATCCGGCTCAACTCCATCTTGGCGATCGAAACCGGCGTGCGTATCTCATGGGCGATCGAGGAAGAGAAGACCTTCTGCGATTCAACGAGATCGGCGACACGGGCAAGCAGCCGGTTGACGGCGCTTACCAGCCGTTCGATCTCTTCCGGCATGCGGGTTATCGGCAGTCGGGCGCCGCTGTCGCGCGGGTCGATCGCATCCGCAGCCTTGACCGCCATCGCCACCGGCCTCAGCGCACTTCGGATCGACCAGATCGTCGCGCCGATGACGAGGCAAAACATCAGCGTCATCGGAACGATCATTGAATCGAACATCTCGCGCAGGAGGGCCCCATACATGAAACCGTTCGGGTCTTTCAGGATCGCCAGCTCGACGAACACGGATTCGCCACCCCGCTCGAAGGATTGGCCGCCCGCCACGCTGAATGGCTTTCCCTCCTCGATTGTCCGCTTCCAGAAGCGCGGCGCATTAATGCTCAACGGCAGGAAATGCTCGGCGCATTCCGTCGTGCAATCGGAAAAGAGGATAGAGCCGGAAGCGGTCCGAATCCGGACATAGATCGCGCCTGCGCGCCCATCCAGTTCGACGTAGCGTTCACGGAACGCACGATCGGCTCTGAATGTCGGCAGCCCGCCCTCCGTCGTGATCCCTTGCGACAGGATCTCCGTTTCCTGCTGCAGCATCAGGACGCTGAGCTTTTCGTCGTCAAACCAGTAATCCGCGAAAACTACGCCGATCTCAAGCACCATGGCGAGCAGCGAAAAGGCGATGATGCGCCCGGCAACAATGCCGATCAGCGACGGATTGCCTTTCCTCATGCAGCGGTCCGCAGGAGATAGCCGATGCCGCGCACCGTTTCGATCCGGATACCGGTGGCGAGGGGCTGCAATCGCTTCCGAACGCGGGAGACGGCGAGCTCCAGCGCGTTGGAACTAAGCTCCTGGCCATATTCGGAGAGGGCTGTCTCGAGCCGTCGCTTTGGAACGACGCGCCCGACCTCACGCATCAATATCTCGATCAGGGAGCGCTCGCGCGGGGGAAGGGCGATGATCGTCCCATCGCAGCTGAGCTCTGCGGTGGCTGGATCGAAGCGCAGCGCCCCGGCTTCGAGCACCGGCTGTATCGCGTGCGGATTGCGCCTCAGCATGGCCCGGCAGCGGGAAAGCAATTCGCGATGGTGGAAGGGCTTCACCAAATAGTCGTCCGCCCCGGCATCGAGACCCTGGACCCGCTCGTCGACGGAGCCGCGGGCGGTGATGACCAGCACCGGCAAGCCGGCGTGCTCCTGCCGTATCCATCTCAGAAGGTCGAGGCCGTCGCCATCCGGCAGGCCCAGGTCGAGAAGTACAAGATCGTGCTCCCGTTCGACAATGGCAGCCTCGGCTTCGCTGACACTCGAAACGGCGTCGAGCCGCCAGCCCGCATCGCGCATGGTTTCGCCCACAAGTTCGATGAGGCGGGGACTGTCTTCGATAAGCAGCAGGCGCATGCGTTTCCCTGATCTAAAGCCTTCTTGGATCGGCGGCCGCAGACCATAGGGGGTTTTCCCTCACGTGCCAACGTCGCAGAACCCGGGGAGCATCGTGCCCGACAGGACCTCGACAGTTTGCCCGCGGTACTGGCGGAGGTGTCGTGACACGCCGGCAACTTCGTCGCGTCCAAGAATAGGGACGACGCCGGTTCGAAAAAGGTGCGACGTAACCACGGGCAAAGAATTTCCATCCTGGAGAACAATGTTTTGGCTGTCTTCAGAATTCGCCGGCCGGAGATCGGCAGCATCTCCTTGAGTGCGGCGGCCACGCTTTATCTGCTGCTCATCACCAACAATTCCTTCTGGAGCCATGCGGTGACCTCTTTCGGTCACGCGTGGATCGCTGTCCTATCGTTCGGCGTGGCACTCGGTCTGACCACCTTTTCAGTCCTGACCATGCTGTCGATGAAATATCTGATGAAGCCGCTGTTGGTCCTGCTGATCGCCATATCGGCGGCTGCGTCGCACTTCACCGAGACGTTCGGCATCGTCATCGACAAGGAAATGATAGGAAACGCCGCCGTCACCACCGTGCCGGAGGCAAGCCACCTGTTGACTGGCAGTTTGGCGCTTCATCTTGCGCTCTACGCGCTCTTGCCGTCGCTTCTCATAGCCTGGGTTGAGATCAAGCATCGGCCGCTGCTCTCAAAAGCGGCTATCAATTTCCTCTTCATTGCTCCAGCGCTTCTCCTGAGCGGCATGCTCATCTACGCCAACTTTGCCGGCATCGCCTATGCACTCAGGGAGCATCGGGATCTGATGGTCCGGTTTAATCCGGCCGGACCGATCACGTCGGCGATCCGCTACGGGCTTTCCAGCTATCGCGAGCACAATCTGGTCGTGCAGCCGCTCGCGGTCGACGCCAAACAAGGCGCGCGCATCGCCAAAGCCGGCAAGCCTGTCGTCGTGGTGGTGGTCGCAGGCGAGACTGCGCGGGCGATGAACTTCTCTCTCAATGGCTATCACCGCGACACAAATCCGGAACTGGAGGCACTCGGAGTGGTCAACTACCGTGACACGACGAGTTGCGGCACGGCGACGGCCGTCTCGCTGCCCTGCATGTTTTCCATCTATCCGCGCATCGAGTATAGCGACTGGAAAGCTCGCTCGACCGAAAACCTCGTCAACGTACTGACGCATGCGGGCGTTTCGGTCACCTGGTGGGACAACAACACCGGCAGCAAGGGCATCGCCGACCTCGTCAGTTTTGCGAGCATGACGCACCAAAAGAACAGCCCACTTTGCAGCAATGGCGAATGTCTCGACGAAATCTTCCTCGGCGACCTGGATAAGAAGCTTGCCGCGACGACGAAAAACAGCGTCATCGTACTGCATCAGCTCGGCAGTCACGGCCCGGCCTATTACCTGCGCTATCCCGAAGCGTTCCGCCGCTTCACGCCGGACTGTCGCACGCCGGAGCTGATGAGCTGTACGACAGAGGAAATCGTCAACGCCTATGACAACACGATCCTCTATACCGACCATGTTCTGGCGAGCGTCGCCGGGCTCATCGAGAAGCATCAGGACCGCATCGCCGGCGCGATGATCTACATGTCGGACCATGGGGAATCGCTTGGCGAGAATGGCATTTACCTGCACGGCGCTCCCTATGCGATCGCACCGAAGGAACAAACTCAGGTCCCCTTCATCGCCTGGTTCTCGAAGCCCTACCAGGCGTTGATGGGCGTCGACACGGGCTGCCTTGCCAGAGATACCAACGAGCCGCGGTCGCACGACAACCTGTTCCATACTGTGCTGGGCATGATGGACGTGCAGACGCGAGTCTATAATCGCGCCCTCGACGCCTTCGCGGCCTGTACCAGGCCGGCGGGGCGGGAGAAAGGGGCGCCGGGCTTCCATGCGGCTGACAATGCTGCGCCACGGCGGCTGTCGGCAGTTCGACAAATCTGGTAGACTGCCGCGCTAGCATGGAGGAGAAAGCGATGCAGTTCGTTGGCATCCAGGTCTTCCCCGAGCGCGGCGGCAAGGCGGGGTTCACCGTCGAGTTCGTCGGTGCGACGGGTGAAGTCGTTTCCGTCCTGTGCCCGCAGAACGCGGCCGGCACCCTGAACAGGCTCAACGCCGTGGCGCGCGCGAAGGAAATCCTTGGAGCCGCCATGGAGGCGGATGGCGAGTTGCTCGGCATAACAGGCGCGCGGCGATCCCCATCGATCCCGGAAGGCGCGCTCGCGAATGCCCGCCAGGCACATGACGCGGATGCGATGGAAGAGCAGTTGGAGGAGGGGCTCGAGGACACGTTTCCTGCCAGCGACCCGGTGTCCATCACCAGTTCAGCCATTCCGAGAGCCACGCCGCGCCGTTGAGCTGTGCCACGGAAGCGCCGGACATCCTTCTTCCGGCTCTTCTGCCGCCTGATTAACCAACATATTGCGTTTCCGCAATTTTTCGCCGAAAGCGATTCCTTTAAATTTTGTAATGCGATAGAGCTGTTCGCTGAACCATGTGTTCGTAGCAGCAATTCAAGGTGCAACACGCGCGCCGCTGCAGCGACGGGGACAGGAGCACCGCTTCATGAATGGCCGACGTCTGACATTTGCTGTCGGTGACATTCACGGCTGTCTCGATGAGCTCGAAACCCTACTGAGCGCAATCGAGTCCGCCGCGCCGGAGGGGAGGGTGATTTTTCTCGGCGACCTCGTCGACCGGGGCCCGGAGAGCCGGGGCGTCGTCGAGCGGATCATGGCGGGACCGACCCAGGCCGGTTGGCAATGGCTCACGCTCAAGGGCAACCACGAAGACATGCTGCTCTCGGCCCGCAAGGGTCTCGCCGAGATGAGCTCGTGGCTGATGAACGGCGGCGGCGAGACCCTGGAGTCCTACGGCGGCGCCATACCCTTGAGCCATCTGGTCTGGATGGCCGAACTGCCGTCGATCATTGTCGACCCCTATCGCATCTTCGTCCATGCCGGCGTAGATGATTCGATCCCGCTCGAGGAGCAGGGCGACGACATTCTGCTCTGGATGCGGACCGATCCGAACTACTCCGGCCATTACTGGGGCAAGCATGTCTGCCACGGGCACACGCCGAGCCGCGGCAACCCCCGCACTGTCGGCAACAGAACCAATGTCGATTCGGGTGCCGTCTTCGGCGGCGTGCTTTCCTGCGCCGTTTTCGACGATGACGTCGCCGGCGGGCCGATCAATTTTCTTATTGCCGGCGGGCATCGCTGAGAGCGCCGAGAAGGAGGTTGTGCGCCGGCCCGTCCAGGGATAGTTGTGCAATCGCGCGATGCGCGAGACACTCGTTTCAAGGAGCCGGCTTGGATACCCTGACCACCGCGATATTCCCAAAAAGCTTCGCTGCCCTGCTGTTCGATATGGATGGCACCTTGCTCAATTCCATGGCCGTCGTCGAACGGGTATGGGGGGCATGGGCGGTCCGCAATGGGCTCGATCCCCATGAGTTGATGAAATCGGTGCACGGCGTGCGCGCGTCGGACACGATCCGCAAGCTCGGGCTTGCCGTCGACCCCGACCTCGAGGCGCACGCGCTCGCCTTGGCGGAGATCGCCGATGTGGAGGGTATCGTCGAGATACCCGGGGCGGTCGCCTTCCTTAATTCATTGCCGCCGGAGCGCTGGGCGATCGTCACGTCGGCGCCGCTGGAGCTGGCCAGGCGCCGCCTTGCCGCGGCCTGCATTCCGGTTCCGCGCCACATGGTCACCGGTGAGGACGTCACGGCGGGCAAGCCCGATCCGCAGGGCTATCTTCTCGCCGCCAGCCGGCTCGGTGTTCGCGGCGAGGACTGCTTGGTCTTCGAAGATGCTCCGGCTGGGATACTCGCGGGCAGTTCCGCCGGCGCCCAGGTGGCCGTGATCACCGGTGCTCACGCGGCAGCGGAGGGAACGCCGCATCTGACTTTGGAGCACTACGCCGACATCGAGGTCCGGATCGGCGGCGACGGCTGGCTTTCGCTCCACCGGCGCTATTGCTGATTTGCTCGCTGCAGGATGAGGCGATGCCGGTCGGTCGGCGCGCTTCGCTTATCCGGCATTTTTTCCAGTAACTTTGTAGAGAATGGACCTTCATTCCTTACCTTCGCTCTTGCTGCCGGGCACAATCTCCGCATGAACCTATTCATTTGCAGCAACCGGTGTTCCGGGGAGCGAACGTATGGTGAAGACGCTGATCGTTCCGGGTTTGTTCGGATCGGGCGAGGGGCACTGGCAGCGCCACTGGCTCATCGATCAACCAGGGGCCACGCTCGTCGAGCAGGGCGACTGGAGCCGACCGGCGCTTGCGGCTTGGCGAAGTGCTCTGGAGACAGAAATCGACAGGCATCCGTCGGTCGACATCGTCGCCCACAGTCTGGGCTGCCTGTTGGTCGCGGCCTTGGCCGGACGCCCGATTGTCGAGCGAATCCGAAGCGCGCTTCTGGTCGGCCCCTGTGATCTCGAGGAGACGGAGCGACTGCATCCGGGGGCGATCGCCTTCGGGGGCATGCCGCGACAGCGGCTTAGCTTTCCAAGTCTCGTCGTCGGCAGTCTTAACGATCCCTATATGCGCTTCGACCGCTTACGGATTTTGTGTGAAGAATGGGGCGGCCGCCTCGTCGATCTAGGCCATGCCGGCCACATCAACATCGCGAGCGGCTTCGGCCGCTGGCCGGCCGGCTACGATCTGCTCCAGGTTCTGAACGGCATGGCTAAAGACGACCGCTCGATCACTGCGCCGACAATGCTCGTCCGTCAATTGGCGCGTTCGGCTCCAGCGAGCCGGCAACGATCATTTTCCTAAGGCGCGTTCAAACGTATTCACGCTGCACACTTTGGGCGACATGCATTAACGCCACATACCGCGCATGCGGGCCCGGACATCGATGCGCAATTGCTGCGCATCACGCTGGCCAGCCGCAGCCGGCTTGGCAACGGGCCAGGCCGAGCACTCGAAGAATTGCAGAAGCGTTGCAGGTAGGAAGCGGCTGCGCGAGGCGTAGACATGCCGGTCGCCCTGGGCATGCTGACCGTGCGTAAAAAAGCGCTGCGGGGTGATCAGATGCAGGCTGTCCTTGGCGCGCGTCATGGCGACGTAAAGCAGACGGCGCTCCTCCTCGACCTCCGCCGTGCTGCCGACACCGAGATCGGACGGAATGCAGCCGTCGACGCAATTCAGCACGAAAACCGATTTCCATTCCTGCCCCTTGGCCGAGTGGATGGTCGAGAGGATGAGATAGTCCTCGTCGAGCAGCGGCACGCCCGCATGGTCGCTGGTGGCGTCCGGCGGATCGAGGGTGAGCTCGGTCAGAAAGCGCTCGCGCGACGGATAGCCGCTGGCGATCTGCTCGAGCTGCAAAAGGTCGGCCCTGCGCACCTCGGCGTCCTCATGGATCCGCTCCAGATGCGGTTCGTACCAGGCGCGGGCCGTGCCGATTTCCCCCGGCCATCCGGTCCGGCCGGATCGCAAGCTCTGCAGCATGCCGGCGAAGGCCGTCCAGGCATCGCCGGAGCGCGGCGGGGCAGGGATCTCCGCAAGCGCCGCCAACGGTTCCGGATCGGCGGCGATCGCCTCGAGGACGCGCCCCGCCGTCTGCGGACCGACTCCGGGCAGCAATTGCATCAGCCGAAAACCCGCGACCCGGTCGCGCGGATTATGCGCAAAGCGTAGCGCCGCCAGCATGTCCTTCACATGCGCGCTGTCCAGGAATTTGAGCCCGCCGAACTTTACGAAGGGGATGTTGCGGCGGGTCAGTTCCACCTCGAGGGCACCGCTGTGGTGCGAAGTGCGGAAGAGCACCGCCTGCTGCTTCAGCAGCATTCCGCCTTCGCGGTTCTCCAGAACCAGTTCGACGACGTAGTTGGCCTGATCGGCCTCGTCGCGCACGGTCACGAGCCGCGGCCGCTCGGCCGATTCCCGCTCGGTCCAGAGGTTCTTGGTGAAGCGTTCGCGGGCCAGCTCGATGACGCCGTTCGCGGCAGCGAGGATTGGCTGTGTCGAGCGATAGTTCCGATCGAGCGTGATGATTTCCGCCGCCGGCGTGAAGCTTGCCGGAAAATCCAGAATGTTGCGCACCGTCGCGGCGCGGAACGCGTAGATCGACTGGGCGTCGTCGCCCACCACGGTGAGGCCCCGACCATTCGGCTTCAACGCAAGGAGGATCGAAGCCTGCAGCCGGTTGGTATCCTGATATTCGTCAACAAGCACGTGGTCGAACCGGCCGCCGACGTCCTCGGCGAGGACGGCGTCGCCCATCATCTGCGCCCAGTAGAGCAGCAGGTCGTCGTAATCGAGGACGTTCTGCGCCTGCTTGGCTTCGACATAGGCGCCGAAAAGTTCGCGCAGTTGCTTTTCCCAGGCAGAACACCAGGGAAAATTATCGCGCAGGACCTCGTCGAGCGGCTGTTCCGCATTGACGGTGCGCGAATAGATGGCAAGACAGGTCGCCTTGGTGGGGAAACGGTTCTCGCTTTTCGACAAACCAAGTTCGTGCCGCACGATGTTCATGAGATCGGCGCTGTCTTCCCGGTCGTGGATGGTGAAATCCGGATCGATACCGATTTCCCCCGCATGGTCGCGCAGGAGCCGCGCGCCGATGCCGTGAAAGGTTCCCGCCCAGGCAAGCGCGTCGGAGATCGTCCCGGCCTTGCCGCCGAGCACCTGGCCGCAGATGCGTTCGACCCTTCGGCCCATCTCGGCGGCCGCCCGGCGCGAGAAGGTCATCAGCAGGATACGTCGGGGGTCCGCACCGTTGACGATCAGATGCGCCACCCGGTGGGCAAGCGTGTTGGTCTTGCCGGAGCCGGCGCCGGCGATGATGAGAAGCGGACCACCGATATGGGCGTCCGGTCCGACACCGTGTGAGACGGCACTGCGCTGGCGCTCGTTCAGCTTTTCCAGATATGCGACGCTCATCCGGCTCGTCCCGCCTCCAGTTGAACAGGCGCGTCCTGTGAAGGCGGCGGGATTGCCGCGAATCGCGCGTGAACGGAAAAGGAACATAGCCGCAGTTCGACATGCCGCAAAGCCGCCAGCGGTCTGGATGATCAATTTCGGCCTGAACGGATGGTCGCTTCGCTATTCGACTCGCGTTCGCTGCGCGTCGGCACCCACCGGCTTTCGCGCCTGCTGGCGCCGCGCCATGGATCGGGCTTTTCTGCGGGCGATCCTCAACTCGGAGAGTGTCGGCTGCCACCATCCCCTGGAAAACGCCTCAGGCCCGGGCTCTCGGCGGGCCGGCCATGTCGCGACGAGTTCGGCAAGGGTCGGTGGGCGCCATCTCCCCCAGACGTGGTCAGCGGTGTGATCCGCTTGCGGATAGTATTGCGCCAGCGGCGCCGGCTCGGCGACTTCGCCGGAGAGATCCACAAAGACGACGCTCCCATACTGAACGGTCGCAACCGGGCGGCCCAAGGGCGGCGGATCGTCAGCGGGGAGGGGATAGCGGCGGCGACGCCTTTCCGCGGCCCGCGCTCTCGCCGCTCTCTCTGCCTCGGAATCTTTTTCCGCATCTCGGCGGCGCTTTCTTTCCTCCGGTTCGCTTCGTCGAGCGGCCTCCTCGATCCGTGGCCAGTGTCGCTGCAGTTCCTCGTAGGACCGGAAGGGTACGCGCCAGACCCGCCCATCCTCGTCCCAATGCGCCCAGGGAATTCCGCGCAGCAATTCGATCACCGATCTGGAATAGGGCGTTCGGATGCGCAGGTCGTCGCGGACCTCTAGATATGGGCTGACGATGGGCTCGAAATCATAGGCGTCGCGGCCTTTGGCGTCACCATGGATGTCGGCGCGCTCTGCTTCCCGTGCCAGCCACCGCTCGATACGACCGGCGGCCGTCGTTCCCGGCACGAACCAGCTCTTGCGTTCGTCGTTCCACCGGGACCGTGGGAACTCCTCGCGAAATCGCTCGACGGTCGCTCGATCATAGGGAAAGGACGCGAACTCACCTTGCCGAGCCTCAACGTCGCGCTTCCACTGATTGTGCGGAACCATGACCGCCTCCACGCCCTTCAGGAGTAACGCTGCGCGCGGTCGCTTTCTTCGTCTCTATCGAGCCTCCCGCAGCCAGATGCTTTTCGGAACGGCGCGATGGAACCGGTCTCCTCGTCTGCGAGTTTCCCTCTTCACTAGGAGGAACGATGCCTAAGGTCACCGACACGATCACCCAGCCCCAGCCCCCGGACCGCCGGGTCGAGTGCGAGCGCGCGCTGGAAGAGGATTTTCAGATTTTCACGAGTCTGGCCGAAAGCGCCGGCTGGACGTGGCAGGAGATCGCGCTCGCGCTGATGGAGCTCACCGAAGACTATGTGATCGCGATGCGAATGGCCGCGAAAATGGCCGAAGCCACTCCCGTTCCCTTCCCAGGAAACAAGACGTTGCACTGATGGCAGGCGGCCCGACCTCGCGTCGTGGGATCACTCCCGCGGACGCACGGACAGTTTTTTCAGCATTGCGACGTCGCGCACGCCGGACTGATAAATGCGAATCAACCGTGCGGCGATTTCATTCGCTCTCTCGCCGCTGCTCTCCACACCCTTTTCCTCCAGGATCTGTTCGAAAATGCTGTGCAGCAGATCCACCTCTGTGGGGCCGAAAGTGCTGCACCGGTCGCGAGATGGCACCATGGTTCATCTCCTCTCGACGGGGGCGGATTCGCACATCCGTGGCGCCCGAGCGTGTGCCGGAAACGTTCAGTGTATGCCTGATTGGGACGATGACGAGTCACTGCAGGTAGCGGCCCCGAATCTCTGTGCAAGTGCTGGTTTGCCCTTTGGGACCGTTGCCGGAGAGGAATGTCGGCCACGACGGAGCGGCGGCCAATTGCCAAGCGCTTGCATTCGCACCGCTGGCTTATTGCTTCCTTTAACGAAGACCGTCTAACGTCGACATATGGCGAAGGATACCAGTCGACTCTTTGAACTCTTCGAGACCTCTCCGGTTCTCGTCGCCGCCTATGACGAGTTCGACAGGCTGCGCTACGCCAACGAGGCATTCCGGTCAGCCTATTTCGTCGCACCGGATGAGACGCCGCTATGGCCGGACTTGATGCGGCGGAACTTTCATGCCCAACGCGGAACCGTCATTCGCGCGGGAGATTTCGAAAAATGGCTGCGATCGACCCAGTCGCGCCGCGGCAAGGTCGGCTTCAGGTCTTTTGAAACCGATCTGTTCGACGGGCGCTGGCTTTGGATGACCGAAACCGTCGAGAAGGATGGCTGGATGCTTTGCGTGGCCACCGATGTGACCGGTCTCAGGGTGAAGGCGCGCACGGTGCGACAGGATCGTGATCTGGCCATCAAGGCCTCCTATACCGACGAACTAACCGGCGTCGCCAACCGCCGTTTCGTGACGGCGAGAATCGAGGACATGCTGCAGCAGAGCTCGCCAGGCTGCCTCTGCGTGCTGGACATCGACCGTTTCAAGAGCATCAACGACCAGTTCGGCCATCAGACCGGTGATGCAATCCTGAGGGATTTCGCGACGCGCATTCACCGCCTGGTGCGGCGCACCGACTGCTTCGGGAGGGTCGGCGGCGAGGAATTCGTGCTTACCCTACCGGCCACGCCCGTCGAGCAGGCTAAATTGATTCTCGAAAGAATGCTCGCCTCCGTGCGCAAGTCCCGTCCGCTTCAGGAGCGGCCCGATTTCGGATACACGTTTTCGGCCGGCATCGCGGGTGCTCAGCCGGGCGACACTGCGATCAGCCTCTATGCCCGTGCGGACCGGGCCCTCTACATGGCCAAGCTCGCCGGCCGGGACCGCATTCACGTGGATGAAACCGATTCCGACCGACCGGCGGTTGCCGGATAGATCAGGCGACCAGCCCCCGGACGGCCAGAGGTCAAGCTTCTGCCAGAGCGGATTTCTGCTGGATTCCCTTTCTGGGTCATGGAAGTCGGCGGTACAGTCCTGTACGAAGATAGAAACTTCTCCGATTTCCGCGCGTTGCAGAGAAGTTGGCGCCCTGCCTCCATTTTTGGCCCAGCATCATGCGCGTCCGTCACTTCGGGGATTTTCTGACGTGGAGAACCCATGACCGCCTCCGTCGACCATGCACCGGCACAGGGCCGTGGCCTGCGCCAGTTTCTCGCCCTGATGCTCGGATCCGTGGGAGTGGTCTATGGCGACATCGGCACCAGCCCCCTCTATGCGTTTCGTGAGGCATTGCGGCCCTTTGCGGCGGGCGGTGTCGAGCGGGCAGAGATCATCGGCCTCATCTCGCTGGTCATCTGGACGCTGACGATCATCGTGACAATTAAATACGTGATCCTGCTGCTTCGCGCCGACAACAATGGCGAGGGCGGCACCTTGGCCCTGCTTGCCCTGCTGATGAAGAAGGGCACCAGGTATCCGGTACTGATGTTCTTCACCGGCATTTTCGGTGCGTCGCTCTTCATCGGCGACGCAATGATCACACCGGCGCTCTCGGTGCTCTCCGCCGTGGAGGGGCTGAAGCTCGTGACGCCGGCTTTGCACGACTATGTGCTGCCGATCTCGGTCGGGATCATGGTGTTGTTGTTTGCCGTTCAGTCGCGTGGCACCGGCGCCGTCTCGATCTTCTTCGGGCCGATCACGCTCATCTGGTTTATCGTCCTCGGCGCGGCGGGCGTGGCCCATATCGGCGACGATCTGGCGATCCTCGGAGCCTTCAATCCCGTGCACGCCGTCGTTTTCCTATGGAATGCCGGCCTCGTTGGCTTCATCGTTCTTGGGGCCGTGTTTCTGACGGTCACGGGAGCGGAAGCTCTCTACGCCGATCTGGGGCATTTCGGCCGCGCCCCGATCCAGGCGGCCTGGATTGCGGTCGTATTCCCGGCGCTGACCTTGAACTATCTCGGACAAGGCGCGCTGATCCTGTCGCATCCGGAGGCGATCTCCGACCCGTTTTTCCTGATGTTTCCGAGCTGGGCCCTGTTGCCGGTGGTGCTCCTTGCGACGCTCGCGACCATCATTGCCAGCCAGTCGGTAATCACCGGCGCGTTCTCGCTCGTGCGGCAAGCCATCCACCTCGGCTTCCTGCCTCGCTTCGAGATCTGCTACACCTCGGAAACCCATACTGGCCAGATCTACCTGCCCTTGGTCAACACGGCGCTCCTCATCGGGGTGCTCGTCCTTTTGTTTGTGTTCGGCAGTTCCGAATCCCTCGCGCCCGCCTATGGCGTCTCGATCACCGGTGCCATGCTGATCGACACGATTCTCGCGTTCGAGTTCGTTCGCCGGCAGTGGGGCTGGGCTGTGCTGACTGCCATTGCAGTCCTACTCCCCTTGTTCCTGCTGGAAATGGTCTTTCTCGGCGCCAACCTCTTCAAGATTCACCATGGCGGCTTCGTACCCATCCTTTTCGCCGGAACGTTGATCACGATCATGTGGACCTGGCGGCGAGGCGTGCAGCTTCTGCGCGAGAAGACTGCGCGTCTGGAAGTGCCGCTCGACCAGTTCATCGCTGCCGTCGAACGAAAATCCGAGCACGCTCCGGTCGAAGTGCCGGGAACGGCGCTCTTCCTGACCGCCACGCCCGAGACCACGCCGTCCGTCCTCCTGCACAACATCAAGCACAATCATGTGCTTCACGAGCACAACGTCATCCTGACCATCAAAACGGCAAGGGTGCCCTATGTCGCGGAGAAGGATCGCTACACGCTGACGAAGCTCTCCGACCGGTTCAGCAAGCTCGAGCTGAGGTTCGGCTTCATGGATGACCAGAATGTCTCACGGGCGCTGGCGCGCTGCCGCAAGGAAGGTTTCAAATTCGAGATCATGTCGACGTCCTTCTATCTCGGCCGGCGCAAGCTCGTTCCGGACCCCGCTTCGGGTATGCCGAGATGGCAGGACAGGCTGTTCATAGCGATGGCTGACTCGGCAATTGACCCGACCGACTACTTCCATCTGCCCGCCAACCGCGTCGTCGAGTTGGGGGAACAAGTGATCATTTAGCGAAAAGGCGCTCAGCGCCGAGACCTTGCGGAGCCGTTCGCAAGAAACTGTCATAACCTCCCGGGCGCGCTCAGCCTCTCTTGGGTCAGCGGTGCGTAGACCTTGGCTCCGGATCGCCTATCGTCTGCGACGCCGGTCGCCAGCACGAGGTAAGCGACGATGAGGCCGATCGACAAGAGCAAGACGCCAACGGCAAAAGCCGGTGAAGTCTCGGTTTCGTGAGCGTGCCATTCCTTCCTGCTGAACATGGGAACCTCCCATTGAATGGGAAAGTATGAAATGTGACGGTTGGGTGGGGATGGAATTCATTGGATTTACATAAGAGCGTTTTGCCGCTCGGCGACCTCCGTCTCAAGGCTCGCACAACGAGGTCTGCAGTCAAGAATTAGACCATGACCCGAATGGGCGAGGGAGCATCGATCTAACGGGTCGTTGGCGCGTCCCGCTCTCCTGTGCTAGAGCAATTTCTAGAACAGGCATGTAGCGGTCCTCCGTCCAAAAGTCATAATTTCAGAGAGTTAGCGCACTTCGTTGCTTTCATAGATTCGGTGAAGCAATGAAATGATGTCAGGGCCTGCCATGTCGCTGGAGCAAGTGGAATGCATCGTCGCGGGAGCCGGCGTCATCGGGCTTGCCGTTGCCCGCGCCCTTGCGCTGGCCGGCCGCGAGGTGCTCATCCTCGAAGCGGCCGATCGCATCGGAAGCGAGACCTCGTCGCGCAACAGCGAAGTCGTCCATGCCGGCATCTACTATCCGGCAGGCAGCCTGATGGCGCGTCTATGCGTCGACGGCCGAAACCTGCTTTATGCCTATTGCCGCGAGCGCGGGCTTCCACACCAGCTGTGCGGCAAGCTGATCGTCGCAACTTCAGAAGCGGAGCTGAAACAGCTGCCGGCGATCGCCGCCGGGGCGGCGCACAACGGGGTGACGGATGTCAGGCAAATCTCTGCCGGGCAGGCGCGCTCCCTCGAACCGGCACTTGCCGCGACCGGCGCGCTCCTGTCGCCTTCGACCGGCATTGTCGACAGTCACGCCTATATGCTGTCGCTGCTCGGCGATGCCGAAAATGCCGGCGCAGTCCTCGTCTGCAACAGCCCGGTCGAGCGGGGTAGGGCAACCGCGCGGCATTGTGGTCGATGTCGGCGGCGCCGCACCGACACGTCTCGGCTGCCGTCTGTTCGTCAATGCCGCCGGGCTTGCCGCACCCAAGCTGGCACGCCTGATCGACGGCATGCCGCCGGCGCTGGTGCCGAAGGAATACTTCGCAAAGGGAGACTATTTCTCGCTCGTCGGAAAGGCGCCGTTCTCGCGCCTGATCTATCCCGTCCCCGTCAAGGGAGGCCTCGGAATCCACCTGACCCTCGACCTGACCGGCCAGGCGCGGTTCGGCCCCGACATCGAATGGGTCGACACGCTTCGATACGATGTCGACCCGGCAAAGGCGGCGCTCTTTTATGCCGGCGTACGCCGCTATTTCCCAGACCTTAAGGATGGCGCATTGCTGCCGGCCTATTCCGGCATTCGGCCGAAGATCGTGCCTCCGGAGGTCGCCCATCAGGATTTCGTCGTACAGGGCCCCACCGTGCATGGCGTGCCCGGGCTGATCAACCTGTTCGGCATAGAATCGCCGGGCCTCACCGCCTCTTTGGCCTTGGCGAAGTTGGTGGCGGAAGCGTTTGACCAGCATCCCAAGAGGCGACGACTGTCGCATCTCTAACTGGCTCATATGTCGCATCTCTAAAATGCCGCTACATGATGTGGCGGCCAGGTTGAAATGTCCGCTCCGGCGCAAAGTAGAAATGTCACTTGCAGCGCTGCCACACGGCACGAGGACCAGCCCCGATCTGACCGGCTGGTCCGGGTTGCAAGGTGAGATCGGGGCGGGTGAATTATCCACTGATCGGCTTTAGCTTTGACAGCCAGACCGCTGATTATTCTGCGGCATCAAGGCGAGAGAGCGCTTGCTGCCGCCGGCCCATGACCGCGGGATCGTTGATAAAATCCGTCCGTTTGCCCGGCTTACGGCCGCGTGGCGTGTAGCCGTTCTTGTCGCTGTTGGTCCGGACCTTCGGCGACGGCAACTGCTCCTGCCGCTCCTTGATGTAGGTCAGCACATCGGAAAGCCGCTTGTTCTCGGTGATCGCCGCATGCGTCACCCGCTGGTCCTTGTCGAACGTCTTATAAGGCAGGGAATGTCCCTTCCAGCGCACGTCGAGCCGGCCGTCGGCGAAAGCGTAGGTCTCGACATAGCGCCCCGACCAGTCCGCGTGCCACCTCGTTCTCCTCGAGCATGATCCGCTTGCGCTCGTAGGAGAACGTCAACTGGGCCCCGACATAACGCTGCTCGCGCTTGCAGAGAATATCCTTTAGCCGGTCCGGCATGAGGTTCAGCGGCCGATGCAGATCCTCCGACCGGGCAGGGGTGCGGGCAAAGCGTGCATTGTGACGCGCGATAAAGCCGGGCAGGAAGTCGTTGCCTGCGTCCATGCCGGAGATCCCGGCGAGCCGCAGTTCCTTGACCAGCCGGTCCTGCAGCGTTCGGTTCATCCGCTCGACCCGGCCCTTCGCTTGGCTCGAATTCGCGCAAAGAATCTCGATGATCGCAATCAGTCCCATCCGCAATCTCCCACGGCATCAAAACGCGGGGAGAGTGACATTCTTACTTTGCAGGATCAGGACACTTCAACTTTGCGGCTACATAGAAAAATCGCGTAATATATCTTATGGAACTTCGGACAATGAAGCCACCCACTGGATTTGCCCCGAAACCTTCGACAGACCCGTCACCGCCGGGGCTTGGTTCGGGTGGCGAGAACGTTGCGGATTGAAAAGCTCGAATGGATGCGCAGGACGCCGGGCAGCGTCGAGAGAATGTCCTTGTGGATCCGCTCGAACTCGCCGGCGCCCGCGACTTCTATCCGCAGCAGATAATCCGATCCGCCCGTCATGAGGAAGCATTCGCGTATTTCCGGATGCTTGCGCACCGCCGCTTCGAAACGGTCGAGATGATCCTCCGTCTGTCGCTCCAGGGTGATATTGATGATCACCGCGATCGTGTCCTCGGAACTGCCGCTTTCCACCAGCGCGGTGTAGCCGCGTATGACGCCGGCCTCTTCGAGCAATCTTATCCGGCGCAGACAAGCCGACGGCGACAGGCCAACCTCCTTCGCCATGCGGGCATTGCTCATGCGCGCGTTGACGCGGAGCAGACGCAGGATATTTCGATCGATCGCGTCAAGCGCTGTCATGCATAAAGCTCCGTTTTTGTGCAGTATGTGCGGGTATTGCCCATACTTTGATACAATCAATCAACACCAGATAAGATATTCGACGATCGTTTCAATATGTTCTGCGCAACGAGAGGGTTGCACATGAACCGTCATGCCTTGCATGTTCCAGATCGACAAACGGTGGGTGGCGCTTCGGGCTACCTGACGATCGATCTTGCCGCCTTGCGGCGGAATTATCGAAAGCTTTCGACAAGGGTCGCACCGGCAACCGCCGCCGCGGTGGTCAAGGCCGACGCCTATGGCCTTGGCGCCGAGCAGGTCTCCGACGCCCTGCATGCGGAAGGCTGCCGGCATTTCTTTGTTGCGCATCTCCCCGAGGCGGTGAAGCTCGGACCGCTTTTGCCGAACGACACGCAGATATTCGTGCTCAACGGGCTGCAGCCCGGAACGGAGATCACCTGCGCCAAGGCCCGCATCGTTCCGGTTCTCAACTCTCTCGAGCAATTCCGCCGCTGGTCGCTGACGGCGCGGAAGCTCGGGCGCGTTCTTCCCGCCGTCTTGCAGTTCGACACTGGCATGTCGCGCTTGGGGGTTCCCCCGGAGGAACGAACCCCGCTTGCGGCTGATCTCGGGGGCTGCGGCAATATCGAAATTCTGTTCATCATGAGCCACCTCGCCTGCGCCGACGAGCTGGACAATGGCCAGAATGCAGAGCAGCTCGCCGAGATCGGTCGGATCGCCGCCGAGTTTCCAGGCTTGAGCGTCTGCCTAGCCAATTCCGGCGGCATATTCATGGGCGACGACTATCACGGTGTGCTGTCTCGTCCCGGCATCGCCCTCTACGGGGGAGCACCCACAGCGGGCAAGCCCAATCCAATGGAGCCGGTCGTGCGGCTCGACGTTGCCGTCATTCAGACGAGAACGGTGCCGGCCGGCACGCGGGTCGGATATGGCGGTGCGCATGTGACTTCCGCCGAAACCAGGCTTGCCACGATCGCCGCAGGCTATGCCGACGGCCTGCCGCGCAGTCTCAGCCATCGCGGCGCCGTTTTCTACGACGGCGTTCGCCTGCCGTTCGTCGGGCGCGTCTCGATGGACAGCATAACCGTCGATATTTCCGCCCTTCCCGAAGGCACGCTTGCGCTGGGAAGCCTTGTCGAGGTTCTCGGCCCTCACCAAACGCTTGAAGAACTGGCGGAAGCAGGCGGCACCATCTCCTATGAAATTCTGACTAGCCTCGGCCGCCGCTACGAGCGTCGCTACCGCTGATCGTCCATCATCGAGGAAACCATGAAAGTCATCGTTCTCGGCGCCGGTGTGATCGGCGTCACCAGTGCCTACCAGCTCGCCAAGGCAGGACACGAGGTCACCGTCATCGACCGCCAGCAAGGTCCGGCCCTGGAAACCAGCTTCGCCAATGCCGGCGAAGTCTCCTTCGGCTACTGCTCGCCCTGGGCCGCACCCGGTATTCCAATGAAGGCGCTGAAATGGCTCTTCATGGAGCATGCGCCGCTCATCCTGCGGCCGAAGATCGACCGCGCCATGCTCACCTGGATGTTCCAGATGCTGAGGAACTGCACCCCGGAGCGCTACGCGATCAACAAGAGCCGCATGTTGCGCCTCGCGGCTTACAGCCGGACATCACTGGCGGAGGTCCGGGCGGAGACCGGCATCGCCTATGACGAACGCATGCAGGGCACGCTGCAGCTTTTCAGGACGCAGCAGCAGCTGGACGCTTCGGGCAAGGATGTCAAGGCGCTGGCGGCCGACGGCGTGCCCTACAAGGTGCTCGACCGTGACGGCTGCATTGGGGTCGAGCCCGCTCTGAAGCATGTCCGAGAAAAGATCGTCGGCGGTCTGCTGACGCCGAAGGACGAAACCGGCGACTGCTTCAAATTTACCAACGCGCTCGCCGCCAGGGCGGCGGCGCTCGGAGTCCGCTTCGCCTATGGCACGCTTATCAAGGGGCTGGATGTTGAAGGCGGGCAGGTGCGCGGCGTCCTGACCGAACGCGACCGGCTGAACGCGGATGCGGTCGTCGTCGCGCTCGGCAGCTATTCACCGCTGCTGCTGAAACCATTCGGCATCAAGCTGCCGGTCTATCCCGTCAAGGGATATTCACTGACGATTCCCATCACCGACGCTTCGCGCGCACCGGAATCCACCGTGATGGACGAGACCTACAAGATCGCCATCACACGCCTCGGCGACCGGATCCGTGTCGGTGGCATGGCGGAAATCTCTGGATACACCAATGATCTTGGCCCGGCCCGGCGGCGCACCCTCGACCATTCGGTGACAGATCTGTTCCCAGGCGGCGATTTGCGACAGGCATCCTTCTGGTCCGGGCTCAGGCCGATGACGCCGGACGGGACGCCGGTGATTGGGCCGACGAAGATTGCCGGTCTCTACCTCAACACCGGACACGGCACGCTCGGCTGGACGATGAGCTGCGGTTCGGCCCGTCTCATCAGCGATTTGGTCGGCGGGCGCAAGCCAGAGATCGACGCGAAGGATCTGGCGATCGGTCGCTATAGGTGAGCCGTCATGTTCACTGAGAAAGCCATGTCCGCCTCCCCGATTGGTCGTAGGTGGTGCAACGAGGCCTAAGAACGTTGCGGGCGGCCGCTCTCGGCGGCCACGAGAATTGCCTCAATGAGGCGATGAACCCTTAACGCCTCGCGGCCGTTGACGCGCGGCTCTCGTCCGGTCTCGATGGCATCGAGGAAATCCGCGAGCACCGCGCGGTGATGGTGGTGCGGGAAGGCCATCGGATCGGCGCCGGCACCTCCGGCCGCCTCGTCCTCGATCGTGAGTTCCGTTCCATCGTGAAAGGAGACGGTCAAATTCCTTCCGCCGAGGCGCGCCATGCCGCGCGTGCCGATGACGTCGATCTCGTCGGGAAAGCCCGGATAGGCGCAGGTGGTAGCACTCACCGTGCCGATCGCTCCGTTTGCAAAGCGGATGGCCGCCATGGCGAGGTCTTCCGTTTCCATGCGGTGCACCTTGCTGGTTGCCGCATGGGCTCTGACCTCCTCCGGAAGGCCGGCGAGCGAAATCATGAGGTCGAGCGTGTGGATCGCTTGGGTGAGAAGCACGCCGCCGCCGTCGCGAGCCCGCGTGCCGCGTCCCGGCTGGTCGTAATAGCTCTGCGGGCGCCAGTTGTGGAGGCGCGCCGAAGCGCTGACGATCTCGCCGAGACGCCCCTCCTCGATCAGTTCGGCAAGTGCCTCGCTGACCGGGCGAAAGCGGTGCTGAAGCACGATGCCGAGTACGATTCCTGCTTTTTCGGCAAGTTCCACCAATGCCTCGGCGCGCGCAGGCGATATCTCCAGCGGCTTTTCGAGAAGCACATGCTTGTTCGCTGCGGCCGCCCGCCGGACGAGGTCAAGATGTGTATTGGGCGGCGTCAGCACCATGACGGCTGCTATCGACGGATCGGCGAAGATCGTCTCGGCATCGTCGCAAGTGGGAAATCCGTAAATCTGCGTAAATGCTTCGCGCCGCGCCGGCGTAGGACTGAAGGCAGCGGCAACCTCGGCCCTCTCCTGTAAATCGAGCAGACTTTTGGCATGTGGCGCTGCGGCCATGCCGAGGCCGATCAGACCGACGCGTATCCTTGCCATCTCGCTCTCTCCATCACCCGGTGATCGGCGACCGCTTGGGCAAACCCGCACCGCTGCCGCGACGGGGCCGAACGCGACTTGCTCAACGTAAGAACGTGCACAACCAAATTCATCATACAAGTAAAAAAATTTGTATGTTGACATTTTATTTTACAGGCTCTAGCCATAGCGAGCCTATAGGAGGAGCGGGCTACATGAAGGGGCTGATCGACCCAGATCTTCTGTTTCCGGCGGACGAGGGCACGCGGCGGCTCGCGCGGGACCTCTATGCCGAGGTGCGCGGACTGCCGATCGTCAGCCCGCACGGTCACACGGAACCGCGGTGGTATGCGCTCGACGAGCCCTTCCCCGATCCGGCACAGCTTCTCATCGTACCGGACCACTATGTATTCCGCATGCTGTTCAGCCAGGGTGTGAAACTGGAAGAGCTCGGCGTGCCGACCCTCGACGGCGCGCCGGTCGAGACGAACGGACGCGCGATCTGGCGACTTTTCTGCGAGCGCTATCATCTGTTTCGCGGCACGCCGACGCGCCTCTGGTTCGACTACACGCTTTCCAACCTCTTCGGCATTGAGGAGTTGCCCTCGGCGGAAAACGCCGATCGCCTGTACGACCGCATCTCCGCTTGCCTCGACAAGCCGGACTACCGCCCCCGCGCCCTCTATGAACGCTTCAATATCGAGGTAATCTCGACGACCGACGGGGCGCTCGACGATCTGCATTGGCACGCGAAAATCCGCGAAAGCGGCTGGAAGGGCCGCGTCGTTCCCGCATACAGACCCGACTCGGTCGTGGATCCGGAGTTCGCCGGCTTTTCCGCCAATCTTGACAGGCTGGGTCAGATCACCGGCGCCGACACCGGAACATGGAAGGGCTATCTTGACGCGCATCGGGCCCGGCGCGCCTATTTCAAGCAGTTCGGCGCAACTTCCACGGATCACGGCCATGCCACGGCGGATACGGCAAACCTTTCCGAGGCGGCCGCAGTGGCGCTCTTCGACAAGGTGCGCTCTGGCAAGGCGGATGCGGACGAGAGCCGACTCTTCCGTGCTCAGATGCTGACCGAAATGGCAAAGATGAGCCTTGACGACGGACTGGTGCTGCAGATCCATCCGGGCTCCTTCCGCAATCATTCCCCGTCGATGCTGGCAAAGTTCGGCCGCGACAAGGGTTTCGATATTCCGACCCGCACGGATTACGTGACGGCCTTGAAGCCGCTGCTTGACGCCGTCGGACTCGAGCCCGACCTGACCGTCATTCTCTTTACCTTGGACGAGACGAGCTATGCGCGCGAGCTTGCGCCGCTCGCCGGCGTCTACCCGGCGCTCAGACTCGGGCCCGCCTGGTGGTTCCACGACAGCCCGGAAGGCATGCGCCGCTTCCGCGAGATGACCACCGAGACGGCCGGGTTCTACAACACGGTCGGCTTCAACGACGACACCAGGGCGTTTCCGTCGATCCCGGCGCGCCACGATATCGCACGCCGGGTCGACTGCGCATTTTTGGCACGCCTGGTGGCCGAACATCGGCTGAGAGAGGACGAGGCCTGCGAGCTTGCCCGAGATCTTGCCTGCGGACTCGCAAAGAAGGCGTACCAACTTTGAAACAGTGAAAGTGAGATCATCGATCTGATCATGCGAAACGGGAGGAGAGCATGAGAATTCTTGGAAAACTGACGGCGGGCCTGCTGCTTGCCGCTGCATTCATGACCGGTGCGGCCAGCGCCCAGACAGTGCTGCGCTCATCGGATACGCATCCGGACGGCTATCCGACGGTTGAGGCCGTCGAATATTTCGGCGAGCTGGTCAAGGAGCGTACTGCCGGCCGCTACGCTGTCGAGGTTTACCACTCGGCGCAACTCGGCGAGGAAAAGGACACCATCGAGCAGGTGCGCTCCGGCGTGATCGAACTGAACCGCGTGTCGATGGCACCCTTCAACGGCACGGTGAAGGAGTCGATCATCCCGGCCCTGCCCTACCTCTTCCGCTCGGAAGAGCACATGCACAAGGTCATGGATGGCGCGATCGGCGACCAGATCAAAAAGGCATTCGAAGGCGCCGGACTGGTGGTGCTTGCCTATTATGATGCGGGCTCGCGCTCCTTCTATAACAAGCAGAAGCCGATCACGTCGGTTGCCGACATGAAGGGGCTCAAGTTCCGCGTCATCCAGTCGGACATCTTCGTCGACATGGTGGCGGCGCTCGGCGCCAACGCCACGCCGATGCCCTATGGCGAGGTCTATTCGGCGATCGAGACGGGCGTCATCGACGGAGCGGAGAACAATTTCCCGAGCTACGACACCGCCAAGCATTTCGAGGTGGCGAAGAACTTCTCGCTCGACGAGCACACCATTCTTCCGGAGGTGTTCGTGATGAACAAGGCCGCCTTCGACAAGCTAACGCCGGAAGACCAGGAGATCTTCAAGCAGGCCGCCAAGGACAGCGTCGCCAAGCAGCGCGAGCTCTGGGCGGCCAAGGTCAGCGAGTCGCGCGCCAAGGTCGAGGCGGCCGGCGCGAAGATTTCCACGCCCGACAAGCAGGGTTTCATCGATGCGATGAAGCCGGTTTACGAGAAGCACGTCACCGATCCGGTCCTGAAGAAGATGGTCGAGGACGTACGGGCGGTTCAATGACGCCATTTGATGGGCAGGCCCGACCCTGCCCATCCCTTCTAGGGATGACGACCATGTCCACCAGACTGGTGAAAACGGGCCGCGCGCTCTCGGGGTTGAGCACGCTTTCGCTTTGGCTCGCGGGGATCGGCCTTGTCGTGATGACGGCGATCGTCGCTTGGCAGGTGTTCTGCCGCTATGTGCTGAACGACTCGCCGAGCTGGACCGAGCCCGGCGCCGTCATGCTGATGAGCTGGTTCATCTTCCTGGGTGCCGCGGTCGGCGTGCGGGAAAACTACCATCTCGGCTTCGACGTCCTGCTCTACGTGGTACCCAAGGGTGGGAAGAAGTGGCTGCGGATGATCTCGGACCTTGTCGCGCTCGCCTTCGGCTGCGGCATGATCTGGTACGGGGTCGAGCTTGTCAGGCTCACCTGGGACACCATTCTGCCGTCCCTGCACATCTCCGGCGGCTGGAACTATGTGCCGCTGGTTGCAGGCGGCGTGCTGATCAGCCTGTTCGCCCTGGAACGCATCGTTCTTCGGCTTGCAGGAGAACCGATCGACGATCTTCTCGACGAATTGCCGCCGGCGGAGGCTGCCGCCGAACTCGACACCGCGAATGTAAAGGCGTGATCGGATGGATATGATGATCCTCTTCGGCGTATTTACGCTGCTGATGCTGATCGGCACGCCGATCGCCTTCTGCCTCGGCGTCGCCTCTTTCGCGACCGTGCTCTATCTCGGGCTGCCGCCGCTCGTCATCTTCCAGCGGCTGAATTCCGGCATGAGCGTGTTTTCTCTGCTCGCCATTCCGTTCTTCATCTATGCCGGCGACCTGATGGTACGCGGCGGCATCGCCCAGAAGATCGTCGCCTTCGCCGCCTCGCTGGTCGGGCACATCCGCGGCGGACTGGGGCAGGTCAACATCGTCACCGCGACGCTGTTCGGCGGCATTTCCGGCTCCGCCGTCGCGGAGGCCGCAGCCGTCGGCGGGCTGATGATCCCGCAAATGAAAGCGCGCGGCTATGGCGCCGACTATGCCGTCAACGTCACCTCCATGGCGGCTTTGATCGCGCTGATGCTGCCGCCGTCGCACAACATGATCATCTATTCGATCTCGGCGGGTGGAAAGATCTCGATTGCGGATCTCTTCACCGCCGGCATTCTCCCCGGCCTCCTTTATGCGGCCGCGCTGATGGTGACCGCCTATTTCGTGGCGCGCAGCCGCGGCTACCCCACCGAGGTTTTTCCAGGGTTCGCGAGGGTCGGCCGCTTCCTACTCATCTCGACCCCCGGCCTGCTGCTCATCGCCATCATCTTCGGCGGCGTCCGCTCGGGCGTGTTCACGGCGACGGAAAGCTCATGCATCGCCGTTCTCTACGCGCTGGCCGTGACCGTCTTCGTCTACCGTCAGATGAACTGGCAGGACTTCGTCCACGCCACCTTCGGCGCGGTGCGCACGACGGCGATGGTCCTCTTAATTATCGGAATGGCAGCGGCGTTCTCCTGGCTGATGGCATTTCTCAAGGTGCCCGCGGCACTGATCGACTGGATGAACACGATCTCGGAGAACCCGATCATCGTGCTGCTGCTGATCAACGTCCTGATGCTGTTCCTCGGCACCTTCATGGACATGGGGCCGACAATCATCATCTGCACGCCGATCTTTCTGCCTGTGGCGATGGCCTATGGAGTCGATCCAGTCCATTTCGGGGTGATCATGATCCTGAACTTCGGCATCGGCCTCAATACGCCGCCGGTGGGCGCGGTGCAGTTCGTCGCCTGCGCGGTCGGGAAAATCACCGTATGGGAGGCGATGCGGAGCATCTGGCCCTTCTATCTGGCGGGTTTGATCGTCCTCGGGCTCGTCACCTATGTTCCGGCCCTCTCGCTTTGGCTGCCGGGCGTCTTCAAGGGGTAAGAGCGTCATGGACTCCCCGGCCGAATCCAGGATGGAGCGCAAGCCGAAGCTTTCCGAACGCGTTGCAAGCGCGATCCGGGAGCAGGTTCTGAAAGGCGAAATCCCGCCTGGCGACAAGCTGCCGACGGAGAGCCGGATGAGCGCGTTTTACGGCGTCAGCCGGACCGTGGTGCGCGAGGCGATCGCGACCCTTGCCGCAGATGGCCTGGTCGAGGCGCGACAGGGAGCCGGTGTCTTCGTCAAGGATCACCCGACACTTGCTTTCGGCTCGATCAGCCTCGACGTCGGCAACCGGATCTCCCATGCCCTGAACGTCATCGAAGTGCGGATGGGGCTTGAGATAGAGAGCGCCGGGCTTGCGGCGCTTCGGCGCAATGCCGCCCAGGAGGCGCAGATCCAGGAGGCCTTCTTTGAATTCGAACGGCTGCTCGAGCGCGGCGAGGCCACCGGCAAGAGCGACTTCGCCTTCCACCGGGCGATCGCCGTTGCGACCAACAATCCCTACTATGTGGAAGTTCTCGATGCGCTTGGCATGCGGGCGATCCCCTGCGACATCGCCTCGCCCTGGGGCACCGACAGCATCCTGTCGCGCGAATATCAGGAGGGCCTGCAGCGCGAGCATCTGGCGATCCTCAAGGCGATTTCCGCCAGCGATCCGGACGCTGCCCGCGCCGCCATGCGCGCCCATCTTACCGCCAGCCAGGAACGCTATCGCGTGCGGCTGAGCGGTCAGCAGGCCAAATGGATTTTGGACACGACAACCCGCCGGGACTGACTTCCTTTCTTGCAAATCCGAGGACAACACGCCGATGACCGCAACCCATATCGACTATGCCATCCGTCACGCCATCAACCCCGAAGCCGCCGCGCGCATGGATACCGATGCGCTTCGCGCCAATTTCCACATTTCGGGGCTGTTCAGGCCGGGCCGCATTTCACTGACCTATACCCATTACGACCGGATGATCGTCGGCGGCGCGATGCCGGTCCACGCACCCCTGCCGCTGGAGTCCATCCGCCCGACAGGCACGCCCCGCTTCCTCGACCGGCGTGAGCTCATCGCCGTCAATATCGGCGGCGCCGGCAACGTCGAGGTCGGTGGCGAAAGCTTCCGGCTCGAGCCGCGCGACATGATCTATGCGGGCATGGGCGAGGACGTCTCCTTCTCGTCCGAAGATCCGGCCGCCCCCGCCAAATTTTATCTGCTCAGCGCGCCCGCCCACCAGGCATTGCCGGCGCGCCATATCCGCATCGGCGATGCCAAACGGCTCGATCTCGGCAGCGCGGCCACCTCGAACGAGCGCTCGATCTTCCAATTCATTCACCCGGAAGGCGTGAAGACCTGCCAACTCGTCGTCGGCATGACGCAACTTGCGCCCGGCTCCGTCTGGAACACCATGCCCTGCCACGTTCACGATCGGCGCATGGAAGCCTATCTCTATTTCGACCTAGCGCACGGGGCACGCATTCTGCATCTGATGGGCGAACCGAGCGAAACACGCCATATCGTGATGGCGGAGGAGGAGGCGGTGATTTCGCCGCCCTGGTCCATCCATTCCGGCTGCGGCACGTCCAGTTATGCCTTCATCTGGGCCATGGCCGGCGACAATGTCGATTATACCGATGTGGAGATAGTGCCGATGGAGGCGCTGAAGTGAGCGTTCCGTCGGCCTTCAGCCTCGCCGGCCGCCGCATCATCGTCACCGGCGCCAATACCGGCATCGGCCAGGGCGTGGCCGTGGCGATCGCCCGCGCCGGCGGAACAGTGATCGGCGTCGGCCGCTCCGCCATGGACGAAACCGAGACGAAGGTCTCGGAGGCAGGCGGAAGCTTCATTTCCGCGCATGCCGATCTTGCGGACCGCGAAGCGAGCCGTTCGCTGATCGACGAATTGTGGCGCGAGCATGGTTTTCTTGACGGCCTGGTCAACAATGCCGGAATCATCCGCCGCGCCGACGCGGTTGATTTCAGCGAAGCCGACTGGGACGACGTCATCGACATCAATCTCAGTTCGTTGTTCTTCCTGAGCCAGGCCTATGGCCGCCGGCTGCTTGCCGAGGGACGGCGCGGCAAGATCGTCAATATTGCCTCGCTGCTTTCCTTCCAGGGAGGTATCCGCGTCGCCTCCTACACCGCGTCGAAGCATGGCGCGCTGGGCATCACCAGGGTTCTCGCCTGCGAATGGGCGGCCAGGGGCATCAACGTGAATGCCGTGGCGCCCGGCTATATCGTTACCAACAACACCGAGGCGCTCCGCGCCGACGAAAAGCGAAGCGCGGCCATTCTGGAGCGCATCCCGGCCAGCCGCTGGGGCACGCCGGACGATATCGGCGATGCGACCGTGTTTCTGCTTGCCACGGCTTCCGACTACATGCACGGCGCCGTCATTCCGGTAGACGGCGGCTGGCTCGCGAGATAGGAGACGATCATGGATAGGAAACTTTTCGCCCGCGGTAACGAAGGCGAATGGACAGATCTCGGAGAGGGCAATCGGCGCCGGGTGATCCTCTCGACGGACGAATTGATGCTGGTGGAATTCGCCTTCGAGGAGGGAGCCATCGGCGCTCCCCATTCTCACCCGCACGTTCAGGCCAGTTATGTCGCGGCGGGGAGCTTCGAGGTGACGGTCGGCGGGCGGACCCAGGTTCTTTCCGCCGGCGACAGTTTCATCGTGCCGTCCGGGGTGGTCCATGGCGTCAAGGCGCTGGAGGAGGGCCGTCTCGTCGATAGCTTTACCCCACATCGGGCCGATTTTCTCAACTAAGGATGAGCGGCGGTCGAGGAGAGCACTCCGGCACGCGAGCTCCTTGCTGCGCCGCCTGTTCAACGCTCTGGTCGACGGACGCCGCCCGCTCCTGCAGGCTCTTGCCCTTGCCTGCAGGACTTTCATACGCTCAATGCTGGCCCGCTACGTGTAACGTCGCCTCTGCAGCTTCAGCCGATCCTCAATCGGTCGCGAAGCAATAGAAGAGGCCGTCTCCTCCGGTGCCCTTGAAGGCCTCAATCGTGCAGCCGCCCCGCGTCGAATGGGAAGAGTTCCAGGATTTGGCCGCGGCCGAGTCGTCGGTACCGGTGCGGTCGCTGTGGCCGACGATTGCAGCACCCTCCGCGCCGCCCATCGTCCAGTTGCCGCAGGTTTCCGCGGCGGCGGTTCCGTCCGGCTTCGTGCCGGTCAGAATGTCGTGGCGGTTCGGCGTGTCGCCCCGACCGTTGATGACTTCGCCCTTCTCGTTGAGCGCGGTCTGTTTGGTCAGGTTGTTGGTCTCGCCATGAAGCGCAGCGACATCGTCGGCGATCTTTTCGCCCTTGGCGTTGTACCAGGGCCCTGTCCCGATACGGTCCTTGGCGTTCTCCGTGTCGGTAGACAGATACGCCCTCCAGGTCTTGCCGGTCGAGCCGCTGGCCGCCGCCAGCGCGCCGCAATGGGCATCGGCGCCCGCAAGTCCGCCGAGATCACCGCCCTTGCCCGGATTGGAGCTGGTGACGAAGAAGCTCATCGACGTGTCCTGAGCAACAGCCGGGCCGACCGAACAGGCCAATACCGTCACGATAAGTGCCATGCGTTTCATGGCATGCCTCCCTTGGATGTCCAGGCTATGAGCGTATTGCGTGCAAAGGCCAGCGTAAAATCTCAATCTCGTGAGGTAGAGGGCGCGCCGGCCGTCGCTCAGGCGCCCTCGACGGCTAATCCGCAGCCTTTCCGAGCGTATCGGCGACAAAAGCCCCGCGTTCGCCCATCGGCATCGGCTCTCCAGTGGTGGAATCGACCGCCGTCTGATGCTCGAGCTCGGCGTTAAGGAGAGCGCCGGTGATCAGGATGACCATGGAAATCCAGACCCACATCATGAAGCCAATCAGCGCGCCGAGTGCGCCATAGGTCGCGTTGTAGTTCGCGAAATTTTCCAGATAGTAGGAATATACCCATGAGGCGGCGAGCCACAGCAATGTGCTGAATACGGCGCCCCAGTTCAGCCACCGCAGCTTGGCCCGCTCGCGGCTCGGTCCATAACGATAGATGAGCACGGTGCCGAGGGTCCCGAGCAGCAGAATGGCCGGCCACCGCGCCACTCTCGTCAGGATCTCAATCCAGCGATCCAGCCATAGATAGGCGAGCAAGGCCGGAATGACGCCGATCGCCACGATGAGGACGACGGCAAAAAGCAATGCGGCAAAGGTGAAGGCAAGGCACAGGAGCGTTCTAGAAACGATCCCTCTCTTCTCCTTTTCCCCATAAGCGACGTTCATGGCGTCGAAGAGTGCAGCAATGCCGTTGGCCGCACTCCAGAGCGAGACCAACAGTCCGCCGATGAAGCCAAGGCTGAGGGTCGACGTCTTCTGCGTGGCAAGAGACGTCAGCTGATCCGTAATCATACTGTACGAGCCGGGCGGCAGGAGCTCGTCCAATACGGCCATATGCGCGCCTATATCGGAGGGATTTGCGATAAACCCGTATAGCGAGACGAGCGCGCCCAGAGCCGGAAACAGCGCCAGCAGCAGGTAAAAGCTTACCCCTGCCGCGATCAGGAAGACGCGCTCCTCGGAGATCTCGGACATCACCCGCCAGAACACGTCGCGCAACCCTTTCGCCGGTATCTCTCCCGGCGTGGCTGCACTGCGCCCCCTGCCCGGATCGGCGGTCTCCATTGCCTTCGTAAGATCGACGTCCTTAGCGTTCATCGAGGCATGTCCGGTGTTACTCTCGATCCTAAGCTAGCGCCCAACTTTCGGGGAACTTCCTTGTTCCAGCGCGCCGAGGATTTGACCAGTCGCCGCGCGCCGTCCCGGAACAATCGCCCCCTGCCGCAGTTTTGTTCGATACTGGACGGGAGATGCAGACATGAACAGAAATTGGGAGCGTTTGGCGCTGATCGGCGCCGCCATCATCATCCTCGCCAGCGCACTGTTCTATTTCTACGTCGACCGCTTTCCGACAAGCAATGCGACGCGTATCGAAGACACGAAAGTCAATGCCGACGGCGTGAAGTCGATCGACCCGAACCCGCCAAGCGCCAGCGGAGACAAGAATAATCCATCCTAACGGGTTTGCGGTTCATTCGTGGGCATGACCGCTGCCGCGCTTATGTATCAGCCTTGTCTTGTGATGGGGACAGTATTTGCCGACGGCCTTGGCGGCGCAGAAGAGATAGGGTCCACCGCTGTTGATGGGCCAGATGCAATCGCCGGGCAATAGATCCTCGAGGCGCTTTGCGAATGGCAGTCGCCGCACGTCATACTCGTTCGCAGGGGAAAACTCTCTCTGGTGCTCAGTCATCGGTATTTGGCGTTGCCTTCTTTTTCCTCTGGCCCAACTCAGGGGTTTCTAGAGGCTCACTTGATCGGAAGGGCGATCTTGCCAACGGTGCGGCTCAGTCGACAAGTCCAAGCCTCCGCCGGCCAACCTTCCGCCCGCCCATCGACAGGCGTCAGCCCGGAAGCAGGGTGACCACCATCACCGCCGCGACCACGGCAAGCGCAGCGAAAAGGGCGATCAGTTCGATCATCATGTAACGCTGCATATCGCGACGCATGCCCGATCCTCCACATCGTTGCGAGGTTCAAGAAAAACGCTTCAACACCACAATTGTTCACGCAAGGCCGCAGCAGGTTCCCGAATGCAGGCAACGAGATGTCTCGCCCCTGCGGTCGAGCGCCCAAACAAGGCGAAGATCAACCGCTAGTCGTTGATCATTTCGGGTGTCGCGTCGCCCGTCGTTAACATCCGCATCAGGGCGATTTCGCTCCTTACGCCTTGCTGGTATAGGTGAAAAAGCATCCTGCCTATTTTAGCACCCTCTTCACTTTCCGGCTCCAGCTCCCTGGAGGAGCAAGCATAGACATGAACGCGCCGGAGCATCGAGATTTCAAGGTCGTCAATGGCGAGATCCGAAAAGCGCATATGCATTTCCCTTTGACCCTCCGATCAAAGCAGGTTTGTTGCTCATGCAATGATATTGGTGCGCCAAGCTTCGGATTCCAGATGTTGCCCATCAATGACCGTTGACGTGGTCGACGGGAACGTCAGACGCGGCAGACGCGTTTTTCTACGATCTTGCTGCGCGTCTTTCGGAGCTATCATGTCCATAAATCCCCTCGTGACCTTCGATCTCGATTCAGCCCCAGCGTTGATCGACTGAGAGGTACCGCGGATGGAGCACTACGACATAACGCTTGGGCTGTTTGGGCTGGTCATCCTGCTGACCGCCTGGATTCCCATGGCGTTTCGCCGCCTGCCGCTTTCACTGCCCATCTTCTGCATCGCCATCGGCGCCCTGGCCGGACACACTATACTCAGACCGGTCGTCGATCTCGGCTCGTTCGACAGTCGGCTCGTCATCGAGCATATGACGGAGTTCACCGTCATCGTCGCGCTGATGGGTGCCGGACTGAAGATCGACCGGCCGATCGGCCTGCGCAACTGGGCTCTCACCTGGCGGCTCCTGGGCATTGCGATGCCGCTGGGGATCGCCGTGATGGCCGCCGGCGCCTCGCTGATACTCGGTCTTGGAGCAGCTTCCGCCATTCTGCTCGCCGCCTGCCTGGCACCGACCGACCCGGTCCTGGCGAGCGATGTCCAGGTAGGACCGCCGGAGACGGGAACCGAGGACGAAGTTCGGTTCGCGCTGACGTCCGAAGCCGGCTTGAACGACGGCCTGAGCTTTCCGTTCGTGTATTTGGCAATTGCGATCGCACTCGCCTCCGATGAGCCGGACTGGTTCGCCGGGTGGCTGCTGCTGGATGTCACCTGGCGGCTCTTCGCCGGCATCGTGATGGGATGGATTGTCGGCAAGGCGCTCGGCTTTGCCACGTTTCGCCTTCCGAAGGGCGCTGCGCTCGTGCGCACGGGCGACGGTTTCGTCGCCTTGGGGATCACCTGCCTCGCCTACAGCCTGACGGAACTCGTCCACGGCTATGGATTCGTCGCCGTGTTCGTGGCCGCGCTCTCCTTCCGCACCGTCGAGCGACACCACGAATTTCACAAGGAACTGCACGACTTCTCCGAGCAGATCGAAAGGCTCCTGATGATGGTGCTTCTCGTCTGCTTCGGCGCCGCCGTCAGCCTCGGACACTTCATTGTCGACCTCGATTGGCGCGTGGTCGCCTTTGCCCTCTTCGTCCTAGCCATTGCCCGGCCGGCCACCGGATGGGTGAGCCTGCCATCGACCTTGCCAAAGGGTGAAAGGGCGGCGATCGCCGTCTTCGGGATCCGCGGCCTGGGCTCGATCTACTATCTCGCCTTTGCCACCGGGGTGGCGCGTTTCGAAGAGGTCGGCGTCATGTGGTCCGCCGTCGCCTTGATCGTGCTGATTTCCATCGTTACGCACGGGCTCACTGTCACCCCGGCGATGCACTGGCTCGACAGGCGGCGCAAAAACATCGGCAAGGCCGACGAAGCAATGCGTGCGAAGACCAAGTCCGGGAGTGCAGCCCTATCCGATTGATCTCACGCGACTCCCGCATCGGGGAATCCGAGGGTCTCGACGGTCTCGAGGATCTGCCCGCGCAGCCAGCGATGGGGCGGCTCGTCGTCGTGACGGGCATGCCAATACATCCTGATCTCGGGAACGGGGATCGAAAGCGGCGGCTCATAGATGACAATCGGCAGGCTCCGGGCGGCGGAAACCGCGAATTGGCGAGGAACAGCGGCAAGATAGTTCCCGCTTGCCACGGCCAACGCCACGGCCTGGAAGTGCGGCAATGCCAGGCTCACGCGGCGCGCCCGCCCGATCTTGGCGAGGGCGTCGTCAGTAAAGCCCGACATCGAACCGTCGATCGAGCGGATGGCATGCGGCAGTTCGCAGAAGATTTCGATCGGCAGAAGTCCATTCTCGCCGATCCCAGCCCGGCCAATCGCAATATTGTCCTTGGCTGCGATGATCGCAAAGGGAGAGTGAAAGAGAAGGGCACTCGAGACCCAGTCCGGCACCTCCAGCGGCCGCTCCAGCGCCGCGTCGACCTCGTCTTCCTGAAGCAGCCTTGCGACGTCGCCGCGCGCACTGTCGAGAAAACGGAGTGACACGGCAGGCGCCGCGTGCGTGATGCGCGCTGCCAGGGAGGGCATCAGCAGCATCGAAAAGAAATCGGCCCCCATTAGCGTGAAGGTGCGCTCAAGCTCCGCAGGTTCGAACCTCTCGCACGCGTGGAAAACGCGTTCAATTTCGCGCAGCGCCACCCGCACCGGCTCCGCCAGGTTCTCCGCCCGGGGCGTTGGCACCATCTCATTGCCACGCCGAACGAACAACTGATCATTGAGCGCGTGGCGCAAGCGGTTGAGTGCTGCGCTGACCGCAGGCTGACTCAAGCCGATCCGATCGCCGGCGCGTGTGACGCTTCTTTCCCGCAGAAGCGCGTCGAGTACGCGCACCAGATTGAGGTCCAGAGCATTTAAATTCATCCCGTCAATTCGCCCTATACGATCATTCGATTTCCGCTCGACCCGGTCGGCCGCTAAATCACCCGCGACGCCACGTCACATAAGGCAAAGGAGCAAGCCGCTATGTCAATCACTAGCGACACCTCAGAAGGCAAGGAACTCTTCTGGTTCAACAACACGCTCGTCGCGATCCACGCCGCCTCGAACAAGGGGAACGACGGCATCTGCATGGTCGAGCACCAGATGCCCTACGGGGATTCTCCGCCACTGCACGTGCATCGCCGGGAAGACGAAGTCTTTCACATCCTCGAGGGCCGAATGCGTTTTCACATCGATGGCCGCGAGCGGATTGCCGTTGCCGGCGACACGGTTGTTGCGCCGAAGGGCCTCGCCCACACCTTCCGCGTCGAATCGGGCGGCGGGGCCCGGTGTCTGACGATTACCCGCGGTTCGGACTTCGAAACACTGCTGCGCCAGATGGGCCGCCCGGCCGATCGGCCGGAATTGCCGCCGCAGTCGGCGCCGACACCGGAAATGATCGCTGCCCTGACACGGTGCTGCAGCGCGAACGGCATCGATATCATTGGAGCGCCGCTGGTCTGATTGGAAAGGTCGCATCCGCCTCGCACCGGCCCTTCGGCTGGCCGCGCACCCCTGCCCCGCGCGGAGCGTCTTGACCTGAGGAAGTTCTCCTCACATCTGCAGCCTTGAAATCCGCTATTCTTTGCGGAAGATTTCACTCTCCTTGTCGGAATGGAGGCTGCGGCTGCGTCTTGGAGTTGCCGACCGATCACGTTCAGGTCGGCAACTCCAAGTACATAAGAGGAGGAATTCTTGTCATTGTTTGTTGCGCTCGAAGTCGTGACCCTTTTTGTGGATGATCTCGGCGAGGCAAAGGCCTTTTACAGGAAGGCTTTTGAGCCGGAAATCGTGTACCAGGATGACGTCTCCTGCGTACTGAAGTTCGAGGGCGCCATGATCAATCTGCTTCACGCATCGCAGGCGCCGGAACTGATCGAACCTTTGCCGGTGGCGTCGGCGAGTTCGGGCGCGCGTATCCTGCTCACGATCAGGGTCGCGGATGTAGACGCCGCCTGCGCCAGCCTGGAGGGTCGAGGCGTGAGACTGCTTAACGGCCCGATCGATCGCCCTTGGGGACGCCGCACCGCCGCCTTTGCGGATCCGTCGGGCCATGTTTGGGAGATCGCTCAGGAACTTGCGTCGACCCAGGAGCCATTTGATCCGCCTTGCAATTCACCTCAGTAACGCAAGCCGCAAGGATACGAGGAGCATCATGACAGACCAGAGCGTTCGCATGCTAGCCGGACGGTGCCTCTGCGGCGCCGTCCACTTTGTCGTCGCCGACGAATTCCGCTATGCCGCAAACTGCCATTGCGCGGATTGCCGGCGGACGACCGGGTCCGCCTTCAAGCCGTTTGCCGGCATCGAGCGGGAGAAGTTCACGGTCACCGAAGGGGCACACCATGAAGAGAGCTACGGTGAGGAGAACGCGCACAATGCCCGCTGCGGAAAGTGCGGCTCCTTTCTCTATTCGGTCGTCCGCGGTGGCGACTATGTGCATGTTGCGCTCGGGCCGCTCGCCGACGAACCGACGATCCGGCCGAGCGAGCACATTTTCGTCGGCTCGAGGGCATCCTGGTACACGATCAACGATGAGCTGCCGCAATATTGGGCTCACGTTGCGGACGGGACGCCGATCAACCGCTGAACGTCCCGGCATGCTCAAGCGGCGCGCAACCTTTCGCCACCACACGTAGCCGCACCGGCGCATCAAGAGTATATTGCAGGCGGAGGTGTTCATGCGCCGACCTCTCGCCCTTGCTGCCGCCGTTGCCCTTGCTCTCAGCTTTCCGGCTCGAGCGGAAGTTCTGATCGGTGTTGCCGGCCCGATGAGTGGCAAACTCGCCTGGACCGGCACCCAGTTGAAGCGCGGCGCGGAGATGGCAGTCGCGGAGATCAATGCCGCCGGCGGCGTCCTCGGCGAGCAGGTTCGATTGATCGTGGCGGATGATTTCTGCGATCCACAGCAGGCCGTTGCGGCCGCCCGGAAGCTCGTCGCCGACCGTGCGGTCTTCGTCGTCGGCCATTACTGCTCGGGCGCTTCGATCCCCGCCTCCAAAATCTACGCCGCGGCCGGCGTGCTGCAGATTTCGCCGTCCTCGACCAATCCGGCCCTGACCGAGCAAGGCCATGCCAACGTCTTCCGGGTCTGCAGTCGGGACGATGCCCAGGGCTTGAAGGCCGGCAACTACCTGGCCGATCAGTGGGGAACCAAAAAGATCGCAATCCTTCACGACGACACGACCTACGGCAAGGGTCTCGCCGAAGAGACGAAGAAGCAGTTGAATAAGCGCGGCGTCAACGAGGCGATCTATCAGAGCTACGAACCGGGGAAGGACGACTACTCGGCCGAGATCGCGGATTTGCAAAGGGCAGGTATCACGGTGCTCTATCTCGGCGGTTATCACACGGAAGCGGCGCTCATGGTTCGTGCAGCGCGCGAGCGCGCCTTTCCGGTGCAGGTGATTTCCGGTGACGACACTGCAACCGAGGCCTTCGGCCTGATCGCCGGCCCCGCTGCCGAAGGAACACTCTTTACCTTCGTCGCCGACCCGCGTCGCAATGCCGAGGCGGCTGAGGTCGTCGAGCGCTTCCGGGCGGAGAATTTCGAGCCCGACTCCTGGACGTTGCACAGCTACGGCGCCGCCGAAGTTTGGGCGCAGGCGGTCCGTAAAGCGGGGTCGCTGGAACCGCCGAAAGTCATCGCGGCGCTGCGCAACCACGCGTTCGATACGGTGCTCGGCCGGATCGATTTCGACGAGAAGGGCGACCTCACCGTTCAGAACTGGGTATGGTATATTTGGAAGGGTGGCGAGTACGTGCCGCTGGAGTAACTGGCGGCTCACCGCAGCAGCACGCATCTGAGAAGAAATCCGTGCGGACGATGTTGACCGCCTCAGCCGGAGCGAGGGGCCGCGATGTTTGATCGTCTCGGCATTCGCGGTCGTCTGCTGCTCGCCTTCTTCGGCATCAGTGCCTTCGCCGTGCTTGCGACCGCTGGCGCGCTATACGCCTTTCTCCAGCTCGGCCAGGTGCTCGAACGGGTAACGGAGCGCCGGGCCCCGTCCGCCCTTCTATCTCTCGAACTCTCCCGCCAAGCCGAGCGCGTCGCCGCCACCGCTCCCGCCGTGCTTGCATCGAGCAGCCAGGCCCGGCACGCCGAGGTATCGGCGGCGATCGGCAGCGAGATGACGCGCCTGGAGGAATTGCTTGCCGCCTTGAGGGGAACGGCGCTCAGCTCGGCGGTCGTTGCCGAAATCGAAGCGGCGGCAGTGGGGCTGCGGCGCAACCTGAACGCCCTCAATGGTCTCGTGACCGCGCGTCTCGACGCCGTGGCCCGAAAGGAGGAGCTTCTGCGCCGCCTGTCGGCGACGACCAATGCCAGCCAGCGGCTCGTCGCGCCCGGCATTCTCGTGATGAATTCCAAGGTGCCGCGGTGGCGGGCCGCGACTGTCGATCCGACACTGTCGCCGGAAGCGGAAGCTGCGGCGACGCGAGATCTCGCCCGGGCAATCGCCGCCTATATTCCGCAGCAAACGGCGCAACGCGAGATAGCGGCGATCAACGACACGCTTTTGCAGGCTGCCGTCGTGCCGGCCCCGGGCGACCTGTCGCTGCTTTCGTTTCCCCTGCACCGCTCGGTCAACGCGCTGGAGGCCGTCACGCCCGAATTCGACGAGCAATTGCGCAAGCGCTTCCGTCAGCTCGTCGACGAGTTCAAGGCGCTGATCGACGGGCCAACAAGCATTCCGGGCGCGCGCGGCGAAGAACTTGCTCTCCTGGCAGAGGGCGAGAAGCTGGTGGCGGAAAACGATCAGCTTTCGCGCAAGCTGACGCTTGCCGTGGATCGCCTCGTGGCGGCGGCGAAACGGGATATTTCCGAAGCGGGCGCCGAAGCCGCGACCGTGCGGCGCTATGGCACCGCGATCGTGCTCGGCTCCGCCCTGCTAAGCCTGCTGAGTTCGGTAATGATCGTTTGGCTCTATGTCGACCGTAACCTGCTTGCCCGTCTTGCCGGGCTCAGCCACAGCATGCTCGCCATTGCCGCCGGCAACCTGCGTGTGACGCTGCCGGATACCGGGCGCGACGAGATCGGCCGGATGGCCAAGGCGTTGCGCGTCTTCCGCGACACGGCGATCGAGGTCGAAGAGAAGAACCTGCGCGACGTCGCCGAAGCCCGCCAGCGCCTGATCGACGCGATCGAGAGCATTTCCGAAGGTTTCGCGCTCTATGATGGCGAGGACCGGCTCCTCCTCTGCAACAGCCGATATCGCGAGATACTCTATCCGGGCATGGATGACGCCGTCGTCTCCGGCACGAATTTCGAGGCGATCATCCGTGCCGCGGCGGAGCGCGGCCTGATCGAGGATGCCATCGGACGGGAGGATGAGTGGATCGCCCGGCGCCTCGCGGCGCACCGCAATCCCGTCGGAACGATCCTGCAGCAGCGCGGTCCGGATCGCTGGGTGCAGATCAGCGAACGCCGCATTTCGGGCGGCGGCACGGTGGCCGTCTATTCCGACGTGACGGAGCTGAAACGTCGCGAGCAGGACCTTTCCGAAAAATCGGCCGCCCTCGAAGCCTTGTCGAGCAAGCTGGCGAAATACCTCGCCCCGCAGGTCTACAGTTCGATCTTTAGCGGCCGGCAGGATGTCAGCATCGCGAGCCAGCGCAAGAAACTGACGATCTGCTTCTCCGACATCGCCGGTTTCACCGAGACGACCGACAAGATGGAATCGGAGGAACTCACTCAGCTCCTCAATCAATACCTGACAGAAATGTCGAAGATCGCCCTGTCCTTCGGCGCCACGATCGACAAGTATGTCGGCGACGCCATCCTGATGTTCTTCGGCGATCCGGAGACGAGCGGCGTGAAGGAGGACGCCATCGCCTGCGTTTCGATGGCACTTGCCATGCAGAAGCGGATGGCCGAACTCGGCGAGACTTGGCGCGGCGCCGGAATAGAGACGCCGCTGCGCTGCCGAATAGGCATTCACACGGACTACTGCACCGTCGGCAATTTCGGCAGCGAAGATCGAATGGACTATACCATCATCGGCGGGGCCGTGAATCTCACCGCCCGACTGGAGCAGGAAGCGGAGCCTGGCGCGGTGCTGATTTCCTACGAGACCTTCGCGCAGGTGCAGGATGTGATCCATTGCGAGGAGGTGGGACGCGTCCGGGTCAAGGGCCTAGCCTACCCGGTCGCTACCTTCCGAGTCGTCGACTTTAGGGCCAATCTCAGCGTCGCTTGCGACGCGATTCACAAGGAACTCCCGCATCTGAAGCTTGATGCAGAGCCCGACCTCATGTCGTCCGGCGAGCGGGAAGAGGCCGCCGCGACGCTTCGCGAGGCACTGAACCGGCTCTCTCGATAATCCGCTGTTCACCATCCGCGGAACATGTTCCACCCGGCGCCTGTTGGAGCAGTAAGGTGCAACGCGCCGGCAATGGCTGCGGTATTACGGTAATCGCCGGCGACAGAAGGGGGAAGGATGAGAGTCCTTGTGATAGGGGCTTCGGGGCTGATCGGCGCTGCCGTCTGCGCGAAGCTTCTCGAGCGCGGCATGACGGTCGTACGCGTGGTTCGACCGGGCTCTTCGCTGTCAAAGACCGGCGAAACCGTGGAACTCGATCTTGCCCGAGCGGTTCGGCCCGAAGACTGGCTGCCGCATCTGTTGAACATAACCGCCGTTGTAAATTGCGCAGGCACACTCCAGGACGGGCCGGGTCACGATACGTCCGGCGTCCATATCCGCGGTCCCTCCGCCCTGTTTCAAGCTTGCGAACAGGCCGGTGTCCGCCGCGTCATCCATTTCTCGGCCATGGGCGTAGAAAAGCAGCAACCTTCCCCCTTTTCGCGCACCAAGCTCGAAGGCGACGAGGCGCTGATGGCCAGGGACCTCGACTGGGTCATTCTGCGCCCTTCCGTTGTGCTCGGCCCCGGCGCCTTTGGCGCCAGTGCGCTCATCCGTGGGCTGGCGGCTTTGCCCGTCCTGCCGATCATGCCGAATACCGGGCTGCTCCAGGTCGTGCGCCTCGAAGACGTGGCACGCACCGTCGAGATGCTCGTCCATCCGAGTGCCCCCAAGCGACTGATCCTGGAGATAGCAGGGCCGGAGCCCCTCTCCTTCGAAGATGTCGTGAGAACCTACCGGCACTGGCTTGGCTGGAGCCCTGCCCGCATCCTCAACATACCCGCTCCGCTCGCAGGTCTCCTCTATAAGCTCAGCGATCTCGCCGGGGCACTCGGCTGGCTTCCGCCGACGCGCAGCACGGCGCAGAAGGAGATCACCCGCGGTGCCGTGGGCGACATCCGGGCGTGGTCGGAGAATACCGGGATAGAACCGACCGCGCTCTCGGTGGCGCTGGCGAGAACGCCGATTACGGTTCAGGAAAGATGGTTTGCCAGGCTCTACCTCCTGAAGCCGGTCATCTTCGTCGTGTTGTCGTTGTTCTGGATCGCTACCGGCGTCATATCGCTGACGACCGGTTACCAGATCGGCATCGACCTGATGGAGCGCACCGGCGCGGGGGTGCTTGCTGGCCCCAGCGTCGTCGCCGGAGCGATCGCAGACATCGTCATCGGACTTGCCATTGCGGTTCGTCGAACGAGCCGCGCCGGGCTCTACGGTGCGATCGGCCTCTCCCTTTTCTACGCCTTGGCCGGGACGATACTACTCCCTGAGTTGTGGAATGAACCGCTCGGCCCGCTGATGAAGATCTGGCCGATCATCGTGCTGCACCTCGCCGCCTTGGCGATCCTGGAGGAGCGCTGATGCTCTATTTCGTTCTCAAGTACCTGCACATCATCGGGGCCTCCGTGCTGTTGGGCACCGGCGCGGGCATCGCGTTTTTCATGCTGGTGGCGCATCGCACCGGTCGTGCCGAGACGATCGCTTCGGTTGCGCGCATCGTTGTCCTGGCCGACTTCCTGTTCACCGCCACCGCCGTCGTCCTGCAGCCGATGACGGGGGTGGCGCTCGCCTGGCATGTCGGTTACTCCCTGACGGAAGGTTGGATCCTGCTGTCGATCCTCCTCTACCTGATCACCGGTGCATTCTGGCTGCCGGTCGTTTGGATGCAGATGGAGATGCGCAGGCTCGCCGAGGCCGCGAGCAAGGGTGGGCAGCCATTGCCCAGACGCTATTATCGGCTCTTTCACCTGTGGTTCGCCTTCGGTTTTCCGGCCTTTGCTGCGGTCCTCGGGATTTTCTGGCTGATGATCGCCCGGCCCGCTATAGAGTGGTGAGCGGCGGCGTGGCGCTTATCGGGAGGGACAGACCACATGATTGTCGTGCGCCCGGCTTTAGCGGACGAAGTGGAGGCTCTTGCCCGGCTGGGGCTCTCGGCCTGGTGTAAGGGGATAAAGCCGCTCATCCCACCGGAAGTTGCGCTGGCGGTCGAGCAGAATAACCCGTTCCTGCCATTTCTACGGGACATGCGGTCAAAGGTCCTGGTAGCCGAGGTCGAAGGCCAGGCTGCCGGCATCGGGGCCTGCGAGCACGCGGACAATACGATCAGCGACATCTGGGTGGCTCCGGCATTCGAGGGTCGAGGCGCCGGATCGGCGCTTGTGAGAGCGCTCGAAAGACAAATCCTGGAGCGCGGATACTGCGAAGCGCACATCGAAGTGGCCGCTGCGAATGCGAGAGCGCTCGAACTCTATCAACGCCTCGGTTACCGGCAGCTTTGGAGGAAGGTCGCCTTTGATGCGGTGCTGCGAACGACACTCGAGAAGATCGGCCTGGCGCGGCGTCTTCCACCCGCGTGAGCGCGAGGCCCTGACGAGTACCCCGCTCAAGGATTGCCGAAAGCCTCCGACAGATCGTTGTGCGCGGTGACCGCGGCGATCTCTCCCTGCGCCATGGCGACTCCCATCTGATTTAGGCCCGTCACCACATCGCCGATCGCGTAGAAGAACCGGACATCGGTTCGCTGATGCCGATCGGTCGGTATCCGCCCTTCCTCGTCAAGCTTCACTCCGATTGCCTGCGCCAGGAGGGACTGAGGCCTGCAGCCAAGCGCCGAATAGACCGCCACCGCCTCCATCGTTGCCGCTCCCATGAATTCCAATGCCATGCGATCTTCGGGGACGGGCGCGTGCCGGGCCAATCGGGCGGTGAGCAGCCGAATGGGCGGCCTGATGTCCGCAGGCGTCAGGCCCTCGGGTTCGGCGCCCAAGGTCGCCACCGTCACGTCGTCGGTGAACGACAGCAGAAATGCGGCTTCCTTCAGCGCCCGCCGGTTGTTGCCGATGACGACCGCCGGTGCGCCGTTGATCTCATACCCGTCGCAGATCGGGCATAGCCTGAGATTGCCATTCCGCACGAGTTCATTCGCATTCGGCCAGGGCGGAAGAACGTCGAGGAGGCCCGTCGCGCAGATGACCGCGCGGCTCCCGAGAAGGCGGCCGGCCACTCTGCACTGAAAGCCGTCCGCTACCCGCTCCAGCAGATCGGCACGGGCGGCGAGACGCTCGACTCCGAACTTGCCGGCTTGATCATGCATACGGTCGAGCAACACCTGACCCGGGACGCCATCCGGGAAGGCTGGATGATTGTAAGAGCGCGGAATGAGAGAAGCGCGGCTATTCCCCTCGTCGACGACGACCACATGCCGATTAAGGCGCGCCAGATAGACGCTTGCCGCCAGGCCGGCAGGGCCACCACCGACAACAATGCAATCATAGTCGAGTTTATCGCGCACTTGGCGTCTCGCCGTTCCGGTTTCCTGTCAACAGCCTGCTTCGAACGGCTCAAGCGGCCGGTTGTTCCGGGGGCCACTCATGGCCGGAAGATATGGCGGTCCCGCCGCGGCGCCTATTCGTCAGCGGCCGCAAGCGGCTTGAAGGCAGGCGCGTTCAGGGGCTCGCCATCCACCGAAAAGTGGGAGCCGTGGCATGGACAGTCCCAGCACCTCTCAAAACTGTTCCAGTGCACGACACAGCCGGCATGGGTACAAGTCGCGGATCGAACATGGAGTTCGCCGCCGTCATCGCGGTAGGCGGCAAGCTTTGAAGTGCCGCGACGAATGAGGGCGCCGTCGCCGGGCTTCAATTCGTCGAGCGACGACAATTCCCCGCCAGTGAGATGTTCGGCGAGATTGGCCGGCATGGTGAGGTTTTCAGAAATGTACTCGCCAGCTGCGCCGATCGAGATCCGGCTGGGCTGATAGATGCCGGCCCAGATATTCTCACGGCCCATGACAAGATCGCGCAGGATCAAGGAACCGGCGACACCGTTCGACAGGCCCTCGCCGGAATCGCCGGTCACAACGAAGACGTTGTTGTTTCCGGGATTTCGGCCGATATAGGCGAGGTGGTCGACTGGCTCCATGACCTGGCCGGACCACGCAAATTCCGGATCGCCGATCTGCGGGAAGCGCGACTTTGCCCATTCGGTGAGCCTCGCTAGCCGCTCCGGCTGGTCGTCGACCTGTCCGGTCTTGTGGTCCTCGCCGCCGACAAGCAGCCAGTCATGGTCTGCGCCTGACGGCTGCAGGCGCACATAGTGGTACGGGTCCAGCGTATCCCAGTACAGCGCGTCGACCACCGAGCCGCTTGGTACTCGGCCGGCAATTACATAGGTGCGATATGGTGCCTGCTTCGTGTGAACCGCGATCCAGTCGTTGATCGGCGAATTCGTCGCGATCACCGCCGCTCGCGCGCGGATTTCGCGGCCTTCCCGTGTGCGGACAATGGTTTCGCCGTCCTTCTCTTCGACACTTACGACTGGCGTCTCTGCGTATAGGCGTCCGCCATCGCGTTCGATGCAGCGGATGAGGCCGTCGAGATATTTGAGCGGATGGAACCGTCCCTGGTCCGGGAAGCGGAGACAACGGCGGTCGCCGCCGTCCCCAGTACCCGGCAATGCATCCCAGGCGACGCCGGAGAAGCCGAGGCTGTGACAGGCATCGATCTCCCGCTCCAGGATGGAAACGTCTTCGTCCGACGCCGCGAACAAATAGCCGTCCAGGCGACGGAAGTCGCACTCGATATTTTCGGACGCCTGTACCTGTTCCACCCGATCAAGGGCCGCCACCTGGCTGCGAAAGTATTGCCGCGCCTCCTCGAGGCCACGCAGCCTGATGAGTTCGTGGTAAAAGTCGTCGAGGACGGAGGCAAGATGCGCGCTTGTGCGAGCCGTCATGCCTCGGGCAAGAGCGCCCCGATCCACGACGATCACCGACTGTCCTTCACGGCACAATTCGTAGGCGACCGAGAGACCGGCGATACCGGCGCCCACCACGACGACATCGGCTCGCTCATTGGCGGCAAGCAGCTGCGGCCGGTGCTCCGCGGCGGTTGCCATCCAAAGGGACTGGCTGCGTTCGGACTGCACGTTCATGGCTTCAATCTCCCTCCCGACGAACCGCGCTCAATCAGAAATGTTCCTTGGACAAAAAGGGCACCGGCCTGCCTCTGGCAGACCAGTCGCCGCGGCCCCGGGCGCCGTTTGGACGGCCCCGCCTTTCGTGCCCCCTTCTCCGCGGGTTTGAAAAAGCCTCCACTTGCACTATGCAATCTCTAGCGTGCCGGCCGATCGCGATTCGTGGTCGTGGCATGAGATTGAGATATGGAATGCGGGTGGCGCGGCCCCTGCATTCCTTACCTGCCTGCTGCGTGTTTCATTTCGTCGAGCCGATTCATTGAAACATGTAGCTATTCGATGTGCCGCAGCGGCCTTTGCGCGTTTCAAGAAGACGCGCGTCCCTGTAAGGCAAGGTTGGAGGTTGCCAGTTTGCGGTGCAGCGGCAAGGCCGTCGGTTTGATCGTTCTCGCGTCTCTGTCCCTTGCAGGCTGCACGGCCCGTGAAGGTGCCCGCGCGCCGACCGGCGCAACCATCGTAGCGACGGAAAACGCGCTCGTCCTGCCGCCGCCCGGCGGGCCCGACATCCTAAACGTGGTCGAGCGGCGCTTCGGCAACGCCGTCGAGCAGGACGTCAATTTGCATACCTCCGCTTCAACACCCGGACAGAACTACCTGCGCGCCACATTCTTCGGACCGACAGGTGCCGGGCTCGATCAGAAGACGGCAACCTATTCGGCCGTCCGTGCATCGGAAATGATGCGGGAGGCAAGACGGGCAGTTCCGGGCGTCCCCCTGGCCCAGTCGCCCTACTTCCTTCAGAACAACTACGGTCCGTTCGGCTATGCCTTCGGGCGGCGCGACGGCGACGCCTGCCTCTATGCATGGCAGCAGATACGTCCGCCGGAAAGCCAGCGCTCGCCTCTGCGCAGCTATGGCACCATACAGGTGCGGTTCCGCTATTGTGCGACCGATGCGTCGGAAAACGAACTGCTGAATATCGTCTACGCCTATACGATCAGCGGGACCATCATCGGCGATCCGTCCTGGAACCCCTACGGGCCGCCGCCGACGGTCGACGCCGGGCTCGGACGTACCGGCAGTCCCATCTACCGGACGGCGCCGCCTTCGGACCAGGCACCCGCGCTCGAACGCCCGAGACGCGCAGTGGTGACGACTCCCGCGCGCACGGTGCCTGAGATCGAAAAACCGGAGGTGACGCGCCAGCCGGTCGTCGCGCCACTACCCGCACCGCAGACAGGCGGAAGCCTGCCGAGCCCGGCGGGTCCCACCGGCGCGGCAGGCAGCGTCGTCGTCCCCCTGCCGACTTGCACACCGCAGGGAGGGCCGGCCTGCCCTTAAACGGGGCGCTAACTCGGGCCTGCTAAGGGGCCAATGGAATTGTCTGATCAGGCTAGTGTTGTAAACCATTGCCAGCGACATGAACGCCGCTGTTGGAAGGCAAATGTATGAGTAAGATCGCGACTCTTGCCGCATGGGTTGTCGTATCCCTTTGCCTGGTCACGCTCATCACGCTGCCCGTCAACATGCAGACGCAGCTGGTCGCAAGCGTCCTCGTCGTGACGTTCATGGGGCTCATCAAGCTCCTGGACGCAGGCGGCAAATGGCGGCTCATCGCGCTTGCCTTCGGCAGTGCCATGGTGCTGCGCTACGTCTACTGGCGCACGACGAGCACCTTGCCGCCTGTCAACCAGCCGGAGAATTTCATTCCGGGCTTCCTGCTTTACCTGGCGGAAATGTACAGCGTCATGATGCTCGGCCTCAGCCTGTTCGTGGTCGCCATGCCGCTTCCGCCGCGGCCCTCCCGTTCGGCGACGCCCGGGAAATACCCGAGGGTCGACGTTTTCGTGCCCTCCTATAACGAGGATGCGGACCTGCTTGCCAACACGCTCGCCGCGGCCAAGGGCATGGACTACCCGGCCGAGAAACTGACGGTCTGGCTGCTTGACGACGGCGGCACTTTGCAGAAGCGCAATTCCACCAATCTCGTCGATGCGCATCGCGCTGCCGCACGACACCGGGAACTGCAGAGACTCTGCGAGGATCTCGGCGTGCGCTACCTCACCCGCGACCGCAACGAACATGCCAAGGCCGGCAATCTCAACAACGGGATGCTCAATTCAAACGGTGAGCTGATCGCCGTATTCGATGCCGACCACGCCCCGGCGCGCGACTTCCTGCTCGAAACGGTCGGCTATTTCGAAGACGATCCGCGCCTGTTCCTGGTGCAGACGCCGCACTTTTTCCTCAACCCCGATCCGCTCGAGCGCAACCTCAGGACCTTCGAGAAGATGCCAAGCGAGAACGAGATGTTCTACGGCATCATCCAGCGCGGTCTTGACAAGTGGAACGCCGCCTTCTTCTGCGGCTCGGCGGCCGTGCTCCGGCGCAAGGCGCTGGAGGATACGAGCGGCTTCAGCGGCTTGAGCATCACCGAGGATTGCGAGACGGCGCTGGCACTGCATGGGCGCGGCTGGAACAGCGTCTATGTCGACCGCCCCTTGATCGCCGGATTGCAGCCGGCGACATTCGCGAGCTTCATCGGCCAGCGCAGTCGCTGGGCGCAGGGAATGATGCAGATCCTGATGTTCCGCTTCCCTCTGCTCAAGGGCGGTTTGTCCATACCGCAGCGCCTCTGCTACATGTCGTCGACGCTCTTCTGGCTGTTTCCGTTCTCGCGGACGATTTTCCTCTTCGCACCGCTGTTCTACCTGTTCTTCGATCTCCAGATCTTCACCGCCTCCGGCGGCGAATTCCTCGCCTATACGCTCGTCTACATGCTCGTGAACCTGACGATGCAGAACTACCTATACGGATCGTTCCGCTGGCCCTGGATATCCGAGCTCTACGAATATGCGCAGACGGTTCATCTGCTGCCGGCGGTGGTTTCGGTTCTGCTCAACCCGCGCAAGCCGACGTTCAAGGTGACGGCAAAGGACGAGTCCGTCCTCAAAAGCCGGCTTTCCGAGATCAGCCGGCCCTTCTTCATCATCTTCGCCGTGCTCCTCATCGCCACGGCGCTCGCCATCTACCGGGTCTATACGGAGCCTTACAAGGCGGACATTACCCTCGTCGTCGGCGGCTGGAATCTCCTCAATCTCATCATGGCGGGCTGCGCGCTCGGGGTCGTTTCCGAGCGGGGTGAAAAGGCAGCCTCGCGGCGTGTGAAAGTCAGCCGCCGCTGCGAATTTTCCTTCGGCGAGCAAACCTATCCGGCAACGATCGAGAATGTTTCGGCGCATGGGGCGCGAGTCCAGGTCTACGGCTTGCCCACCGACGAACTGCTGATCGATGTCAGGGGGCAGATCCGCTTCCAGCCCTATAGCGGCGACGGTACCTTCGAAACGCTGCCGGTCTCGATCAGGAACATCGAAACCGAGGGCGATCTGACGATCGTCGGCTGCCGCTATCTGCCGGAAATCGCCCGCCACCACAGTCTCGTCGCCGATCTTATCTTTGCGAACTCGCAGCAGTGGAGCGAGTTTCAGCGCCTGCGGCGCGGTAATCCGGGCCTGGTGCGCGGCTCTCTCTGGTTCCTGTGGCTCGCCCTTTATCAGATGAGCCGCGGCCTGATTTACTTCTTCCGCAGCATCAAGACCGAAGCGGGAGCGGGCAAATGAAACGCGTGCTCGCTCTCCTGATGGCTTTCTTGGCCGGCTCGCCGGCGGCTGCACAGCCCTCCCCCTTCGACATGTCCGGGGAGCGCCCTGCCGAACAGCGTGCCGCACCGCCGGTGGAAGAGGCGCCGCAAAGACGAGATGCGGCGCCAAGCTCCGGCAGCCCCAAGGCGGTCTCGCCCCGCCCGGCGGCAGCGCCGTTCCGGCGCTTCGTCCTGCCGTTTCCGACCTTGTCGCTCGCCGGCGAAGCGGACGAGCGCGCCTGGTCCCTCTATCTCACGCCGGCGCAGGCGCAAGCCGGCCGCAGGCTGACCTTTGCCTATCAGAACGCGATCGTCGTTGCGCCCGAGGCATCCGTCCTGTCCGTCCTGGTGAACGGCAAGCTTGTCGGCGAAGGAGCGGTGCAGGCAGCCGACGGGCCGCACGAGCGCAGCTACGACATTCCCGCCGGCCTGTTGCGTACCGGCGAGAACGAGATCCGCTTCCGCGCGCACCACCGCCATCGAACGGACTGCACGATCCAGTCGACCTACGAACTCTGGACAGAGATCGCCTCGGAGAGCGCCTTCATCACATTCGAGGGTGAGGAGCCCCGAGCACTGACCGCAATCGAAGACATTCAGGCCGTCGGCACGAACGAGACCGGGCGAACCCAGTTCAATATCGTGGCGCCCGCGCTGGAGCAGCCGAGCCGCGTACCGGTGCTGATGCGGCTGGCGCAGGGCGTCGGCCTACTCGGGCGCATGCGGTCCCAGTCCATCGTCTTCAGCCGCATCATGCCGGAGCTCGGCAAGCCCGGCGAGCTGACGATCGTTGCCGGAACCGCAACGGAACTCCAGCCCCTGCTTCCCTCGCTGCCCGCCGAGGCGGCGACCGGCACGATTGCCGCCTTCGCGGAAACCGGGACGGCACATGCGCCGGTTCTTGTCCTCAGCGGCCCCGATTGGACGGCCGTGGCGGCGGCGATCGAAACGATCACCGCCGCCACGGAGCAACCCTCGAACATCCCGCGCGACGTCATCAAGACGGAGCGCTGGCGGCTGCCGCAAACGCCGCTGGTGTTTTCCGGCAAGCGGCTGCGCTTTTCCGAACTGGGCGTCGCGACGAGCGAGTTCTCCGGCCGGCGGTTCCGGACGGCCCTCCAGGTGGCGATCCCATCCGATTTCTATGCCGACGCCTATGGCGAGGCCACCATCCTTCTCGATGCCGGCTATACGGAGGCGGTCCGTCCCGGAAGCCGGATCGACGTCTATGTCAACGGCAACATCGCCACGACGGTCGCCCTGGAAGCGTCGGCGGGCGGGATCCTTGGTCACCTTCCGATCAATGTGACGCTGCGGCATTTCCGGCCCGGTGCCAATCTCATCGAGCTCGAAGCGGTCCTGCTGACCGAAGCCGACAAGACATGCGCGCCCGGGACGCCGGCTTCTTCCGAACCGCGCTTTGCCCTGTTCGACACGTCTGAATTCGCGATGCCCGATTTCGCCCGCATCGCACGGCGCCCGGACCTCGCGGCAACGTCCGGCTCCGCCTATCCCTATCGCGGCAGCGCCGATCCGGTGGCACTCTACATCGACAGAGCCGACCCCGACACGCTTTCCGCGGCTGGCACCTTTATCGCGAAGCTGGCCGTCGCCGGCGGACGGCCGATGCAGATCGAAACGATCGCCGATCCGCTGGTGGCCGACGGCAGGCAAGCGCTGTTCATCGGCGCCATGCCGCAGCTGCCGAAGATGGTGCTGACGCAGGCCGGGATCGACCCGGTCAGCCAGGCCTCCTGGGGGAGCGCGAAGGACGTTGCCCAGGGGCGCAACACACAGACGGCGCTGGACGAGTGGCAGACGCGGCTGAAGGGGGGCGGCTGGCGGAGCGCCATTATCGATTTCGAAAGCTGGCTCAAGGAGAATTTCGACATTTCCTTGAATTCGCTGCGACTGATACCGGAGGCCGAGGCGCCTTTCGTGCCGCCGAAAGCGGCGACTCTGCTGGTGGCACAATCGGCCAATCCGGCCGAGAACGCCACCTGGACAGTGGTTGCAGCTCCTTCGCCGGCATTGCTGCGCGAGGGGGTGGCGGCGATCGCGGACACGTCGCGATGGAGCGAAGTGTCGGGGCACATCGCGGTCTACGACCCCGTCGACGACAAGGTGAGCGCCACGCCGGCCCGCCGCTTCAGACTCATCGAGACGCAGCCGCCGTCTTTCTGGAACTACCGGCTGATCGCCGCGAACTGGCTTTCGACGAACATTCTCTTCTATGCGGTACTGCTCGTCAGCCTTGCAGTCGTGCTCGGACTGGCCACTGCCGTGCTGCTCGGTAAACTGGGGCGCCGAACATGAAATACCTGTTGATATTCGCGCTCCTTCTGGCGGCGCTGGTCGGGCCGGTCGGAGCGGATGAAAGGCAGGCAAGCGTGAAAGCCGACGCCTGGGCGCAGTACAAGTCGAAGTTCCTCGATCCGAGCGGGCGCATCCTCGACGACGCCAATGGCAATGTCAGCCACAGCGAGGGACAGGGATATGGCCTGCTTCTTTCGTTCCTGGCAGACAAACCGGCCGATTTCGAGCAGATCTGGTCCTTCACCCGTCGCGAGCTTCTGTTACGCGACGACGGGCTTGCGGCCTGGAAATGGAGTCCGGACAACGATCCGCATGTTACCGACATCAACAACGCGACCGACGGCGACATTTTGATCGCCTATGGCCTGGCGCTCGCTGCCGAGCGCTGGGGCCGCAGCGATTATTCGCAGGCGGCAGCCACGATCGCCAAGGCCATTCTCGACAAGACCGTCGTCAAACATGGCGGGCGCACGCTGCTATTGCCCGGCGTCGCGGGATTTTCAGCCGCCGACCGGGACGATGGCCCGGTCATCAATCCCTCCTATTGGGTGTTCGAAGCACTGCCCGTGCTCGACCGACTCGTCCCTTCGCCGAAATGGCAAGAGCTCGGGGCAGACGGCAAGACGATGATCCAGGGCATGAAATTTGGACCGCAGGACATGCCGGCCGATTGGGTAAGCGCCAAGACCACACTCAAGCCCGCCGCCGGATTTCCGCGAGAGTTCGGTTTTAACGCTCTGCGAATTCCCCTTTACCTCGTGCGCGCCGATCAATCAGATCGGGAGTTTCTCTTGCGGCTGCAACGTGGGATCTCTGGGCCGCAAGGCGAGCTTCTGACCCGCGATCTCGAAAGCGGAGCGGTGCGCGCGACGCTGACGGATCCGGGTTATCGAATTATTAACCATATTCTGGCCTGTGTGCTCGAAGGCACGAAGATGCCAGAGGACGCCAAGGCGTTCCAACCGACGCAATACTACCCTTCGACCCTGCACCTGCTGGGGTTGTCTTTCGTGGAGGAAAAGCATCCGGAGTGCTTATGAAGTTTCCAGTCATAGCCTTCGCAGGGGTCACCGCAACGGTGATCGGAATCGCCGGCTTCGCCGACGGTAACCATCTGCGCAAGGGCTTGGGAGACCTCATCGCCAGTGCCGCACCGGAACCGGCCGTGCCCTTCGGTAACGTCGACGACAGCCGGAAGGGCGCGAGAGAGCCGGGTTCGCGCGATGTCGCCCAGGCTGAGACGCCGTCCGAAGCGGAAACCCCTCCGCCTGACGAACCGGCAGCCGTGGACGAATCGGCGCTGCGCTATTTCGCCAGCCAGGGCGACACGGCCCGCCTGCAGGCGGAGATTTCGCGTCTGAGAGCGCTCTATCCCAATTGGACCCCTCCCGAGGATCCCCTGGCAGTTCCGCGCAACGAGGACGTGCAGCTCGAAGCCATGTGGCAGCTCTATGCGGAAGGCCGCTACGCCGAGGTGCGCAAGGCGATCGCCGACCGGAGATCGAGAGAAGCCGGTTGGCAGCCGCCCGCCGACCTCCTTGAGCGCCTCGATGTCGCCGAGGCCCGGGCAAGGCTCGTCAATGCATCCGATCTCAAGCAATACGAGACTGTCATTCAAGTCGGGGCGAGCACGCCCATCCTGCTCACCTGCAGCGAGGTTGACGTGCTTTGGCGCGTCGCCGAAGCTTTTGCGGAAACGAAGCGCCAAGGACGGGCGCGCGACGCCTATCTCTACATCCTGAAGAATTGCGACAGCGGACCGGAGCGGCTCGCGACGCTGCAGAAGGCAGCAGCTCTCCTGCCCTATGCCATGGTCCAGGAACTGCTTTCCTACGAGAAACCCAACGCATCAGGCACGCTGGAGTTCGAAAGCATCCGCGACGACCTCGCCCGCCGCTTCGTTGCCGAGGGTGAAGACGACGCGACGCTCGCCGTCGACCCGAAATACCTGCAGCGGGTCGAACGGCTGGTCGAGACGCAAGGAACGGCATCGGACGCGCTGCTGCTCGGCTGGTATCACCTGCGCCGCAAGAACATGAGCGCGGCGGAGCAATGGTTCAGGCGTGCGCGCGAGAAGCAGGATTCCGCCTCCGCCTCGCAAGGCCTGGCGCTCACCTTGATCGACCGCAAGGCGCCGGAAGAAGCCGAGAAGGTGCTCTATCCCTGGCGGGATGCTTCGGCCGACGCTCGCGCCACCTATATGGCCGCAACCGCCAATCTGCTGGCAATGGAACCGCCGGTGATTCTCGCCGGCGAAGTCCTTCAACGCATAGCGCAGGAGACCATCAAGGCGCGCGATCCGGCCACTGCGCAGCAGTTCGGCTGGTATGCCCGCACGCTGGGGCAGCCGCAGACGGCCCTTCAATGGTTTTCGACGGCGCTCAGTTGGAAACCGGATGACGAGCCGTCGGCCTATGGTCTGGCGATCACCCGCCATCAACTTGGCGACACCGCCGGCACGGCCGAGATCCAGCGGCTTTGGGCGGGCCGTTCGGAGCGGATCGCTCGTCTGGGAGAGCCGGAGAAGCCGGCGGAACCCGCTCAGCTGCCGGCTCCGCCGGTGCTGCAAGGCGCAAAGCCGAACGTAGCGGCAGGCGGTCAGCCAGCCGACGCCGTTGTCCGCCGACAAGGCGGCTTGCCCGCGCGGGTCGGCACCGCGCCGCGTCAGGTCGTGCGAAGGACGATAGCCTGCCGCGAGACCCTCGACCCGAGCCGCCTGTCGCCGCAGGCGGCGTTGGCACGGGGATGGTGCCTGATGGACATGAATCGTCCGCTTGAAGCCGTCCAAGCCTTCGAGGTTGCGCTTCGCGCCCCCGCTTCCGCCGTGAGGGAGGATGCCGCCTACGGTCAGAGCCTGGCCTATCTTCGCGCCGGACTGACAAGCAAGGCGGCCGTCGCCGCGACGAAGTCGCCGCAAAGCCGTGCCCGCGTGGCCGAACTGCAGACCGCCATCCTGGCAGACCGGGCAATCGCCGCCTTCGACGCCGGCCGCTACCGAGAAACCCTGATATTCCTCGATCAGTTGCGGCGGATTTCCACGGAGCGTACCGACCTGATGGTCCTGCGCGGCTATGCCTATCTCAACCTCAACCGCTTCGCGGAAGCGAAGCGCATCTTCGAAGCCGCCGCGGCAACCGGTAACCGGGACGCGCGGCGGGGCCTCGCCGATGTCAGCAGGGAACAGGAGATCTGGCCGAACAAGTAGCAGGCGATTGCTCCTCTACAGCGACTCCGATTTTTCGGGCCGCTACGCTAGGCTTCGTCCATCGCCGCTCTACTTGCTTAGGAGGACGCTACGAACAAAGGTTGCGCCATGCTCAAGTGGGCTCTCATTTTCCTGGTCATATCGCTGATAACGGGCTTCCTCGGTTTTTCCGGCATCTCCGCGGCGACGGCCGGGATCGCCAAGATCCTGTTCTATCTGGCGCTCGCCATATTCCTGCTCTTCCTGATCCTTGCCCTGCTCGCCGGCAGCGCCGTGGTGTAGGCCTCATCTTGCCCAAGGCCCTTCGGAGATGCACAAAGCAGTCTGATGGTTTTGGGGGCATAGGGATAAGATGCTGAGGTTTTCTCGGAGAGCCGATCAGGATCAGGTCAAGGCCGGCAGCCGATCGTTGCAGATCGCTTTCGCGCCAGCGTCGTCAGCAATCGCGCAGCCTTCCCGGCTTCCAACGCTTGCCGCGACGGCGGCGACGGTGGCCGTTCTTTATTTCGCCAGCGAAGTGTTTCTGCCGCTTGCGATCGCGATCCTGCTGACATTTGCGCTGGCACCCGTGGTTTCGCGGCTCAGAAGAGCCGGCTTGCCGCGCTCGGTCGCAGCTATAGTCACCGTCGCGACAGCCTTCCTGTTCCTCTCCGCATTCAGCGTCATCCTGGCCGTGCAGGTCAGCGAAGTGGCGCAGAATCTCCCCACCTACCAGTACAACATCATCGAGAAGATCAGGGTTCTGAAGGAGGCGGGCTCGGAAAGCCAGATCTTCGACCGCATCAGCCGCGTCGTGGAAAGGATCAGCACGGAGATCAGCCGGCCGAGGCCCGAAACGCCCGTATCCCCTGCACCGGAACCCGGGCAGAAACCGCTTCTTGTAGAGATATTCTCTCCTGAACGCCCGATCGAAACGCTCAGGAATATCATCAATCCCCTGCTCGGGCCTTTGGCCACGACCGGTCTCGTCATCGTTGTCGTGATCTTTATGCTCTTCGAAAGAGAGGATCTGCGCGACCGCTTCATCCGGCTTGTCGGTTATGGCGATCTGCACCGCACGACCGAGGCACTGCAGGATGCCGCCGCGCGTGTCGGCCAGTATCTGCTCATGCAGCTGGTGGTGAACATCACCTACGGGATACCGCTGGCGGTCGGCCTCTGGTTGCTCGGCATACCCAATGCGATTCTCTGGGGAATGCTCGCTATCGTGCTGCGTTTCGTCCCCTATATCGGCCCCGTCATCGCCGCTGTCCTTCCGCTGTTTCTCGCCTTCGCCGCCGCTCCGGGTTGGAGCCTGCTGTTCTGGACGGCGGCTCTCTTCATTGTCCTGGAACTGCTAAGCAACAATGTCGTCGAGCCCTGGCTCTACGGTTCGCGGACCGGCCTTTCGCCGCTCGCGATCATCGTCGCGGCGATTTTCTGGGCCTGGCTCTGGGGGCCGGTCGGCCTGGTGCTGTCGACGCCGCTCACCGTTTGTCTTGTCGTGCTCGGCCGCCATGTCCCGCAGTTCGAATTCCTCGAAATCCTCTTGGGCAACGAGCCGGTGCTGGACCCCAAGGAACGGCTCTATCAACGACTGCTGGCCGGCGATCCGGACGAGGCGACCGACAACGCCGAAGAAATGCTCGAGGAGAAATATCTCGTCGAATTCTACGACACGGTCGCAATTCCCGCCCTGCTGCTCGCCGAGCACGACCGCACCCGTGGCGCTTTGTCCGAGCCGCAGGTGGCTCAGATAGCTCAAAGCGCCCGCACGCTTGTCGCCAATCTCGAGGAAATCGCCGCCGAAGAGGAAGAAGAGGACGAGGAGGATGAGGCCGGCGAAAATAACGGCGAAGGAGACGATCAGAGCGACGACTATGACTTGCCACTCGGAGACGGAAAATCCGTCCTCTGCATCGGCGGACGCAGCGAACTCGACGATGTGACGGCGGCGATGCTCGCCCAGGTCATCCGCGTCCAAGGGGCGGATGTCGCTGCCGCCAGCCATGACGACCTGAAGCCCGGGACCATTCGGGCGCTGCCCTTCCCGGGGCGCAACGCGATTCTCGTGACTTTCCTCGATCAGGATTCACTTCGCCATGCGAAATTCATCGTGCGCCGGCTGAAACGCCTCACGCCGATCGCCCGCATCGGCATCGTGCTGTGGCGGGAAGACGGCACGCCGATCGCCGAACTGGTCGAAGAGCTGCAAGCCGATTTCGTTGTCTCTGTGATCTCCGACGCCGTCCGTGAGGCGCTTTCCGAGGAGGTGGCGCGGCCATTGAAGGCCGTGCGCGCGAAGATTGCCCGCCGCCACCAGGCGCGCAGGCGGCGTGGTTCGACTGCGGAGAAAACGGCTCCCGCCGGCCAGGACGCGGTATAGACCGCATGGCTCAGGCAGCGCAAGAAGCCGCGTCACGCGACGCCGGCAGACCAGCGGCGCGGGTTCGTTCGACCAGCGCCCCCAATATGCCCTTGTCCTTGAAAAGCTCCTGGCCAATCAGATACTCGGCCGACAGTGAGGGGTCTAGGGCGAGCGCCTGGGCCACGAGTTCAGCCCCGCGCGCTGTCTCACCGAGAGCCATGCGCGCCGCGATCCGATAGAGATAGGTGCGGCGCGTCTGGAACGGCAGCTTCTGGGCCACTTCGAACATGTCCTCAAAACGATCGAGCGCGTAAAGAGCCGCTACCCGCTCCTCGGTGATCCAGACGGGGAGAAACGGATCCAGTGTTTCGGCGCGATCGAGGAGTTCGAGCGCCCGCAAGGGCTCGCCGGCGAACAGGTAGAAAGCCGCGCAGCGGCCGACTGTGTAGGCGTCGTTCGGCGCCAATTCGATCGCGCGTTCATGGTGGAAGCGCGAGGCGACGAAATCGCCGCGCTTCATTTTGATCGCGCCCATGATGCGGTGGGCCTCGGGATCGGTGGGGTCCAACTCCAGGGCATGGGCCGTCTGCAGTTCGCCGGCCTCGAGATCAAAGCTCGGCAACGAACTCCACGAGCAAACTTGCATGGCGAAGGGGCGCCCGAAGCCCGGATCCGCCTGCATCGCCTTTTCGAACCAGCGCATCGCCTCATAGAGATGCAGGTCGGCGACGCCCGCCAGCCGGTGATGGTCGAGACCTCTGAGATAATGCTCATAGGCGGACATGCTCTCCGGCCGTTTGAGGCGTGCGGCCGCGAGTTCTGACTGCTCGATCCGACCCGAAACGGTGGCGGCGACCCGCGCAGTGATCTCGTCCATGATGTCGAGGACCTCTTCGAAGGGACGCTGGATGCGATCGGACCAGAGTAAATGCCCCTGCCCCGTTTCGATAAGAGAGATATTGACGCGCACCTGGGCGCCGCTCTTGCGCACCGAGCCGGCGACCACGTAGCGCACGCCGAGCATCCTGCCGATTTCGACGGGATCGGCTGTCCGAAGCACGCTTGATGCGGATCTCGACGTTACGAAAAGGCTTTTCAGCCGGCTGAGCTCGAGCGTTAGGTCGTCTGTCATCCCTTCGGCAAGAAAAGTCTGGTCCTGATCGGCGGACGCTGCCGTGGCAAACGGCGTCACCACGACCTGAATTTGGCCGCACCGCAGATGGCGGTGCGGCACGGGTGGGGGCAATCTGAAAGCGATGGCGGTCCATCGCCGCCCCGACGCGGTAGATGCGAACAGGTTCGGACACGCCCTTCAACTGTCGCTCTCCGACGGCTTCGAACGCGCAGGGCGAAACACGGCGAACATGATCGTAGAGTTGTCCGGAAACTTCGATCTCGCCCGGCTCGGCTGACGCCTCTATCCGTGCAGCGACATTGACGCCATCGCCGCGCAGATCCTCGCCGACGACGACCACGTCGGCGAGATGCAGGCCGAAGCGCATGTCCTGCGACGAAGTCCGGGGCACGGCCGCGATCGCTCCGCGCATCTCCATGGCGGCACGCAGCGCGTTGACCGGGCTGGAGAATTCCGCGAGGACGGCGTCGCCCGCCGTATTGAAGACCCGGCCCTCGAAGCGGGTTACGATCTCTCCAATGATGGTCATGCAATCGACCAGGCGCGCGATCGTCTGCTCCTCGTCGTGCTCCATCGCCGACGTGGAGGCGACAAAATCGCCGACCAGAATGGCAGCCAGTTTCCGCTACATCTCGCTGTTCCCTGCACGGCTCAAGGAAAGCGCGAATGATAGCATAGCGGTCCGCAAAGCGCCTAATCCGGCCCGCCGGACGATCCGCGCAGAAACTCGCATCCGCAGAGCAAAAAGCGTATAAACTTCATAGCTGTGTCCCGGGAGCGTCCAGAAGCCGGGAACGTTCCGAGGGCGCTGGCGTTCTGAACCGGGAAGAACGTGGAGTAAAGCCATGGAACAGATGAATGCGCGCAAGCTGGCGGACGAATATCTGCGCCTCGGCGGCCACCGCCGTGTGGTCATCGACGACAACGTGACGTCGATCCGGAATTGGGAGCCGGAGCCGGACGAGGCCGAGGCGTTCTGGAAGACCAATGTCGAAACGCTCAGCCCCGAGCGGCAGCGGGAAGTAGAGCTCTTCCTGCCCACGATCAATCGCGCGTAAGAAGACTGGTCTTCCTCCAACATTTGGAACCGAAAAACTTTGTTCGGGATTGTAGCTGGCGAACGCCATCCATCGACGGGCGGATGCGGCAGCGGAACCATGGACATGAACATCGCTCAGGAAGTCACCGACTTGACGCTCGCAGCCGCCGGCGAATGGTGGACGCAGCACCGCGGCCAGTCGCCCGTCGTCGCAACCGCCATCCACAACGGCCACGCGATGCGTGACGCAGCCAAGCGCCTCTGCGGGCTTACCGAGGAAGAGCGCCTCCGCGAGGAGGACCCCTTTACCGAGTTCATCATCCGCGACGTGCCGAACCGGATCGTCGTTCACCGGTCCCGTTTCGAGGTCGATCTCAACCGGCCGCGCGATGGCGCAATTTACCTGCGGCCGGAACAGGCCTGGGGTCTCAACGTCTGGACTGGCGAACTGCCGAGCGAGATCACCGAGGCGTCGCTCGCCATGCACGACGAATATTATGCGATGCTGAAATCCTATCTCAGCGGCATCGAGCGCTGCCACGGGCGCTTCGTCGTCCTTGACGTGCACAGCTACAACCACCGTCGCGCCGGCCGCGAGGCGGAGCCCACGTTCGCGGCTGAAGCGCCGGACGTCAATATCGGCACCTTTTCCATGGACCGCAAGAAATGGGCGCCGCTCGTCGATCGCTTCGTGGAAGCGATCCGGTCCTTCGACTTCCCCGGCGGCCGCCTCGATGTCCGGGAAAACATCGCCTTTCAGGGCCGCGGATACCAGACGCGCTTCATCCACGAACAGTTCCCGCAGACGGGCTGCGCCATCGCCGTGGAGTTCAAGAAGATCTTCATGGAGGAATGGACCGGAGAACCATTCGCCGAGACGCTTCGCGCGCTCCGGCAACTGCTCGCCTCGACGCTGCCGGCCCTCGCCGACGCCCTGGAGGCGGAGCGATGAAGTCGGCAAGCGCACCCCTCGCTGTGAGAGCGGGGCAGCCGAATTGGCTGACCGAAGCGCTCGCGGCAATCGAAGCGGGCAAGGCGGTGCGGAAGGAACTGCCGGACGGAGGCCGGCTTCATATCGATCGAGCCCTGCCTTTTCTCTGCGTCCATGTCTCGGACGTCGGCCATGCTCCCGTCGCGCGCGAAATCACCCAGGCGAACGCTTCCTATCTTCTCGCGCCGGACAGCCCGACCGCCGAACTGATCGTCTCTGCCGTCGGGGCTCTCTTAGAACGCCGCTTCGGTGCCTTCATGGTGCTCGAAATGGGGGAACTCGCTTCTGACGAGTTGCTCACCGACAAGGAACCGTTTCTGCCGCCCTTCACGATCGAAGTGACGGCGGAAAAAACCGGACCCATTCGTGCAGCCGCACGTGCCTTCATCGCAGCCATCGAGGCGATCCAGGTCAAGTTCCGCACGCCGCGAGTCGAAGTCCACAACTGGCCGGGAGACGGGCGAACCGCGGCCGGGGCGCTCGACATCCCCTTCCCGTCGATGCGCGTGCGCTTTGCGCCGGTCTACCGCCAGCAGGAGTCGGGCAACATCTACCCGGAGCTGCGCGAGCGTCTCGTCGCTGCGATCTTCGATGCCGGCCTGCACGCCTTTTCGGCTTTTGCCACTTCGACGGGGAGCCTGACCGCCCCCACGCATCGCGCCCTGGGGCGGAAGGCCTTTGTCGACGCGGTCGTGCGCACCGACCGCTGCATCGACGAAGTGGCCTCGACTTTCGATTTCCTGCTTGCCGTCACGCCGATCAACGCCGAGGCCGCCTGGAGCGAGTTTGCCGCCAGCGGTTTCGATCGCACGCCGCGCTTCCTCTATCGACCCTTGACGCTGCAGGTGGAGGCGGCCAAGCGAAAGCTCTTTTCCATTTGCTTCGAGCATCTCGAGGATCCGGTGCTCTACCAACTGTACCGGGAGAAGCAGCAGGAGCTCGATCTGCAACTCTCGATCCTTTCCGCACGGGAAACGACAAAGTTCATCGAATTCGGCCGAGCGCTTTACGGTCCCGTGGAGGCCGAGCTCCTGCGCGTGGCCGAGACCATCCTTGGCGTCAGCGACAGCGGCGCAAAGAAGAGCCGCCATTCGGCATCGGCGATCCGACCGCCGGCGGATTGCCACTTCGTCGAAAGACGCGCGCGCGAAATGATCGCCGAGTATCAGCGCCGCTGCAGTGACTTCGAAGCACGCGTCGAAGTGCGGGATGACCTGCCCTCCGGCTTGCTCGTATCGGGCAGGCGATTGCTGATCTCGCGGAGCACCCTGATGCCGATCGATCGCGTCGAAGCGATCCTCAGCCACGAGATCGGCGTTCATCTGCTGACCTATTTTAACGGCTCGGCCCAGGGGTTGCGCCTGTTTCGCTCGGGTCTTGCGGGATACGAGGGCATGCAGGAGGGGCTGGCGGTCTTTGCGGAATATCTGTCCGGCGGGATGACGAGCGAACGGCTGCGCCTGATCGCCGCACGCGTGATTGCCTGCGCCGCCATGCTCGACGGGGCCTCGCTGCCGGACACCTATCGGCTGCTCGCGCGTGAGCGCGGCCTGCCGGAGGCGGATGCCTTCAACGTCGTGTTGCGCGTCTATCGCGGCGGCGGGCTGGTCAAGGACGCAATCTATTTGCGGGGGCTCCTGCAACTGCTTCACCATCTGGCCGAGGGCGGAGCGCTCGAGCCCTTCTGGATGGGAAAGATCGCGGCCTCGCATTTCCGGGTCATGCAGGAGCTCAGTGCCCGCGGCCTGATCGGGGCGCCGGCGGTGCGCCCCATGTTCATCGACCATCCGCAAACCCCGGCGCGACTTGAGAGGGCGCGATCGGGAATGTCCCCGCTCGATCTCTTGGACAGTTAGGAGACGCCCATGCGCATCGCCTTTTTCGTCAACTCCATCGAGGGCGAGGCAACGTATTACACGACGACGTCGCTGGCGTTGGCGGCGCTCTCCCGCGGCCACGAGGTCTGCTATGTCACGCCGGGAGACTTCGTGCTCCGCCCGGACGACAGCCTGCTCATCCGCGCAACGACCCTGACCGGCTCCAAACCGAAGAAGCCAGAAACGCTGCTCGCGAGCCTCAGAAGCGCTCAGGAGAAGGTGACCACCATGGAGATAAGCGAGATCCAGGTGCTCTTCCTCAGAAACGATCCCTCCGAGGACGCTGACCGGCGCCCCTGGGCCGTCTATGTCGGGACCAATTTTGGACGCTTGGCCGCGGCCCGGGGCGTCATCGTCGTCAACGACCCCGACGGCTTGGCGCTGGCGCAGAACAAGCTCTATTTCCAGGGCTTCCCGGAGGTCGTGCGACCGACGACGATGATCTCCAGGAGCATCGAGGAAATCCGCGCCTTCATCGACGACCATCCGGACGGCGTGATCCTGAAACCGCTGCAGGGATCCGGTGGCAAGAACGTATTCAAGATCCGCTCCAAGGACGAAGCCAACCTCAACCAGATCTTCGAGGCGGCGAGCGGAACCGGATACCTGATCGCCCAGAACTATCTTCCGGAGGCGGTCGGCGGCGACATTCGGCTTTTCCTGATGAACGGACGGCCGCTCGAGCGCGAAGGCGTCTATGCCGCCTTCCGACGCGTACCGGCAAAGGGCGATGTCCGCTCGAACCTGCACGCCAGCGGCACCGCCGAACCGGCGACCGTCACACCGGAAATTCTCGCCATAGCCGAAAAGCTGCGGCCCAAACTGATCGAGGACGGTATGTTTCTGGTCGGACTCGATATCGTCGGCGACCGTGTCCTGGAAGCCAATGTCTTCACCCCGGGCGGCCTGCCCGAAATCGAAGCGGCGCACGGGGTCGATTTCGGCGAGGACATCGTCATGGCGCTGGAGGAGAAGGTGCGGCTGCAGCAGCTCTATCAGGGCGCGCTCCCCAACCGCACGCTGGCGACACTTTGAGAAGGTACCAGGCCCACAATTTGCGGATGAATCCACAAGAACAAAAACAGTTGCATTCAAATGTGAGTTTACAAAAGTAATATTATATGATTTTTTCTCCACAGCTGCATCGAGAGCAGCTTTCTTTGGGAGGAAATCATGAAATTCGTGAAGGCACTTGCTAGTGCAACGATCCTTGCTGCCTGCACTTTCGGCAGCGCTTCGGCCGCCGAGCTCGTCGTCGGCTTTTCCCAGATCGGATCGGAATCCGGCTGGCGCGCCGCGGAGACGACGCTGACGAAGCAGCAGGCCGAACAGCGCGGCATCGACCTCAAATTTGCCGATGCGCAGCAGAAGCAAGAAAACCAGATCAAGGCGATTCGCTCCTTCATCGCCCAGGGCGTCAACGCCATCCTTCTCGCGCCGGTCGTCGCCACCGGCTGGGATGAAGTCCTGCAGGAAGCCAAGGATGCCGAAATCCCGGTGATCCTGCTCGACCGCACCGTCGACGCACCGAAGGAGCTTTATCTGACGGCAGTGACTTCGGACCTCGTGCATGAAGGCAATGTCGCCGGCAAGTGGCTCGTCGATACCGTGGCGGGCAAGCCCTGCAACGTCGTCGAGCTTCAGGGCACGACCGGCTCCTCGCCCGCCATCGACCGCAAGAAGGGCTTCGAAGCGGCGCTCTCCGGCAAGGACAACCTGAAGATCGTCCGCAGCCAGACCGGCGACTTCACCCGTACGAAGGGCAAGGAAGTCATGGAAAGCTTCCTGAAGGCCGAGGACGGCGGCAAGAACATCTGCGCACTCTACGCCCATAACGACGACATGGCCGTCGGCGCGATCCAGGCGATCAAGGAAGCCGGCCTGAAGCCGGGCAAGGATATCCTCGTCGTCTCGATCGACGCCGTTCCGGACATCTTCCAGGCCATGGCCGCCGGCGAAGCCAACGCCACGGTCGAACTGACGCCGAACATGGCCGGCCCGGCCTTCGATGCGCTTGCTGCCTATCTGAAGGACGGCAAGGAGCCGGCAAAGTGGATCCAGACGGAATCGAAGCTCTACACCCAGGCCGACGATCCGATGAAGGTCTATGAGGAAAAGAAGGGCCTCGGTTACTGATCTCGCTTGCGGCCCACGCGATCCGCTCGCGTGGGCCGACAATGTTCCATGGCGTCTCACCGGTCGTCGCGGAAAGAACGCCTGATCCTTGGCGAGGAATGGCGCGCGACGCCCCGATACGGCAACGCGCCGCCTTCCGGTGCAGAGACAGTTTCCATGCAGACCAGCAACGACAATATTCTCTCGGCCGTCCGCATCGAGAAGGGCTTTCCCGGAACGAAGGCGCTAGACAAGGTCGACTTTCACCTCAGGCGCGGCGAGGTCCATGCGCTGCTCGGTGAAAACGGCGCCGGCAAATCGACGCTCATCAAATGCCTGACCGGCGCCTATCGCAGGGACGGCGGCAGCATCCTCCTTGACGGTGCCGAAGTCGACCCGCGCGATACCTTCGACGCCCAGCGGCTCGGCATCGGTACCGTCTATCAGGAGGTCAATCTCCTGCCGAACCTGACCGTCGCGGAAAATTTGTTCCTCGGCCGCCAGCCGCGCCGCTTCGGCATGGTCGATACGCGCACCATGAACCGCAAGGCCCGTGAGCTGCTTGCCGAATACGAGCTCGACCTTGATGTCACCCGCGACCTCGCAAGCTATTCGGTGGCGATCCAGCAGGTCGTGGCGATCGCCCGCGCCGTCGATCTGTCCGGCAAGGTGCTGATCCTCGACGAGCCGACGGCGAGCCTCGACGCGCACGAGGTCGCCATGCTCTTCCGCATCGTCCGGCGCCTCAAGGCGCGCGGCCTCGGCATCATCTTCATCACCCACTTCCTCGAACAGGTCTACGAAATCTCCGACCGCATCACCGTGCTCCGCAACGGTCAGCTGGTCGGTACGCGCGAAACGTCCGACCTCAACCGGCGCGACCTGATCGCCATGATGATCGGTCGTGAGCTCGCAGCCGAGATTCATTCTGCGCGCGTCGAGACCGCCGAGGGCCGGATGCGTTACCGGTTCAGGAATTACGGCCGCCGCGGCCGCATCAATCCTTTCGATCTCGACGTCCGCGCCGGCGAGGTGGTCGGTATCGCCGGCCTGCTCGGCTCCGGACGCACGGAGACGGCGGAGGTGCTCTTCGGCGCCCATCGCGCCGACAGCGGCAGCGCGGAAATCGACGGCCAGACGGTCGATCTGTCGTCGCCGCGGGCGGCGATCCGCCACAAATTCGGCTTCTGCCCGGAAGACCGCAAGACGGCCGGTATCGTTGGCGATTTGTCGGTGCGCGAAAACATCGTGCTGGCGCTGCAGGCAAGGCGCGGCTGGACGCGGCCGCTCTCGCGCGCCGAACAGAACCGGCTGGCCGACCAGTACATTCGAGCGCTCGACATCCGAACCGCCGACCGCGAGAAGCCGATCAAGCTCTTATCCGGCGGCAACCAGCAGAAAGCGATCCTCGCCCGCTGGCTTGCGACCGAACCAGAATTCCTGATCCTAGACGAACCGACCCGCGGCATCGATGTCGGCGCGCATGCCGAGATCGTCAGGCTGATCGAGAGCCTGCGCGAGAAGGGCCTATCGCTGATTGTCATCTCGTCCGAAATCGAGGAACTGGTCGCCTATAGCTCCCGCGTCGTCGTGCTGCGCGACCGCAGCCACGTCGCCGAGCTCGGCGGAGACCGTATTACAGCGCATCAGATCGTCGAAGCGATCGCAGCGGCAAACGAGCGGGAGGCATCGTGACATCGATCGTGCGAACCTATCTTGGCAGGCTGCTGCCGCAATTGATCGCTCTGGCAATCATCATCCCGGCGATTTCAATCATTTTTCCCGGTTTCCTCAACCTGCAGATTCAGAACGGCCGGCTTTACGGCAGCCTCATCGATATCCTCAACCGCGGCGCGCCCGTGGTACTACTGGCGATCGGTATGACGGTCGTCATCGCCACCAAGGGCATCGATCTCTCGGTCGGCGCCATGATGGCGATCTGCGGCGCGGTCTCCGCCTCGCTGATCACCTCCGGCCATTCGCTGGCCGAAACGCTACTCGTCACCCTTGCCGTCGGCATCCTCTGCGGGGTTTGGAACGGCATTCTCGTCGCCGTCCTCGATATCCAGCCGATCATCGCCACCCTCGTGCTGATGGTCGCCGGGCGCGGCATCGCCCAGCTCATCACCGAGGGCGCCATCCTCACCTTCAACGATGCCGGCCTCATTTTCATCGGTAGCGGCTCCTTCCTGGGCCTGCCGATGCCGGTCGTCATCTGGCTGGTCTTCGGCATTCTCGTCGCGCTCGTCGTCCGGCAGACGGCGCTCGGCATGCTGGTCGAGGCAGTGGGCGTCAACAGGGAGGCGAGCACGCTCTCGGGCGTCTTCACGCCGGTGCTGCTGATTGCGGCCTATGTCCTTTCCGGCCTGTGCGCGGCGATCGCCGGCGTCATCGCCGCCGCCGATATCAAGGGGGCCGACGCCAATAATGCCGGGCTCTGGCTGGAGCTCGACGCGATCCTTGCGGTTGTGGTCGGCGGCACGTCGCTGCTCGGCGGCCGGTTCAGCATCGCCGCATCGGTCCTCGGCGCCGTCATCATCCAGGCGATCAACACCGGCATTCTCCTGTCGGGCTTCCCGCCGGAATTCAACCTGATCATCAAGGCGGCGATCATCGTCTTCATCCTGGTGCTGCAGTCGCCGCGTTTCCGGACCGCCTTCACCTTCGTCAGCATGCCACGCGCAGCCGGCAAACCGACCGAGCGAGAAGCAAAATGAAGCAGAAATATCTTCCGCTTACGGCGACGATCCTCATCTTCCTTCTGAGCTACGCGCTCTGTGCCGCGCAATACCCGAACATGCTTTCGACGCGGGTGATCGGCAATCTGCTGACCGACAACGCATTTCTCGGCATCGCCGCCGTCGGCATGACCTTCGTCATCCTTTCCGGCGGCATCGATCTCTCGGTCGGCGCGGTGATCGCCTTTACCGGCGTCTTCCTTGCGGTCGTGCTCGAACAGACCAGCATCCATCCGCTCGCCGCCTTCGTGCTGGTGCTCGCCATCACGACGCTCTTCGGGGCGCTGATGGGCGCAATCATCCATCATCTCGAAATGCCGGCCTTCATCGTCACCCTTGCCGGGATGTTCCTGGCCCGCGGCATGGCCTTCGTGCTGTCGATCGATTCCATTCCGATCAAGCACCCCTTCTACGCGACGCTGAAGAGCCTCTATTTCAAGCTGCCTGGCGGCGGGCGCATCACACTGATCGGCGGCCTGATGCTGCTCGTCTTTGCCGTCGGCATCCTTATCGCCCACCGCACCCGCTTCGGGACGAATGTCTACGCCCTTGGCGGCGGCACGGCGACGGCCAAGCTCATGGGCGTGCCGGTCGCCAGCACGACCGTCAGGATCTACGCGCTGTCGGGGCTCCTGGCCGGACTTTCCGGCATCGTCTTCTCGCTCTATACCTCGGCCGGCTATTCCCTTGCCGCCGTCGGCGTCGAGCTCGATGCGATCACTGCGGTCGTCATCGGCGGAACGCTGTTGACCGGCGGCTCCGGCTTTGTTGCCGGCACGCTCGTCGGTATCTTCATCCAAGGCCTCATCCAGACCTACATCACCTTCGACGGCACCCTTTCGAGCTGGTGGACCAAGATCCTGATCGGCCTGCTGCTCTTCGCCTTCATCCTCCTGCAGAAGGGGATCATCCGCCTCTCCCGCCCTGATCGGCAGCACGCATGACGAGGTGGAGGGCCGCCTAAAATGCCGTCGTCGGGTTTCGGCCACCAACCGGGCAAGCGGACCAGCCATCGGCTCGTCGTTGACGAGCTTGGCCAGGCGATCGTCTCCGGTCACTTCCCCGTCGGGGAAACGCTACCCGGCGACACTGAACTCGCGGCACGCTTCAACGTCTCACGCACGGTCCTACGTGAAGCGATGAAGACACTGGCCGCCAAGGGCCTCGTCGTGGCCCGGGCGCGGATCGGCACGCGCGTCATGCCGCGGGCCAACTGGAACCTGTTCGACGGCGACGTGCTCACCTGGCATTTCAGCGCCGGCGTCGACGAGGAGTTTCTGCGCCATGTCAGCGAAGTGCGCCTCGCCCTCGAGCCCTATGCCGCAAGCCTCGCGGCCCGCCGCGCGACTGATGCGGACATCGCCTGGATGATGCGGCTTGCCGTGGCCATGGGGGATGCGGGCCATAGTGGCCAGACGCTGGCGAAAGCCGATCTCGATTTTCACCTACGGCTGCTGGAAGCCTCGCTCAACCCTTTCATGCGGTCGGTCGGAAGCCTGATCGAAGCCGCACTCGTGGGTGTCTTCCGGCTGACCAGCCCCTCGGCGGACGACAGCGAAATCGACCGGGTCGCCTTGGCGCATATCCGCATCGTCGAGGAAATCGGCCGCCGCAACGAGGAAGGCGCCCGCCATGCCATGGAGCACGTCATCCGGGTGGGGCAGGAACGGCTGATCCTCGACCTCAGGGCACGGGAGAACTTGGCGTAAGTTCGCAGGCGCCCTGGGCGGGCCGCCCCTCATCCGGCCTGCCGGCCACCTTCTCCCCGCAAACGGTGCGAAGGAGACTCGCGGCACGCTCCGGTGCACATCGCCCTCTCTTCAAAGCGGAGAGCGGACACTGGACGGGCGCGGCTTGCCCCTTCTCCCCGTCAAAACGGGGAGAAGGTCGCGGCAGCGGGATGAGGGGCAGCGCGCGGCACAAATCGGAGGTTCGCGCGACCGCCTTCCCCTTCGATCCGCGTTCCCGTTTCCGCATCGAACAGATGCAGTTGCTGCGGATTGATCGCAAGGCCGATGACGTCGCCGCTTTTCACCTCTCCGCGTCCGGTCTCGACCACGGTCAATTCGGGCTGCGTCGCGGCGGTGACATAGGTGGCCGAGCCGGTCGATTCGACAATGCCGACCGGGACGTCGAAGGCCCCTTCGCCGGCGGTGACCATCCTGACATGCTCCGGTCGGATGCCAACGGTGACGGCGAGGCCGGGCGCCAGGCGCGCGGCAAGCGTCAACCTCGCCCGCGTCCTGCCGAAATCGAGGATTGCGTCCGCCCCGCCCTCCGCGACGATGGCCGGGATGAAGTTCATCGCCGGTGAACCGATGAAACCGGCGACGAACCTGTTGGCAGGCCTGTCGTAAAGGTCGAGCGGCCGTCCCTGCTGCTCGATCACGCCGTCGCGCATGACGACGACGTGGTCGGCCATGGTCATCGCCTCGATCTGGTCGTGCGTCACATAGACTGACGTAGCGTGCAGCCGGTCGTGCAGTGCCCGGATTTCCTTACGCATGTGGACGCGAAGGGCTGCGTCGAGGTTCGAGAGCGGCTCGTCGAACAGGAAAGCCTTTGGATGGCGTATGATCGCGCGGCTCATCGCCACGCGCTGCCGCTGCCCGCCCGACAGCTCCCGCGGATAGCGCTTCATCAGGTGCGAAAGGCCCGTCGTCGCGGCAACCTCTTCGGCTGCCTTCCGGGCTTCCGCTCTCTTCACGCCGCGAATGCGCAGGCTGTAGGTGAGGTTCTCCTCGACGGTCATGTGCGGGTAGAGCGCATAGGATTGGAAGACCATCGCCACGTCGCGCTTGCGCGGCGGAACGTCGTTCATCCGCTGGCCGGCGATCTTCATCTCGCCGGTCGAGATCTTCTCGAGGCCTGCGAGCGAGCGAAGCAGCGTCGACTTGCCGCAGCCGGACGGGCCGACGAGGGCGACAAAGGTCCCCTCCTCTATGGCGAGGTTGATGTCCTTCAGCGCATGGAAGGCACCATAATATTTGTTGACGCCGTTGAGCTCGATCTGGAGGGTCATTTGAGGGCTCCCGAGGTGAGGCCGGAAACGATACGGCGCTGCAAGAGGACGAAGACGGCGAGGACAGGCGTCACATAGATCGTGGCATAAGCCATGATGTTGTTCCATTCATTGGTGTTCGGCCCCATGAACGAGTTGAGACCGACGCTCGCCGGCTGCAGTTCGACCGCCTGGATCATCGATTTCGAATAGACGAACTCGCCGAAGGCCTGCATGAAGATCAGAATGGCGCTGACAAGGATGCCGTTTCTTGCAAGCGGCAGCACGATGTTGAAGAACGCGCCGATGCGTGAATTGCCGTCGACCAGCGCCGCCTCCTCGAGTTCCATCGGCACACTCATGAAGGTAGCCCGTACGAGCACGACGAAGAACGGCATGCTCTTTGCGGCGATCGCCAGAATGACGGCAAGCCGCGGCGTGTCGAGCAGGCCGAATTGCGAGAAGCCAACGAAGATCGGCGTCACCATCAGCGAGGCCGGCAGCACCTGAAGCATCAGGATCAGGAACAGTCCGATGTCCACCCAGACATTGCGGTAGCGCGCCAGCACATAGGCGCAGCCGACGCCGAGCACCGCGATCAGCGAAACGGCGCCGAAGGCGATGACCAGCGAGTTCCACAGGTAGCGTCCCATATTGCGGCTTTGCCAGACGAACTCGTAGATGTTCCATTGGGGATCGCTCGGCAGGAATTTCGGCGGCGTTGCGAACATCGCCGAACCGGTTTTCAGCGCAGTGATATACATCCAATAGAGCGGGAAAAGGTAGATGGCCGCCAGAACGAGCGCGACGGCAAACATCAGCCGATTGCGGAAATCGTCGGTCATCCTCGGACCTCGTGGCGGGTGGAGCGCACATAAACAATGGAAGCGAGCATCACGAAGACGATCATGATCACCGAGATCGTCGCCCCCTTGGCAAAGTCGTATTGCCGGAATGAAAGGTCCCAAGCCCAATACTGCGTCACGTTGGACGAGTTGTTCGGCCCGCCCGAGGTAATGCCGGCGAAGAGGTCGAACTGCTGCAGAGTGAAGATCAGGCCGAGCGCGATGATTGCGCCGATGGTCGAACGCATCATCGGCAGGGTGATCGTGAAGAAGCGCTGCAATGCGTTCGCTCCATCGAGCTCGGCCGCCTCGAAAAGGTCCTTCGGTATGCCCGACAAACCGACCGAAAGAAGGATCATGTTGAAGGAGGTGCCGAGCCAGATATTGGCGATGATCACCGCCCACAGCGAATAGTGCGGATCGGAGCGCCAGAAGATATTGCCTTCGATGATGCCTATCTCCCGCAGGAAGAAGTTGAGCACGCCGAAATCGCCGGAAAGGATCCAGTTCCAGATGGCGCCGACGACCAGACCGGGCATCACCCAGGAGACGAGAAAGAGGCCGCGCATCCAGGACGCTCCTGGAAAGTTCATCCAGAAGAACAGGGCGAGGGCGAAGCCGATGAGGAACTGGCCGGCGATCGAAGCGCTGACGAAAAGCGCGGTATTGACGAGGATGGGCCGGGTTTCGGGTTGCGAGAACAGGTCGACGTAATTCTTGAAGCCGACGAAAGGCCGGGCGAAGGTGCCCAGGCTAAACATGTCCACTTCCTGGAAGCTCATCACGACGTTGTAGACGAGCGGCAGCCCGGACATGACGAACAGGAAGGCGAGCGGTAGCAGAACGAGGCCGATGTCGAAGCCTTTTCCGTCCGTGACGCTGGCTAGTATTTTCTTCATTGGCTATCCCCCATCCCCGGAGGCGATCTCGGCCGAAGCCGCAGATCGCCTCTCTCGGGAGGAAACTCGAGGCGGATGCAATGACCCGCCGACGAATGCGCCGCCCGCGGGAGCGGCGGACGCTAGTCAGCCCAGAACCGACTTAATCTTTTCGGCAGCCTGATCGAGCGCGTCCTTGGAACTCATCTGGCCGGTCAAGGCCGCCTGGATAGCGTCCTGGATAGCCTTGGAGATCTTCGGCCACTCCGGATGCGGACCGCGCGGCTTGGCGTATTTCAACTGTTCGAGGAATACCTTGAGCGCCGCGTCCTTGAGCGGTTCGCCGGTCGGCGGAATAGCGATATCGGAACGGGCCGGCAACTGCCCAAAATCCTTGAACATCCTATCATCCTGCGAAACGAAGTATTCCAACACCTTGAAAGCTTCTTCCGGATGCTTGGTGCTCGAGAAGATCGCCCAGTTGAAGTCACCCATGGCAGAGGAGCGCTCGGCGCCCACTTGCGGCACCGGCAGCAGTGCGACGCCCCAGTCGAACTTCGCCTCCTTGATCATGCGGTCAAGTTCCCATGGGCCGGAAATCGCCATCGCCGCATTGCCCGAGTTGAATGTGCCGGTCGAATCCCATTGGCCGCGCGTAAGCGTATCGGGAGAAGCGAGCTTCTCGTCGAGAATGGTCTTCCAGATCTCGAGCGCCTTCACCGCACCCTCGGAGTTGATGTTGTCGTAGCTGGTGCCGGCCATCTGCGCCCAGGGCAGAAACTGGAAGGTTCCCTCCTCGTTTGCCTTGGCGGAGAAGGCAAGGCCGTATACGTTCGCGGCCGGGTCGGTCAGCTTGCGCGCCGCCTCCACCAGTTCGTCCCAGGTCTGCGGCGGCTTGTTCGGATCAAGGCCTTTCGCCTTGAACATGTCCTTGTTGTAGTAAAGCGCGATCGTGTTGGTCGCCTTCGGAATGCCGTAATACTTGCCGTCCCAAGTCACCGAGGCGAGCGGTCCTGGAAAATAGTTCTCCGGTTTGACCACCGAGGATTTCGCGATCATGTCGGTGAGATCGAGAAAGGCGCCGCGCGAGGAGAAGAGCGCGTGTTCGGGATTATCGACCGCGATGATATCCGGCGCCTGTCCGGTTGAATAGGCGCGCATTGCCTCGCTGACCACGTCATCAAACTGGATCTGCCGATATTCGACTTTAATTCCCGTGTTGAGTTTGTTGAAATCTTTTATCAAGTTCGGCGCCGGCTGGATGTCCCTGTCGAGCGACCAGACGCTAATGGTCACATCTTCCGCACTTGCGGACAAGGCCGGCAAGGAAAGGCTGGCAAGGGCGAATGCGCCCAGCATTGCATATCTGCTGATACCCATGGTCTCCTCCTCTCAATCGTTGACCCGCGGCCGGCATCCTCCACGCCGGCCGTCGGGCATGCCTCAGGCAGGATCGGCGACGAAATCACCTCCCCGGCAGGTCTTCAGGTAATTGAGCGCGTGCACCTGGCCGGTCATTTCCAACGCGTCGCGATAGACCGGATCGTGCCAGCCTTCGATATCGATCGAGCCGGACCAGCCGGCGAGCCTCAACTCGGAAATGATGTCGGTCCAGTTGCTGTCACCGAAGCCAGGCGTGCGCATGAAGACGAACTTCTCCTTGCCGAATATCCCGTGCTCGCGGATGACGTCCCAGCGGATCGTCGCGTCCTTGCCGTGCACGTGAAAAATCTTGTGTGCCCATTTGCGGATCTGCGGCGATGGCTCGATCAAGTAGACCATCTGGTGGCAGGGCTCCCATTCGAGCCCGATGTGGTCGTCTGGCGTCTCGTTGAAGATCAGTTCCCAGGCGTCAGGATTGTGTGCGATGTTCCAGTCGCCCGTCGCCCAGTTGCCGTCCATAGCGCAGTTCTCGAAGGCAATCTTGACGCCCCTGTCGGCGGCACGCGCTGCAAGCTCCCGCCAGACCTTCCGGTAACGCGGCAGGCTGTCGGTGAGCGGCCGGTTGCGAATGCGGCCGGTGAATCCGGCGACGCAGGTCGCCCCGAAATGGTGGGCATTGTCGATGCAGGCCTTCCAGCCTTGAAGCGTCTGCAGGTCGATGTCGGTCTCCTCGAGAGGATTGCCGAACATGCCAAGCGTCGAGATGGTGATGTCGCGATCGCCGATCGCCTCGCGGCAACGTTTGCCCAACTCGGCGAGATCCTGCCCGTTGGTCGTCTGCCAGAAGAACGGCTCGAAACTCTCGAAGCCGAGGTCAGCGATCTCGGCGATGCGCTTCGCCGCCTCGCCCTTGGTGGCGCTGACCATTGTGCCGATGCGAATGGACTTGGCTGGATTGCTCATCAAATGCCTCGCTCAGATTGTCACGCGCTGCCCGGTGCGGGCGCTCTCGATCGCCGCGAACACCATGGCAAGGCTGTTGATATTGTCGTCGCTCGCCGTTTCCGGCTTCTGCCCACTGCGGATAGATGCGACGAAATCGGCAATCACGCTGACATGCCCGTGCGTCTGCCGCGGGTCGGAGGGTTCCGGGATTTCGAGCGGCAGCGGTTCGCGTAGCAGGCCTTGGCCGCCCGCGACCGTATGGGCATGGAAGCTCTCGGCGCCATCCCAAAGCAGGGTGCCCCGCGTCCCGGTGATCCGCCAGGCGCTCTCCCAGCTCGTATTGGCGCCTTCGGCGCACCAGGAGCCGCGGTAGGTAAAGGTCACGTCATCCGAAAGTTCGAAGATCGCCGTCGCGGCCGCGCCGTGACGATACCAGGAGCCGCGCGGGTTCTCCTCATAGCAATAAACGGCAAGCGGCTTCTTGTCTGCGATGAAGCGGGCGGCGTCGAACGTGTGGATTGCCATGTCCAGAAGCAGCACGTGCTCCATTTCTTCCCGGAATCCGCCGAAATGGGCACCGATGAAGAAGTCGCAGTGGATGCCGGTGAGTTCTCCGAGTGCACCCTCGTCGACGAAACGGCGGATCCGGCGCACACCCGAGATGAAGCGGCGGTTCTGCACGACCGCATGCAGCTTCCCCGCCTCATCGGCGAGACGGATTAACTCCCGGCCGTCCGCCAGCGAAGCGGCCATCGGCTTCTCGCTCAGAACGTGGCAGCCATGCCGGAATCCGGCCGCGACCACGTCGCGACGCGCAGCCGGTACGACGATATCGAAGAGGATGTCCGGCTTCGTTTCAGCCAGCACCGCGTCGAGATCGGGTCCGATGACGACGTCCTGAAGATCGAACTCGGCGGCAAGCGCGGTGGCGACCTCCAGCTTGACGTCGACAAGCCCGACGAACCGGATCTCCGACCGGAGATCGGGGTTGGCGGCGATCGCCCTCACCCAGCCTCTGGCCATGGCTCCGCACCCGCATAGAACTGCGCGCAAGATCACGCTTCTCCTCCCGAACGATGACGATTTCGCCTTGTATCGGCCTCCGTAAACGTTTACGGAACTATGCGGAGTTTCCGAAACATGTCAATAGGGAATCGGGAACGGCAAGCGGCAGAGGATGAAACACTCCGACAATGAAGGGCATTCGGCGGCTTGCGCAGCATCTCGACATCTCAATTGGAACGGTTTCCCGAGCACTGAACGGTCGCCCGGATGTCAACGAGGAGACGCGCCGGCGGGTGCTGGCGGCGGCCAAGGAACTCGGCTATGTGCCGAACCAGTCGGGGCGAAGCCTGCGCCAGGGCACGACCAACATCATCGGTTTCATGATGCAGACCGGTACGGAGATCACCGGTCAAGGCGACACATTCTTCATGAGCGTCTTCGACGGGGTGCAGGCGGTCTTCGCCAGGCACAAGCTCGATCTCGTCGCGCTGCTCTGCTCGTCGCAGGAGGACCCGGCGGATTATCTGCGCCGCGTGGTGACCCGCGGCTTTGCCGACGGGATGATCCTCTCGGCGACGCAACGGCACGATGCCCGTGTCGAGCTTCTGTCCGAGCGCAACATTCCCTTTGTCACCCTTGGCCGGACCCTGACGGATGCCGGCCAGCCCTGGCTCGATCTCGATTTCGAGGGCATGGCGCAGGCGTCCATCGACCGGCTGGTGGCGCGCGGCCATCGCCGCATCGCCGTCACGCGCCCGCATGACGACGTCAATCTCGGCTATGTCTTCGTCGAACGCTGCCGCGAGGCGCTGGCCGCCCACGGACTAACGCTTGACGAGGAATTGATCTTCCGGTCCACGCCCAATGAAGCGGGCGGATATGAGATCGGCCGCGAACTTCTCTCACTCGACGAGCGCCCGACCGCCATCGTGCTGATCAACGAGACGATCTCGATCGGTTTTTACCGGGCGCTTTCGGAGGCAGGCGTGAAGCCCGGACGCGATATCGCGGTCATCGGACGCTACAGCCCGCATGCGCAGTTCCTCTCACCCTCGCTCACCTGCTTTCGGCTATCGCTGCGCGATCTCGGCGTAGCCCTGGCCGAAACGCTGCTCTCGACCATGCCGGCCTTCCGCGAGCATTATCCGCATGGGACGGCGAGCAAGCTCTGGCCGATGGAGCTTGTCGAAGGCGCCAGCGACGCCCTCCATATCCAGCAGTCCTGAGTGGGCCGCAACCTGCCTCGTCACAATCAAGAGGTGGCTGCTGGCACCAATTGCAGCGCCAAGACGTGAATTCGCCGGATTTGAAATGTACGGCGCTGATGTGGATCAATTTGGATGATCCCACCGTTTGTAAGCACCAGCGAACGCCGTCGGGTCCGAACCAGTGGCTCTCGTTGGGGAATTGGCGACTGTCCTTGCCGATCGCAGTGTTTTTGCGGGGGCTCGATCCCGAGCCCATAAAAGCTATTCGATTCCAATGGTTAAAGCGGATTTCGAATGTAACGCGTTCTCTCGACATCCTGCTGGAGAAGGAGATCGCAATGCGCGGAATTTTCTTTTTGCTCGTCGGATTGTCTACGACCACCTTTGCTTACGCCCATGACGCGCCAAGCGGCTGGAAATATCCGAACTCCTGCTGTTCGAACTTCGACTGCCGTCACGTCAACCAGACGGCCGTAAGCGAACGACCCCAAGGCTACATCATCAACGCTACCGGCGAGGTCCTGCCCTATTCCGACAGAAGGGTCCGCATATCGCCGGACGGCGAATATCACTGGTGCTCGGCGGCGGGCGAAGACCGCGGAAGGACGATCTGTCTTTTTGTCCCGGCAAGAGCCTATTAGGGGCGTTCACGCGTCCGGGCGATGTCAGACGCAGATCGATCGCGATCGATCCCGATGACGCTTCGGCAGCCGCAGGGAACGAACCTGCCGGCCATTGATTGTACATTCGAGTTTGCGCCGCCGCCCGGTAGACGATCGAGGCGATGTCCAAGCCGCCGCCGGCAGCGTACACTCGGTCACGGTCTATCCCGTACGGCAGGAGCGCATCGCGCATGGCTTGGTCATTCAGGATTGGGACGATTGCCGGCACCGCGCTCCGCGTGCATGTGACCTTTGCGCTGCTGCTCGTCTGGATCTGGCTGATGCACTACCGGATCGGCGGTACACCGGCCGCGCTGGAAGGGATCGCCTTTGTCCTGGCTGTATTCGGCTGCGTCGTGCTGCACGAATTCGGGCACATTGCCGCGGCTCGCCATTTCGGCATCAAGACGCCGGATATTACCCTGCTTCCGATCGGCGGTGTCGCCCGGCTCGAGCGCATGCCGGAGGAGCCGGGGGCGGAATTCGTGATCGCGATCGCCGGCCCGCTCGTCAACGTGGCGATCGCCGGCGTCCTCATTCTTGTGCTCAGGACCTCGATCGGCCTGGAGCAGATCGCCGGGATCGAGGACCCGCATATGAGCTTTCTGGCGCGGCTCGCCGGGGTGAATGTGTTTCTGGTACTTTTCAACATGATCCCGGCCTTTCCGATGGATGGCGGCCGCGTCCTGCGCGCCGCGCTTGCCTCGCGCTTGAGCTGGCCGCGCGCCACCCAGATCGCCGCAATGATCGGCCAGGGCCTCGCCTTCGTCTTCGGTTTCGTCGGCCTGTTCTACAATCCGCTGCTGATCTTCATCGCAATCTTCGTCTATCTGGCAGCGACCGCGGAAGCGCAGAACGCCCAGATCCGCGAAGTTTCCGGCAGCGTTCTGGTGAGCGACGTAATGATTACCGAATTCGCGAAGCTTGACCGCACGGCGAGCATCGACGAGGCCATCGAAGCGCTGCTTGCGACGACGCAGCGCGAGTTCCCCGTGGTCGACGCCTCCGGGCATTTCGAGGGCCTGCTCACCCGGGACGATATGATCCGTACATTGAAGGAAAAGGGCGCGACAACGCCCGTCGTCCTGGCGATGCGCCGTGACGTGCCGAGAATCCACCATCGCAAGCGCCTCGACGAAAGCCTCCGCCTCATGCAGGAGGCGAGCTCCCCTGCCGTCGCGGTCGTGGACAGCATGGACCGCCTCGTCGGCCTGATGACCCACGAAACCATCGGCGAGATGATGATGGTACGCGCGGCCGCCGCCGGACGCTTTCGTTTCGGGCATTTGCGGCATCGCAATCCCGAGAGCCGAAGCTGAATTTCGCGGCGGCTACGGCCATTGGCTTCACGGAATGTTGTTGAGGGGAGTCTCGATCCGGCCGCGGCTTTGCGGATAGTGTTGGGCATCATGGGAAACATGGTTCCGCAACGATGAAGACCAGTCGCTCCCTGCCATTCGCGCTCCTGCTCTTGCTCGTGCCCTGCCGCGGGTTCGCGCTGGATCTGCCCCGTTCCGGCCATGCGGTCTTCGATCGCGCCGTCGAGTTAGTCATCGACAATTTTTATGACACATCCGCGCTTGATCGCTTCAGTGCCGCGGTCCGCCGCCAGGTCTCGGATGAGCGCGGCAGGCTGACCGCGAAGAGCTCGGAGGATCGCGTCGATGCGGCAGTCGACACCGTGCTTGCCAGCCTCGGCGTGTCGCATACCGGCCGCTTCACCGACGACACCATCGACTATTACGAACTGGCCGACATATTCCGCTTCGCCATCCGCAACGACATCAAACGCCTGTTTCCGCCGGACGGCGAAGTTCGTTATGCCGGGATCGGCATGGTTACGCGGCTGGAAGGCGGCCAGCGCTTCGTCAGCGATGTCTATGACGGGGCCCCCGCCGCCCGGGCAGGCATCAGGCTCGGCGACGAGATCCTCTCCGTGGACGGTCTGCCCTACCGCGAGATCGCTTCCTTCCGCGACAAAATCGGCCGAACCGTCGACGTCCGGCTGCGCCGGCACCGCGACGCACTGCCGATCACCGTCACGGTCGCCGTCGAGCGGCTGCAGCCGCTGCGCACGTTCGAAAAGGCGATCGAGAACAGCATAGCGGTGACCGAACGGGAGGGGCGGCGCATCGGCTATCTGCGGCTCTGGACGCTGTCGACCCGCGACGGCCTCGACATCGTCGCCCGTGAACTCGCCGGCGGTCGCCTCAAGAACGCCGACGGGGTTATTGTCGACCTGCGCGGTCGATGGGGCGGCGGCCCGCCGGACGCGGCGGACCTTTTCGTCGGCGGGGTGCCGACGTTCCGGCTGATCTCGCGGGACGGCAAGGACATGTTCGGAACCATTCGCTGGCGGCGGCCGGTAGTGGCGATTATCGATCAGGGATCGAGAAGCGGCCTCGAACTCTTCGCGCATGCCCTGAAGGTGAATGGCATACCGCTCGTCGGCTCACGGACGGCCGGCGCCCTGCTCGCCGGACGCGCCTTTCTTCTTCCCGATGACAGCCTTCTGGAAGTGGCGGTCTCCGATGCGGTCATCGACGACACTCTTCGTTTGGAAGGCCGCGGCGTCGAACCGGACATAGCCGTGCCCTTCAGCCTGCCCTACGCGGCCGGGCGCGACCCGCAACACGACGCAGCCATAATGGAAATGCAGCGCATCCTCACCAAGGGCTGAGCGGCTCGACCGCCCTTACTCGCTCTGGCGGAAACTGCGAATGCGATCGAACAGAACGGCGAGCACCGTCGCGCCGCCGATGAAGGTTCCCTGCCAGAAGGCATTGATCCCAAGCAGGCCGAGGCTGTTGCGGATCACTTCGATCAGCGCCGCACCGATCAGCGCGCCTGAAGCGGTACCGACGCCGCCGGCCAGGTTGGCACCGCCGATGACCGCCGCGGCGATCACCTGGAGCTCCATGCCGGCGCCAATGTTGGTGGTGACGGCGCCGAGCCAGCCGGTCTGGATGATGCCGGCGACGCCCGCCGCGAGTGCCGAAATCATGTAGACGGCAACCTTGATGCGACGGACCGGGACGCCCGTCAGCGTCGCGGCGTGCTCGTTGCCGCCGATCGCGAAGACGTAGCGGCCGAACTTCGTCCAGCGCAGCACGAAGCCGGTGAGCAGCGCCAGTACGATCATGTAGATCACCGGATTGGCGATGCCAAAGAACCAGGCGCCGCCGCCAAGCGCCAGCAGAGTGTCGTGATCCGGACCGAACTGGAAGACGACGGTGTTGTTGGAGGCGACCATCGCCAGGCTGCGCGCGATCGACAACATGCCGAGCGTGATGACGAAGGGCGGAAAGCCGAGATAGGCGATCATCACGCCGTTGAAACCTCCGATCAACAGGGCCGTGCCGACCGAGGCGGCAATCCCCACTTCGATGCTATAGCCAGCATTCATGACCACCGCGAGCACCATGCTGCAGAGACAAAGGACAGATCCGACCGACAGGTCGATACCGCCAGTGATGATCACTAGCGTCATGCCCAGCGCAATGATCGCCACGAAGGTGAAATTGCGGGTGATGTTGTAGAGGTTCTTCGGGGTCGCGAAGGTATCCGTCGCGACCGACAGGAAAAGGCAGGCCAGAATGACGGCGATCAGCACCCAGAATGTCTGGCTGGACAGAACCGAGGTGATCCAGCCCTGCTGCCTCTGCCCAATCGCTCGATCCAAGGTAATTGCCATGACCGACCTTCGCTTTTCCTGAGCCCCACTATACCTGTTCGATCGCCCCGGTGATCAGGCCCGTGACCTCTTCGGGCGAGCTCGCCGCAATCGCCTTGTCGGCAACCTTCCGGCCGCGCCGCATGACGATGACGCGATCGGCAACGTCGAAGACGTCCGGCATGCGGTGGCTGATCAGCACCACGGCGATGCCGCGGTCGCGCAAATGGCGGATGAGATTCAGCACTTCCGCGACCTGGCGAACGGAGATCGCCGCCGTCGGTTCGTCCATCAGCACGATCTTGGCCTCCGATAGCATGGTGCGGGCGATCGCGACTGCCTGCCGCTGACCACCGGACATCTGCTTGACGAGATCGCGCGGGCGGGTTTCCGATTTGAGCTCCCTGAAGATCTCGCCGGCACGCCGGTACATGGATTTGTAATCGAGAATGCGCAACGGTCCGATACCGCGCCGCAACTCCCGACCGAGGAACACGTTCGCCGCCGCCGTGAGGTTATCGCAGAGCGCCAGGTCCTGGTGGACAATCTCGATACCATGCTTGCGCGCTTCGACGGGGCGATGCATGACGAGATCAGCCCCATTCATGCGCATAGTGCCATGGCTTGGCCGGAAATTTCCGGCGATCATTTTGACGAGCGTCGATTTGCCGGCGCCGTTATCGCCCATGAGGCCGACGACCTCGCCCGCCTGAAGCGCGAAGGAAACGTCGTTGACCGCCTGGATGGCGCCGAAATGCTTGGAAACATTGGCGAGTTCGAGAACCGCCACGTTAGCCTCCCGATAGCTGGCAGAAGCCGTGCTCACGCATACCTCGTCGGGACGAAGCCTGTAGGACGCCGCTGCCAGGTCTCCTCCCCTGGGTGATGCGATCTCCATTTACGCAAATGCGCGGAACAGCGTCAATCAATCATCCTACAAATAAAGACGTATATGCGCGCGAACTCATATTGTATTACAAATATTCGTTGACGCGCGAGGCGCGCCGATATTAGCTATCAGCAGGAGGAGAGCATGCTGATCCTTGTCACCGGGGCAACGGGCAAGGTCGGACAGCACCTCATTGCTAGGCTGCTTGACGATCCGCGTTTTTCCAAGGCGCGCATCCGTGCGCTTTGTCACAACCGCCTGCATGCCGAGACTGACCGTGTCGAAGTGGTTCGCGGAACGATCGCCGAGCGCGATTTCGTCGCCCGCGCCCTTGCCGGGATAACGCATGTCATCCATCTCGCCACCTGCAAGGAGACCCCCGACAGCGTCATGGACGTGACGGTCAAGGGACTGTTCTGGCTGCTCGAGGAATTCCGCGCCAGGGACACCGCCCGGCAGTTCATCCTGATCGGCGGCGATGCAGGCGTCGGCCATTTCCATTACCGGCACAACGGCCCCATCACCGAGGCGACGCCGCATCGGGCCTATCCGGGCTGCTACGCCCTGTCGAAAGTCCTCGAGGAGGTGATGCTGGAGCAATACGGCATCCAATATGGCTTGAACGGCTGCTGCCTGCGCGCGCCCTGGATCATGGAGAAGGATGACTTCAAATACTCCCTCTCCTTCGGCGACGATGTTTTCGGCGGGCCGGTGTGGAAGGACCTCGTTCCCGAGGCCGATGCGAAGCGCTATGAAAAGGACGGCACGGTGCCGTTGCTGCTGGACGCCGACGGGCGACCGCTAAAGCGCAACTTCGTTCATGTCGATGATCTCGTCTCGGCGATACTGGCGGCGATCGATCATCCTTGCGCGGTCCGGCAGCTCTTCAACATCTCGATGGATCGACCGGTCGATTACGGCGAAGTTGCAACTTATCTCGCCCGCACGCGCGCTCTTGGCTTCGTCAATATCCGCAGCCGCTTCCATTCCAACTGGATGGACAACAGCAAGGCCAAATACCTGCTGGGCTGGCAACCCGCCTATGATCTCGAGAAGCTTATAGACTCTGCCTGGCAGTACGAACGCTCGGAGGAGGATCCGCGCGTCGTCTGGTATCCCGGCTGACTGGTGTCGCGGACACGAGGTGTCCGCGCGTTTCAAGGGAGGAAAGCATGAGGAAGGCATTATTGCTTGCCGCAGCCGTGCTGGCGCTCAGCGCCGGAACCGCTCTGGCCCAGAAGAAGCAGCTTGTCATTGTCGTGAAAGGCCTCGACAACCCGTTCTTCGAGGCGATCAACCAGGGCTGCCAGAAGTGGAACAAGGAAAATCCGGATTCGGAGTATGAATGCTTCTACACCGGCCCTGCCTCGACATCCGACGAGGCCGGTGAGGCCCAGATCGTCCAGGACATGCTGGGCAAGGCGGACACGGCGGCGATCGCGATCTCGCCTTCGAACGCCAAGCTCATCGCCCAGACGCTCAAGACCGCCAATCCGACGGTCCCGGTGATGACGCTCGACGCGGATCTCGCGGCCGAGGATTCGGCCCTGCGCAAGACCTATCTCGGCACGGACAATTACCTGATGGGCTACCGTATCGGCGAGTACATCAAGAAGGGCAAGCCGAATGGCGGCAAGATCTGCACCATCGAAGGCAACCCCGGCGCCGACAATATCCTGCGCCGTGCCCAGGGCATGCGTGATGCGCTGACCGGTCAAAAAGGGCTGGCGGAGCTCAAGGGCGAAGGCGGCTGGACCGAAGTTGCCGGCTGCCCGGTCTTCACCAATGACGACGGCGCAAAGGGCGTGCAGGCGATGACCGACATCCTGGCCGCCAATCCCGACCTCGATGCCTTTGGCATCATGGGCGGGTGGCCGCTGTTCGGCGCGCCGCAGCCTTACCGCGACCTGTTCAAGCCGATGGCCGACAAGATCGCCAAGAACGAGTTCGTTATCGGCGCTGCCGACACTATCGGCGAGGAAGTGGCTATCGCGAAAGAAGGTCTGGTGACCGCCCTCGTCGGGCAGCGGCCCTTCGAGATGGGCTACAAGGCGCCGTCGGTGATGCTCGATCTCATCGCCGGCAAGCCGGTCGAGGATCCGGTCTTTACCGGTCTCGACGAATGCACCAAGGACACGGCGGATACCTGCATCCAGAAGTAACATCTACAAGGGAGACCGGCCGCTTGCTGTCGGCCTCCCAAGCCTCCGTCGTTAGATCTGCCAGTCGGCGTCCAACTGATAGGCCCTGATATAGTCGATCTTCATCTGCGACCCATCGACGAGCCCATCGCTCGGCGCGCCGGCGATGCCCCCGACCGCCAGGTTGACGAGCATATACATCGGGTCGTGCATGTCCGACGGCGTGTCGGCGCGCGCGATCGCCGCATCATCGAAGTACCAGACGATCTCGTCCTCGGTCCAAAGCACCCCGTATTTGTGAAAGCCGCTGGCGTCAGCGACCTTCACTGCACTCGCTATGCTGGTCTGCGAGCCGGTCTCGTTCGAATGAACGGTGGCGATAACGGTATTCGGATCCTGGCCACGCATTTCGACGACGTCGAGTTCCGGTGGCCAGGAGCCATCGGCGGGCAGCAGCCAGAAGGCCGGCCAGACGCCCTGGTCGTCCGGCATATCGGCGCGGATTTCGAAATAGCCGTAGGTCTGGGCGAAGGACGAGTGTGTCGTGAGGATTCCGGACGTGTAATCATAGCCGTTGATTTCGGCCTGGAGAGCCTCCGACGCGGGCTTGGCAGTAATCGTCAGAATGCCGTTGTTGACAGAAAACGGATTGGCCGAAGCCGTCGGCTGATAGCTTGGGTTGATATACCATTGCAGTTCGCCGTTTCCGGTAAGCGTGCTGCCTTTCTCAGGCGCCCACCAGAATTTCGGATCCCAGACGCCGCTCGTGCCGCTTCGGAGCTGGAGCGTGGTGAACTCGTCCGAAAATGTCTGTGTCAGCACGGAGCGATCGAGGCTGAGCCTGAATTGATGCGCCTGCAACTGGTCGGCAGTGGTATTGGCGAACACCAGGCTCTCGCCATCTGCCAAAGCAATCCGCAGATTGGCCCCTTCCTGGCTCGCATTGGCGAGGACCTGCTGGAAGGAAGTAAACCCGTAGCCGTCCAAGCGAACAGTGTCGTCATAATTGAAGTCGGTGATGAGGTCGCTTCCGTTGCCTCGCGCAAACACGAAGGTGTCGGCCCCGCCCGCGCCGATCAGGACATCGTTGCCACCGTCGCCGTCGAGCGTCTGGCTTCCGGAGCCGCCCTTGATGATGTTGTCCGTATCGTTGCCGAAGGCGAACCGGCCGCTTCCGGTAACGGTCAGGTTCTCGAAATTTGCCGGCAGCGTATAGCTCATCCAGGTATTGATGGTATCGACACCCTCGCCTGCGGCCTCATAGGCCCGGTTGATCCCCGAATAGAGATAATAGATGTCGTCGCCCTTCCCGCCGATCATGGTGACGTTGACGGAACTGTCGCCCCACATGGAATCATTGCCGGCGGTGCCATAGAGTGTTGGCCCTGATCCGGTGGCGGAAAACCAGGCCGTCGAGCTTCCGCTGTAATAGAGCGGCTTGCCCACGGCATTTAGCACAGTTCTGCTCATCGTATATCTCCAGTTTTGAGTGACCTCCTCCTCCGCGAAAGCCCGAGGGGCTACACCCTCTCCGACGAACCTACCATCTGAGATGCGGTCGAGCACCCCTACCTCTTTTGGGGCGCCTCGGAACAAAGCTCCGATCAGCGGCGTTGTCCAGCGTTATGCGGCGTGCGGAGGGAACAGATGTGCAGTGCGGAGACTCTGCCCAAATTCGATTTGGGCGATCTGAGTGTGTTGGGGTCACCAGATTTTCGAGCGGCACTCGATGCGCTTGCCGTTGCCGTTTACATCACGGATGCAGACGGCTTCATCACCTATTGCAACCCGGCCGCAGCCAGCCTCGCGGGGCGCCAGCCGGTGCTCGGCCAGGACCGCTGGTGCATCAGTTGGAAGCTTCGTCACCCAGACGGCACGCCCTTGCCGCACGACGAATGCCCAATGGCGATGGCGCTGAAAGGGCGCCAGCCGATCCGCGGGCAGGAACTGGTGGCGGTTCGACCGGACGGTTCGACCGCATTGCTCCTCCCGCATCCCACGCCGATCTTCGACAAGTCCGGTGAACTTGCCGGCGCCGTCAATCTGCTCGTCGACATTACCGAACGCAAAAGCGCGGAGAAGGATTCGCGCTATCTGGCGGCGATTGTCGAATCCTCAGACGACGCCATTGTCGCCAAGGATTTGAACGGCATCATCACGAGTTGGAACAAGGGCGCCGAGCGGCTGTTCGGGTACCTGGCCGACGAGGTGGTGGGCAAGTCGATCACCATTCTCATGCCGCCCGGCTATGAAAACGAGGAGCCCAACATCCTCAGACGCATCCGTAGCGGCGAGCGGATCGATCACTACCAGACGATCCGTCGCCGCAAGGACGGCAGGCTGATCGATATATCGCTGACCGTCTCGCCGGTCCGAGACGCGTACGGCCGCATTATCGGTGCGTCCAAGATCGCCCGCGACATCACCGAACAAAGGCGGAGCGCCGCGGCGCTGGCCGCTCGCCTGCGCGAACAGGGCGCGCTTTACCGCCTGACCGAGCGGCTGCACCGGGCCCAGGACATCTCGGAGGTCTACGAGGCCGCGCTCGATGCCATCCAGGGCGCGCTCTGCTGCCATCGGGCCTCGATTCTGATTTTCGACAGTTCAGCAACCGACAGTTCCGCAAAGATGCACTTCGTCGCCTGGCGCGGGCTCTCGCCAGAATATCGGACCGCGGTGGACGGTCATTCTCCCTGGACCGGCGATGAGCGGGATCCGCAGCCAATCTTCCTCGAGGATGTTGCGCAAGCCGAGGCGGTTGCGACCCTTCGGCCGGTCATCGAGGCGGAAGGTATCCATGCGCTCGGCTTCATACCGCTCGTCGCCGACGGCAGGCTCGTCGGCAAGTTCATGACCTATTATGACCAGCCGCATGCTTTCACCGACAATGAGGTCGACGTCGCATTGACGATCGCCCGCCAGCTCGGCTTCAGCATCCAGCGCATGCGCGCCGACGAGGCGCGGCGTCTCGCCGAGGAGCAGCTGCGACGCAACGAGGCAAGTGAGAGGGCACGCGCAGCCGAGTTGATGGCCATCATGGAGGCGGTGCCGGCTTCGATCTGGATCGCGCGTGCGCCCGATTGCCGTGTCATCAGCGGCAACCGAGCCGCCTATGAGCTTCTCCGTCAAGCACCCGACAGCAACCTGTCGCTCTCGGCCCCGACGAGTGAGCGACCTGACAACTTCCGCGTCTTCTCGCTGGGAAAGATGCTGTCGCCCGAGGAGCTCCCGGTGCAGCGTGCGGCGCGCGGCGAGGTGGTGCCGAACTTCGAGGAAGAAATCCGCTTCGAGGACGGGACGTCCCGTTACCTCTTTGGCAACGCCACGCCGCTGCGCGACACCGCCGGCGAGGTGGTCGGCGCCGTGGCCGCATCGGTGGACATCACCGCGCGCAAGCAGGCCGAAGAAGCGCTGCAGGAGAGCGAACGACGGCTGCAGATCGCTCTCGGCGCCGGACGGATGGGCGCCTGGGAATGGAATATCGCCACCGGCAAGGTCATATGGTCGCCGGGCCTCGAGGCGCTACATCAGCTCGAACCGGGAACATTCGGCGGCACGTTTGAGGATTTCAAGCGCGACATCCATCCCGACGATCTCCTCCTTGTCGAGCTGGAAATCGCCAGGGCGATGGAGACGCGCGAGGATTATCACGTCGTCTACCGGATCAGGCTCCCCGACGGGAGGATCCGCTGGATGGAGGCGTTCGGGCAGTTCTCGCCTCAAGGTGCCGCAAAGCCAGGCAAGCTCGCCGGCGTTTGCATGGACATCACCGAGCGCAAGGAAGCCGAAGCCCAACGCAACCTTCTCGTCGCCGAGCTCAGCCACCGGGTCAAGAACACGCTTGCAATCGTAAGCTCGATCGCGCGCCAGTCCTTTTCGGTCAGCCCGGAGATGCACGAGGCGCATCGCTCGTTCGATGCCCGCATCAGGGCGCTCGCTCAAACCCATACGCGTCTGGCCGAAGCAAGCTGGTCGGGGGTCTCGCTGGAAACCGTGCTGTTGGACGAACTGGCCCCCTATCACGACGATGGCAGGAACAACGTGACGCTCTCCGGACCGCCGATGATGCTGCCGCCTAAGTACGCCCTGACGCTCGGCATGGCGGCCCACGAACTTGCCACCAACGCCGCGAAACATGGGGCGCTTTCGGTTAAAACCGGCGGCGTCGGCATCGAATGGTCCGCAGACCGGGAAACCGATCGGCTCCATATTCGCTGGAGCGAATCGGGCGGCCCGGCCGTCCTCGCCCCCAAGCGCAACGGTTTCGGCCGCTTGCTGCTGGAACGCGTCTTGGCCTCCGACCTCGGCGGCGAAGTCAAGCTCCAATTCGCGCCGCAAGGCCTGGTCTGCATGATCGACATTCCCTACCCTCGCGAACCCTCCCCATGACCGCCACGCAGCCATATCGGGTCTTCGTTGTCGAAGATGAATTTCTGGTGGCATTACAAATCGAGGACGATCTTATTGCGGCCGGCTATCTGGTGGTTGGGCCTTTCACCAGCCTCAGCACGTCGATCGCGGCCTCGCGCGCCGAGAGTTTCGACGTAGCGACGCTGGACCTGAACTTGCGCGGCGAGCTCGTCTACCCGCTCGTCGACGAACTGCTTGAACGCCAGGTGCCGGTCCTGCTGCTGACCGGCTATGCGCCATCGGATCTGCCGGAGCGGTTCCGTGCGCTGCCGCGCCTCAGCAAGCCATTCGACGGGACCGAGCTCGTTACCAGCATCAGGAGCCTTGTTCCGGCTGCATGAAGCTCGCGTCGAACAGCTCGCGCGCATAGGCATCATGGGCGACGCCGCGCTGCAGGTCGTTTTTCGTCAACTGGTCGACGAACGTTCCGTTCTTCATCACCACAACCCGATCGCACATATGGGCAACGACGGCGAGATCATGGCTGACCAGCACGAATGTCAGGTTCCGCTCGTCGCGCTGGTCCGCCAAGAGGTTGAGGACCTCGGCCTGGATCGACACGTCAAGCGCCGATGTCGGCTCGTCGAGCAGCAGGATCGGCGGAGACAGGATCAGGGCGCGGGCGATCGCCACGCGCTGCCGCTGGCCGCCCGAGAGCTCATGCGGGAAACGGTTGGCGAAATCGGCGGGGAGGCCCACCTGCCGCAGGGCCCGCAGCACCCGCTCCCGATCGTCGCGATGGCCCATCGCTTTCACGGGTTCGGCCAGCGCCGTGCCGATCCGGTGGCGCGGGTGGAGCGAACCATACGGGTCCTGGAACACCATTTGCGCCAGCTTGAGCTCCTCGCGCCCTCGAAGCTTTCCGACTTCGCGCCCGTCGAACCAGATGCGCCCCGTCCAGCCGCCCTCGAGGCCCGCCAGCGAGCGTAACAGCGTGGACTTGCCGCAGCCGGACTCGCCGACGATGCCGAGCGTCTCGCCCCGCTCCACAGAAAAACTGACGTCGCGCACGACGTGGTGGCGGCTCTGGCCATGGCCGAAGGCCACATCGAGTTTCTCGACCCTGATCACGCCACCCTCCCGCCGATGTTTTCGAGCGCCTGACGGTCCATGACGGCAAGCCGCCGTACCGGATGGCGCGCGTCCGGCATCGCGGCGATGAGGGCCCGCGTATAGGGATGCTGCGCCTCGTCGAGGCTGGTCAGTTCCTCGACGATCCGACCGCGATACATGATGATGATCCTGTCGCAGAAGCTCGCCACCATCCGGATGTCGTGGCTGATGAGGATGAGACCGGAATTGTTCTCGCGCACCAGCTCGTCGAGCAGCAGCAGGACGTCCTTGCGGACGTTAACATCCAGGGCCGAGGTCGGTTCGTCGGCGATCACGAGTTTCGGCCGGGCGATCAGCATCATGGCGATCATCACGCGCTGTCCCATGCCGCCTGAGACCTGGTGTGGATATTGCCCCATCACGCGGTCCGGATCGCTGATCCGCACCCGGACCAGCATGTCGCGCGCGGCCTTGAGAGCGTCCTTGCCCTTGAGACCGAGATGCAGCCGGGCGGATTCGGCGATCTGCTTGCCGATCGACAGGACGGGGTTCAGCGAATAGCGCGGGTCCTGCATGATCAGCGCCATCTCCTGTCCCCGCAAGCGGTCCATCTGCCGCTCCGTCTTGCCAAGCAGCTCCTCGCCGCAGAAGGTCATGGTCTTCGCGGTGACACCGGCCTTCGGCGGCAGCAGCCGCATGATCGCCCGGCCGGTTGTCGACTTGCCGGAGCCGGATTCGCCGACGATACCGACGCGCTCGCGGCCGATGTCGAAGCTGATTTCGGTGACAGCGGCGACCGCGTCTCGGCCGAAGCGGACGTTCAGGTCGCGTATGGAGAGGATTGGCGAAGCGTCACGACCGGGCATGGCGTGGGTCCATGATGTCGCGGAGCGTATCTCCAACGATGTTGAAGGCGAGGCTGGTCAGGAGGATGGCAATCCCCGGCATCACCGCCACCCACCAGAAATCGAGCATGAACTTGCGGCCGCTCGAGATCATCGCGCCCCATTCCGGCGCCGGCGGCTGGGCGCCGAGGCCGAGGAAGCCGAGCGACGCGGCCGTCAGGATGATGCCGGCCATGTTGAGCGTCAGGCGGACGATGACCGAGGGGATGCACATCGGGGCGATGTAGAGGAAGAGGACGCGAAGCCGGCTCGCCCCGTAGAGCCGTGCGGCCGCCACATAGTCGGCATTGCGAACCACCAGCGCCTCAGCCCGGGCGAGCCGGGCGATCGGCGGCCAAGCAGTCAGTGAAATCGCGATGATCGCGGTCGACAGGCTGGCACCGAGCGCCGCCGCGAAGGCGAGCGCCAGGATCAGCGACGGGAAGGAAAGCACGATGTCGGTGGCGCGCATCAGGATCGCGTCGGTACGCCCGCCGAAGAAGCCGGAGACGACGCCGATGACGAGCCCGATCGGGCCGACGATGATCGAAACGAAGAAGATCGTCTGGATGGTGATGCGCGAACCATAGAGGAGTCGGCTGAAGATATCGCGCCCGAACTCGTCGGTCCCGGCGAGATGCGCAAGGCTTGGCGGCTGCAGCGCGTTCGACAGCGATTGGGCGGTGGGGTCATATGGGGCGATCAGCGGCGCGAAGGCGGCCACCAGCAGGAGCAGGCCGATGATCGCGAAGCCAGCCAGACCGAGCGGCTCCTCGGCAAGCTTGCCGGCCGCGCGGCGGAGCGCCGAAAGCATGCGCTCCGTGAGACCTGGCGACTGCAGCATTTCTGAAGCGGTCCGGATCGCGTCACTCATCATACCGCCTCCCGGGTCCGCGGATCGAGGATTGCATAGGCAATGTCCGCAACGAAGTTGAGCAGCATGAACACGAAGCCGACGATGATGGTTGCCGCGAGCACCGCATTCATGTCGCCGATCATCAGGGCGTTCGTCATGTATTGGCCGATGCCCGGCCAGGAGAAGACGATCTCGGTCACCACCGCTCCTTCGAGCAGATTGCCGTAGGAAATCGCAAGCACCGTGATCAACTGCACGGCGATGTTCGGCAGGACGTGATGGGTGACCGTGCGGGCCGGCCCCGCACCCTTGGCACGGGCCGCAATCACGTAGTCCTGGCTCAACTGTTCCAGGGTGAAGCTGCGCGTCATGCGGGTGATATAGGCCATGGCCATATAGGCGAGGATGGCGGCCGGCAGGATGATGTGCGACAGCGCGTTCCAGAAAATCTCGGTTTCTCCGGCAAGGAGGCTGTCGACGAGCAGCATGCCGGTCACCGGCTCGACCATGCCCTCATAGAAGACGTCGATCCGCCCCGGTCCGCCGACCCAGTCGAGCGCCGCATAGAAGATCACCAGCCCGACGATGCCAAACCAGAAGACCGGGATGGAGTGGCCGACCAGAGCCACGACGCGGGCGAACTTGTCGATGAAGCTGTCGCGGAACAGTGCGGCCGCGAGGCCCAGCGGAACGCCGACGACGGCCGATATGATGATCGCCAGCGTCGCCAGCTCGAAGGTTGCCGGGAAGGCCTGCAGCATGTCGCTGGCGACCGAGTTGCCGGTGAGGATGGCTTGGCCGAAATCGCCCCGGAACAGGCCCTGCAGATAGATGAAGAACTGCTGGTAGATCGGCAGGTCGAGGCCGAGCCGCGCCCGCATCGCCTCGTAGGCGGCCGGATCCGCCAGCTCGCCGACAATGGCGCCGACCGGATCGGCCGGCAGGACACGGCCGATGACGAAGGTGACCGAGAGCAGGATGAACAGGCTGATGACGAGATGGAGGACGCGCCGTGCCAGCTCGATTGCGGTGAGTTCCTTCATGGCCGTGTCCCGACGCCGCCCTTAGTCGGACGCCTTGGTGACGCCTTCGAGCCGCGTCAGCTGATTGGGATGACCGACATAGTCCTTGACGCGCGCATTGACGACGATCGGCTCGAAGCGTTCGAAAAGCGGCAGCACGGCGGGCTTCTGCTCGACGAATTTTTCCTGCATCTCGACATAGATCTCGCCCCGCTTCTTCGCGTCCGGCTCGAGCGAAGCCTTGGAGGTCAGCGCCGTCAGTTCCGGAATGTCCCAGGCCGAGCGCCAGACGAAGTTGCCAGCATTGTTCGCCTCCTTGGAATTGTCAGGATTGCTGGAGAACTGTTCCATGGAGCCGAGGACGTTCGGCATGTAGGCGCCGGTCTGGGGGATGAGCAGGTCGAAATTGCGCGCCCGGTGATCGGCAATGATGTCCGAGCCGTTGCCCTGCTGGATGTCGACCTTGATCCCGACCTGGCCGAGCGAACCCTGGATGGCAGTCGCCAGGTCGATGCGCGGCGTCTGCGCGATGGTCTTCAGCGTCAGCGAAAAGCCGTTGGGATACCCCGCTTCCGCCAGCAGCGCCTTGGCCTTCGCCGCGTCGAAGTGCCAGTCCGGATTGGCAATGGCATACTCGTAATCCTCCGGCACCGGCACGTTGCGGACCCGGCCATAGGGGCCCATGATCGTCTGCTCGATGCCCTTGTAGTCGATGCTGTAGGCGATCGCCTCGCGCACCTTGGGATTGGCGAGATATTGGTTGCCGGCATTCATCGACAGAACATAGAAGCCGCCGGTCGGCACCCGCTGGACCTCGAAACCTTGCTGGTCCCCGAAGGTCTTCAGGTCCGCTGCGCTCAGCGCGCTGGCGATATCGATGTCGTTGCGCTCGAGCATCAGGCGCGCCACCTGGCTTTCCGGCACGTGCCGCACGATGACACGACGCATGTGCGGAGCGCCGCCGGCATACGCGTCGTTCGCCTCGATGATGACCATCTCGTTGGGCGTCCAGCGCTTCAGCGTGAAGGGGCCGGAGCCTGCCGAATTGGTGCGCAGCCAGGCATTGCCGTAGTCATTGTCCTGCACGTGCTTCTTGACCTCGACGCTGTCGACGACGCTCGCGACGCACATTGCCAGCCGGTAGAGCAGCAGCTCCGCCGTGGTTTCGCCGGAAAGGTCGACGCGCACCGTTTTCGGATCCACTGCCCTGACAAGCTTGTCGACATTGTCGGCCATATAACCGATGCGCTTGAAATTGGCAGCCGAGGCCTGATCGAGCTTGAGCAGCCGACCGAGCGAATAGACGACGTCGTCGGCGGTGACCGGATTGCCGGAGGCGAAGGTCGCTTCGCGCAGATGGAAGGTGATGCCCTTGTCATCGATCTCCCAGCTTTCGGCGAGCTGCGGCGCGATCTTGCGGTTTTCCGTCTTCACCAGCCGGTCGTAAAGATTGGACATGATCTCGATCGCCTTCGCCTCGGTCGCCTGTTGCGGATCGAGCGACAGAACCTGGGCGAGAGAGGTGCCAATGACCAATTGGTCGTCGGGAGTAGCGGCGTGTGCGCCGGGCGCAGAAAAGCTCAGAACGATTGCCGCGGCCCCTGCGATGAGGCCCTTCGAAAAATGCTTCATTGAAACTCCTCCCTGACCTATTATAGGAGACATATTACGTCGTCCGTATGTCATAGTATGAATTAGCGACATTCGGCGGCGTTGGCAAGAGCTTTCCGGGCGAGACCGTGAAAGCAACGGACTCTGATGAGGGATAAATGACGGGCGGACGACAGAGACTGGCGCAACAGGTAATCGACGAACTGCGCCGGCAGATCGAGGCCGGCAGGCTGAAGGAGGGTGACCAATTGCCGACCGAGCCGCAATTGGAGGCGAGCTTCGGCGTGAGCCGCACGGTGGTCCGCGAGGCGATCGCCGACCTGCGCGCCGCAGGCTACGTCCGCCCCATTCAGGGCAAGGGCGTCTTTGTCAGCGACCCGAAAGCAAGCCGGCGCTTCGCGCTCACTCCGGTCGAAATCAGGAGCATCCCGGAAACGCTTGAGCTCCTCGAGTTCCGGCTGGCCTGCGAGAGCGAAGCCGCGGCGATTGCCGCATATCGCAGGACCGCCGAGCAGGAAGCGGCGATTAGCGTCGCCAACAGAAAGATGGCGCAGCTGATCGAGGAGGGGAAGCCGACGGTCGAGGCCGATTTCGAGTTCCACATGGCCATCGCCGCGGCGACCAACAACCGCTTTTACCTCGATGTGATGCGCCAGTTCGGGCCGCGTGCCATTCCCCGCAGCCAGTTCACGACGTTGCCCGAGGCGGCCGACAAGGCCTATCTGCTCGGCGTCCAGGCGGAACATGCCGACATCCTCGCAGCCATTGCCGACCAGGATCCGGAACGCGCCAGGCAGGCGATGCGCAAGCACATCATCGCCAGCCAGCGCCGCTATCGCCGGCTCGCCGAGCAATAATCGCTCGACATCTCCGAATAATTCATATTATGTCATACGACACTGGATAAGTTCGGGAAGGAGCCTCTCCGTGTATGTAGGAACGCAGGTCGCGGCGCGCGACGACGAGGATTACCGGGTCTACGCCCAGCTTGGCGTCAAAAACATCTCCGCCGATCCGCCGGGCGATCCGGCAGGCTGGACGCTCGAGGATCTGGAACGGCATCGCGACCATGTCGAGAGTTTCGGCCTCGTACTCGACATGATCCAGCTTCCCCTGCCCTCGAAGCCGATCGAGAAAGCTTCCTTTCCGGATATCCTGCTGGCCGGCCCGGAACGCGATCGGCAGATCGATGCTGTCTGCCGGATGATCGAGAACTGCGCCCGCGCCGGCATTCCGGCGGCCAAGTACAATCTGAACCTGATCGGCATTCCCCGCAGCGAAATGGAACGCGGCCGCGGCGGTTCGATGAACGAGGCGTTTCGCTGGGATCGGATCGACCAGAACGCCGCGCCGGGCTTGGCCGGCGTTCTGTCGGAGGACGAGAACTGGGAGCGCATCGACTATTTCCTGGAACGCGTCGTGCCGGTCGCGACCAGCAATCGGGTACGCATCGCCTGCCATCCGCACGATCCCTATGCGCCGCCCGGCTATCGCGGCGTCACGCGCGTGTTGGGCACGGTCGAGGGGCTCAAGAAATTCGTGCAGATGCATGAGAGCCCCTATCACGGCCTGAACTTCTGCCAGGGCTCGATCGGCGAGATGCTCGACAATCCGCGCGAGGAGATCGACGAGATCACCCGCTGGTTCGGCACGCGCGGCAAGATCTTCAATCTGCACTTCCGCAACATCCGCGGCGGCAAGCTTTCCTTCATGGAAACCTTCCCCGACGAGGGCGACATGGACATGGTGCGCTCGCTGAAGATCTATCACGAGGTGGGATACCAATACATGGTGATGCCCGACCACGTGCCGACGATCAGCGGCCGCGACCCGACCGGCGTTGCCTTCGCCTTCTGCTATGGCTACATCACCGCGCTCATCGAGTCGCTTTCCACCGGGGCCGCCCAGGGTTAACTGCGGCATTTTCGTGACTATCCCTTCCGGCCGGCAGACAACTTTAGACGCAGCGCATGTCGACGCGTATCCTGCTGACAGACGCCTTCTCCAGTGATATTATGGTATCCCATAATATGCGGCTCGGACGTAACGGCCAGGACCGGATCGAGATCGCGCATTTGCCACAGGTGCTGGCGGAAAGGGAACGGCCCCATGAGCGCGTCTGAACAGCCGATGCGAGTCCTCCGTCCGGAGAAGACCCTTCGCGAGCTTGCCCTGGAAAAGATGCGCGACGCTATCGTCAACATGCACTTCAGGGCCGGCGAACGGCTTGTCGAACGCGATCTCTGCGACCAGCTCGGCGTCAGCCGGACGATCGTCCGCGAGGTGCTGCGGCACCTGGAATCCGAAGGCCTCGTCGCCATCCAACCGAACCGCGGCCCGATCGTCGCCGAGACAACCCCGGAGGAGGCCCGGCAGATCTACGAGATCCGCGGCGTGCTCGAAGGCATCGCCGCCAAGGCCTGCGCCACACAAAAGGACCCCGCGGTCGTGGCCGAGCTCGAGCGCATCCTTGCCCGCATCCGGGCCGCCTATGCCGCCAACGAGCTCGCGGCGGTTCTCAGCGCCACGACGGATTTCTACCGCACCCTGTTTGAGAATTCCGGCCGCCATGTCGCCTGGGGAATCGTCAATTCGATCACCGCGAGGATCAATCACCTGCGCTCCATGACGATCAAGACGCCCGACCGCGACAAGCAGGGTCCGGCCCAGATGCAGAAGATCATCGACGCGATCAAGGCCGGCGACGGCGCGGCGGCCTATGAGGCGGCAAATGTGCATGTCAAGAATGCGGCGGCAATCGCCGAGGCGCTGCTCGCGGAACAGCAAGGCGCGAGGGCGGGGTAACAGTGCCGCCCGGAGCTGGCGCGAAAGTAAAAAAAGCCCCTCTCTTCAGACGAAATTAACCATGATGCGCACTGGTGGAATTCTTGGCCGCCGGCGCCCCGTTTTGCTCGCATTCCCGCGATCATGATGGGGGATGGATAAGGCAGGCATCGCATTCATGGCGCTGATACTCGTCCTCGTCTCTCTCGTGATGAGCATCCTTGCTGTCGACCGAGCGGAGTTGGAGACGCCGCCGGCCAGGGCGGCACTGGTTCCCACCAACTACCGGTGAGGCATCCTTCGCGCTGGAACAACGAGGTCTCCGGGTGAGTTGCTAGCCAATGCAACGATCCCCGGGAAACCTTCATGCGTCTCGTCCTGTTCGTAATCATCGCCTCGGTCATCAGCATACTTGCTTTCAAATATGCGGATAATTCCTTGGGCAATGCACCTGTCGCAGCAACAGCGGAAGAACTCTCTGAAGATTAGCAAAGCAGGCGCCAACCTGGGATTATCACCGCTTTTCCGAACCTTACGCCGCTTCAGCAGAAGACGTGCGCCGTCGCCGGGTCGAAGCCGAGCCAGACGCTGTCGCCGCGGCTGAGGCTGGAAATCGCCTCGTGACCGAAGGGAAGGCGAACGGCCAGCGCGTCGCCCCTGGCGGTCTCGGTCGCGACATGGATGTTGTTGCCGAGAAAGGTGATGTCGCTGACCGTGACGGGCAGAGCCGTCGCGCCGCCCGGCGCCGATCGCATCAGGCGCAAGCGTTCCGGCCGCAGCATAAGCGCCGCCTTGCCGCCGGCAACCGGCTTGCCATGCACCGGTACGTTCGGGATAACTGTCGTGCCGGCGAGCGCGATCTCCGCTTTGCCGTTTGCCGCCGTCACCAGATCGCAGGGTAGGAAATCGCTGTCGCCGATGAACTCGGCGACGAAGCGGGTTGCCGGATTGGCGTAGAGTTCCGGTCCCGTGCCGATCTGGTCGATCACCCCCTTTGAAAACACGGCGATCCGATCGGAGAGCCTGAGCGCCTCTTCCTGGTCATGGGTGACATAGAGGATCGTCACTTCCGTCTGCTGGTGGATGCGGCGGATCTCGTGCTGGATCTCCTCGCGCAGTTTCTTATCGAGCGCCGAAAGCGGCTCGTCCATCAAGAGCAGCGGTGGGTCATAGGCGAGCGCCCGCGCCAGCGCGACGCGCTGCTGCTGGCCGCCGGACATCTGTGCCGGCTTGCGGTCCTCGAAGCCTTCGAGCCGCACGAGCTTCAGCATGTCGCGCACCTTGGCATCGATCTCGGCCTTCGGCAGCCGCCTGACCTTCAGCGGGAAGGCGATGTTCTCGCCGACGGTGAGATGCGGAAACAGCGTGTAGCGCTGGAACACCATGCCGATATTGCGCTTGTGCGACGGCGTCGACAGCAGCGTTTCCCCGTTCAGCACGATGTCGCCGCGGGTCGGATCCTCGAAGCCAGCAAGAATATAGAGCGTCGTGCTCTTTCCCGAGCCGGAGGGCCCGAGGAATGTCAGGAACTCCCCCTGCGCTACGTCGAGATTGACGTCCTGAACGGCGGTGACGGGTCCATATTCCTTGCGGATGCCGCGGATTTGCAGGAAGGGTTTGCTCATGACTTCAATCCTTTGCGAACGATGGCGACGAGCACCATCAACAGCACGGTGAGCAGGATGAGGAGGGTGGAGGCGGCGGCGACGACCGGCGTCAGATCCTGCCGCAACGTCGCCCAGACCTTGACGGGAAGCGTCTGCAGCGTGGGGCTCGCCATGAAGATCGCCACCACGACTTCGTCCCAGGAGGTGAGGAAGGAGAAGATCGCCGCCGAGAAGATGCCGTGGCTGATCGCCGGTAGCGTCACGCGGATCTTCGCCTCGAAGGGGAACGCGCCGCACAGCACGGCGGCGTCTTCGATCGACTTGTCGAAACCCTCGAGTGCACTGGTGATCGACAGAATCGAGAAGGGCAGCGCCAGCACCAGATGGGAAATGACGAAGCCGGTCAGCGTTCCGTTGAGGCCGATCTGCAGGAAGAACGCGTAGAGCGCCACGGCGAGAACGACGACCGGCAGGATCATCGGCGTCAGGAATAGGGCTTTCAGCGCTTCGCGAAACATGAAGCGGCCGCGCGTCAGACCGAAAGAGGTGACGAGACCGAGCAGGACCGAAAGGACCGTGACGATGATGGCGATCTGGAAGCTCGTCCAGGCGGACTCCAGCCAGCGGGGATCGGCAACCAGTTCCTGATACCATTTCAGCGTCCAGCCGGGCGGCGGAAAGATCAGCCATTGCGACGAGCCGAAGGAGAGCGCCGCGATGAACAGGATGGGCAGGAGCAGGAAGGCGGCCGTCAGCAATGTGATGCCGAGGAGAACCAGCTTCCACCGGCCGAGTCGGTCGAAATTCAGGAGCATGTCAACGTCCTCCCATCCGGTCGGTGCCGAAGAAGCGTAGCTGAACGGCATAGAGCGCGAGCGTGACGACCAGCAGCACCAGGGCCGCTGCACCGCCCATGCCCCAATTGACCAGAGACTGAACGAACTGCGCGATGAGTTCGGCGAGCATCATGTTCGCCGTCCCGCCGAGCAGCGCCGGCGTGACGAAGTAGCCGAGCGACATCACGAAGACCATCAGAGCGCCGGCCGCCATGCCGGGAATGGCGAGCGGCAGGAGAACCCGGACGAGGGCCTGCCAGCGATTGGCGCCGCAAAGCGCCGCCGCCTGCAAAACGGCCGGATCGATTTTCCGGATGACGCCATAGAGCGGCAGGATGATGAAGGGCAGCATGATATAGGTCATGCCGATCGTCACCCCCGTCAGGTTGTTGACGAGCGGCAGAGGCTTGTCGATCAGGCCCAGGCCGATCAGCAGCTTGTTGATGACGCCGGTGCGCTGCAGCAGCACCATCCAGGCATAGGTGCGTGCGAGGAGATTGGTCCACATCGACAAGAGCAGGATGGCGAAGACGACAGAAGCGAGGCGGCTCGGCATGATGGCCAGCGCCCAGGCGACGGGAAAGCCGATCAGCAGCGATACGAGCGTGACCAGGCCGGAAACGATGAAGGTATTTGCGAATATCCTGAGATAGGTGGAGGAGCCCAAGAGTTCGGCATAGTTACCGAGGCCCGGCACGGGCTCCGAGACGCTGCGCGCCAACAGGATGGCGACCGGCACGACGAAGAACAGGACCAGCAGGCCGAGCGCCGGCAAGGTCAGGTCGAAGTCGGTGAAGCGCAGGCGGTGTGCAGGGATCTTCGATCCTTCCGCCCTCGCGTCGGTACGCGACAACATGGCTGTGTCTCCCATTTCAGCTGCGCGAGGGACCTCCTCCTGCCCCTGCGTGGGATCGGCGGGGAGTACGGGCTGCGCACTCCCCGCCTCCTACATTTACTCTGCCTGCCAGGCGTACCAGCGCTCGCCGATTGCGTCGCGGTTCTCTGCCCAGTAGCTCATGTCGGCATTGACCTGGCTTGCCGTCTGCGCATCCGGCAATGTCTTCGCCAATTCCGGGTCCATCACCTTGGGAGAATCCAAGTTGATGGGCGCATAGCCGGTGGCCTTGGCGAGATCGGCTTGCGCCTGAGGCGAGGTAGCGAGCGCGATGAACTGCATCGCGGCTTCCTTGTTCTTTGCGCCCTTAGGCACGACGAGCGAGTCGGCGGCGGTAATGTTCTGCTCCCACGAGGTCTCGACATTGATGCCGCTCTGGGCGAGCGCCGTCATCCGGCCGTTCCAGAGACTGCCGAAGGGGGCCTCGGCGGAGGCGAGGAGCTGCTGCGACTGCGCACCGCCGGTCCACCAGATGATTTCCGGCTTGATCGTGTCGAGCTTCTTGAAGGCGCGGTCGAGATCGAGCGGATAGAGCTTGTCGGCCGGGACGCCGTCGGCGAGCAGCGCAGCCTCGATGACACCCGGGGCCGACCACTTGTAGAAGGCGCGCTTGCCGGGGAACTTCTCGATGTCGAAGAGATCGGCCCAGGTCTTCGGGCAGGCCTCGACCGCATCCTTGTTGCAGCCGATGACGAAGGAATAATAGAAGCTGCCGACCGAATAGTCGGTGACGAAGCGCGGGTCGAGCTTCGTCTTGTCGATCACCGAAAAGTCGAGCTTCTCGAGCAGCCCGTTCTTGCCGGCCTGCGCCGCATAGTCGCCCTCGACGTCGACGACATCCCAGGTCACCGAGCCTGCCTCGACCATCGCCTTCAGCTTGCCATAGTCCGTCGGCCCGTCCTGCAGGACGTTGATGCCGGTCTTTTCCGTGAATTTCTCTGCCCAGGCGCTTTTCTGCGCGTCTTGCGTCGTGCCGCCCCAGCTGGAAAAGACGAGATCGGCGGCCGTTGCCGGCATGGCCGTTGCGATGGTTGCGGCTGCAGCCGCCAAAGCGAGTATCTTCTTCATGTTCCCTTGCTCCGTGATCCGGTTTTGCTTGGTTGTTCTATGACACGCTGCCGCCCGTCGGCGAAAAGCGCGCCGCCTTCATGATCTTGTTCTCCGCGACTTCTATGAGGTCGCGTATCTTGGGGAGGAAAGCCCGCCAGGCCGGGTCTTCCATGAGTGCGGCCCGGCGCCTCTCGCGATCGTCGAGGCTCCGATAGGCCCAGATGTGCACGATCTCGTTGATCGGCCCGATCTCGGAGAAGAAATAGGCGACGAGCTCGCCGAGATGCTTCTTCTGGATCGCGATGCCCTCTTCCTGACCACCTTCAGGTAGGCGGGGATGGCGCCGTTCTTCAGCCGATAGGTGCGGATTTCGTACAACATCGCCGTCACCGCATCACGAAAGGATCGGGGATCGGCTCGTCCGAGGTCCTCAGCCACACCGTCTTCGTCCTCGTAAAGTCGAGCGCGGCCGCCATGCCGCCCTCGCGGCCGTGGCCGGAAAGCCCGAAACCGCCGAAGGGCGCGATCGGCGAAACCGCCCTGTAGGTATTGACCCAGACGATCCCGGCGCGGATCCCCTTGATCAGGCGGTGTGCACGGGTGAGGTCGCGGGTGAAGAGGCCGGCCGCGAGGCCGTAGCGGGTATTGTTGGCGAGTTCGAGCGCCTCCGCTTCCGTTTCGAAGGAAAGCACGGAAAGGACGGGACCGAAAAACTCCTCATCAAGTGACGGCGAAGCACTGCCGTCGCAATCGAGAATGGTCGGCCGGTAATAGTAGCCGGCGCCTTCGGGGGCCGTGCCGCCCGTGACCAGCTTGGCGCCGGCGGCAAGCGAGCGCTCGACCAGCGCCTCGATATGATCGCGCTGACGGCGGGTCGCGAGTGGCCCGACCTCGGTCGCCATGTCGAGAGGGCTGCCGATCCGGACCGCCTCGGCCTTTGCCTTGAGGATGTCGAGGAAGCGGTCCTTGACGCTTGTCTCGACGATCAATCGCGATCCGGCGACGCAGCTCTGGCCGGTCGCCGCGAAGATGCCGGCGACCTGGGCATTGGCCGCACTCTCAAGATCAGCATCGGCAAAGACGATGAAGGGCGACTTGCCGCCGAGCTCAAGCGAGGTCGAGGCGAGGTTCTCCGCCGAATTGCGTACCACATGACGCGCCGTCTCCGGCCCGCCGGTAAAGGCGATATGATCGACCTTCGGATGGCGGCTGAGCGCCGCACCGCAGGCGGGGCCGAAGCCGGTGATGATGTTGACGACGCCGGCCGGGAAGCCCGCCTCGTGGATGAGCCGGGCAAATTCAAGGACCGGCGCCGGCCCGTCTTCCGAGGCCTTCACTACCATGGTGCAGCCGGCCGCCAGCGCCGGGCCGATCTTCACCGCCGACAGGAACAGCTGGCTGTTCCACGGCACGACCATAGCGACGACGCCGATCGGTTCTCGGCGCAGCCAGACATCCATGTCCGGCTTGTCGATCGGCAGATAGGAACCCTCGATCTTGTCGGCGATCCCGGCGTAATAGCGATAATATTCCGCGACATAGGCAATCTGCGCCGAGGTCTCGTGGATGATCTTGCCCGTGTCCCGCGTCTCCAGTTCGGCCAGTTTCTGGGCATTCTCGGCGACGAGGTCGGCAAGCTTGTAAAGAAGCTTGCCTCGCTGGGTGGCGGTCAGCTTGGACCACGGTCCCGCGGAAAGGGCCCTATGGGCCGCCTCGACAGCGCGATTGACATCGGCTTCGCGCGCTTCCGGCATCTCCGCCCAGGCGGCACCCGTCGCCGGGTCGATGCTTTCGAAGCGGGCTTCGCCGTCTGCAAATTCGCCATCGATATAGCACTGGAAGCGCTGCATGTGCCCTACTCCGCAAATGCCGGCATGACATCGGCGATGAAGCGCTCAAGCGAGCCCTTCTTGCGCTCGAAGCTCATGCCGGTATCGATCCAGAAGGAATATTCGTCGTAACCCATCGCCTGATAGGTCTTCAGGCGGGCGATGACTTGATCGGCCGTGCCGACCGCGAGGTTCTTGCGCATCACCTCGGGCGAGATCAGCGCATTCTCAGCCATTTCCTCTTCGGAAATCGTCTTGATCAGCCCCTGCCGGATAGGCTTTTCGTTTTTGAACCAGGCGAAGAAATAGTTGTAGTAGACGCTCATCTCCCTGGCGGCCTGTTCGAGATCAGCCTCGTCCGTGCCGACATAGGCGTGCTGCAGCAGCATGATCTTCGGGCGCTTGATCTCCGGGTTCTGGGCGCAGGCCGCCTCGAAACGCTCCATCAGGCTGGCGATCTCGCCGTCGCCGTTCCAAAGCGGTGTGACCTGTACGTTGCAGCCATTGGCGACCGCGAATTCATGGCTGTTGGGATCGCGCGCCGCCACCCAGATCGGCGGATGCGGCGCCTGCATCGGCTTCGGCGCCGAGGTCGTCGACGGAAAGGTCCAGAACTCGCTCTCATGCGCGTAGTCGCCTTCCCACAGGCCCTTGATGGCGGGGATGAGCTCGCGCATCCGCTGGCCGGCGCCCCAGGCGTCCAATCCGGGGGCGAGCCGCTCGTATTCGAAACTATAGGCGCCGCGGGCAATGCCGATGTCGAGCCGACCGTCGCTGATGATGTCGGTCATCGCCGCTTCGCCGGCGAGCTTGATCGGGTGCCAGAACGGCGCGATCACAGTGCCGGTGCCGAGCCGGACATTTTTCGTGCGGCGGGCGAGATCGGCGAGGCTGAGGAAGGGATTGGGCGCGATCGTGAAGCTCATGCCATGGTGCTCACCGGTCCAGATCGCATGCATGCCGCCCTTGTCGGCGATTTCACAAAGCTGGATGAACTCGCGATAGAGGCTCTCGTCCGACTGTCCGGGATTGAGCCGCTCGAGATGCACGAAAAGCGAGAATTTCATGGATCAGGCCTTTCTGGCATAGGGGTGAACCTTGCCCTGTTTCTCATCCCCGACGTAAACGCCGAAGTTGCCGAGCGCGCTCTCGGCGGCAAAGCGCCTCAGGAGATCGGCCGTGGCGGAGTTGTCCATCGCGTCGAGCGGCAGGTCCGCAATCGGGACGAACCGCCCCGCCTTGGTGTCGCCGGGCTCGGCGGCGGCCCGATAGACGATGTGCTGGTGGCCGGTCGTCTTGTTGTCGTAGACCGAATAGAGAAATCCGACCTCGATCGCCAATTCCGTCGTGTTCGTCAGATGATCTTGCAGCGCCGCCAGCGGCTCACCGCCCTTGAGCTCCATCTGTGGCAGGCGCCAGTGGCCACCCGCCTCCGGGATCAAGAGGACGGCGCCGGCGCGCTCGACGACGGCGGCAATCAGCGGCACGCCCTCCGCGGCGGCCGACACCGCCTTGCCGGACAGACCCGGCGTGATGTAACTGCCGCGTGCGAAGCCGAGCCCGGCCATGACACCGTTCTCGAAGGCCTCGACGCGGCCGATCAGTATGGCGTGGTCGCCGGCGTCGACGATCTCGTTCGTCGAGCAGTCGAACCAGGCACTGACGCCGGCGAGAATCGGAGCGCCGTATGGCCCATGCCGCCATTCGACCGTCGCGAAACGATCCTCCACCGGTTTGGCGAAGGTGTTGGAAACGGTCATCTGCTTTTCCGACAGGACGTTGACGGCAAAGCCCTTGGCGCCCGTCATCGTCGCGAAATTGCGGGAGGTCTTGGCGATGCAGACGAGCAGCAGCGGCGGATCGATCGACACGGAAGCGAAGGAGTTGGCGGTAAAGCCGATGGGATTTCCAGAGGCGTCCTTCGCCGTGACCACCGTCACGCCGGTCATGAACGAACCGAAGGCGTCGCGCAGCGCGCGGGGGTCCAAAGAAGCTGTGTTCATGACCTCTCCCCTTCCCTTGAAAGCCAGTCTTCGAGGATTGCATTGACCGTGTCGGGCGCCGTCAGATTGACCATGTGGCGGTGCCCTTCAATAATTCGCGCCCAGCCGCACGGCGCCGCGGCGGCCATGGCGTGCGCCATTTCCGGCGTCGAGTTCGGATCCTCCGAGCCGGTCAGGAACAGGGCCGGGCAACGAACCTCGGGCCAGCGTGGGGCATAGACGGCATCGCCATGCGCGAAGGCGCTATAGGCCGTCGCATAGCCTTCAGGATCAACGGCCTGCAGCCAGCCTCGCGTCAGTTCGTAGACCGACGCGGTTCCACTATCCTCGCCGAACCAGCGTTTCAGCGGCCCGTCGACGTCGACGGCGCCCTTGCCGATCATCTGGGCCCGGGCGACGACTGCCGCCTTCGCATCGGCATCACGCAAGTATACGCCATTCAGAAGCGCCGCGCGGCGGATGCGCGTGCCAAAGGTTACGGCCGCGCCACCGGCGATCAGGGCGCCCATCGAATGGCCGGCGAGATTGACACACGCGAGTTTCAGGTCATCAAGAAAGACGCCCAGCCAGGCGACGAAATCCTCGAGCTTGGCGCCCGGAGCCAGCCTGTCGCTCTTGCCATGGCCCGGCATGTCGACGGCGATGACCCGGCACCGGCCAGACAAGGCGGCAACCTGCGGCGCCCAGGCCTCGAGCCGCATGCCTACCCCGTGGACGAGGACAAGCGGTTCGCCATGGCCGGTCTCCACATAGGCGGCGCCATGTGCGGTTCGCTCTCGCCCGGCACCCAGGCCAGCAAATTCCGTTCGCTCTGACTGAAGCATCGCCGCGGTCCAATAGAGAGGCGTCAAACGCCGGCCGGGTTGGCGACGTCCTGCCCGAGATCCTTCAGATCCTGATAGCGGTCGCCGATCCGGTGATGCGGACGTCCGCCGACCGAGGCGCCGAGCGCAACGACGATCTCGTTTGCCGCCGGGGCGTCGGCGATAGAAGTCTGGATGGTGAGATAATGGGAGCGGCGTCCTTCGTCGTTCTTGTCCATGAGGGGGATCATCAAGGGTGCGTTTGCCGGTCCGCGCGTATTGCAGAAGGCCAGATAGGATTTGGCCCCGACAGCCTGGCGGTAGTGATTGCCGAAGCGCAGCGTGTGGATCAGTGCCGAGGCATGCTCGACCTCGCCGTCGAGACCGACGATGGCCGACTTACCATAGGCCTCGACCGCCTCGCCCGAGCCGACGGCGTCGATGATCATCTTCGTCAGCAGCTCGCCGAGAACCGGGGCAGCGGCGTGGATCTCCGGCTTCAGGTTCTCGACGTAGCCCACACCCGCCCAGGGGTTCTTCACGACGGCGATGGCCGAATAGAGCTTCAGCGGCGCCGGCGCAGCCTTGCCGCCTTCGATCAGCGTCGTCTCCACCTGCAGCAGGGTCTTGCGGATTTCGATGGGCATCGCCGCCTCCTTGATATCTCTATTACATACTATGGTATGCCATAATACCGCGGAGTCAAGCGGCGTTTTCGGAAATGCGCAAAGCCGAAGCCATTCAGCAGCCTGGAACGAAAAACCCCGCTCGTTGCCGAGCGGGGTTGAGTCGGTTGGCGATACGTTTCCTTGCCGTCAGCCCATTCGCTCGGACGCATAGCTCCCAGGGCTCGGCGGAAACACCACGACGCGGTTGCCGTTGATGAAGGTG